>JBPBQO010000113.1:0-25933 GCA_050954785.1 Janthinobacterium lividum | reverse complement strand
TAGGAACTGGAACGAACAGATGACGGGTCTTGGTCGCCTGCCTATTGTGAAAACCGTCCGCGATCGGATTCCGGACGTCTTCGTTCCGGAAGAGACCCTGACCCGTCGTGCCTATCTCGCTCTGCGCGACGGCCTCATTCATGGCAAGCTGATGCCTGGACGTCGTCTCAGCCTGCGGCCGCTGGCAGCCGACCTGGGCTTCAGCCCGACGCCGGTGAGGGAAGCGTTGCTTTGCCTGGTCGGTGAGGAAGCACTCGTATCGGACTGGAAGGGTTCGGTGCTTGTGCCATTCGCCGACACGGCGATGTGCAGCGAGATCCACACGATACGACGGGATCTCGAAGGTCGCGCGGCCGAACAGGCCGCGCGACATACAACCGCCGGCGACCTCGACGACCTCGACGATCTGCTGCGGATGCGTGAAGCGGCCAAGCTGGCCGGAAACGTCGTGGCGGAGCGTGCGGCTACCGCCAGCCTGAGGCGCGCGTTCTGCGAGATATCGGGATTGCCGCTCATCACCAGGATATTGGAAGTCCTCTGGATGCGGCTGGGTCCGATGGCGGCACTGGTCGAAGGACGTGCGCCGTCCATCGGCCATGCTGGTAACCGTCGCGGCGCGTGCGACGATGCGATGAACGCGCTTGTCCAGGCACTTCGCGATGGTGATCGTGCAGCCGCGCGTGATGCCGCCCACAGGGATGTCGACTGGTCGATGCAGGCAATCATGCCGCGAGCGGCGCACTCATCGCCACGAGCGCTCCCGAAGGAGCGCCCGCCGGTTCAGTGCCAGCCACCGCCGCCGTGATCACCGCCGCCATAACCGCTGCCGCCGTGACCGCCACCACCGCCGCCGTGATGGTCACCGCCATAACCACCGCCGCCACGGCCGCACCAGCCAACCCCGAGCGGGCCGCATCCGCAGCCCGACAGTGTCGTCGCTGCGAGCATGAGCGCTATGACTCCGAATAATCGTCTGTATCGCGACATCATGAAGTTTTTTTCCTGAGGGCCCGATTGCCCTTCTTCGAGGAAACGCATGAAATGTGGCGGTGACGTGAAGGCTCGGCCGTCATTGGGCCATAGGGTAGGCACTTGTCCACCACGCCACGACAATCAAGCCGATCAGGATGAGAGCCTCGACCATGCAGGCGCGGCGATAGACGGCCAGCGCCCGGCGCAGATCCTCGGTGCCGGCATCGATGCGGCCCCGTCCCATCCAGGCATCGTCGACCAGCTTGCCGTCATAGATCCGGGGCCCGGCCAGGCTCAGCCCGAGCGCGCCGGCCATTGCCGCTTCCGGCCAGCCGGCATTGGGCGAACGATGCCGGCCGGCATCGCGCCGCACCGCCCTGACGGCTCCGGACGCGGATGCGGCATGCGAGACCATGGCCGCCAGCGTGATCCAGAGCGCCGACACCCGTGAGGCCGGCAGGTTCACCAGGTCGTCCAGCCGTGCCGACGCCCATCCGAATGCCGCATGCCGCGGGGTGAGGTGGCCGATCATGCTGTCCGCCGTATTGACCGCCTTGTAGAACACCATGCCCGGCAGGCCGAACGCCGCGCACCACAGCAGCGGCGCCACCACTCCGTCGGAGAAGTTCTCGGCCAGGCTCTCGATCGCGGCGCGCACCACGCCGGCCTCGTCGAGCACCTCGGGATCGCGCCCGACGATCCGCGCGACAGCGGTCCGGCCGGCACCGAGTCCGCCCCGTTCCAGGGCAGCCAGCACGTCCCGCACATGCGTGAACAGAGACCGCTGCGCCGAGAGGGATCCAGCGACGACGCCGAGCACGAGAAGTCCCGCAGCATGCGGCAGGATTTCGAGGCAGGCACGCTCGACGAGCCAGGCCGCCACCGTCGGCACGCCCGCCAGAACCAGCAGCGACATCATGCCCCATACGCGTCTGCGCGACACGATGCCCCAGACGCGTCTGCGCACGTCGGGAACGTTGAGGCCCTGGCGCGGGTCGGGCACCATGTCCCGATTGAAGCGCCGGTCGAGCCAGCCGATCAGCGCGCCGATCCACACCACCGGATGGCCGATCAGCCGGAACAGCCGGTCGGGGTAGCCGAACGCTGCGTCGGCCAGCAGCGCCACCACCGCAACGACAAGGGTATCGACGATGGTCACCTGGCAAATTCCGTTCGCCTGAACATGGATCCTGTCCTGCATGGTGGCCGTCTCGGCGCGGCGAGGCGCCTGTTCCCCGCTGCCCCGTCGCCGTTCATCGACCTGTCGACCGGGATCAACCCGCACCCTTATCCGCTGGCGCCGTTCTCCGTCGCCGCGCTGACCCGGCTGCCCGAACCGGAGTCGGAAGAGGCATTACGTCACCTTGCCGCATCGTCCTATGGCGCACCGTCGGCGGACAACGTGGTCGCGGCACCCGGCAGCCAGATCCTGATCTCGCTGCTGCCGACCCTGCTCGGGTGTCGACGCGTCGCCATCCTGTCTCCGACCTACGGCGAGCATGCGGCTGCCTGGAGCCAGGCCGGGGCCGCTATCGTCCGGGTCTCGACCATCGCGGCGCTGCTGGGCGAGGCCGGCGCCGGCGTGGCGCTGGTCGTGTGCAATCCCAATAACCCGGACGGTCGGCGGATCGATGCCGCCATGCTCTCGACGCTTGCGGAACGCTGTGCCCGGCAGGGAGGCATGCTGGTGGTGGACGAGGCATTCGCCGATCTGGAACCGGACGTGCCACAGGCCGGGTCGTTATTGCCATGCGCGGGGCTGGTCGTGCTGCGGTCGTTCGGCAAATGCCACGGGCTGGCCGGGCTCAGGCTTGGCTTCATGCTTGCCGACACCGGACTGGCTGGCCGGATGCGCACCCTGCTTGGGCCATGGGCCGTCGGCGGCCCTGCGATCGAGGCCGGGCTGCAGGCGCTGGCCGACGATGGCTGGCGAAGCCGGATGTCGCAGTGCCTGGAACAGGCGGCACAACGGCTGGACACGGAACTGACCGACGCCGGGCTCGCCCCGGTCGGCGGCACCCGCCTGTTCAGGCTGGCGGAAACATCGAATGCCGCCGGGCTGTTCGAGCGCCTCGGCCAAGCCGGTCTCCTGGTGCGGCGGTTCGACGACCAGCCGCACCGGCTCCGGTTCGGTCTGCCGCCCGATGAACGAGCGTGGTCGCGGCTTCGGACGGCATTCCGCTAACTCACCGCCGGTTCGACTCCGGGTCTCGACCGGTGCCTCAGGAGGCTTTCACGCGATCCTGGTCGGGTTCGAGTTCTATCCGGTCCCGCCCTGAATTCTTGGCGATGTAGAGGTATTGGTCCGCCCGCCTGAGCAATGTCTCGGACGTGTCGCCGTGGCGATACCACGATACGCCGACGCTGCAGGTCACTGAGATGCTGCTGCCCTCGACGGCGATCGGCGCTTCGACCATCGCCGCGCGCAACTGCTGCGTCCGCCCGCCCGGCGAACGGGCTTCGTCGGGCAGGATCAGCACCAGTTCCTCGCCGCCGTAACGGCCGGCACATTCATCTGTCTGCAGTGCGTTCTTGAGCCGCCGTGCAATCTCGCGCAGCACATCGTCGCCACCCAGATGACCGAACCGGTCGTTGATCGACTTGAAATGGTCGAGGTCGATCAGCGCAATCGCCAATGGAGCACCATTGAGGTTCGCCCGCTCGATCGCCTGGTCGAAGGCCTGCATCGTTGCCGGCCGGTTGAGCAGACCGGTCAGGCTGTCCCGTGTCGCCTGCTCGAACAGTACCGCCCTGGCGTGCTCGATCTCCCTGGTTCGCTCCGCCACCAGCGCCTCGAGTTGCCGTTGCCGCCCGAGCAGGTAGCTCATCCGCAACCTCCAGATCGACATGGCCAGGGCACAGAAGGCGAGGGCGCAGGCAATCAGGAATAGCCCGGTCCGCCACCAGGGTGCCTGGACCATGATGTCGAACGAGGTCGGTGCCGACGTCCGGCGCTTCAATGGATCGTAGGCCATGACGCTGAACGTCAGGTGTCCCGGAGGCAACTCGGGATAGCGAACTTCACGCTCGGCCGTGTCGACCCAGTCGCGATCGACGCCCGTCAGTTTGTAGCGGAACCGCACCCAGCGCTCGTCGCGATAGTCGAGCGCGCTGAACCGTACCACCAGCGGATCGTGCGACCATGCAACCGTGCCTGCCGGCAGCGTGCGATGCCCGAGCAATACCGAGGTGATCACCGGATGCAGCGGCAACGAGACCAGGACCGGAACCGGATCGAGCAGGTGCGAAATGCCATGTCCGGTGCCGAACCAGAGCGATCCATCCGGATCCTCGAACATCGAGCCTTCGTCGAGGTCGTTCGACAGCAGCCCGTCTTCCTCGTCGAGATGGTGCCAGCCCTGGTCGATGCTGCTTCCGTCCCTGCTCTCCCGGGGGTTCCAGATATCGAGCCCGCGATCGCCGCCGACCCACATCCAGCCGCGACGGTCCCGGCGCAGGAACAGGACGTTGTTCGAGCCGAGCATCGGCATTGCGATCGTGTCGATCGACACCACGCGGTCATGATCGAGGTGCAGCCGCTGTATTCCGGCGATCCCGCTGCCGAGCCATAGAGTGCCGTCAGGCGCAAATGCGAGTGCGCTCGGGCTCGGATTTATCCCGTTCCCGGTCGACAGCACGCTCCGCATGGTGCCATCGGCCTCCTGATGCAGCAGCTCGTGGGCGGATATCACCCAGATCGTGCCGTCCAGCCCATAGGTGAGGTCGTAGACACGGCCGGAGACGCCGTCGATGTGCACCGGCGGGATGGCCGGTACAGCATCGGGATCATCCACCTTGTAGACGCCCTCGCGTGTAGCCAACCAGAGGTGGCGCGGGTGGTTCGTCCCGGGCGGGTCCAGGTACATTTTGTAGGCCGGAGGCAGGTCGGCGACGACGGAATTGATCCTGGTCGCCGGATCGAACCGGCTTACGATGCCATCCAGCGTGGCACGCCAAACCCGGCCGAGGGGCGTGACCGCGACCACGTATCCCGACCCGTTCAGGTGGGTCAGGGACTGGGATAGTTGCTGGTTCGTGGCCAGCGCATCGGTGCCGCCTTCGGTCGCAGCCCAAAGTGGTCCGGCTCCGGAGCGCGACATCTGCCAAATCACATTGTCCGACAGGCCGTCGTTACGGGTCCAGTTCTCCCATTCGCCGATGCCTACGCCGCGGAACACGCCCTGAGCGCGTACCGCGAACCAGAGCGACCCTTCGCGGTCGAACATGATCGCCACGATCTCGCCTTCGGGAACGCCCTGAACCAGATTGAGCGTGCGCCACACACCACCTTTATGTATAAGCAGTCCGGTCCGGCCCTGGGTCAGGACATGGCCGGAAGGGGCCTCGATCAGCACCAGGCGGTCGGTGTGACCGGCATATCGCCCTGGTCCGCCCGGAATTTCCTCGACCGTGAACTGGCTGCTTCCCGGTCCGAGCCGGGCGATCAGGTCGAGCGATCGAGCCCAGAGGGTTCCATGGCGGTCACGCAGGAAGGCTGCCCATTGGCGCTTGGGCAGGCCATCCGTCGGGCCGAATACCGTAACGCTCCGGATCGTGCCGCTGCTGCTCGTGACGACGTGACACGCCTCACCGTCGCCGCAGCCGAGCCAGATCCCATCGGGAGTGATCGCAATGGAAACGATATGCGCCAGCGCCGGATCGTGCGCGATCATCGCCGGGCTGAAATAGGAGGTCAGCCTCGGTATAGAGCCCGGTGCATCCCCCGAAGAGGCTCGCCCGATCCTGAGTTGCCCGCGCTCGACCAGAAGCAGGTCGTTGCCGAGCATCGCCGAAGAATGGGCCACGTTGATCTCGATCGGGCCGGCGTCGCTCTGCAGTGCCGTAAAGTGCCCGCGCGCGGACGGATTGGCCGGATCGGTGGGCGCGGAGACATAGACGCCGTTGCTGAACACGACGAACAGTCGCCCGTCGGCCGCCACCTCCATGTCGTAGACAAGGCCTTGCCCGGGTAGCCCCTGTTCGGTGCCGAACGGCTCAAATTCACGGCCGTCGTAGCGTGCCGCGCCATTTTCGGTGCACACGAGCACGAACCCCGACCGGTCCTGGTTCAGGCATTGCAGGCCAAGGTTCGCCAGTCCCTGGTCCTGTGAATACTGGCGAAAGGTCAGCCGTTGCGCCTGTGCCGCCGGACTGCCGGCGAGCATCACCATGATTGGCAGCAAAAGTGCCATGATGATCGTCGACAGCCACGCGTCGAGCCTGCAGGAGCCAACGTGCGTCCGCTTCAGACGCACGTGTATGGCCCAACCAGCATCATCGTCGGGCAGGTCCGGGCACATCGGCAAGGCAGTTTGCATCGTCTCTCAGGGTTGGTACGATGCATAGCTGAAACGATAAAATAACGCGACAGATGCTTGAACGCGGCGATCGTCCGCCGGCGAAACCACCAGGATCGGCAGGCGGGGTGGATCAGCCGTTGCCCGGCTTCGGTGTATCGGCCCCGGGTGCCGGACGGCTGCCCGGCTTGACAGGGGCATCGGGAACCGGGGCCACCTGATCTTTTACCTGGTTCGGCTCATCGGGAAGCCGCTCGGACGGAGGAATTTTCTGGGCGGTCGCCGGCGCCGGCTGCTCCGGACTCGTCTTGACCGAGTGTGCCTTGTGCGTCCTGGTATGACCGGTCACCCGCTGGCCGCTGGTCACTTCGGACTCAGGTGCGGAATCGGGACTGGCCGGGCCGGCCCATGCGGGTCTCGGAACTGCCTGCGACAACAGAGGCGCCGCAATCAGCAATGCAGCACTCGCCAAACGGATGCCGGACGGGTTTGACATGATCTTTTTCCTCTGGCGAAGCCCTGGTGACGGTAGCCGGCTCCGACATGAACCGACTGGACTTGCGGGAGGTAACACGGCTGCCATGGTGGAAGTTCGGCAGGGACAAGGCGGATCCGTGGCAACCGGGTCGTATGTCCGGCACGATGTTCGGTTCCGCCTGGCTGCATGGATCGGCCGCGCATGACCGAGATCGGTTTCTACCACCTCACCCGATCGTCGGCCGACGACAGCCTCCCGGCGTTGCTCGGCCGCACCCTGGCGGCCGGCAAACGTGCCCTGGTGCGATGCCGGGATGCTGCGCGCGTCGAGGCGCTGGACGCAGCACTCTGGCGTGCACCCGAGCCGATCTGGCTGCCGCACGGTACGGCGAAGACGGGCGACGCGCCGTTGCAGCCGGTCTGGATCACCAGTGGCGACGAGGTGCCGAACGGCGCTACCTACCTGTTCCTGCTGGACGGCGTGCAGGCTGCGGACACCGCGACGTTCGAGCGGCTGTTCGACCTGTTCGACGGCAACGAACCGAGTGCCGTGGCCGCCGCCAGGCTGCGCTGGACCGAAGCCAAGGCCGCTGGACACACGCTCGCCTACTGGAAACAGGACCCGAAAGGCTGGACCCGTGCCGGCTGACGTCGAGGCGCTTGTGGCGCTGCCTGGCCAACCCATCCTGAGCGTTGTCGTCCCGTGCTTCAACGAAAGCGCCGGCCTGCTCGAGTTCCACGCGCGGCTGTCCTCGGTCATGTCCGCGATCGGCGAGAGCTGGAACGTATTGTATGTGAATGACGGCAGCCGCGACCTTACGCTGCCGGTGATCGAGGCGCTGGTCCTGCGCGACCCGCATGCCGGCCTGCTCAACCTGTCGCGTAATTTCGGCAAGGAGATCGCGCTCACCGCCGGCCTGGATCATGCGTCGGCCACCGGCGCGGTCATTGTGATCGATGCCGACCTGCAGGACCCGCCCGAGGTGATTCCACTGCTGGTGGCGCAATGGCGGGAGGGCTTCGAGATGGTCTATGCCCAGCGTGCCGCCCGTTCCGGCGACAGCTGGACCAAGCGTACCACCGCGCATGGATTCTACCGGCTCATGCAGCGTCTCGGCGGTCGGGTGCTGCTGCCCCGGGACACCGGCGACTTCCGGCTGGTTGGAAGGCGGGCGCTGGATGCGTTGCTGCAGCTCCGCGAGCATCACCGCTTCATGAAGGGCCTGTTCGCCTGGGTCGGCTTCCCCAGCGTTGCCGTCCCCTATGTCCGGGCGGCGAGAGCGGCCGGCGAAACGAGCTGGAGCTACTGGTCGCTGTGGAACCTGGCGATCGAGGGCATCACGTCCTTCACCGTGGTGCCGCTCAAGATCGCCACCTACGCCGGCCTCGTTGTGGCGCTGTTCGCGCTGCTGTTCGGTGGGCAACTGGTCGTGCGCACCCTGATGTTCGGCAATCATGTTCCCGGCTACCCAAGCCTGATGGCCGTGGTGCTGTTCCTGGGTGGCGTACAACTGATGACGCTTGGCGTGATCGGAGAATATCTTGGCCGGATCTTCAACGAAACCAAGCACCGGCCGCTCTACCTGGTCGAGCGATATAGCGCCGCCGGGCCGCGGCAACCGAATGCCTGCGAAGAGGTTTGAGTCTCCGCCACAGACGGGAAACGGACGATGGCCGATACCGAAGACAAGGGTCTTACGACCGAGGGTGAACCACCCAAATCACACAAGGACGTCAATCAGCCGGGTATGACCAACGGCGTTCCGGACGAGATCAGCCAGGGCGAGGCGATGGGCTCGCCCTCGTCCGAGAGAATAGAGGGTGAGACCGCCGGTCAACCCAAAGACGCGGACCATGACTGAAATTCGGACACCGTCGTTACGCCAGGTCAGGCTGGCCGACGGTTCGCACGTGCCGTGCCTCGGCCAGGGCACATGGCGGATGGGCGAGGATCCGAATCGTCGCAAGGCCGAGATCGAGAGCCTCAGGCTCGGCATTGAGCTCGGCCTCGGCCTGATCGACACGGCCGAGATGTATGGCGACGGCGCTTCCGAGGAACTGGTCGCCGATGCGATCGAGGGTATGCGGGACCAGGTCTATCTGGTGACCAAGGTGTTGCCGTCGAACGCCACCCGTAAGGGGATACCGGCCGCCTGCAAGCGCAGCCTGAAGCGGCTCAAGGTGGAACGTATCGACCTTTATCTTCTGCACTGGCGTGGCGGCACATCGCTGGCCGAAACCATAGAGGCGCTCGAGGCACTGCACACCAAGGGCCTGATCCGGCACTGGGGCGTCTCGAATTTCGATGTGGACGACATGTGCGACTTCGCCGGCCTTGCCAGGCCCGGCGCCTGCGTGACCGACCAGGTGCTCTATAATCTGGAGTATCGCGGCATCGAGCATGACCTGCTGGCCTATTCGGTCGAGCACGGAATCCCGCTGATGGCGTATTCGCCGGTCGGACAGGGCGGCAAGCTGCTTCGCTCGCCGGCCCTGGCCAGCGTGGCCCAGCGGCACGAGGCGACACCGGCGCAGGTGGCAATCGCCTGGACGCTCCGGCGCCCGAACGTCATCAGCATCCCCAAGGCCGGCGACGTCGCCCATCTGCGTGAAAACGCCGCCGCGGCCGCACTGGTCCTGACGGCTGAGGATTTGGCCGAGCTGGACCAGGCTTTTCCGCCACCACCCGGCAAGGTGCCGCTGGCGATGCTTTGATGCAGTCACAACCAGCCTGATCGGTGCAGAATCGTTGCCGGTGGGCTGGCCCTGTTCCGGGCCGACAGAGTAATCTCGCAGCAAGCGACGCGTTTCCGCCCGCTCGCATTCGCAAGAGGTGAGCCTGAGTCTCCTGATCCTCGTCGGCCTCGTCCTGGTGCTGCTTGCCCTGGCGGCATCCGGTACGCTCGGCGTGCTGCGGCCGGCGGCGTCCGACCCCGTACCGCGGATCTTGCTGCCCGCACTCGGGGTCATCCTGTCTGCGCTGGGCCTGTTTGGTGGCAGCAGCTTCTCCGGCCTGCCACTGCCTGTCGGGTTCGAAGGCGGCAGCGGTGGCCTGGAACTCGATGCGTTGTCGTGCATGTTCCTGTTGCTAGTGTTCCTGGCTGCACTCTTTGCCGAGTGGTCGCTGGATGTCGAACACCATGTCCTACCGATGCACCGGCTCCGGCTTGCATGCATCGTCCTGACCATGCTGGCAGGCGATGTGTTCCTGCTGGCGATCGGCGGCACGCTGTCGATCCTGATGATCGGGCGCGGCGCAGGTTCGCCTGGATGGCCACGCCGCCGGGTCGTTTCCGTCTGCTGCCTAGTCGCCGCCTGTACCCTGCTTGCTGGCGCCGGCACCCCGGCCGGCGCGTTGTTGCCCGATGCCGGTTTCATGCTCCTGCGCGGCGAGACGGCCGGGATCGAGACCGGGTTCGGCAGTGTGCTGCTGCCGCTGCTGGTGGTTGGCGCAACCGGTCCGCTGCTCGGGTTGTTTCCGTGGTCCGGGTGGCAGCGCCGGCTCTGCGTGGCCGCGCCGGCATCGGTTCCGGCGTTCGCCAGCCTGCTCGGCCTGTTCCTGCTGCTGCGCCTGTTGCTCGATCTGGCCGGCACCGCACCACCGGGCGGCTGGGGTCTCCTGCTCATGGCGCTGGGATTGATCACCAGCTTGTCCGCTGGACTCCGGGCCTTCGCCGCCGGACGTCTGCGCGCGGCATGCGGCGGACTGCTTGCCCTGCAGAACGGCCTCGTCGTGACGGCTGTCGGCGTGTGCCTGCTGGCCCGATTCGACGACCTGCCGACGCTGGGAACCTCCGCTTTCGACGCCGCCATGCTGCTGATCCCGATACAGGTCCTGGCCGGCCTTGTCATGCTCCGGCTGGCGCGTATCGTGGAGGACGAAGCCGGCACCACCCTGCTGGGCCGGCTCGGTGGGCTGGCGACCGCCATGCCCCACGCCGCGCCGATCGTGCTTGCTTCGGTGTCGATGCTTGCCTTCATGCCGCCGGCCGGCGGGTTCGACGGGCTCTGGCTGCTGCTGCAATCGATGCTCGCGGCTTGCCGGCTCGGCAACGCTATGCTGTCCGTTGCCGGCGCCATCGGCATTGCCGGGATCGTCGTCGCGGTTGCCGTTTCGGTTGCCGCCTGGCTGCGGTTGGCGGCAATCGTCTTTCTGGGCCGTCCGCGCACGCCTCGTGGTGCGGCGGCGCAGGACATCCCGCGCAGCCTGGCAATCGCATCCGTGGCCTTGCTGGCGTTGCCGCTGCTGATCGGCCTGGTGCCGGGCATGTGGCTGCGGCTGGTGGCGCAGGCGGCCCGGCTGGTCGCCTTGTCCGGCGATGCCGATCCTCCGCCGGTGCTGGCGCTGGTGTCTCCGGGTTCCGGCAGCGTCCTGTGGCCATTGCCGCTGGCGCTGATGTTGCTTGCGTTGCTGGGAGTCTGCCTATGGACAGTGCGTCGTCTGTCCATGCGCCCGGAACGACGCGAGCCGGCTTGGGAGGGTGGGTTCGCGCCCCCTCCGGCTTGGCTCCCGTTCGGTGATCCGCTGACCCAGATCGGGCCTGCCGCGATGCCGAGCGCCCTGCGTGTGGCACTTACCGGCAGTTCATCGGTTCTGCTCATGCCGTTTAGCGCGCGATTCCTGCTTCGCCCGGGACACGTGCTCGGTCCGCTGCTCGCGGCGGGCCGGCATGCCAGCCTCGGCCTCGACCACATGCTCCGGCATCGGGGTGCGGCGCTGGTCTTGTTTCTGCTCGCAGGTACATTGGCGCTCTGCGGTTGGTGGCGGTTCTCATGAGTTCGGCGTTCGGCCTGATCCTCGGCACCGCGTCATTGCTGCTGCATCTGGCGCTGATGCTGGTGGTGGCGACGCTGACCGGACCGGCGTCCGTGGGCGCACGAGACGGTAGCTCCATGCCCCGGAGCATCGCCTCGCTGTTCGGGTCGTTGTCGGCGCCGATCCGGTCGCTGGCCGCCCTGATGCGCAAGGAACCGGTGCGTGCGGCAAATGGTTCGCCGGTGATGGTCCTGGCGCCGATGGTGGCGTTGGCGGCAACGATCATGGCCGCGATCCTGGTGCCCTCCTTCTGCACCGGCATGCTGAGCGCACCATTCGCGGACCTGCCGACCATCCTGGCGCTGCTGGCGCTGGCGCGGGTGGCCGTGCTCCTGGCCGCGTTCGATGCAGGCATTGCCGGGCCTGGGCTGGCCGCCGTGTCGGTGTCCGTACGGTCGCTGATGATCGTGCCGGCATGTGGACTGGCGCTGTTCACCTTTGCACTGGTCTCCGGCAGCACCAGCCTGGACGCCGTTCTGGGAGGCCTGAGGGCTGGACCGAATGCGGCCGTGCTGCTGGCGGCGGCGAGCCTGGGTCTTGCCGCGATCGCGGCCGGCGCCGACGAGACAGGCCTGTCGGAACAGCTCTCCGGGCCGGACCTGGCCGTGTTCCGGTTCCAGCATGCGCTGCAGCGCCTGGTGTGGCTCGATCTGGTGACCGCCTTGCTGCTGCCGAGCTCTCTCGCCGTGGCCCAGTCGAACCCGCTCTATTGGCTGCTGGGGCTGCTTGGATGGATATTGAGGGTCGGGGGCGGTTGGTTCGTGCTCGGGCAACTGCGCCGCTTCGGCGGGTTGGGTGGCAGGCAGGCGCGCAGCCTTGCCGGGATGGCCACGCTGCTCGGGCTTCTGGCGCCCCTGCTGTTGCTGGTCGGGCGCTTCGGCGAATGAGCCTCCTGCTTCCGGATGCTCTGCTGGTGCTGTCGCTGCTGTTCGTGCGGCCGGTCGCTCTCCTGGCGTGGCGATCGCGATTGCCGGCGCACGCCCTGCTGCTGGCAGCCTGCTTGCTGGAAGCAGCCCTGTCCGGTTCACGACCCGGGCTCGCTGTCGTCGGAATGCTGGCGGCGATGATCCAGGCCGGGCTGGCCTGGCGCCTGTTGCGGGGCCAGCCCGATGCGCCAGGCTTCCAGCCGCGCACCGTGGCCTGGCTGCTCGCGGGACTGGTGCTGGTCGGACTGTCAGTCCGGCTGCTGCCGGATGCGGCGCTGCCGGCGTTTCCACGCGGCATGCTGTCGGCGTCGACCGCGATCCTGTTGACCGGCCTGCTCGGTGCATTGGCGGCCGATCGTGCCATTGCGCGCCTCGGCTCGCTGCTTCTTGCCGGCAACGGGCTGATGATGGCCGCCTGCGAGCTTCCGGGCATGACCCTGCCGTCGCTGGCCTGTCTCCTGCTGTTGCAGGCAGGTCTGTTCTGGAGCCTGGCGCAGGCCTGGAACCGTGTCGCGCCGACTCATGGCGCCGAGACTGGAGGTCCGTCGTGAGCGGTGTAATTCCTCCTGCGATCGTCTGGCCGCTGATTGTCACGCTGTTGCTGGCGATGCTGCCGGGGAAAGTCGGTACGCGTGGTTACGTCGTTGTCGCCCTGGCGGGGTCGCTCGTCACGCTGCTGCTGTCGGTATTGCAGGCTCTTTCGGTGGTCGATGCCGGCTCCGGCGGACTCTGGGTGCATGACCGGCTTGCAGTGGCACTCGCACTGCCACTTTCCGTCCCCGGCGTGCTCCTGACCGCGTCGCTGGTCGCTGGCGTGCCGCCGGCACCGACCGACGGATGGCGGCGCCAACTGGTCGCGGCGCAACTCCTGAACGCCGGCGCGATCACCGCGACTCGTGCCGACCCGCTGTTCCTGATGCTCGTCGGGTTCGTCATCATGGCGGGCGCAGCATCGATGCTGGTGTCGGACCGGGAGCGCCCCGGCCATATCGCCATGCTGGCCGGAACGCTGCTCACCGCATGGCTAGGAATTGCCATGTTCACCGCCGGGCTTGGTGCCCCGGCTGGATGGAGCAGGCTGTCGGCGGGACCGTCGGTGATGCATCCGGCCCTGCGAATGTTCGGCCTGCTGCTCCTGCTGCTCCCGATGATGCTGCTGGCCTGGATCGGATCGGCTTCGGCTTCCGGAACGCGAATTCCGGATCCTGCACGTGCCGACCCTGTGGTCGGACCTGTGTTGCTGCCGGTCCTGTTCGCGCTGCCGGCCCTGACCGTGGCGCTCCGCCTGCATGCGTTGCCCGAGTCCGATCCGCTTCTGCTTCGGCTCGAAATAGGGGTGCAGGTCGCATCCGGCCTGTCGATGATGCTGCTCGCCGTCTGCCTGATGCCGGGCCGCAGGACGCTGGGTGGGCGGGTCGCCCTGGCCGCGATGGTCCAGGTCGGGGCGGCGGCGGTCGGCATCGGGGTGGGCGGCACCGGAGGCGTTGCTGCTTCCGTGTTGATCCTGTCGTTCCTGTCGCTCGGGTTGCCCCTGGCGCTCCTGCCGTCGATGTCCGGCGCTGGTTCAGTGATGCGCCGGCTGGCGGTGCTGTCGTTGGCCGGACTGCCGCCGTTCGGACCGTTCGTCGCCGCCTTCGTATTGCTGCTGCGACTGTTCGCGGATATGCCGATTCTGGCTGTATCGGTACTGGCGGCAGTGTGTGCGACAGCCATCGGGTTGCTGTCCTCGTTGCGCCGGGCAAGGCATGATTCCCCGGATGTCGACCGGTCTGGCTCGCGTGTTTCCAGGGTCGCCCCCCTGGCCTCGGGGTTCGTCGCGCTGGCGCTGCTTGCCTCGCTCGGCCTGGCCATGCCCTCTTCATTGTCGGGATGGCTGCTCGGCGTCTCCGAAACCTTCAGCGGCGCGTCCTGGCCGGCACGAAATCCGGCCCTTCGCGACACCGTTCCATGAACCTGGTGCCGCGCCCGCTGCCGTCCGCGTTCGAGCTGATCCGCGCCGGAACTTTGGTGCCTTCCAGGCCGTGGCCGCGCTACCTGCTGGTACCCGAGGCCTGGGCCGATCTGGCCGAGCGGCTGGCGACCGATCCGTTGCGGCTGATCACTCTCTGGGCCGACGAAACCACGATCCACGCGCTGTTCCTGGATGCGGAGGGCGACCCGCTGGTTGCGTCGGTGCCGATCGAGCTGCGCCGCTACCTGGCCTTGTCGCCGGCACGTCCGGCGATCTCGCCGTGCGAGCGCATGGTCCGCGACCTGTGGGGTAGCGAGGCGATCGGCGCACTCGACCTGCGGCCATGGCTCGATCATGGCAACTGGGGGCTGACAGCGCCGCTGTCGCCGCGTCCAGGGCCAGCCGTATGGCCACCGGAATCCCCCGAATTCACCGTCGAGCCCGAGAATGAAAGCACCGGTGCCTTCCAGCTCGGGCTCGGCCCGGTCCAGTCGCTCGCCCCGGGTCCGGTGCATCTGCGGCTTACCCTGAATGGGGAACGGGTCGCCCGCCTGGAAGTCAGGCTCGGCTACGCCCATCGCGGAATCGTCCGGCTGCTGCGGGGCCGAACGCCGGCCGAAGCAATGTCCGTGGTTGCCCACATCGATGCGGAGACGACGGTCGCGCACCAGTCCGCATTCGCCCGTGCCGTGGAAGCCGCCGGTGGATGGCGGATCACCGCACGTGCGGAAGCGTTGCGGGTCGTCATGGCCGAGCTCGAGCGATGTGCGGTGCATCTCCATCACCTGGCCCAGGTTGCGCGTCTGGTCGGGCTGGACCGGGCCGGCACGTCCGCGGCCTGGATGCGCCAGACCGTGCTGGATTGCTGCGCCGGCGCATTCGGCCACCGCATGATGATGGGGGCGATCGTGCCCGGTGGTCTCGCAAGCGCCCCGATCGAGATCGGATTGGCGTCCCTCCCGGCGATGCTGGATCGCCTGGAGGCTGCGTTGCCCGGATTGGTACAGGCGTTCGGGGGGAGCTCGAACCCCCTATCCGGTCGCGCCAGGCTCGGCGCATCGCTCGCCGCGCGCTGCATGGTCGGAGGTCCCGCCGGTCGCGCATGCGCGCAGCCACTCGACGTGCATGCGCTGCCGCCGCTTCATCTGGAGGCCGGGCCCGGAGCGCTTCTGCAGGCGGGCGATGCGCAGGCGCGCTGCCGGATCAGGCTCGACGAGATCGCCCGCTGCCTTGTGCTGGTGCGTCGCCTGCTGCTGGCCGATCCGGCCGGTCCGGTGCATCGCGACGCATTGCCGGATCAGGATCTGTTCGGGCCGGCATCGGAGGGATTCGGCGTTGCGGAGTCGGCGCATGGCCCGGTCTGGTACTGGATCAGGATCGGGTCCGGCCGGATTTCCGCACTGCACATTCACGATCCCGGCCTGGCCCTGTGGCTGGCGCTGGAACAGGCGGCGCCCGGCCTCGAGCTCGACGAGCTCCGGCTGATGTGCCGCTCGCTCGGCCTCTCGGCATCCGGAGCGGATCTATGACCAGGCAAACGGACCGGGTCAGCCCGATGCGGGCGGTGCTGCATCTGGATGGTGGCGGCTGTGGCGGCTGCGCGCTGGAGGTGGCGGCCTTGAGCGGTGCCGTACGGGCCCTGCGCGAGGCAGGTCTGATGATGGTCGACAGCCCGCGCCATGCCGACCTGCTGCTGGTCAGCGGCACCGTCACGCGCAACCTGCTTCAGGCGGTGGATGCAGCCTGGACCGCCATGGCCGAGCCGAAATTTCTGGTCGCCGTCGGGGCCTGCGCGATGGATGGCGGCCCGTTCCGGGACAGCTATGCGGTGTCGGGCGGGATCGGCGCCCGGCTGCCGGTCGCACTGGCGATTCCCGGTTGCCCGCCATCGCCCGACGCGATCCTGGACGGCCTGTGCATGCTGTTGGCGGCACTCGACGGCCGCACCGGGGCAGCTACGAAACCGGACCTGTCGTCGGTGCCGGACCGGACGGATCCACCGCCTCTTCAGGCACTTCTTCCTGCAGCGCCAGCGCGTCCGCGCGCAGGCGGCGATAGCTCCTGAGGCTGAACGGGATCATCACGACATAGATCAGCCCGGCGGCGGCGAACGCGGCCCAGGGATCGGCCACCAGGACGGCGGCGAACGCACCGGTGCCGAGCAGCATCGGCAGCACGAACTGCGCCGGCACCTTGAAGTTCTTGAAGCTCCACAACGGCAGGGTGGAGACCGAGAGGAAGGCCACCGCGATCAGGATCGGCGCAACCAGCAGCGGGTGGCGGGACAGGACATAGAGCCACGGCAGGCCGAGCTTGTGCGCCTCGAGGCCGATGAACAGCGGAAACAGGGCCAGGCCGGCACCGGCCGGTGCGGGAACGCCGGTGAAGAAGTTGGCGGCGTAGGTCGGTGGCTGGGTCGGTCCGGAGATGCCGGCGTTGAACCGTGCCAGCCGCAGCGCCATGCACACCGCATACATGATGCAGGGCAGGAAGGCGTAGCGCCCGCCATCCTGCAGCGCCCAGAGATACATGATGAAGGCCGGTGCGATCCCGAAGCACAGGAAGTCCGACAGGCTGTCGAACTCGGCTCCGAACCGGCTGGTGGCACGCAGCAGGCGGGCGATGCGGCCGTCCAGCCCGTCTATGAAGCCAGCGATGACCAGGGCCGCCGCAGCCTGGCCGAAACGGCCATCGAGTGCCGAGTGCATGCCGGTCAGGCCGGCGCAGAGGCCGAGCAGGGTCAGGATGTTCGGGATGAGCTGGTTGAAGGACTGGCCGCGGAAGCGGGGACGCGCACGTCTGCCCAGGCGGCGCAGCCGGCGCAACCGCCGTGGCGGCACGCCCGCTACCCGGCCAGGGAACAGGTCGGATGGATCAGAGACGGGCAAGGACAGTCTCGCCGCCGATCATCGTCTGCCCGACCCGGACCAGCGGCTCGACCCCGTGCGGCAGATAGAGATCGGTGCGGCTGCCGAACCGGATGATCCCGAACCGCTCGCCGATGGTGAAGAAGGCGCCTTCCTTGGCATGGCACAGGATGCGCCGTGCGATCAGGCCGGCGATCTGGACCACCGCCATCGTGCGGCCGTCGGCAAGACGAAGCGCCAGCGCGTTGCGCTCGTTCAGGTCGCTGGCCTTGTCGACGCTGGCATTGAGGAACTGGCCCTTATGGTAGGCGATCCGGGTGACTTCGGCCGCAACCGGCATCCGGTTCACGTGCACGTCCAGCACCGAAAGAAAAATCGCGACGCGCCAGCGTGGCTCGATGCCGAGACCGAGTTCGGCCGGCGGCGCCACTTGGCCGACCAGCACGACCTTGCCGTCGGCGGGTGCCACCACGGCGCCGGGCAGGAGCGACGGCAGCCGCTCCGGGTCGCGAAAGAAATACAGGCAGAACAGGAAGAACACGAACGCCAGCACCGCCACCACCCAGGCGGTGGTGGAGGGCAGAGCCAGCCCCAGCACCAGTCCGAGTACGGCTACGACACCTGAGGCGACCAGGAATGGACGGCCTGCCGGATGCGGCGGGGCCAGCACGAGTTTGAGCGAGTGTGTGAAGGAGGACATCGGTCGCGGTTCATGGATGGTTCACCAAGTTCGGTCAAGCTGCGCGCATGGCGGGCTGGAAGGGCATGCAGGACATGGTTGGCAACGAGGAGGTATCGTTCGGGTCGTTCAGCGTCGACGATCTGGGACGCGTTTCAGTAAGCGACGGCACGGAAGGCGGGTTCGCCTTCCAGTGGCGTGGCAGGCCGATCGCGTTGACGGTGCAGGGTATGGACCCGTCGGGGAAGGGGCCGTTCCCGGGCCGGAACCGTGCGGCCACCTCGCCGTGCCGCATCCGGATGAGTGCGCGCGTCGGGCGGGTGCCTAGCACCGCGGTGGCGGCAGCCAAGCGGCCCGACGCGTTCCGCTTGACCAGCGCACTGTCGGGCCTGCTGCCGCAAGGGTGGTGCGTGCGATTGCTGCCGGACCACATGCTGCAGTTCCAGTCGGAGGAACAGGTGCCGCTCCCTGCGCTGATCGGCGAGCTGCTGGTGTCCGCCACCCGGTTCACCCTGACCCTCGCCCCGTTTCTCGACCTGCTCGAGGAACACGGCGTCGAGATGAATGCCTAGCGATCGTTTGAGCGAGCATGCTTATCCGATCGAATGGAAAAACGATCGGATTTTGCTCTGGCACGACGCCGTTCGATTGGCGGGATCCAAGGGCAGCGCCCTTGGCCTTCCACTATCCTTTGCTGCTCGCCTGTGCCGCCAGCCATGCTGCGATTGCCGGCTGCGTGCGATCGCGCAGCACGATATTTCCGGCGATGGCATCGGAAGCTTTCGCCGCCTCGATCCTGGCGCCGCTCGATGCGCTGCTAGCCGGATCAGCCAGCAACGCCCGGGCAACCGCCGGATCGGTTGCAGACCCGGCTGCCGCGGGCAGCAGCTGGGTCTGCGACCATGGTGCCAGACGTGCGCGGATCGGCGCCTGGTTCGGCAGCACCGCTGCCCACACCGCATCGGGGTCGTCGCTGGCCGACGCGATCATCTTGATCGCCAGCACGACGCGTCCGTTCGGGATTACGCCCGAGTAGGCGAGCCGCACCGTATTCGCGATGCGGGCCGGATCGCGCGACCCGGCGAGGGCTGCGAAGTAGCGGATCTTCTGTTCGGTATTGGGTGCCGAACCTAGGCGTTGCTCCAGGATTTTCGCGGTTGCGTCATCGGCATGCAATCCGACCACGAGCATGACCGGGTCGAGCAGGCTCGGCGGCAGCGAGGACGCAGTCTTCAGGTAGGCGCTGAAACGACGCTGTGCTTCTGCCGTGACCGCCGGATCGTCGAACCGCCCGAGGACGGTGATCAGGCTTGGGCGGAGCAGCGTGTCGAGAAAGCTTTCGCCTGCACGCGGCTCCCAGCCGAGGCGTGCGAGTTGCGGTGCAAGCAGGCTGCGGGCGAACGCCCGGAAGGCGGGACGCGACGGGCTGCCGCGTTCCAGCACGTCGAGGCGCTGCAGGTGCGCGATCGTGTCCTGCCAGACGGCGATGCTCTGGTCCTTGCCGTTCGACAGGGTCGCGGCAAAGTCGAGATATCCGGCGAGCGGGCTGGTGCCGGCCTCGAACAACGCGAACTGGTCGCCCAGCAGGTTTACCTGGTCGGTGGCCGGCAAAGCGGGGAAGGCGTGCTTCAAGGCCGAGAGCGAGGCGTCATCGTAATGGGTGCGGTAGTAGCCCGTTTCGCCGAGATTGGCTTTCAGCGCCGCGTCGCAGCCGGAGACATGCAGCGTGACCGGAGCGGCGGTCAGCAACACGGTCTGTGTAGCGACGCCCGGTCCGCCGACCGTCACCGGAATCCGCCAGGTAAGCGGCTTGGGGTCGGGATCGTGGATGGTGAAGCGCGACTGGCTCAGGGTGAAGGTGGTCGCGCCGCCGGTGCAGCTCCGGGCGACGCTGACCAGGGGAATGCCGGGTTGTTCGGTGAAGCTGGTCGCGACCGGCGCCACGTCCTTGTGCGAGACCTGGGACAAGGCACCCCAGAGATCGGCGCTCGTGGTGTTTCCGTATGCGTGAGCCTTCATGTAGACGCGCATGCCGTCGCGGAAGACGTCCGGGCCGAGCCAGTCCTCGATCATGCGGATGACCTGCTCGCCCTTCTGGTAGCTGATCAGGTCGAAGGCGGCATTGGCGGCGCTTACGTCGGGGATCGTCTGCTGGATCGGATGGGTGGTCGGCTGCGCGTCCACTGCCATAGCCAGTTCACGGTCGGCATGCGCGCGCGGCCACATCTGCCAGCTTGGATTGAAATGGTCGGTGGCCTTGGTTTCCATCCAGGTGGCGAAACCCTCGTTCAGCCAGATGTTGTCCCACCAGCCCATCGTGACGAGGTCGCCCGACCACTGGTGCGCCATCTCGTGCGCTACGTCGATGTAGATCGTTTCCCGCGTGCGCGGCGCGCTGGTTTTCGGATCGAACAGCAGTGCGTCGTCGATGAAGGTGATGTTGCCCCAGTTCTCCATCGCGCCGGCTTCGTAATTGCCGGGGATGGCGACGAGGTCGAGCTTCGGCAGCGGGTAGGGCACGCCGAAATACTCGTTGTAGAACGGCAGGATCTCGGTCGCGGCATGCAGCGCATAGGCGCCGTTGGCCTGCTCGCCGGTCGGGGCATAGACGTTGATGGGGGTTCCGCCACCGGTGCCATGCAGCGCCGACAGGTCGCCTGCCACCAGGGCCAGCAGGTAGGTCGACATGCGTGGGCTGGCTGCGAACACCACGCGCTTGGCATTCGCGCCGGCCGGAGTGGTCGACACGACCGGCATGTTGCCGACGGGTACGTAATCCTTGGGCAGGGTGACGCCGAGCCGGAATGTCGCCTTGAACGCGGGCTCGTCCCAGCCGGGGAACATGCGTCTCGCGTCGGCAACTTCGAACTGGGTCACCAGCATCCGCTTCCTGGCGCCGGACGGGCTGCGATAGTCGTCGTAATAGATGCCGTTCGGCGTGGCCGGGATCGGACCGCTGTAGTCGATGACCAGCGTGTGCCGTCCGTCGGCGATCGGATGCGGCAGGTGCAGCGTCGCGGTCTGAGCCTTATCGTCCTGCGTGATCGTCGCGGCAGCCCCGTCGAGGGTCGCTCGTGCAAGCTTCAGTCCGGCCTGGTTGAGGGTGATGCTGTCGCCCGCTCCGGCGGCGGCAACCGCGATGCTCTCATGCCCGGTCAGCGCCAGCTTCGTCATGTCGGTAACGATGTCGATGGTGTAGGCGGACGGCACCACAGTCTTCGGCAGTTGCCCCGGCGCACGGGCGAAATCGAACGGCGCCTCGGCTCGGGCGGACCAGCAATTGCCGGCAAGCGTAAGCGCGGTCGCGAGAAGCAGGGCATGACGCATAGGCAAAGTCCGCAGCAAAGGGGGCGCGGCATCGGCCACGGTTAGACGCATTATGTAATAACGTTTCGGACGCCGCTAGAGCAGGATGTTTCAGCGAGCACCTCTATCCGTTCAGATAATTCCATCTAAACGCATGATGCCCTCGCAGGCTGCTGAAAACGCCTTGTCGCGATGAGGGCGTATCTGATTCGATAATGTGGGAAATCGACGCGGTTCAGGTGGTCGTCATGCGCGGTGTTGACCAGCGACGCTGCGGACTTTTCAGCGACGTCTCGGCCCGAGAGCCGGGTCCCAAGCAACACCCGCTTGGGCAGCTTGCTAGAGCAGTCGGTCGGCACGGTTCCGGGTGGCCGGTACGGCGCCGGCCGGCAACAGCACCGAACGGAAGCGCACCTGGCGTGCCGCGGATGCGACCGGGTGTGCCGCATACATGTCCTTGACGGCCTCGATCACCAGCACTCCGGCCAGCCGGGGGGTGAGGAAGCGCCCGGCCGCCTCCAGCACCGGCCCGGCGCGCAGCACCGAACGCAGCTCGCTCGGCGGAAAATACAGCGCCCCCTGCAGCCGTTCGACGCGGAACAGGCAACGCTGCAGCAGCCGTGCGATCCGCCCGGTCGAATAGGGGGTGCCGTCGGCGAACGGCGTCGCCTCGATATGCGCCCAGAGCCCGGTCCGGTTCGGCACTACGATCAGCAGGCGTCCGTCATTGCGCAGCACCCGCCATGCGGCGTGCAGCATGCGCGGGGCGTGGGTCGCATTTTCCAGGGCATGGGTCATCAGCACCCGGTCGAACGTCTGGTCCGGGAACGGCAGGGCATCGTCCTGTACCAGGCAATCCGGCTGCGACACGGCTGCCGCGTTGCTCGTGGATGCATCGATGCAGAGGTGCGCCTGCTTCTGCCAGAGCGGCAGGAAGGGCGATGCGTGGCCAAGCCCCAGGACCGTCTGGCCGTGCAGGTCCGGCCAGATATCCTGCAAGCGCCGGCGTAACTGGCTGGCGGCCACGCGGCCACGCCTGTGCGAATAGAAGTCCGCCACGGTCTGGACGTCGTCGAGCATCGTGCGGATATAGCATGCTGTCAGCGAACCACGATGCCGACGGAATTCAATGGAGCCTTACATGTCGTCCCCTGGATCCCTGACCGTCTCGCCGATCCCGATCCTGTCCGACAATTACGCATGGAGACTGTGCGACACGTCTTCCGGTGCCGTCGCGGTGATCGATCCGGCCGACGCCGACACGGTGATCGCCAGCCTCGACCGGCAGGGCGGCCGGCTCGATTTGGTGCTGTTGACCCACCATCACTCGGACCACATCGCCGGCGCCGAGCGGGTGGCGCGGCATTTCGGCGCGCGCATGGTCGGCGCCGCCAAGGATGCGGGCCGCCTGCCGCCGCTCGACATCGCCTTGTCCGACGGCGAGCGGGTCACGCTCGGCGACACTGTCGGCGAAATCATCGAGACGCCGGGCCATACGCGCGGCCACATCTCTTATTTCTTCGATGACGGCCCGATCCTGTTCTGCGGAGACACCTTGTTCAGCCTCGGCTGCGGCCGGTTGCTGGAAGGCACCGCCGCCGAGATGTTTTCCAGCCTGGCACGTCTGGCACTGTTGCCGGACGACACCCTGGTCTGCTGCGGCCATGAATATACTGAAAGCAATGCGCGGTTTGCCGTATCGGCCGATCCGGACCGGGTGGCCTTGCTGGACCGTGCGCGCGAGGTGACGGAACTGCGTGCAAAAGGAACTCCGACCGTGCCCGTTCGTCTCGGACTCGAACGAATTACGAACCCTTTTCTTTTAGCCTCCGACCTTCCCGCCTTTGCCGCATTGCGCTCCAGGAAAGACAATTTTTGATGAAGCTGCTTTACTCTCCTGCGAGCCCGTTCGCGCGCAAGGTTCGTGCCTGTGCCGCTGCCCTGGGGATCGACCACCTGATCGAGCTGGTCGAGGTCAAGTCCACCGACGCGCCACATGTGCTGACCGATGCCAATCCGCTGGGCAAGATTCCGACCCTCATCGCCGCCGACGGGTTCGCGATTTTCGACAGCCCGGTGATCTGCGAGTACCTGAACGACTCGAGCGACGACCTACCGATCATTCCGGCACGCGGCGCCCCGCGCTGGCTTTGCCTGCGTCTGCAAGCCTTGGGAGACGGATTGATGGATGCTGCCGTAGCCAGGCGGCAGTTGCTGCTGACTGGCGGGCTCGATGCCAGTCATCCCTTGCCGGAGCGGCAGCGGGCAGCCATAGCGCGTACGCTGGATGTTCTCGAGCAGGAAAAGCTGAGCCTGCATATCGATGTGGGCGTGCTGTCGATCGCCTGCGGCCTCGGCTATCTCGATCTGCGCTTTGCCGAGGAAGATTGGCGTGCCGGCCATCCGATATTGGCCGATTGGTATGCGGCCATCTCGAAACACGAGTGCCTGAGTTCGACCGCACCCGGTTCGTGACCCGATGGCGGTAGCGGCCCGTCGAAAGGGCCGCTACCGCCGACATCAGGCTACCGTCAGCGTCAGGCGGCGAGGGACTGCATGTCGATCACGAAGCGATACTTCACGTCGCTTGCGATAACGCGCTCGTAGGCTTCGTTGATCTTGTCGATCGAGATCATCTCGATGTCCGAAACGATGCCGTGCTTGGCACAGAAATCGAGCATCTCCTGCGTCTCGGCGATGCCGCCGATCAGCGAGCCGGCAAAGCTCTTGCGCGACATGATCAGGTTGAAGGCCGCGACCGGAAGCGGCTCCGGGGGAGCACCGACCTGCACCAGCGTTCCATCGCGCTTGAGCACGGCGAGGTAGGCGTTGATGTCGTGCTGGGCGGACACGCAATCGAGCACGAAGTCGAACGTGTTCGCCTGGGAAGCCATCTGGTCGGCATCCTTGGAGATGACGACGTGGTGCGCCCCCAGCCGCTTCGCATCCTCGGCCTTGTTCGGGCTGGTGGTGAACAGGGTCACTTCGGCGCCCATGGCATGCGCGATCTTCAGGCCCATGTGGCCGAGCCCGCCCAGACCGACGATGCCGACCTTCGAGCCGGGTCCGACCTTCCAGTGACGCAGCGGCGAGTAGGTGGTGATGCCGGCGCATAGCAGCGGCGCGACCGCGGCGAGCTCGAGACCGGCGGGGACGCGCAGCACGAAGCTCTGGTCGACCACGATGCTCTTGGAATAGCCGCCGTAGGTGAACATGCCCGGAGTCTTCTTGTCCGGTGCGGCGTAGGTGCCGGTAAAGCCGCCATCCTCGCAATACTGCTCGAGTCCCGCGGTGCAGCTCGGGCAATGACGGCAGCTATCGACCATGCAGCCGACACCGGCGAGGTCGCCGACCTTGAACTGGCTGACCTCGGCGCCGACCTCGACGACCTTGCCGACGATCTCGTGGCCCGGCACCACCGGGAAGTCGTGGTTGTTCCATTCGCCGCGGGCGGTATGGATGTCGGAGTGGCAGATGCCGCAATAGAGGATGTCGATCCGGACATCGTTCGGGCCGGGATCGCGGCGTTCGAACGAGAACGGTGCCAAGGGCGTGTCGGGCGTCTGCGCCGCATAGCCGTTGCATGCAAACATGAAGATCTCCTGGGGAGTGGGAGCGAAGGGCGACCACGGTCGAAGGATGGGGGTCGAGAGATAGGGTCGAAACTGGGAGCCGTGCCGTCGCCGTTACCGGCGATAGATGTGCTGTGATCCGCCCGAGAGACAAGGGGATGGCGCGAAGGGCCTCGGGATCGAGGCCCGAAAATCGGCCTTCGAGCTGTATGATGACGCGGATTTGCCCTCGCGTGCCGTCGTCATGCTATCCTCCATCATGTCCATGATCGGGATGGAGGACCATTTGCCGGAAACCGATCGCCCGGGCGCGCCTGTCGTTATCAAGAAGTACGCCAACCGCCGGCTCTACGATACCGAAAGCTCGATCTACATCACGCTCGACACCCTCGCCGAGATGGTGCGGAAGGGGCGGGATTTTGTCGTGTTCGATGCCAAGACCGGGGATGACATCACCCGCAGCGTGCTGACCCAGATCATCGTCGAGGAAGAAACCAAGGGCCGCAACATGCTGCCCACCGCCTTCCTGCGCCAGCTCATCAGCTTCTATGGCGACAGCATGCAGGGCCTGGTGCCCGGCTTTCTCGAGAACATCATGGAGCAGTTTTCGGCCCAGCAGCGTCCCGGCAACCTGGCCGCCCCGGCCGTGCCCGCAGCAACGGCATCGAAGGCGGCTGCGTCACCGGTCCCCGATTCCGGCTCCAAGACAGCGACGCCGATCATGGATCGGGCGAAGAGCCTGCTGACACCGTTCTATCGTCCGGGTGCCAAGGACGGACCCGAAAAGCCGGTAGTCGCCGAGCAGGCCGTCACTGCCGTCGACGATGCCGTCCGCGCCGAGATCCGGAGCCTTCGCGCCGAGGTAGAGCGTCTGAACCGGATCGTCGCGGGCCGGTCCACCTCCGCCTGACGCCTACAGCTCGGCCCAGCGCCTGACCAGATTGTGGTAGGTGCCGGTCAGCGACACCACCCTGTGATCGTCCTCGAGGTCGGCCGCCAGCGACTGGATGGTGCGATCGAGTTCGAACAGGATGCTGCGTTGTCCATCATCGCGGATCAGGCTCTGCAGC
>JBPBQO010000112.1:0-33631 GCA_050954785.1 Janthinobacterium lividum | reverse complement strand
TCAAAAATGATTGGTGTCGGTGCTGAATCGCATCGAATGACCATTGGCGGTACGCGGGCTGCATGACAGCTTCGGCATTCTATTGCCGGAGACGCCCCGCTCATGACGCTCCACGTCGGTCTGACGCATCGGACTGCCTATCGCTATGACCGTCCGATCACGCTCGGGCCGCAGACGATCCGGCTCCGACCGGCGCCGCATTCCCGCACGCCGATATTGTCCTATGCGCTGACGATCGAGCCGCCCGACCATTTCATCAACTGGCAGCAGGATCCGCAGGGCAATTTCCTGGCCCGCGTGGTGTTTCCCGGGCGGGTCACCCACTTTGCGGTCACGGTCGATCTCGTCGCCGACATGGCAACGATCAATCCGTTCGACTTCTTTCTCGAGCCCGAGGCCGAGGAATGGCCATTCGCCTACGATCCGGTTCTGCACACCGAGCTGGCGCCGTTCCGCAATGTCGAGGCGCCCGGCCCGTTGCTGAACGCCCTCCTCGCCGGGATCCCGCGCGACACCCAGCGCACCGTGCCGATGCTGGTGGCATTGAATGCGACGCTGCGGGACCGGGTGGATTACATCGTCCGGATGGAGCCGGGTGTCTGGACGCCGGAGCAGACGCTGGCCGAGGGCAAGGGTTCTTGCCGCGATTCCGCGTGGCTGTTCGTGCATGTGGCCCGCAATCTCGGCCTGGCAGCGCGCTTCGTGTCCGGCTACCTGATCCAGCTCAAGCCTGACCCCGATACCCAGGGCGAGGGCGCGCAGGGTGCGTCGGCGGATTTCACCGACCTGCATGCCTGGGCGGAGGTCTATCTGCCGGGCGCCGGTTGGATCGGCCTCGACGTCACCTCGGGATTGCTGACCGGCGAGGGGCACATCCCGCTCGCAGCGAGTCCCGAACCCGGTTCGGCCGCGCCGATCAGCGGGCTGGTCGAGCGGAACGAGGGCACATTCGAGTTCGAGATGTCGGTCGTCCGGATCGCCGAGAGTCCGCGCACCACCGCGCCGTACCCCGAGCCGGTCTGGCATGCAATCCTGGCGATGGGCGCCACGGTGGACCGCGCGCTGTCGGATGGCGACGTCCGGCTGACCATGGGCGGCGAGCCGACCTTCATTTCCGCGACCGACATGGATGCGGACGAGTGGAACGCCGACGCACTCGGTCCGACCAAGCGTCCGCTTGCGGGACGGCTGATCCGCAAGCTGTTGCCGGAATGGTCGCCGGGTGCGGTGCTGCAATACGCCACCGGCAAGCATTATCCCGGCGAGCAACTGCCACGATGGGCGATCCATGCGGTCTGGCGGCGCGACGGCGAGCCGGTATGGCGGGATGTCTCGCTGCTCGCCTCCGACGACGACACCGGCACCGCGACCGCGGCGGATGCCAGGAGCTTTGGCCGCGCGCTGGCGCTGGAACTCGGTCTGGACCCGGACCGGGTGCTGCCGGCGTACGAAGACATCCATTACCACCTTTGGCGAGAGCACCGATTGCCAGCGAACGTCCTTGTCGAGGACGCGAAGCTTGCCGACCCGCTGGAACGGGCACGATTGGCGAAGGTCTATGGCCAGGGCCTGACAGCCGATGTCGGCAGCGTGCTGCCGCTGCGCCGAATCGTCGAGGGCACTTCCCGTATCTGGCAGACCGGTCCGTGGCTGATGCGTTCGGACCTGCTGTTCCTGGTGCCCGGCGACAGTGCGATCGGCGTACGCCTGCCATTGCAGAGCCTGGAATGGGTGGAGCCGGCGGCCGTCGAGAGCGAGTTCGAGCGCGACCCGTTCGCACCGGTCGACGCGTTGGCCGCAAGGGTCGAACCGGTGGCCCAGCGACGGGGCTCTCGCGCCGGCTACGTCGCACCGAGTCGGGTGGCACCAGCCGGGCCGCAGGTCGTCCTGACCAACAACGCCGATGCGGCAACGAGCATGGAAGACCTCGGCGGGCAGGCGATGCCGCCCCGTCCTCCGGTGCCGCTTCGCACCGCGACACCGCCCGGACCGACGCTGGATGTCATGCGACCGCAGCCGCCGGCCGAGGACACAGTTGCCGAAGACGCGACCGAGGCGTCGCAACTGGTCCGGACCGCGCTGACCGTCGAGGCGAGGCGGGGGCTGATCCATGTATTCCTGCCGCCGCTCTATCTGGCCGAGGACTGGCTGGACCTGGTTGCGGCGATCGAGAGCGTAGCGCAGCAGGAAGGCGGCAAGATCGTTCTCGAAGGGTATGCGCCGCCGCACGATGTCCGGCTGCAGACCTTCTCGGTCACCCCCGATCCAGGGGTGATCGAGGTCAACGTGCATCCGGCGGTGAACTGGGTCGAGCAGGTCGAGCGCACCGAGCTGCTGTATCGAGTGGCGCGGGCGATCGGGCTAGGAACCGAGAAGTTCCTGCTGGATGGTCGCCATGTCGGCACCGGCGGCGGCAATCATGTGGTCATGGGTGGCGCCAAGCCGGCCGATAGTCCGTTCCTGCGCCGGCCGGACCTGCTGAAGTCGCTGATCGGCTTCTGGCACAACCATCCCAGCCTGTCGTACCTGTTTTCCGGCCTCTTCATCGGCCCGACCAGCCAGCATCCGCGTGTGGACGAGGCGCGCCAGGACAGCCTGGCCGAACTGGAGATCGCATTCGCGCAGATCGTTCCGGGCAAGCCGGTGCCGCATTGGCTGGTCGACCGGCTGTTGCGCAACCTGCTGGTCGACATGACCGGGAACACGCACCGGACCGAGTTCTGCATCGACAAGCTGTACGCGCCCGAAAGTAGCTCGGGCCGACTTGGTCTGGTCGAGTTGCGGGCGATGGAAATGCCACCGCATCCGCAGATGGCGGTGGCGCAGGCGCTGCTGTTGCGGGCCGCCGTGGCCGCCTTCTGGCGCACGCCGTACGAGCGGACTCTGATCCGGTGGGGCACGCGCCTGCATGACGAGTTCATGCTGCCGCATTTCGTGGCCGAGGATCTGAAGGACGCGTTGGAGGAACTGGCAGGTTTCGGTTTCCGGCTGGAGCCCGAATGGTTCGCGCCGCATCAGGCGTTCCGCTTCCCGCTGGCCGGCAGCGTCACGATGAACGGCATCACCATCGCATTGCGCCAGGCGCTGGAGCCATGGCCGGTACTGGGCGAGACGCCGGGCATCGGCGGTACGGTGCGTCATGTCGACAACTCCGTCGAGCGGATCGAGGTCCGTGTCGATGGCTGGGTGGACGAGCGCTACGTGCTTGCCTGCAATGGCGTGGCGGTGCCGCTGACACCGACTTCGCGTGTCGGCGAGGCCGTGGCCGGGGTGCGGTTCAAGGCGTGGGAGCCGGCGTTCGGGATGCATCCAGTATTGCCGGCGCAGACGCCGATAGTGTTCGACGTGTACGATCGCTGGAGCGGCCGGTCGATCGGCGGGCTGACGCATCACGTGGCGCATCCAGGCGGCCGGAACTACGACACCAGGCCGGTGAACGCGTCGGAAGCCGAAGCGCGCCGTCGCGCCCGGTTCCAGCCGTTCGGTCATACGCCGGGCCCGATGCGCGAGCCTCTGATCGCGATATCGAAGGAACTTCCCCGCACGCTCGATTTGCGAAGAGTGGCGTTCGACGCCTGACAATCAGGCACTCGGGGGGACGTTTGCCTGTCTAAAATGTTGTAGAGCGAAGCCCATGGAGATCGCGCCGTGAACGCCCTGCCCGTCGTCTACCTGTTCTCGTTTCTTCTGGCCGCCGGCGCGGCTGGACTGATTTCCCTCCGGCACGACGCTACCAACGTGCTGGCAGGGTTGCTGGTGGTGATGGCGCTGTTGTTGCCGGCCTGGCTCAAGATGGTCGGCCAGTGGCAGCGTGCGGTCGTATTGCGGCTGGGTCGTTTTCGCGGCGTGCGGGGGCCGGGATTGTTTTTCCTGATCCCGTTCATCGAGACCATCCAGACGCTGGTCGACATGCGCATCCGCACCACCGAGATCCGGGCCGAGGAGGCACTGACGCGTGATACGGTGTCGATCGCGATGGATGCGATCGTGTTCTGGCGGGTGGTCGATGCGGCGAAAGCCGCCCTGGAGATCGACGATTTCAGGCTGGCGGTGGAGCGCGTCGCCCAGACCTCTCTGCGCGAGATGATCGGCACGCACGACCTGTCGCGGCTGCTGTCGGATCGACAGGTTGCGGACCAGCAGCTGCAGACGGCGATCGGCGCGAAGACGGTAAGTTGGGGCGTCACCATCACGTCGGTCGAGATCAAGGATATCGGCATCCCGGCATCGCTGCAGGATGCGATGAGCCGGCAGGCGCAGGCCGAGCGGGAAAAGCAGGCGCGCGAGACGCTGGCGTCGGCGGAGGTGGGCGTGGCGCGGCAGGTCAGGGAAGCGGCGCTGATCTATGCGTCCGACCCGATCGCTTTGAAGCTGCGGCAGATGAACCTGGTGTACGAGATGAACAAGGAGCGTGGCACCACGATCATCATCCCGAGCGACCTTGCATCGGCGCTGGGCCAGCTTTTTACACGCGATACCGCAGTGCCCCAGCCTGATCCGGTGCCGGGCATACCTATATAATCCCTATGGATATACTGGATGCCTTGCCGTTCCTGCGTGTCATCGATCTCGAGACGACCGGGAACAGTTTTACCGATGGCGGCGTGGTCGAGATCGGCTGGCAGGATGTGGGATCGGATGGACAGGGCGGCTGGACGCTAACGGGGTTGCCCCAGGCGATCCTGATCGATCCAGGCAACCCGATCAGTCCGGCGACTGCCGCGATCCACCATATCATCGACGAGGACGTGGTCGGCGCGCCGCGCTGGCAGCACGCGGCACCGGATGTGCTGCGGGCAACGCCGGGACCGGCACCTCTGGCGTTGGCGGCGCATCGTTCGAGTTTCGAGCAGCGCTGGTGCGTGCCGGCCCTGACCGGCGGGCTGCCCTGGATCTGCACCTACAAGTGCGCGCTGCGGATCTGGCCGGATGCTCCCGGCCACTCCAACCAGGGCCTGCGCTACTGGCGGCGTCCGTCGGGTCTGGACCGGGCAACGGGCCTGCCGGCGCACCGGGCCGGGCCGGATGCCTACGTCACTGCGTTCCATCTGCGCGACATGCTGGCCGTAGCGTCGCTGGAGCAGTTGCTGCGCTGGTCGGCGGAGCCGGCACTCCTGATCAAGGTGCCCTATGGCCGGCTTCGTGGACGCCGCCTCGCCGACCTGTCGACCGAGGATCTGGACAGCCTGCTGGCCGGCGAGCGGGTGGACGGGGAAATCGCTTTTTCCGCCCGCCATCATCTTGGTCTGCGACGCGGCGATACTCCGCCGGCTTCGTCCCCGGACCTGCGTAGCGATCTGCTGATCTGATCGCCTGCCCGAGTTGCCCGACCTGTTCCGGCCGGACCGTGCTCATCAGCCGGCGGCCGGTTGGTCGTGCAGCATCGTGTGGATGAAGCCCAGCTTCTCCCGCACCAGGGGAGAGATCACGAACGGGTAGAGGTCGGGCAGCCCCATGCTGCGGTTCAGGCTGTTCATCGCGAATACCAGCGGCACCCACTGGTCGATGATCCGGTTCATGTCCGTGGCGGCGTACGGATCTATCGCGATTGCGACCTCCTGCTCCCGGGGGCGCGGCACCGTCGGCTTTACATCGAGATCGAAGGCGTTAGCGGTCTCCAGCGTATCCATGATGTGCAGGTAGTGCGCCCAGGTCTCGGCGAAATCCTCCCACGGATGGCTGGTCGCATAGGCACTGATGGTCCGCTCCTGCCAGTCCGGCGCGGGACCGTCGGCGTAGTGCTGCTTCAACGCCTGTGCGTAGTCGGCGCGCTCGTCGCCGAACAAGGCCCGGAAGGCACCGACCCGGTTCTGGTCGCGTATCAGCCGATCCCAGATCCAGTGCCCGACCTCGTGGCGGAAATGCCCGAGCAGGGTCCGGTAGGTTTCGTGCATCCGGTCGCGCATCTCCTCGCGGTGCGCGTCGTCGGCTTCCTGCACGTTGATGGTGATGACGCCGTCCTCGTGTCCGGTCAGGATTTTCGGGCCTCCCGGCAACGGGTTGAGAAAGTCGAACACCAGGCCCTCGGCCGGGTCGTCGTGCCGGTTCGGTAGAGGGATGCCGAGCCGGATCAGCGAATAAAACAGCCGGTGCTTGGCGATCTCGAGCCGTTGCCACAGCACCACGACACGGTCGTCGCCGAGATCGGGAATGATCCGGTTATGGCGGCAGGCGGCGCAATAGGGTTCGGCCGCACCCTCATCGACCAGCCAGTTGCAGGCGTCCCGCCGGGCATTCTTGCAGAGCCGCACTCGCGCATTCGCGGCTCCCATCGCCTCGTACACGTCCGTGCAGCCGTCTCCGGTGATGATCAGCGCCGAGATCGTTGCCTCATGCGGCAGATAGCCGAGTGCCATGCCACACTGCTCGCAGAAGCAGTTCTCGAAGAACAACAGGTTGCCGCAGTTCTGACAGTTGAACAGCTTCATCGGGTAATCCTGGCGTGCCGTGGATGCGGCGTCTGGTTCAGCAACGCATCGGTCGGACGCGGGGTCCCGCATCGTGCCGGTTGCAGAACCGGCCGCCAATCCACAGCCGGGCGCATCTCGAAGGCGGTTGGCGCGTTGGCGCGCGGAAGAAGTCGATCAATTATGGTCGGCAGATAGTGGGAGTATCATCACATGGTCGACACAAATCGTATCGAAGGCGCAGCCAAGGACACGGTCGGCAAGTTGCAGGATGGCATGGGCGGCCTTCTGGGCGACTCTGCGACGCAGGCCAAAGGCAAGGTGAAGCAGGTCGCCGGCCAAGCGCAGGGCTATTACGGCGATACGCTCGATAGCGTGCGCGATGTGACGTCTGACCAGCCGCTGGTCGCGATCGCGGTTGCGACCGGCATCGGCTTCGTCCTTGGCGCGCTGATCGCCCGTCGCTGATCTCGTTGCCGATTGAACATGTGGCGCCGGTCGTTCGGGCACCGACGCAACCGTAGAACCGCGTTGACGTTTCAGGACGACCGGACCGTCTGACAACCGTAACTAGGGTGCCCCATGCTTAAGCTCGCACTGCTGTTCCTGGTGATCTCGATCATCGCCGGCATCTTCGGCTTCACCGGTATTTCCGCCGGCACCGCCGCGATCGCCAAGACCCTGTTCTTCATCGCCATCGTGATCTTTGTCGTTCTGCTCATCATTGGTTTGATGGCCGGCAAGGCGATATTCTAGTTCGGCGGCTTTTTTGCGATCGGCCCGGTGTCGCAGGACACCGGGCCTTTTTCATGTCGACGTACTCACTCACCGTTCGATCAGGATTGCCCGGAAATCATTCACGTTGGTTCGGGTCGGACCGGTAACGAACAGCGCGCCGATCCGCTCGAACGCATCGCCGGACGCATGGTCGGCCAGCGCCTGCCGGGGATCGATGCCGGCCTGACGCAGTCGTGTCACGGTTTCACCATCGACGAAGGCACCTGCCGCCTCGTTGGCACCGTCGATCCCGTCGGTATCGGCACTCAGCGCGTGTACGGTGCCGACCCGATCGACATCTATCGCCAGTGACAATGCGAACTCCGTGTTGCGGCCGCCCCGGCCGCACGGCCCGCTTACCGTGACGGTCGTTTCGCCACCGGACAGCAGCAGGACCGGAGCCGAAAAAGGACGTGACCGGGTGGCGATCTCGCGTGCCAGCGCGGCATGCATCCGCGCAATCTCGCGTGCCTCGCCCTCGATCGCATCGGACAGGATCATCGCTGGAATCCCGAACCGGCTCTCGCAGTGCCGTGCCGCCGCATCCAGCGAGACCGCAGCCGAGCCGATTACATGTACCGACTGGCCCAGGAACGCCGGATCGGCCGGAAACGGCGCATCGGCCAGCGGCGAGGCGAGATGCCGCAGCACCGCGTCCGGCAGTGCGAGCCGCGTCTGTGCGACCAGCGACAAGGCGTCGGCGCGGGTGCCATGGCTGGGAACGGTCGGACCGGACGCGACGTGTGCCGCCTGATCCCCGGGCACATCCGACAGCACCAGGGTGATCAGCCTGGCCGGTGCGACCGCGCGGGCCAGACGGCCGCCCTTGATGCCCGAGACGTGCTTGCGCAGCAGGTTCATGTCCGAGATCGGCAGGCCGCTGGCCAGCAGGGCGCGGTTGAACGCCTGCTCGTCCGCCAGCGTCAGGCCGCCGGGAGGGGCCGGCAGCAGCGCCGAGCCGCCACCGGAAATCAATGCGACCACGAGGTCGTCAGCGGTCAGTCCGGATACGCAGGCAAGAAGCTGTCGCGACGCGGCTAGGCCGGCCTCGTCCGGCACCGGGTGGGCTGCCTCCAGCACCCGGATGCGACGGCACGGCACGCCGTAGCCGTAGCGGGTGACCACGAGCCCTTCCAACGGATGCGGCCATGCGTCGTCGAACGCCTGCGCCATGGCAGCCGATCCTTTGCCGGCACCGATGACGATGGTGCGGCCGCGCGGCGGATCGGGCAGCCAGGACGGAACGATCCGCGCGGGATCCGCAGCCGCGACCGCCGTCTCGAACACCGATGTCAGCAACAGCCTGGGGTCGGCGGTGCTCATGGTCCTCCTGGTCGCGTGCTCACCGGCGGTCTGATTGAAAGTGCCGGGCCTACACAGGATTGCACGCTCCGGACCCTATTCGAAGCGGCAGGGTTTTCCGGTCTGCGGGAGGTCCATCATCTGGACGATCATCAACGATACCGGCACTGCGCCCGGATTGCGGGCCAAGTGACCCTTGTGTCCGGCCGTATCCGCCTTCGTATGCTGGTCTTCGCCAACCACGATCTCGCCGGGTCCGACGGTCGCTTGGCTGCCATCCATCGCCTGCACAGACCATGTACCGCTGATCGGCATAATCCACTGCACCGCCGGGTTCTCGTGCCAGCCGCTGACCCAGCCCGGCGGTTCGACATGGGCCAGGATGGTTCTGGCACCGGCTTCCTGCCGATCCCGCCATTCGGGGGTCGCCGGTTTCGCCACGCTTTCGAGCGAGAAGCGATGCAGTCTGCAGAGCGTCAGGTGGCTGATGCCCGCGCTGTCGGTCCAGTTGTCCCAATAGGGGATCTCGGGTGTGACCGCGGCCGCACCGTGGCACGCTGCCAGGAGCAGCAGGCCGGTGGCGACGGGGCGGACGATACGCCGCACGGGCCGCTCTCCGGCTCGGCTCCGATTCAGGCCTCGGTCAGCCACTGCGGGTTGTGGTTGGTGCCGTCGAAATGTTCGGTGGTCTTGTAGCGCTCGGTTTTTCCGGTCATCGCGATCTGCGCGCTGCGGGCCAGCAACGCTTCGCGAAACTCAGGCGTCGGGGCCGAGTATGTGCGTACCGCCTCCAACGCCTGGTGCAGGATATCCAGGCTGTCGATGCCGGTCATCTGGCTGCTGATCGGCAGGCTCATCGGATATTGCAGCATCTGGATCGGCGGCATTACCCGCGATTGCAGGATGAACGGGTCGCCGAACGCCTTCATGCCGATGATCCCGGTACCACGCGCCACCGCCATCGGCACGACGGTTTTCTCGAAACTGTCGTAATGCGCGTCCATGATGTTGAGCGGCATCTGCACGCTGTCGAAATGAAATCCGTGACGGTCCGCCATTTCGAACATGCTTGCGTGGATCGCCGGACTCTTGTGGCCAGTGAAGCCGATATAGCGAAGCTTGCCCTGCTCGCGCGCTTTCAGCACCGCCTCGAGCGCGCCGCCCTGCGCGAACACCCGCGCGGGATCGTCGGGCCGGATGATCTCGTGGAACTGCAGCAGGTCGAGATGGTCGGTCTGCAGCCGGGACAGCGAGGTCTCGATCTGGCCCATCGCCGCCTTGGCGGTGCGGCCGTCGATCTTGGTCATCAGGAACACGCGCTTGCGGTAGCCCTGCTGCGATAATGCGCGTCCGAGCCGGACCTCGCTTTCGCCGCCATTATAGTCCCAGCAATTGTCGCAGAAGTTGATGCCGGCATCGAGGCTGGCATGCACTACCCGGATTGCCTCGTCGTTGTTCATCCCACCAGGCTTGGCGAGATGGTAGCCGCCGACACCGACCAGCGACACAGCCTCTCCTGTGCGGCCGAGTGCGCGATATTTCATGTCCGGATGTTGAGGAATACCGGCGGTGACGGTGCCGGCTCGCGGCATCACGCTGGAGGGTGCCGCCATGGAAGCCGCATCCGCGGATGCCGTGCCAAGCGCCGTTACGGCGCCGACGCCGGCGGCAACGGTCTTGATGAAATCACGACGATCCATGCTCGTTCTCCCTCTATTCGATCAGGCTTGTGTCCTGCCCATCACGCCCAGCACCCGCAACGCGGCGCAGGCCGCTCCATATCCATTGTCGATGTTCATCACGCTGAGGCCCGGCGCGCAGGAGGCCAGCATCGCATCGAGCCCGGCACGCCCGCCGATCGCGACCCCATAGCCGACCGATGTCGGCACGCCGATCATCACGCCCGGTAGCAGTCCCGCCACCACCGAGGGCAGGGCGGCATCCATGCCTGCCACCACGATGATGACGGCATAGGTGCGGAGTTCGTCGACCCGCCGCAGCAGGCGCCACAGTCCGGCCACGCCGACATCTGTGATCTCGGCGGCTTCGTGGCCCGAGAAGCGCAGCGTGCGAACGACCTCGCGGGCCACCGGCACGTCCGATGTGCCGGCCGTCACCACCGCGACATGCCGGCCCGGCTGCAATGGCGCCGGCTGGCCTTGCCAGGCCGTGCGCGATACCGGGTCGTAGTCGAGCCCGGCTGCGAGATCCTCGGGCAGGTCGGCGAACCGTGCCGCGTCGAGCCGCGTGAGCAACAACGGCATATCCGGCACCGACCGCAGGATATCGGCGATCTGGCGCGGCGACTTGCCTGAGCAGTAAACGGCTTCGCCGAAACCGATACGCGTGGTCCGTTCGCCGTCGAGCTGGAATTCGGTCATGACTGTGCCGGGTGGAGCGCGTCGGAGACGGGTCGGAGGAAGGCGCTGCCGGTCCGGTAGGCGGCGAACCTCAACCCACGAGGCGGTTCACCGGACTCTGCGACAAGTTCGGCGATCGTCCGGCGCAGCGTCGCGTCCAGTCCGTCCTGCACTGCCTGCAGCGAAATCCCGTCGAGCTCGATCACCAGCCCGTCGCGGCGGACCCGGCACCGCACCACGCATCCCTCGATGCCGAGTTGGGCTGCCACCGACCGTTCCACGGCATGCACCAGGGCAAGCGTCGCCGGCTCGATGAACAGCCCGGTCTCGATCCGGCTGGACAGGCAGGGTGCCGACGGCAGGTCGGCCAGGTGACCGAGGCCCACCAGCGGTGCGATCCGGCGTAGCGTCGCCTTCGAGATCGCCGCCTCGACGAACGGGTGCCGCACGCCGTGCGTGTCCGCTGCCTGCAGTCCCGGCCGGTAGTCGCTGAGATCGTCGGTGTTGGTGCCCGACAACACCAGGGTGTCCGAGCCGCGCAGGCGGGTGGCGATGGCGCCGTATAGGTTGGTCTTGCAGAAAAAGCAGCGGTTCGCCGGGTTGGCACGGTAGCTCGGATCATCGAATTCGCCGGCGTCGAACACGACCAGTTTTGCGTCGAGCATCGCCGCCAGCGCACGGGTTCGCTCGGTCGCTTCGTGCGGCACTGCCGGCGAGGTGGCATGGTGCAGCGTCAGGCGTTCGCCCAGCACCGGTGCGGCGGCGGCAGAGAGGGTCAGGCTATCGATCCCGCCACTGACCGCGATGGCGACGCGCACCGTATCCAGCCCGGCCAGCAATACCTGCAGCCGCTCGAGCGCCGCACGTGGCTCCTGTGCATCGATCATCGGGGTCACGAGGTCGCGTCCTGGTCCATTGCCATCGCCTCGGCCTGCCGTCGCAGACGCGTCCGGGTAGCATGGCCGGGCAGGCCGAGCAGATGGTCGGCCTCCGCCTTGCCGGTCATGCCATCCGGACGCTCCACCAGCTTTACATCCACCGATGCGCCATCGACGTTCATGCGAGCGGTATGACGTCGCAGCGTCTGGCCCTCCACCAGATGCGTCCGCAGTCCGATAGTGGTGGTCTCGCGGAAACAGGCGGCAGTCACGTCGGGCAGCGCGTCCGGTGCGGCAAGGACCTGCACATGCACGGCCATGCGGCCCTTCTTGCCGATCGCCGCCATCTGCACGATGTCGTGCACGCCGGGAATGGTCCTGATCCGGTCTAGCCCGGCAGCGAGATCCTCGCCCGACTGGTCGTCGATCTCGAACGCGATCACGCCCAGCGAGCGATGCCCGGTGGCAAGCTGGGAGGACGGGCCGGTCTCCGTCACCAGTACGCGCACGCAGTTGCTGGTGCCCGGCAAGGTCCTGGTGCCGAAGCCGATGCCGCTGCCGGCCAGGCGGCCGGCAGGCCGGTCGCCGAGCACGCCGCTATCCTTCAGGTAGTGCAGGATTGCTGCACCGGTGGGCGTGACGCGCTCGCCGGGGATGCCGTCATCCAGCATGTCGAATCCTTCCAGCAACAACGCGGTCGCCGGCGCCGGCACCGGCATGATGCCGTGCGCGGTCCGGATGCGGCCGGCCCCCAGCGGCAGCGCCGAAATGCTCCAGCTTGCCGCTCCGATCGCATCGATCAGGACGGCGGCGGCAACGATGTCGGCGATGGAGTCCGCGGCGCCGACTTCGTGAAACGACACGGTATCGGCAGCGACACCGTGAACCCGGCCTTCGGCTTCGGCCAGAACCGTGAAGATCCCGACTGCGATGTCCAGAACTGCCGGATCCAGTCCACAGGACAGCAGCTTTGTCCGGATTTCCCGCCATTCGCGATGCGTGTGCACATGGTCATGCTCGTGATTGTGGTCGTGACCATGATCGTGGCCATGCGTGTGTTCATGGTCGTGCGTATGGTGTTGCATCGTCGCGGCGGGTGCGTCCGCGGGCCGGCCGTCCGCGCCGTCGACCCGAAAGCGCAGCCCGGCCAGGACGCCATCGTTGTGCGGAAGGATCCGGCACGTCACGGCGACCGCTTTCGCGACGGCAGTCGCGACCAAGCCTTCATGTTCGGGAAAGGCCGACAGCAATGCAGCCGCGAACATGTCGCCGGCCATGCCGCCGAGCGGGTCGAGATGCAGATGGATCATCACCGGATGATGGGTAGGTAACCGTGTCTTGTCCACGCTTCGAACTTGCCGAACCGGCCCTGCTCGGACAGGCTGACTCCATGCCGGAATCACTCGAATTGCCTGCTCGATCCGGTCTTCCGCGGGCGCCGTCCGCGGTCCCAGGCGCTCGTGTAAGCCACCGGAAACGTCGGATTTCCGTGCTGTTCCTGGCATTGCTCGGGGTCAACCTGCTGGCCTGGTGCTGGGCGGTGCTCGCATTCCATACCTCGCCGGCCTTGCTCGGCTCGGCCCTGATCGCCTGGGGTTTCGGCCTGCGCCACGCCGTGGACGCCGATCACATTGCTGCCATCGACAACGTCACGCGGCGGCTGATGCAGGATGGGCAGCGCCCGATCACAGTCGGCCTGTTCTTTTCGCTCGGGCATTCCACCGTCGTGGTGGTGGCGGGACTGGTGGTGGTGCTGGCGCAGGGCTGGTTTCGCAGCCGGTTCGGCCTGTTCGCCGGATGGGGCGCCCCGGCCGGTGCCGCGGTGTCCGCCGCATTCCTGCTGCTGATCGGTGCTTCCAACCTGGGGGTGCTGCTGTCGCTGCTCCGGTTGCGCCGTCGCCTGCGTCACGGCGAGGTCGTAACGTCGATGGTCCTGCCGACCGCGCAGGGCGGGCTTTCGCGCCTGCTGGCGCCGTTGTTCCGGCGGGTCGGTACCAGCCGAGGCATGTTCTGGCTCGGCTTGCTGTTCGGGCTCGGCTTCGACACCGCGACCGAGATCGGGGTGCTGGCGCTGGCGGCGGCCGGTGCGACGCATGGCCAGGCCGGCTGGGCGGTGATGGCGTTTCCGGCCTTGTTCACGGCAGGCATGACACTGGTCGACACCGCCAATGGCGTGATGATGCTGGGTGCCTATGGCTGGGCGCTTGCCGAGCCGACCCGCAAGCTCGGCTACAACGTGGCCATCACCGCGGTCTCGGTCGTGGTGGCGCTGCTGATCGGGCTGGCGGAGGCGGTCGACCTGATCAGGATCCCGGGCTTTTCCGCACCGGCCTGGACGAGCCTGCTGGATACACACGGGGAACTGATCGGCTACGGGCTGGTCAGCAGCTTCGCACTGCTCTGGATTGGCTCGATGCTCGGTTCGGTTCTGGGCAAACGGCGCCGGAAACTCGCCGCGCGCTGAGCACGATCGGATTATGTCCATGGATCGACGCAGCCTGTTTCGTACCGCCGCCGCAAGCGGCCTGCTCGGTATTGCCGCGACCGCTGCCCGCGGCGCTACCGAGACGACCCCGTTGATTACCGGTCCGCAGGGACCTCTGCCGCCGCTGCCGCAACTGACCGATCACGGCGAGATGCGCGGCGAGATGCTGTATCGCAAACTGGGGTGGACCGGCGAAAACGTGTCGGCGATCGGCTTCGGCGGTTCGCATTTCTCCAAGCCCGGCATCGACCAGGCGACCTCGATCCGGCTGTGCCATGCAGCACTCGATCGCGGCATGAACTTCATGGACAACGCCTGGGACTACAACAAAGGCGAGAGCGAGATGCGCATGGGGATGGCGCTCTCGCAATCCGGCTATAGGAACAGGGCGTTCCTGATGACCAAGGTCGATGGCCGCAACAAGGATATCGCGCAGACGCAGCTCGACCAGTCCCTGTCACGCCTCAGGACCGATCATGTGGATCTGTGGATGTTCCACGAGGTTCTGCGCTACGACGATCCCGACCGGATATTCGCCGCCGGGGGCGCGCTCGAAACGGCGGTCGCGGCGCGGAAGGCCGGCAAGATCCGCTATATCGGCTTCACCGGCCACAAGGATCCGCGCATCCACATCTACATGATGGAAGTCGCCCGCGCGCACGGGTTCCAGTTCGACGTGGTGCTGATGCCGTCCAACGTCATGGACGCGCATTTCCGGTCGTTCGGCCGGCTGGCGATGCCGGTGGCGCTGCGGGAACGGATCGGCGTGATCACCATGAAGGCGTTCGGCGGCTCCAACGGAGTCATCCTCAAGAGCGGCGCCGCCATCCAGCCGATCGACTGCCTGCATTATGCGCTGAACCGCCCGACCTCGGTGGTGATCACCGGCATCGACAACGACCATGTGCTGGACCAGGCCTTCGAGGCTGCAAAAAGCTTCAGGCCGATGTCGCCGGCCGAGGAGGCGCGGATCACCAACGCCACGGTGGCCGAGGCGCGGAACGGTGAATTCGAGCTGTTCAAGACCACCGCCCATTTCGACGGAACCGCGCGCAATCCGGACTGGCTCGGCCCGGATCGGGATTCGACCCTGGCACTCGCACCCAAGAACGGCGGCTGACGAACAGCATCCCACCCGAAGATTCCAGGAGGCCATCAATGGCGGATACTCACGACCTGAACAGCCCGATGCTGCCCGTCACCCGCATCGCGGACCCGGCGGATCTGCCGTTTGTCACCGATCCCGGCGAGCGTCGCGGCGACATGCTGTATCGCCGGTTCGGACGCACGGACGAAACGATCTCGGCGATCGGGCTGGGTGGTTTCCATCTCGGCAAGAATGCACTGACCGATGACGAGGCAGTGCGCCTGGTGCACGAGGCCATCGATCGCGGAATTACCTTTGTCGATAATTGCTGGGACTACAACAAGGGACGTTCGGAACTGCGCGTCGGTGTGGCGCTCGATCAGGGCGGTTATCGGGACAAGGTTTTCCTGATGTCCAAGATGGATGGCCGCACCAAGAAGGAAGCGGCCACCCAGATCGACGCGTCGCTGCAGCGGATGCGCACCGACCGCATCGACCTGATCCAGCATCACGAGATCCTTCGCTTCGACGATCCGGATCGCATCTTCGCCGAAGGCGGCGCGATGGAGGCGTTCGTCGAGGCGAAGCAGGCCGGGAAACTGCGCTATATCGGCTTCACCGGGCACAAGGACCCGCGCATCCATCTGCAGATGCTGGCAGTGGCCGCCGAGCGCGGGTTCCATTTCGACGCGGTCCAGATGCCGCTGAATATCATGGACGCGCACTTCCGCAGCTTTGCGCATCTGGTGCTGCCCTACCTGGTCGAGCACGGCATAGCACCGCTTGCCATGAAGACATTCGGCGACAGCGTCCTGCTGAAAAGCAATGCGCCGATCGAGCCTCTCGAATACCTGCACTACTCGCTCAACCTGCCGACCTCGGTCGTCATTACCGGAATCGAGAACCAGCGCGATCTCGACCAGGCGTTCGAGGCGACTCGCACCTTCCAGCCGATGGACAAATCCCAGGTTTCCGAGCTTCTGGCCCGCAGCCGACCCTATGCGCTGGAGGGCAAGTACGAGTTGTTCAAGACCAGTGCGACGTTCGACGGCACCGCAAAAACCGCCGAATGGCTCGGCGACGATGTGGACGCCGTCCAGAAGCTGGCACCCGTCATGGAGTAGCTTGGAGGTCGTTTTTCAGATCGGGCGTGCCCGGCTGTGCGTCAGCGCAGCCAGGCACGTCGATTTTACGCGGCCTTGGTGTCCTCGGCAGCGGCGGCGAGAGCTTCACCGAGTGCCTTTACCTTTTCAGCATTTTTACCGTCGGCCTTGCCGGCAAGCGTGACCGTTTCCTTGCCGAGCTTCGCCACCAGCTTCTGGATCGCTGCGCCATCGAGCGGTTCAGCATGCAGATGCTTCTTGAGGCTTTCCAGATCACGGATGATCGTCTTGGTGCCGGGGGTATCGAGTTTCTCGAGTGTAGCTTCCCAACCCTCGATATTCTTGGTGGCGGCGGCGACGGTAAAGCTCTTCACCCCGTCCTTGATGTGCTTGATGGTTGCATCGAACTGCGGCATTTCGAAACCTCGTCAAGGCTGACGCTGCGGGATCGCAACGCCAAGACCGGAAACCATCCGGCGGCGAGGAGTTTCCCGCATTGTGGCATCTTGAACGATTGAGACGCGGTCGATAATGATGCAACCGAACCCGTTTTCGGGTCACCGGATGAGGCTAATTGTTTCCCGTCAGGCACTGACCCGGACTGCCGGGTAAATAATGACCCGGCACCAAGCTCAGTTCCGGTCCTTCTGGATGAAGGATGGTAGGAACGGGTTGTCTGTCTGCAGGCTGGCCTTGGTGGGCAGTTCCGACGCGTTCCAGCCGCCGCCGAGATCGTTGATCAGATCCACGCTCGCGACCATCCGGTTCTGCTGTATGCCGAGCGCGGTCTGCGCATTGGTCAGCGCAGTGGTCTGGCTGGTGATGACGGTGGTGTAGATCGTGGTGCCGGCGGTGTATTCGTTGAATGCGACCTCGACCGCCTGGTTGGCGAGATTGACTGCATTCGCCTGTGCGTCCGCCTGCTTGGCCAGGATGCGCAGGCTCGACAGATCGTCCTCGAGATTCTGGAACGCGTTCAGCACTGTCTGCCGGTAGTTGGCGACGCTGACATCGAAGTTGGCACGGGCCGCGCGCACGGCGGCGGTCCGTTCGCCGCCTTCGAACAGCGACTGCGCCACGGTCGCGCCGAGCGACCAGACCTGGTTCCCGGCCCTGAACAGCCCACCGACCGGGTCACCGACATACTGGCCGACTGCGGACAGGCTGATCACCGGATAATAGGCCGCCACCGCGACGCCGATCAGCGCATTTTCCTGCTCCATGGTGCGTTCGCCCTCGGCGATGTCCGGGCGGCGCTGCAGCACCAGAGAGGGGATCGTGACCGGGATCGCGGGGATGCGGTCGGTGAGGACGCCCGGTGCAAGGGACAGGTCGCTCGGCGGATGACCGGTCAGCACCGCGATCGCATGCTCGTACTGCGCGCGCTGGACGCCGACGGCAACGGACTCCGCCTGCGTCGTCGCCAGCTGGGTTTCAGCCTGCAACAGGTCCGACGGCGCGGACACGCCGGCATCGGTGCTGTTGCGGGTGATCCGGGCGGCCTGCTGGTAGTAGACCACGAACCGGTCGAGCAGCGCCTGCAGGCTGTCCTGGTAGCGAAGGTTGAAATAGTCGATCGCCAGCGTCGTCTGGATGGACAGGCGCGCCGCCGCCAGCGTCGCGGCGCTGACCTGTGCCGCGGACGCCTGGGCTTCGACCTGCCGCCGGATCTGGCCCCATACGTCGAGCTGCCAGTCGACGGTGCCCTGCACGGTGGTGCTCGAGTTGGTGATGTTGGCGGTGCCGGTGCGGGTGGCGCTCGGCGTCACGCCGACGGTCGGGAACAGGCCCGATCGTGCCTCGTCCACCAGGGCGCGAGCCTGTCGATAGGACGCCTCGTTGGCCTTGAGGGACTGGTTCGAGATGTCGATCTGGCTTTCCAGCCCGTTCAGCACCGGATCGCCATACAGCTCCCACCAGGGGCCTTTCGGCAGCTCCGCATAACGCGGATCCGCGAACGCCCAGCCCGGCGGCGGCGACGCCATCTCCTTGAAGCGGGCAGCCATCACCGCCGCCGGCCGGTGATAGTCCGGACCGACCATGCAGCCGCCGAGGGCGGTCATGGCGAACAGGCTGGAGCCGAGCAGCATCGCCGCGCGGCGGGTCGTCGAGACGGGCTTCATCCGGCGGTGGCGTCCTGTTGTGTGGTGGGGCCGGGCGGGTGGCGTCCTCCGCCCAGCCAGCGTCGGTTCGACCAGCGCCTGGCCGACCAGTGCCGCATGCGGTCGAGGTAAAGATAAACGACCGGCGTCGTGTAGAGGGTGAGGGCCTGGCTGACGATCAGCCCGCCCATCACCGACAGTCCGAGCGGCCGGCGCAACTCGTTGCCGTAGCCATGTCCGAGCACCAGTGGCAACGCGCCCAGGGCGGCGGCGAAGCTGGTCATCATGATTGGCCGGAAGCGCAGCAGGCAGGCCTGGTAGATCGCGTCGTAGGGCGTGGCGCCGTGCTCGCGCTCCTGGCTCAGCGCGAAATCGATCAGCAGGATGGCGTTCTTCTTCACGATGCCGATCAGCAGGATCACGCCGATCATCGCGATCAGCGAGAACTCCTCGCCGAACAACTGCAGCGCCAGGATCGCGCCGACACCGGCCGACGGCAGCGTCGACAGGATGGTCAGCGGATGGATGTAGCTCTCGTAGAGAATGCCCAGTGTCGCATACACCGCAAGCAGGGCCGCCAGCACCACCAGCGGATAGGAGCTGGTGGTCTGCTGCAGTTGCTGGGCATTGCCGGCATAGGCGCCATGGATCCCGGCCGGCACGTGCAGCGCCAGCATGGTTTCGGCGATGGCCGTCTCGGCCGCGCTGAGCGAGCCGCCGACCGGCGTGTTGAACGACAGGGTGGCCGCGACGAAGCCGCCATCGTGCGACACTTCGAGCGGAGTGACGGCCGGAACGAACGTGGTGACCGCCGATAGCGGCACCATGGTTTCGGTCGCGGACGACACCGCCGATCCGTTGGAGGCGCCCTTGCCGCCGGCGAGGCTGTTGCTGCTGGCGTTCTGCTGCGATTGCTGCGCCGTCGACAGGGTCGTCGTGCTGGTTGTGCTGCTCGTGGTGCCGCTGGTGGCCGACGCGATGCCGGTGCCGGTCTGTGCGGTCGTGGTGGTGTTGGAGACCGACTGGCTACCGCTGCCGCCGCCGTTGGTGGTGCCGCCGGACGCGCTGCTGCTGGCCCTGGTTACGCGGATGAGGTTGCTGCTGGCGCTGCCGGTCGCGGTGCCACTGGCGGCACTCACCCAGATCTGCTTCAGGATCGAGGGGTCCTGCCAGAAGCGCGGCGCCACCTCCATCACCACGTGATACTGGTTCAGCGTGTTGTAGATGATGGACGCCGAGCGCTGGCCGAACGCATCGTTCAACGTGTTGGTGATCAGTTGCGGCGTGAGCTTAAGGCGGGCGGCACTGTCGCGATCGATCGACACCGAGATCGCCTGGCCGCCCTGCGAGACGTCGGAATCCACATCGGCGAGCTCGGGGCGCTTTTTGAGGGCCGCCTCGATCTTTGGGGCCCACGCATACAGCAGTTCGGAATCGTCCGATTGCAGCGTGTACTGGTAGTTCGAGCTGCTGGATCTGGCGCCGGCACGCACGTCGCCGGCCGAGAAGGCAAAGAAGCGGGCGCCGACCATGCCCTTGAGGCTGGCGCTGAGCCGTCCGATGGTCTGGTCGACACTGTCCTTGCGCAGCGAAATATCCTTGAGCTGGATGAACACCTGCGCCTGGTTGGTGCCGCGGCCGCCGGTAAAGCCGGCAACGGTCAGCACGTCCGGATCGGCCAGCACCGCGTTCTGCACCTCGACCAGCTTCTGCTGCATGTTCTGGAACGAGATGCTCTGCTCGCCCTCGACGCGTCCGATGAGCAGGCCGTTATCCTCGGTCGGGAAGAAGCTCTTGGGCATGCGCTGCACCAGCAGGATCGTCAGCACGATGGTCAGCGGCAGCGTCAGCACCACCAGGCGGCGATGCCGCAGGGCCCAGTTCAGGCTGGTCTCGTAGCCGTGCAGCATATGGTCGAGCCCGCGCTCGATCAGCGCCGAGAACCCGGCGATCGCACGGTGCACCGGTCCGGCCTGAAGCCGTGCGCGGCGTGCATCCTCGGCCGCCTGCTCCGGGCTCACGCGCGGCTGCACCACGAGGAACAGCGAGCACATCATCGGCGTGATGGTCAGTGCCAGCACCAGCGAAACACTGATCGTCACGATCAGCGTCATGGCGAACTCGTAGAAGAACTTGCCGGCGATTCCGGGCAACAGCAGGATCGGCATGAACACCGCGATCAGCGATACGGTGATCGAGATCACCGTGAAGCTGACCTCGGCGGTTCCCTGCAGCGCCGCCTGCAGCCGGGGCATGCCGTCTTCCATGTGGCGGGCGATGTTTTCCAGCACCACGATCGCGTCGTCGACCACGAAGCCGGTAGCGATGGTCAGCGCCATCAGCGACAGGTTGTCGAGCGCGAAGCCGAGCATGTACATCGCGCTGAACGTCGAGATGATCGACACCGGCACGGCAACCGCCGGGATCAGCGTCGAGCGGAAGGTGCGCAGGAACACCAGCACCACCAGCACCACCAGTACGATGGCGATCAGCAGCGTGGTCTGGGTATCGCTGACCGAGGCGCGGATGGTGGTGGAGCGGTCCATGCCGACATGCAGCGACACGTCGGCGGGCAGCGCCGCCTGCAGGGTCGGCAGCAGTGCCTTGATGCCGTCGATGGTCTTGATGATGTTGGCGTTGGCCTGCGGGAACACGATGCAGATGACCGAGGGCTCGCCGTTATAGTAGCCGGCGTTGCGAAGGTCCTCGACGCTGTCGTCGATCTCGGCGATATCGCTGAGCCGGATCGGTGCGCCGTTGCGATAACCGACCACCAGGTCGCGATAGTCGGCGGCCTTGCGTGCCTGGTCATTGGTGTCGAGCTGGTAGCGCTGCGGCCCGACATCGATGAAGCCTTTCGGCGTGTTCGCGTTGGCCGACGACAGGGCGGCGCGCACATCCTCGAAGCCGAGTCCCTGCTGGAACATCGGCAACGGGTTCATCTCGACCCTGACCGCCGGCAGCGAACTGCCGCCGGGCTGGAAATTGCCGACGCCCTGCACCTTCGAGAGCTGCTGCTGCAGCACGTTGGTGGCAAGGTCGAACAGTTGCGGCATCGTCCGCGTTTTCGACGTCAGGGCCAGGATCATGATCGGCTGCCCGGACGGGTTGAACTTGTGATAGACCGGGTTGCTGCGCAGGCTGGTCGGCAGGTCGGCGCGAGCCGACTGGATCGCCGCCTCGACGGCATGCGCGGCGGTATCGACATTGGTCGACAGGTCGAACTGGACCACGATGCGGGTCGAGTTCTGGACGCTTTCCGACGTCATCTCGGTAACGCCGGCGATCGTGCCGAGATGGCGTTCGAGCGGCGTCGCCACCGTTTCGGCGACTTCTTCCGGCGAGCCGCCCGGCTGCGTCGCCTGCACCTGGATCACCGGGAAGGCGACGTTGGGCAGCGGTGCGACCGGCAGCTTGGTGTAGGCGAACGCGCCGCTCAGCGTCAGGGCGACGGTGAGCAGCGTTGTCGCCACCGGTCGCAGGATGAAGGGCCGGGAGATGTTCATCGCGTGGCGGAGGGGCCGGGTGCCGGTGCCGCGGGGTCGGCGTTGCGACGTCCGATCCAGCCTCGGGTCCGCCGGCTCAGATTATCCATGAACAGATAGATCACCGGCGTGGTGAACAGGGTCAGCAACTGGCTGACCATCAGCCCGCCGACGATGGCGATGCCGAGCGGACGCCTGAGCTCCGATCCGGTGCCGGTGCCCAGCATCAGCGGCAGCGCACCGAAGGCGGCCGCCAGCGTGGTCATCAGGATGGGCCGGAAGCGGAGCAGGGCGGCGCGCCGAATTGCGTCGAACGGGCTCATGCCGTCCTCGCGCTCGGCCTCGAGCGCGAAGTCGATCATCATGATCGCGTTCTTTTTCACGATGCCGATCAGCAGCACGATGCCGATGATGCCCATCACGTCGAGATCGGCACCGGCGATCATCAGGGCGGCAAGGGCGCCGATGCCGGCGGATGGCAGCGTCGACAGGATGGTGATCGGGTGGATGAAGCTCTCGTAGAGCACGCCCAGCACGATATAGACCGCGGCGAGGGCCGCAAGCACCAGGAACAGCTCGTTGCCGAGGCTGCTCTGGAATGCGGCCGCGGTGCCCTGGAATGAGGTCTGGAAGCTCGACGGCAGCCCGATCGACTTCTCGGCAGTCTCGATCGCGTTCACCGCAGGTCCAAGCGAGGCGCCGTCGCGCAGGTTGAACGATATCGTGGTCGCCGGGAACTGGCCCAGATGCGAGACCAGCAGAGGTGCGGTGCTCAGATGCACCGATGCCACCGCGCTGAGCGGCACCAGCCCGCCGGTCGGCTGGCGTGCCGCACCGGTGGTTGTCGTGCTGGTGCTCGAGGCGCTGCCCGGCAGGTAGATCTGGTTCAGGCTGGACAGGTTGCCCTGGAGTGCCTTGTCGACCTCCAGAATCACCCGATACTGGTTCGACTGCGTATAGATGGTGCTGATCTGGCGTTGGCCGAAGCTGTCGTAGAGCGCATTGTCGATGGTCTGCGGCGTGATGCTGAAGCGGGCCCCGGTGGCGCGGTCGAGCGTCACGTTGGCGACTAAGCCGCTTGCCTGCAGGTCGGAATTGACGTCCTCGAGTTGCGGCAGCGCCTGCAACGCGGTCACCACCTTAGGCACCCACGTATTGAAATCGTCGTAGTTCGGCGTTTCCAGCACGAACTGGTACTGCGTCGCGGACACTGCGGTATCGAGCGAGAGATCCTGCACCGGCTGCATGTACAGCCGTACGCCGGTGACTTTGGCCACCTCGGTCTGCAGGCGCCGTATGACCCCCGACGCGGTCAGGTTGCGATCGTCGTGCGGCCTCAGGTTGATCAGGAACCGGCCCTGGTTGAGGGTCATGTTGGTGCCGTCGACGCCGATGAACGACGACAGGCTGATCACGTCCTTGTCGGCCAGGATCACCCGCGCCAGCGCCTGCTGATGCGTCGACATCGCGGCCAGCGAAGTGTCCTGCGAGGCCACCGACACGCCCTGGATGACGCCGGTATCCTGGATCGGGAAGAACCCCTTGGGGATGATGACCGCAAGCACCACCGTGGTGGCGATGGTCAGTACTGCGACCAGCAAGGTCAGCGGCTGGTGGCGCAGCACCACGTCGAGCATGCGGCCATAGCCGGCGATGGTCCGGTCGATCAGGCTTTCGGTCCAGCGCGAGAACCGGGTCCCGGACTGGATCTTGGCGCCGTCCGGATGATGCGGCTGCTCGCGCAGCATGCGCGCGCACAGCATCGGCACCAGAGTGAGCGACACCACCGCCGACAGCACGATGGTGACCGCGAGCGTGATGGCGAACTCGTGGAACAGCCGTCCGACCACGTCACCCATGAACAGCAGCGGGATCAGCACCGCGATCAGCGACACCGTCAGCGAGACGATGGTGAAGCCGATCTGCCCGGCGCCCTTGAGGGCCGCCTGCATCCGGGTTTCGCCCATCTCGATATAGCGGGCGATGTTCTCGATCATGACGATGGCGTCGTCGACCACGAAACCGGTGGCGATGGTCAGCGACATCAGCGACAGGTTGTCGAGCGAAAACCCCAGCAGATACATGATCGCCATGGTGCCGATCAGCGACAGCGGCACCGATAGGCTCGGGATGATGGTCGCCGGGATGTTGCGCAGGAACAGGAAGATCACCAGCACGACGAGCGCCACCGACAGCAGCAGCTCGAACTCGACGTCGCTGACCGAGGCGCGAATGGTCGTGGTTCGGTCGGTCAGCGGCGTGATGGTGATGCCGGCCGGAATCGAGCTGCGTAGTTGCGGCAGGATGCGGTCGATCGCGTTCACCACCGCGATCACGTTGGCACCGGGCTGGCGCTGCACGTTCAGGATGATCGCCGGCGTGGTGTTCGCCCATGCGGCGAGCTGGGTGTTTTCCGGGCCGCTGACCACGGTGGCCACGTCGCGTACCCGGATCGGCGCCCCGTTGGTGTAGGCGATCACCTGGTTGGCCAGGGTTTCCGGCGCGGTGATCTGTCCATCCACCTGCAGGGTCGAGGAATGCAGCGGGCCGTCGAAGGTGCCGGTCGGCGAGTTGACGTTGACCGTGGTGACGATGGTGCGCAGGTCGTCGAGGCTGAGGCCGTAGGAGCTCAGCGCGCGGCTGTTCACCTTGACACGGATCGCCTTGCGATTGCCGCCGGTCAGCGTCACCAGTCCGACGCCGCTGATCTGGCTGATTTTCTGGGCGAGCCGCGTGTCGACGTAATCCTCGACATCGACCAGCGTCATCGTTTTCGAGGTGATGCCGAGCGTCAGGATCGGGGTGTCGGCCGGGTTGACCTTGGCATAGATCGGCGGCGCCGGCAGATCGGTCGGCAGCAGCGAGTTCGCCGCGTTGATCGCCGCCTGCACTTCCTGTTCGGCGACGTCGATGTTGATCGACAGCCCGAAGCGCAGCGTGATCACCGATGCGCCGGCCGAGCTCTTGCTCTGCATCTGGTCTAAGCCGGGCATCTGGCCGAGCTGGTATTCCAGCGGCGCCGTCACGTAGGTGGTCATCACCTGCGGCCCGGCGCCGGGATAGAAGGTCTGTACCTGGATGGTCGGGTATTCGACCTGGGGCAGGGCGGCGATCGGCAGGAACTTGTACCCGAGCAGCCCGATCATCAGGATGGCGAGCATCAGCAGGGTCGTCGCGACCGGCCGGACGATGAAAAGGCGGGACAGGTTCACGGCCGGCTGACCCGGTCGGTGTTCAGGTGCGGATCAGCCTCGCGGCCGCAAGCCAGGCTCACTGATCCCCGCCGTGTCTGTGGTGATGTGCGGCCTTGTCCGGGGCAGCCGGCACGGCGGCAGGCGCCGCGGACGGGACCATCACCTTCGAGCCGGTCCTGAGCTTGTCGGTTCCGTCGGTGACCACCTTGTCGCCGACTACCAGCCCGTCGGTGATGACGGTATCGGTGGCGTTGGCGGTGCTGGTCTTGATCGGCCTGACCGCGACGGTGCTGTCGGCCTGCACCAGATAGACGAAATTGCCCTGCGGCCCGGTCTGTATGGCGCCGCTGGGGATCAGCACCGCATTGTGCAGCGTCTGCAGCAGCAGGCGGGCATTGACGAACTGGTTCGGGAACAACGCGTCGTCGGTGTTCGTGAAGATCGAGCGGATGCGCACGGTGCCGGTGCTGGTGTCGATGGTGTTGTCGATGGTCTGGACCGTGCCGGATGCCAGCTTGAGGGTATTGGTTCGGTCGTACGCGTCGACCTCCAGTCTCGTGCCGGCCTTCATCTGCGCCTGCAGTGCGGGGATGTTGTCCTCGGGGATGGTGAAGATCACCGAGATCGGATGGACCTGGGTCACCACCACCAGCCCGTTGGTGGCCGACGAGGTGATGTAGTTGCCGGCATCGACCTGGCGAAGACCGACGCGTCCGTCGATCGGCGACAGGATGTGGCAATAGGCGATGTTCTGTTTGGCGCTGGCGATCTGGCCTTCGTCGGTGCGTATCGCGCCCTGATACTGGCCGACCACGAAAATCTGGTTCTCGGCAACCTGCGAGGCGATGCTCTTCTGGCGCAGCAGCAGCTGATAGCGCGCGTAGTCGGCCTGTGCCTGCTTCAGCAGCGCGGTGTCGCGGATCAGGTTGCCTTCGTACTGGGTCAGCGTGGCGATGTAGAGCCTGGGATCCACAAGGGCGAGCTGGTCGCCTTTATGGACCTCCTGGCCCTCGGTAAAGTTCACCTCGAGCAGGTAGCCGCTGATCTGCGACTGGACGGTAATGGTGGCCAGCGACGTTACCGTGCCGAGCTGGGTCAGCACGACGGGCATGTCTCCGGTCCGCGCAACCGCCTCGCTGACGGGTTGCGCCTCTGCCGTGCCGTCCGCGGCCTTTCCCGCGGTGCCCCCGTGATGCCGGCCGCCGGTCGCTGCCGGCTTGGTCTGCGGACGCAGCAACGCGTATGCGATCACGCCCACGACGAGCAGGATGATCAGCCAGGGCAGCCAGCGCCGCCTGCGTCGGAATATCCCGGGAGATATGGGAGGCGGCGAAGCGGCAGTGGAGGCATCCGGTACGCGATTGTCGCGATCACGGATTCTGGTCGGCTCGTCCATGCTGCTCCCTACCCCGTATCAGGGCGCATGCAGTGAGTGCGCACGCTGGGCGCGCATCTGATGTCTCGTAGCAGATATAACGCCCATCAAAGATGGCAGCTTTGACGCATACCACGCTCGAAACGTCACAGTCGTCGCCTGCCGCCACGAGATCCTATCAAAACACGGGTCCGTGAGGGAATGAAGGCGAGATTGTGGCGCAACTATGGGTATGCTATGAAATGATCATCGGTGCCTGGGTGTCGATCATCACCCGGACAGCCGCGTAGCGGAACCAGAAAAGACCGCTGCTCTTTCCGTCCGATGACGGAGCACAGGAGACAGATAATGTTTCGCAGGCTCTTTGCACTCGAGACTCAGGCTCTTCAGGCCAGCACCGACGATATCGCGGCCCGGCAGGAGCAGTCGGATTACTCGAACCGGGATACGGTGCGGGATATCTCGCATCTTGTCGGAAGCTCGTCGCGTCATGGCATGTGGGCCTCCCGCGCTACCGCCTGAGGTTTGGCAACGCAATCGGTCTGCTGGCCGAATGCTACATGACGATAGCGTTCGGTGTGGTCGAATCCCGAGCCGACGTCGATTTCCTACTCGCCGATCATCCTCTGGCTGGCAGTTTCGACCTTACGCGCGGTAGCAACGGAACTGCGACCGGCGTGGGTTCGTTCGCCGTAAAGCAACTGCCATGAAGGATCGAGGGCAATGGTCGACGAGAATGAAGTCAAGGGCGCAGTCACCGAAGGCGTAGGCAAGCTGAAGGATGGTGTCGGCGGGCTCACCGGCCAGACCGACTTGCAGGCTGAAGGCAAGGTCGACCAGCTTCAGGGCAAGGTGCAGCAGGAATACGGCGACCTGCTCGACTCGGCACAGGAGCAGCTCGACGAGGTCACCACCCTGGTGCGCGACCAGCCGTTCGCGGCTCTCGGGATTGCGGTTGGCGTCGGTTTTCTGCTGGGCTTCCTGCTGATGCCATCGCGCAACTGACGCCGATCGGTTAGCTGCATCGATGCCGATCCGCTTGCCACGGGCGGACCAAAGATGGTCTGCCTGTGGCAGCGGCGGCATCTGACGGCGACTCGCATTCGGCGAGTCTGCCGCCAACCCCGCCGAGCCGTGGGCCGAGGGGTGGGTATTGCCGCATTACAGGCGCGAATCAGGCCATGGCGGCCGTGTTGCGGGGGTTGACGAGGTGGGACGTGGTCCGCTCGCCGGGCCGGTCGTCGCGGCTGCGGTCATGTTCGCGACGCGACCGCCGAAGCGGCTTGCCATGTTGCTCGACGACTCCAAGAAACTCGGTGCCGATGCCCGTCAGGTCGCGCATGACGCATTACTCGACTGTCCGGGCATTTCGATCGCGCTCGGCGCCGCGTCGGTGCGGGAAATCAAGCGGCTCAACATCCTACATGCCAGCATGCTGGCGATGTCGCGCGCGGTCGCGCGTCTACCGAGCCTTCCCGACCTGGTCCTGGTCGACGGCAACCGGTGCCCGCCTTTGACCTGTGCGTCGGAAGCGGTGATCGGCGGCGATGGCGTGTGCCTGTCGATCGCGGCCGCCTCGATTATCGCCAAGGTCACGCGCGACCGGCTGATGACCCGGCTGGGCCAGCGCTGGCCGGGTTACGGCTGGGAGCGCAACGCCGGCTACGGTACTGCGATTCACCGCGCGGCCCTGATCTCGCTCGGGCTGACCCGGCACCACCGGGAGGAGTTCGGCGCCGTGCGCCAGCTCAGCCTGCTGCTCGAGCTGGCATGATGTCGCTGACAGAAGATCGCTCATGACATACGCAATCGGCATGGAGCTTCCGCTCGACCAGATCCTGCTCGGCGACTGCATCGAGCTGATGCGGCTGTTGCCGTCCGGTTCGGTCGACTGCGTGTTCGCCGACCCACCCTACAATCTGCAGCTTCGCGGCGAACTGCGGCGTCCCGACGACAGCCTGGTCGACGGAGTCGACGACGACTGGGACAAGTTCGGGGATTTCGCGGCCTACGACCTGTTCACCCGCAACTGGCTGATCGAGGTCCGGCGGCTGATGCGCAAGGACGCGACGATCTGGGTGATCGGCTCGTACCACAACATCTTCCGTATCGGCAGCATCCTGCAGGATCTCGGCTTCTGGATCCTGAACGACGTGATTTGGCGCAAGTCGAACCCGATGCCGAACTTCCGCGGCCGCCGCTTCACCAACGCGCACGAGACGATGATCTGGGCGGCGCGTGGCAAGGAGAGCCGCTACCGGTTCAACTACGCCGCGATGAAGGCGCTCAACGACGACGTGCAGATGCGTTCGGACTGGCTGCTGCCGCTCTGCACCGGCTCGGAGCGGCTGCGCAACCAGCATGGCCTCAAGCTGCATCCGACCCAGAAGCCGGAGAGCCTGCTGCACCGGGTCCTGCTGGCAAGCACGGGTGTCGACGACATCGTGCTGGACCCGTTCACCGGCACCGGCACCACCGCTGCCCTGGCGAAGCGCCTGCGCCGCCGATTCATCGGCATCGAGCGCCATCCGGACTACGCCGAAGCTGCAATCGGCCGCTACCGGCGCGAGCGCCCGCTGCCGTTCGACAGCGTGATGGCCACCCCGGCCAAGCGCGACCTGCCGCGTGTGCCGTTCGGCAGCCTGGTCGAGCGCGGCTTGGTCCCGGCGGGGACACGGCTGATGGACAAGCAGCGGCGGATCACCGCGATCGTCTCACCGGACGGCACTATCGTCAGTGGCACGACGCGCGGCTCGATCCACCAGCTCGGTGCCGCGCTGACCAACGCGCCATCCTGCAATGGCTGGACGTTCTGGCATTTCGAACGCGAGGGCATCCTGATCACGCTCGACGTCGTGCGCACCGAGTCGACGCAGATCGTCCGCGAGGAAGCAGGCTGAGCGCTGCTTGAACCAGGCTGCGTATTTTCATAGATTACATGAGAATACGGAGGTGACGCTATGGCTGGCCGGGCAACCAAGGATGCGGTGACGGTAAGGCTCGATGACCGGAAGCGTGCCGAACTCGATGCCCTTGCGCGACTGACGTCCCGGGACCGGTCGTTCCTGATCAACGAGGCGATCGAATCCTATCTGGCAGTGCACCGGTGGCAGATCGCACGTATCGCCGATGGCCTGCATCAGGCCGAGACAGGCGACTTCGCTTCTCCTGACGAGGTCGAGATCGGCTACGCACGCTGGAAATGACCGTCCGCTATACCCGTCAGGCGCTTGCCGATCTCGAAGAGGCTCGACGGTACATCGCCCTGGATCGTCCGGCTGCCGCAGCCTCCGTCGCCGTCAGCCTGCGCCGGGCGATCGACGGGCTGCGGTTGTTTCCGGACCGTGGCCGACCCGGTCGTGTCGCGGGAACACGGGAACTGGTGGTCATCGGTACTCCGTTCGTCGTCGCCTATCGCGTCGCAGACCCGAATGTCGACATCCTGGCCATCCTGCACGGCGCGCGCATGTGGCCGATGGGGTTCGGTTGATCCTGCCGTTGAACAGCCGGGCTGTTCGCGGTGCCGGCCGGTCGATGCTTTAGTCCGGCGGGGGCAGCGTCGGCTGTGGTGCATCTCCGGCAGCGGCGCTGCCTAGGGATGCCGCGACGATGCCGCCGATCGCCAGCCAGTGGACCGGTGACAGATGCTCGCCCAGCAGGAACAGTCCGGCCAGCGTCGCGATGGCCGGTTCCAGGCTCATCAGGATGCTGAAGCCGCGCATGCTCATCCGGCGCATCGCCATCATCTCGATCGAGTAGGGCACCGCACTCGACAGCATCGCCATGCCGAACGCACTGGCGATCAATGCTGGATGCGTCGCCAGCGCCGGCACCGCCTCGAAACCGAACGGCAGCACGAACACGGCCGCAACGCTCATGCCCAATGCCGTCGCCGAGATGCCCTCGACATGCGAGCCGAGATGACGTCCGGTCAGGATGTAGAGCGCCCAGGTCACGCCGGCGCCGAGCGCAAGTAGAACGCCGAGCGGATCGAGCCGATGCTGCGACGCCGCCATCTGCCATGGCTGTAACAACAGCAGCAATCCGCCGATCGCCATCGCCGCCCAGAGAAGATCCAAAGCCCGACGGGAACCGACCACGGCCAGGGTCAGCGGCCCCATGAACTCGATGGCGACGGTGACGCCGAGCGGCAGGCGGGCTAGCGCGGCGTAGAACACCATGTTCATCACCGCGAGCGACAGGCCGTACGCGAGGATCGCGATCATCCCGCGCCGGGTCGGCCGCGCCATTGCCCGGCGGTTCCAGGGCCTGGCGATCAGCATCAGGACGATCGCCGCCAGCAGGACACGCAGGCACGTGGTGCCGATCGGTCCCAAGACCGGGAACAGAAGCTTGGCGATCGACGCACCGATCTGCACCGACCCCATGCCGCCCAGTAACGCGGGAAGGGCAAGCAGCCGGCGGGCTCGCAGATGGGAAGCGGTCGCGGCGGTCGAAACCGCTATTGCCGACACGGGACCAGGAAGGATTTAGAACAGGCTGCTAGCTGCCGTTGAAACCGAGAAAGCCGATTTCCGGCTTGGGTGCGCCGCCGTCCGCTGCATAGCGCAGCGGCTTCGACGACGATCCGGCTGCCAGGCGGTTGCGGTTGCCCTTGATCTTCAGATGGGCATTTCCGGCATGGTCGACCGTACCGTCGCCGCTGCCTGCCTCGGACACGCTGGCAGTCTGGATCGATGCGACCGGAGCACCGTTCTCGGTGTTGCGCATCGACAGCAGCACGAAGGTGATGTCGTTGCGGTTGAGGTCGATCGACATCTCCAGCGGGCTTTGGCCCAGCACGTTCTTGCCGTTCAGATCCGCGCCCCGGCCGAGCGCTTCCTTGGACGCGGTCATGTCGCCCCGATTGATCGCATCGAACAGGGCGGCGGTCGGCTCCATGTCGGCACTGGCATGGCCGGAGGTCGCGGTGGCCTCGTCGGTCACGGCGCCGGGAATCGCCGGTGGCGGCGCTGCGAGACGAGCGGCTTCCTTGGCGGCTGCCTGCGCCTGCTGGTCGGCGGCTTCACGATCGGAGTCTGCGCCACCTCCGCCTCCGGGGGCGCCACCGCCACCACCACCTCCGCCAGCGCTGAACTGCGCCATGGCGCTATGCAGCGGTATGAGGGCGGGCCCGGCGCCGAGCAGGAGGGCGGTCGTGGTCAGGCGCAAGGCGCGTCGGAAATCCATGTCTCGTCTCTGCTGCAAGCCCGGCCCGGATCCCGTCGTCGGGTCCGTCGTCGGTTCGGTGCGTGGTCCGTTACGTGGCGTTCAGCCAGGCGATTCCGGCATTCAGCCAGGTCGCGTAGCACAGCCACGCCAGATACGGCGCCATCAATAGCGCCGCGATGCGATCGACGCGACGGAAATCGCGCATCGTGAGTGTCACCAGCCCACCGAGCGAGATAATCAGCCCCAACGCCAGGACCGGCTTATGCAATCCGAAAAATACCGGGGTCCATAACGCGTTCACTGCGAGCTGCCAGCCCCAGAGCTGCAGGCCGCGCTGGCGCAGGGTCGACGGACGCGGTTTCCGGCGGATCGCCTCGATCCGGGCGGCACCGACCAGATGCAGGCGCCCTACAGGGCGCTTCCAGATCCGCCACGCCGCAACGCCCATCGCGACATACAGCGGCACCCAGACGCAGGGAAACACCCAGCCGGGCGGCGTCCCGGGCGGATGCCGGAGTGCCGGATACCAGACGCGCATGCCCGGCTCGGTGACCGCGGCATCGGCGCCGGCCACGAACAGGCACAGACCGACGAAGCCGAGCAACGCCATCAGCGGCCGCGGGTCGATGCGCCGGGGAATGTGGGCAGGCTGCTGGAAGGCACGGTCTCCTGGTTTATGCGCGCATATATGGGTCGGACTGCAACATCCGGCCACGGCTTCCGCAAGAGCCTTGTGCGGCCGCTCGCGTGGTCGTTTTCACGATCAGCTTCGGCCCTCGCGCCTCCAGGCCAGAAGCAGCAGCATCAGGGCCAGCGGCAGTACGGCCCAGCCGGGAAGCAGCCGTTCCGCCTGCTCGCCCGTCACGACGTGGGCGCCCTGGCGCCTCAGGCCGATCCATGCGGATCCCGCGACTCCCCCCTCGGCCCGCTCGTGCGGCCCGATCAGCCGCAGTTGCGGCACGTGCGGATGGGCCGGATCGTCACCGAGCCAGTGGATGCTGCCGCCGGTCGATGCAGCCAGCGGCGCCAGCACCGTCGCGGTAGCCCTGAGGTCCGAGATCTCCAGCGGATCGGCTGGCCTGGCTGCGGCGAATGCGCGGTTATGGCCGTCGGTCACCTCCCAGATCCCGGGGCTGGCAGCGTCCAGGCTGGCCGACGCGGCGCCATCGGTGTGCGACGCGAGTTGAAGCGGGCGCCGGCTGCCATCCGGCGCGATGACCGTCACCCGCGTGGCCGCCGCTTCCACGACCGAGCGACGGGTCGCGGTGAGATGTCCGTCCGAGATGGCGGCGGAAAGCTGTTCCTCCTCGAGCTCCGGCTCCTTCATCAGCCAGTGGGCCAGCCGGCGCAGCAGTTCCGGCTGCGGTCCGCCACCGCCTTCGCCGCGCGACCACAGCCAGATCTGGTCGGACAGCAGCAGCGCCACGCGCCCCTGGTCGACCCGGTTCAGCACGAGCAGCGGCGCCTGGCCGGGACTGGTCATCAACACCTGTGCGCCCGCCTGGACCTGGTCCGGATCGGCCTTCAGTGCCCGATACCAGGGTCCCCAGCCGGATGCCTGCCCGTTGGCGGGAGGGGTCGCGTCGGGTGTCTGGGGCAGGCCCTCGGTAACCGGATGGCGCCGTCCGAGTGCCGTCGGCATCGGCTGGAACCGCTGCTCGATCAGGCCGCCCTCCTCGGGGACGCGCACCGGTAGCACGTCGCCGAGCGGCGTGTCCTGCAACGTGCCCGGCCCGATGAATTCCGGACCCGCGGTCAGCAGCAGGCCACCGCCGCCACGCACGAAGTCGGCGATGTTGCGCAGGTAGCTGGTCGGCAGGATGCCGCGATTCTCGAACCCGTCCAGGATGATCAGATCGAACTGGCCGATCTTTTCCTGGAACAACTCGCGCACCGGGAAGGCG
>JBPBQO010000111.1:0-35195 GCA_050954785.1 Janthinobacterium lividum | reverse complement strand
CCTGACCGCGGTGATCGGCGGACCCCTGCTCGCTGGTATCCTGTGGGCGATGCGCGACCTCAGCGGATACTGGTGGGTGTGGGTTTGGGCCGCGTTGACGCTGGTGATGTTCGCGGCACCGACCATCCATGTCCGTGTCGTGGCGCCGTTGTTCAACCGGTTCACGCCGTTGCAGGGCGAGCTGGCGGACCGGATCGAGGGGTTGCTCGCGCGCTGCGGCTTCCGGTCCGGCGGGCTGTTCCAGATGGATGCCTCGAAGCGCTCCAGCCGTGGCAACGCCTACTTCATCGGCTTCGGCCCGACCAAGCGCATCGTCCTGTTCGACACGTTGCTGGAAAAACACGACACGGACGAGATCGAGGCTGTGGTGGCGCACGAGCTCGGCCATTTCCGGCATCATCACACCCTGTTCGGCATGCTGCGTGGCATTGTCGGCCTGTTCGTGATGCTGGCGGTGGTCGGATGGCTGGCACGTCAGCCCTGGCTGCTGCCGGGCTTCGCGATCCATCATGCCGATCCGGCCCTGGCGCTGCTGCTGGCGGTGCTGCTGGCCAATGCGATATCGCCCGTGCTCGGCCTGCTCGGCAATGTTATTTCGCGCCGGCACGAGTTCCAGGCAGACGACTTTGCCAGGCGCACCGTCGGCGCGGCGCCGATGATATCGGCGCTGACGCGGCTGGCCCGTGACAATGCCAGCACCTTGACGCCGGACCGGCTGTTCTCGCTGGTGCACGACACGCATCCGCCGGTGCCGGTCCGCGTGGCCCGGCTGGTTGCCTGAATCCTAGTCGCGGCCCGGCGACCTGCCGCGGCCGCAAGCACGGAGTTTTCGACCATGGCAGATGAATTCCAGACCTTGCAGCCCGGCCTGCGCTATCGCGACGATGTGGTCGGCGATGGCGCCCAGCCGGCACAGGGCCAGACGGTCAGCGTCCACTATACCGGCTGGCTCGACAAGGACGGCGAGCAGGGCAAGAAGTTCGACAGCTCGCGCGATCGCGGTTCGCCGTTCCGCTTCACGCTGGGTGTGCAGCAGGTGATTTCCGGCTGGGATCTCGGCGTCGCTTCGATGCGCGTCGGCGGCCGCCGTACGCTGCTGCTCGCTCCCGAGCATGGCTACGGCGCACGTGGCGCCGGCGGCGCCATCCCGCCGAATGCGACGCTGATCTTCGACGTCGAGTTGCTCGGCGTCGGCTGACGGTCTGATGCACCCGGAGACTTTGGTCTCCGGGTGCATCGCCCTCAGGATTCCGGATCGCCTTCCATATGGGCGCCGGGCAGCAACGCCGGTTGCCTCGCGGCCACCAGCGCCACGAACGCCGATCCGACGATGACGCACAGCTCGATCGACCGTGCCAGGCCGATCATTCCGCCTCCCCATGGCACGACGAAGCTTGCCACGCCCTGGCCAAGCGATGCCACCGCGTAGCTGATTCCCATGCCGAACGACCGGTTCTCGGACCGGAAGCGTTGCGACAGGTAATGCGGCACCAGCGCGAACACGCTGTTGCCGAAGAAGCCCATGGCGCATGCCGCAGCCAGCAGCACGCCGGTCGATCCGCCGGACAGGAACGGCACGATGTCGAGTACTGTCAGCACCAGGTAGACGACCAGCGTGATGCGGCCGCCGAACCGCGTGGCCGCCCAGCCGCAGATCGGCTTGCCGACGATCGAACCGAGGCAGTAAGCGGCGACCGCCGGAAACACCATTGCCGGGGTGAAGCCGTGAACGTCGCGCAGCAGCGACGGATAGAAGCTGTAGATTGCCGCGTTCTGGAACTGCAGGAACAACATGAACAGCACTGCCTGGATCGCCGCCGGGCCGAAGCGGAATTTCGGTCCGGACGCGGCAGGCGCCTGTCGGCCCTTCTCGCGCATCCGGAGCCAGACCGGGCTCTCCGGCACGCCGATGCGAATGAAGATCGCCAGCAGGGCCGGCGCGATGCCGATGAAGAACAGCACCCGCCAGCCGTAATGCGGCAGGATCAGCGCCTGCGCGGCGGCTGCGGCGAAGAAGCCGAACTCATAGCCGGACATCATGATCGCGGACGCCAGCGGCCGGGTTTTCGGCGGTACGCTTTCCATCAGCAGCGACGCCGATGCGGTCCATTCTCCACCGAACCCGATCCCGAACAGGAGCTGGATCACCACCATCGCGGTGTAGCTCCATGCAAGCCCCGAGAAGCCCGAGAACACAGCGAACCAGATGACCCCAATCATGAAAGTCAGCTTTCGGCCGTAGCGGTCGGCGAGCCAGCCCCAGCTTGTATTGCCGATGAGCCGGCCGATGCTTTGCGCGGTGATGACCAGCCCCATGCCGGTAAGTGAAGCGCCGAGGCTCTTGCCGATGTCGGGCAACGCCAGCAGCAGCACGACCTGATCGAAGGCATCGAGGAACCAGCCCAGGAACGCTGCCAACGTTACCCGCCAGAACGGCAGCAACTGTCGGAGTGCCCCCGTCTCGTTTCCCCCGGGAGCGGGTATGTGAGTGGGGGACTGCATGATGGTGTCCGGCACATGTTCTCCCATCGCCAGCCTATGGCGGTGTCGTTGAACGGGATGTGGTAGCTGCCGTTCGCCTTAGGTCAAGGTCAAGGGGAGCGGCTTGCCAGGGGGTCGGAAGGGGCTTAATTGTCTGAGTAATCACCGGATCATCGCTCGGGTTGCAGGCCGGGCAGCCGGCGGTGCGAAGGATCATGCCGATGACAGCCAGGACCGGTTCATGACGATCGCAGGAGCGATACCCAGGGTCGATGAGTTCGGTCGGCTCGCCGACGGCACCCAGGTCCAGGCAGTCATCCTCGACAACCGTCAGGGCGTGTCGGTGCGGTTGATCAGCCTCGGCGCGACCGTGCAGTCGCTCATGGTGCCGGGACGTAACGGCACGCTCGCCGATATCGTTCTCGGTTGTCCCGATGTGGCCGGTTATATCGACGATCCGCAATTCTTCGGCGCGACCATCGGCCGCTTCGGCAATCGGATCGGCAAGGGGCAGTTCACGCTGGACGGCGTCGAGTATCGGGTCCCGGCCACGGACGGGCCAAACGCCCTGCACGGCGGTACGACAGGCTATGACCGGCACGTCTGGGATATCGCTCGTCTGTCCGGGGCGGACGAACCGGCGTGCGTCGTGTTCCGGCGGATCAGCCCGGACGGGGAGGAAGGGTTTCCCGGCACGCTCATCGTCGAGGCCACCTACCGGCTCGACGATGACGGATTGACGCTGGAGTACGAGGCGACGACCGACCGCACGACCGTGCTGAACCTGACCAACCACAGCTACTTCAACCTGGCCGGCGTCGAGAGCGGCCGTTCGGCACTCGACCATGTGCTGCGGATCGATGCCGACGCCATCACGCCGGTCGACCGGACGATGATCCCGACCGGCGAGATCCAGTTGGTCGACGGCACGCCGTTCGACTTTCGGACACCCACCGCGATCGGGTCCCGGATCCGCGACGCACGCAACCAGCAGCTCGCGTTCGGGCCAGGCTACGACCACAACTACGTCCTGCGCGCCGGCGTGACCGCGCAGCCGGAAGTCGCCGTACGGATCGAGGACCCGGTATCCGGGCGGGTGCTCGAGATCGCGACCACCGAACCGGGCGTGCAGTTCTATTCGGGCAATTTCCTGGACGGGACCACCCTGGGCAAGGGCATGCAGCTCTACCGCCAGGGCGATGGCCTCTGTTTCGAGACCCAGCATTTCCCGGACTCGCCGAACCATTCCCATTTTCCGAGCACGCGTCTCGAACCCGGCCAGACCTTCCGTTCCACGACGGTCTGGCGCTTCACCACCAGCGGAAATTGAATCCGATGTCGAACGATCAAGACGGCAAGCCAGGCACGACACTGCCGGGAACCAACCAGCCGGCCAAGGCGAGGCTTCGCTCGCGTGCCTGGTTCGACAACCCGCATAGCCCCGACATGACCGCGCTCTATATCGAGCGCTACATGAATTTCGGGTTGTCGATTACCGAGCTGCAGTCCGAGCGGCCGATCATCGGTATCGCCCAGACCGGTTCGGACCTGTCGCCCTGCAACCGGCACCATCTGGTGCTGGCGGAACGGCTGCGCGAGGGCATCCGCGAAGCAGGCGGTATCGCGCTGGAGTTTCCGGTGCATCCGATCCAGGAGACCGGCAAGCGGCCGACCGCCGGGCTCGACCGGAACCTCGCCTATCTCGGTCTGACCGAGGTGCTTTACGGTTATCCGATCGATGGCGTCGTGCTCACCATCGGGTGCGACAAGACCACGCCGGCCTGCCTGATGGCGGCTGCGACGGTGAACATCCCGTCGATCGCGTTCTCGGTCGGGCCGATGCTGAACGGCTGGTTCCGCGGCCAGCGTACCGGCTCCGGCACCATAGTCTGGCGGGCCCGCGAAATGCTGGCGACCGGCGAGATCGACGAGGCCGGGTTCATCAAGCTGGTGGCAAGCTCGGCCCCGTCGACCGGCTACTGCAACACCATGGGCACGGCGACGACGATGAATTCGCTCGCCGAGGCGCTCGGTATGCAGTTGCCGGGTGCGGCGGCTATTCCGGCACCGTATCGCGACCGTCAGGAATGCGCTTTCCATACCGGCAGGCGCATTGTCGAGATGGTGCGCGAGGATTTGAAGCCGTCGCAGATCATGACCAAGGAAGCATTCGAGAACGCGATCCGGGTGAACACCGCGATCGGCGGCTCGACCAATGCGCCGATCCATCTGGCGGCACTGGCCCGGCATCTCGGCATCGACCTGCCGATCGAGACCTGGCAGCGCCTGGGCATGGATATTCCGCTGCTGGTGAATTTGCAACCGGCCGGCGAGTATCTCGGCGAGGATTACTACCGCGCCGGCGGCGTGCCCGCAGTGATTTCGCAGCTGATGACCCAGGGGCTGATCGCCGAGGATGCGATGACCGTGAACGGCCGCACGATCGGCGACAATTGCCGGGACGTGCGGATCGAGGACGAGGAGGTCATCCGCCCGTTCGATCGACCGCTTCGAGTCCGCGCTGGCTTCCTGGTGCTGACCGGTAACATGTTCCGGTCGGCAATCATGAAGACCAGCGTCATCTCGCCGGAATTCCGGGAGCGCTACCTGAGCAATCCCGCTGATCCGGATGCGTTCGAGGGGCGGGCGATCGTATTCGACGGACCCGAGGATTATCACGCGCGGATCGACGACCCGGCGCTCGATGTCGGCGAGCACGACGTGCTGGTGATGCGCGGAGCCGGCCCGATCGGTTATCCGGGTGCAGCCGAGGTCGTGAACATGCGGCCTCCGGTCTATCTGATCGAGAAGGGCGTGCATGCGCTGGCCTGTATCGGCGATGGCCGCCAGTCCGGCACGTCGGGCTCGCCCTCGATCCTGAATGCGTCGCCGGAAGCGGCGGCCGGCGGACCGTTGGCGCTCGTGCGCACCGGCGACCGGATCCGCGTCGATCTCGGCAAGGGGCGTGTGGACATGCTGCTGACGGACGAGGAAATCGCGGTTCGCCGTACCGCCCTGGATGCGGCCGGCGGCTACAGGTATCCCGCCAGCCAGACCCCCTGGCAGGAGCTGCAGCGTAGCGTGGTCGGGCAGCTCGATACCGGTGCGGTGCTGGAGCCGGCGGTGGCCTACCAGCGCATCGCCCAGACGATGGGCATTCCACGCGACAACCACTGAAAAGACTATTTGTCGGACAAGACGAAATCTCCTAGCATTGGCTACAAGCGGTCATAAGCCGTAGAAAATCGGAGGGTTAGAATGTTCACGACAAGACGCCGGCTGGTCCAGATGTCGTCGCTCGCGACAGTCGCAGCGATGACAGGCATTCGCGGTCTGCGTGCCGCGACGCCGATCAAGATCGGTTTCATCGTCAAGATGCCCGAGCAGGCCTGGTTCATCAACGAGCAGCATGCCGCCACCGCGGAAGGCGCCAAGATGGACTTCATCGTGGTCAACATGGCCGGCACCGACGGTACCGCGGTGATGAGCGCCATCGACAACCTGTCCGCGCAGGGAGCCAAGGGCTTCGTGATCTGCCCGCCGGACGTGCGTCTCGGCCCGGCCATCTTTGCCCGTGCCACCAGCGCCGGCATGAAGGTCGTGTCGGTCGACGATCAGTTCGTTTCCGGTGGCAAGCCGATGACCCAGGTGCCGCATCTCGGCATGTCCGGCTACAAGATCGGCCAGCAGGTCGGCACCTCGATCGCCGACGAAATGAAGAAGCGCGGCTGGAAGCCGGAGGACGTGGCAGCCTGCCGCATCACCAGCAACGAGCTGCCGACCGCGCGCGAGCGGGTTGCCGGCGCGACCGATGCATTGGTGCAGGCCGGCTTCCTGAAGGCCAACATCTTCGACGCGCCGCAGCGCACCACCGACACCGAAGGTGCCAACACGGCATCGAGCCCGGTATTCGCGCGTCATGGCACCTTCAAGAAGTGGGTGATCTATGCGCTGAACGAAGAGTCCGTGCTGGGCGGCGTACGAGCCGGCGAGCAGTTCCATTTCGGCGCCGACGACATGATCGGCGTCGGCATCAACGGCACCGGAGCGGCGTTCGCCGAGCTGGGCAAGGCGCAGCCGACCGGCTTCTTCGGCACCATCGCGGTGAGTTCGGCGATGCATGGCCGTCAGAGCGCCATCAACCTGGTCGACTGGATCCGTGACGGCAAGGAGCCGCCGCTGGACACCCAGACCACCGGCACGCTGATGACCCGGGCCAACTGGCAGCAGGTCAAGGCGCAGCTCGGCGTATGAGCGAAGCGCTCGCCCTCGATCCGGGACCACGCGGTGATCCGCGCGGCCCCGAGCCGTTCCTGACCCTCGCCGGCATCGAGGTCGAGTTTCCCGGAGTGAAGGCGCTCCGGGGCGTCGACCTGTTTGTCGAACGCGGATCGGTGCATGGGTTGATGGGCGAGAACGGTGCCGGCAAGTCCACGCTGCTCAAGGTCCTGAGCGGCGTGAATTTGCCGAAGGCCGGGACGATCACGGTGGCCGGCAAGCAGCTTTCGTTCCGGAACGCTTCCGATGCGCTCGAGGCCGGAATCGCGATCATCTACCAGGAACTGCATCTGGTACCCGGTCTGAGTGCCGCCGAGAACCTGATGCTGGGGCATCTGCCACGTCGCGGCGGGCTGGTCGACCGGAAGGCATTGCGTCTGCGTGCCGAAGCGGTGCTGCGCGATCTCGGCGAGGATATCGATCCGTCCACGCCGGTCGGGCGTCTGTCGATCGGGCAGCGGCAGATGGTCGAGATCGGCAAGGCGCTGCTGCGGAACGCCCAGATCATCGCGTTCGACGAGCCGACCAGCAGCCTGTCGTCGCGCGAGACCGAGAACCTCAAGCGGATCATCCGCCGGCTGCGCGACGAGGGCAGGGCGATCGTCTACGTCACCCATCGCATGGCCGAAGTATTCGAACTGTGCGACGCGGTCACGGTGTTTCGTGATGGCGCCTGCGTGGCGCGCCACCCGGACATCGCCGACGTCACGCCGGATCAGTTGGTCACCGAAATGGTCGGCCGCGCGATCGAGGACGTCTATGGCTACCGGCCGCGGACAACCGGCGACGTGCTGGTCGAGGTCGAGAGCCTTGCCGGACCGGGCATCCGCGAACCCGTTTCGTTCTCGCTCAGGAAAGGCGAGATCCTCGGATTCTTCGGACTGGTCGGTGCCGGTCGTACCGAGCTGATGCGGCTGATTTGCGGAACCGAGCGGGCGACCGGCGGCACGGTCACGCTGCAGGGCAAGGCGCTCAGGATGGGCTCGCCACGGCGGGCGATCAGCGCCGGTATCGCCATGTGCCCCGAAGATCGCAAGCGCGAAGGCATTTTTCCGATCGCATCGGTCGACGACAACATCAATATCAGCGTGCGCCGTCGCTATGCCAAATTCGGCATCGTGAATTTCGCACGCGAAAAGCTGAACGCCGCCAAGGCGATCCGAGATCTCGACATCCGCACACGCAACGGTTCTACCCCGATCCGTAACCTGTCGGGCGGCAACCAGCAGAAGGCGATCCTCGGCCGCTGGCTGTCGGAGGATATCGAGCTGTTCGTGCTCGACGAGCCGACACGCGGCATCGATGTCGGTGCGCGCGCGCAGATCTACGAGATCCTGTACGGACTCGCGGAAAAGGGCGTCGGCGTGATCGTCGTTTCCAGCGATCTGTCCGAGGTCAGCTCGGTTTGCGATCGTGTCATCGTCATGGCCGACGGATGCGTCACCGCGAACTTCACGCGCGACGAACTCACTCCGGAACGTCTGCTCGGCAAGGCCCTGCCGCGCTAGCAATTCATTTTTCGACCCTGTCGATACGACCTTAGCGTAGCAGCGAGAGTTCCCATGCAGCCCGTGACCCTCTCCCAGACGCCGGCACTCGAGCGAGGCCGGCTCAACAGCACGATCAGGCGCGCCGTCCAGCAATCGGGCATCGTGTTCGTCTTCATCCTGCTGGTGATCGGCCTGGCAGCTCTGGTTCCCGACTTTCTGTCACGCGGCAACATCACCGGACTGCTGCTGTCGGTGACGCTCACCGGCACCATCGCATCGAGCATGATGCTGGTGCTGGCACTGGGCGAAGTCGATCTGTCGATCGCATCGATCGTGGCCTTCGCCGGCGTCGTCGGCTCGGTCGCGGCGAACTATCTCGGCGCGCCGCTCGGAATCCTGTGCGGCATCCTGGCCGGCGGGATGATCGGGCTATTCAACGGCGTCGTGGTCGCCTCGTTCGGCATCAACTCGCTGATCGCGACCCTCGCCACGATGGAGGCGGTGCGTGGCCTCGCCTATATCGCGTCCGGCGGCGACGCGGTGCCGATCATGGCGCCGGCCTTCTTCGGCCTGTCCTCGGCAAGCTTCCTGGGGCTGACCACGCCGGTCTGGATTATGTTCCTGAGCTTCGTAGTGCTGGGGTTCGTGCTCAACCGCACCGTGTTCGGCCGGGACGTGCTGGCGATCGGCGGCAACGTCGAGGCGGCACGGCTGGCCGGTATTCCGGTGACGCGCCTGCGTATCGGCGTGTTCGCGCTGCAGGGCCTCCTGGCGGGGCTGGCCGGCGTGCTGCTGACCTCGCGCATGGGTCTCGGCGATCCCAAGACGTCGATCGGGCTGGAACTCGCGGTGATTTCCGCCTGCGTGCTCGGCGGTGTCTCCCTGTCGGGCGGTATCGCCACCATCTCCGGCGTCGTCGTCGGGGTGCTCATCATGGGCTGCGTGCAGGATGCGATGGGCCTGCTGAACGTTCCGGCGTTCTACCAGTATCTGGTCCGTGGCGGCATCCTGCTGCTGGCCGTGATGTTCGATCGCTGGAAGACCGGCCGGAAGGCGTCCACCCTCCGGTAGAATCGGACTGGATCGGGCTAGGTGCGCTCGATCCTGGCCAGGCTGAAGGCGTCGGCCGCCAGTTGCAGCGGTCGTGTCTCGGCGTCGCTCCGGCCTTCGTCGATCAGCACCTCGAAATGGCGATACAGCGCAAAGTACTCGTTATCTCCCGCATCCAGGATGGTCTTGCCGTCGAGCCGCAGGATACGGCCTCCCTGTTCCAGTTCGAGCGTTCCACCGTCGCCCAGGGTCCAGGTGATGGACCAGGTTTCCTCGCCGGTATGGTCCCAGTCGAGTTCGGCGGTGAAGCCGTCGGCATGTGTGGGGGTGGCAAGCTGCAGGCTTGCCGAAATCGGGGTATGCGCGCCGTCGCGGATGCGGAATGTCGCGCCGCGTACGAATACCGCTTCGGGCATGCTCCCGACCACGATCGACAATGCATTGACCCCTGAGTCGAAGGTCCCCATGCCGCCCGGCTGCCAGAACCAGTCGACGCCGGGATGGAATTTCTCGTAATCCTCTTTCCATACGATCCGCATGGCGGAGACGCCGCGCTCGGCCAGGATGCGTCGTGCCGGATCGACGGCGGCGCTGAACATCGAGTGCCATGCCGCGAACAGCGTGCGCCCGGCGGCAGTGGCACGGGCGGCGAGATCCTCGACTTCTGACACGGTCTGCGCCGGCGGCTTTTCCAGCAGGACATGCAGGCCGGCGGCGATCGCTGTACGCGCCAGGCCGTAGCGGATCTGCGGCGGCGTGCAGATCGCGACAGCATCGACGATGTTCGCCTCGATCATCGCCTCGATCGACGGGAACAGGATCACGCCCTCCGGCACGTCGACCGGCACCGGATTGGCGATCGCGGTCAGCCTGAAGCCGGGCGATGCGGCCAGGGCCGGGATGTGCTGGACCTTGGCGATCTGCCCGGCGCCGACGATCCCGATCCGGATGGGTTCGCCGGTTTTCATGACGCCGCTCCCGCGACGGCGCTGTCCCAGGCGGCAGCATAGGCGCGGGCAAGCGCTCCGACTTCCTTGGCGGAACGGCCCGGCTTGTAGAGGCCGGAGCCCAGTCCGAAGCCGACCGCGCCGGCGGCAATATAGGGCGCCACGTTGTCGGGCGTGATGCCGCCGACCGGCAGGAACATCGTGTCCTTCGGAAACACCGAGCGGAGCGCGCGCAGCACATCCGGGGTGATCAGGTCGGCGGGGAACAGCTTGAGCGCGTCGGCACCGGCGGCGAGTGCTGCAAATCCCTCGGTCGGGGTGATGATCCCGGGCGTGCAGACCATGTCGAGTGCCTTGGCCGCCCGGATCACGGCAATGTCGCCGTGAGGCATGACCACGACGCGGGCGCCGGCGGCATGCACGGCGTGCACGGCCTCGACCGATGTGACGGTCCCGGCGCCGATCAGGCAGGTGCTGCCGAACGCCTTCGACAGGCGCTGGATGCTTTCGAGCGGCTCCGGCGAGTTGAGCGGCACCTCGATGATGCGGAACCCCGCCTCGACCAGTGCGGTCGACACCGGGATGATCTCGTCGGGGGTTATGCCGCGCAGGATCGCGACATAGGGGGATTGCGAAAGATACTGTTTCAGCATGCGGATTCTCCTGCCGTGGCTGCCACCAGTCCGGCCAGCACGGCGATACGGTACAGGCCGCGCACCGACGCGGCGCCGAGTTCCGTCGGTACGGTTCGGCCCAGCGTCGCGAACGCCCTTGCATAGCGCGCGGTGATCGCGGGATCGCCGACCAGCACGATGCGGTCGGGTTCGGCGCCGCCGGCCCGGGCGGCGGCCAGTGCGCGGGTCAGTTCCTCGCCGATCAGCAGCCCGGACAGGTAATCGGCGATAAGGGCCGCATCGAGCTTGCCGGTCAGCACCAGGGCGCGGACCGAGAACAGCCGGCCCGCCAGCCCGTCCGACGCGGCGGCGAGCACCCCGTCATCGAAGGCGCGGCGCCGGGCCGGATCGTCCGCTGGCAGCGTTACCGCATTTGTCGGGATCGATCGGCCGAGGATCGAATGCTCCTTGAGCAGCGCGAACAACTCACCTGTCATGTAGGTGGTGAAGCCGGCGATCACGCCGTTGGAGACCCTGACCCATTTGCAGTGGGTGCCGGGCATCACCAGCAGGATCTCGCCTGCCGTGTCTTCCAGCCGTTCGAGCGCACCGACTGCCTCGGTTTCCTCGCCACGCAACACATCCGGGTGCCCATCGCGGGTCTCGTCGAGCAGTCCGGGAACCAGCCTGAGCCCGAACCCCTCGACCTGCGTCAGCGATCCAGCCAACTGGTTCAGGTCCAGCGGCAGGTTCAGGTATGGAACCTCCTGCCACCCCTGGCGGCTGCCGACCATGCCGGACGCGATCACCGGAACCGGTACATCCGGCGGTCCCTGCCAGCCTTCGGTGATCGACGCATACGCCGCCGGGAACCCGCCTTCCGGCAGGTGCAGGATGCCCCACGGACGGTGGCGTTCCTCGAGCACCTGTCCGGCGGACGACACCCGCCACGCGCGAAGCGAGCTCGTGCCCCAGTCCAACGCCACCAGGGCGGTCGGGACCGACCCCGGACTATCCACAGCCGGGTTCATCTTGTCTGACAATTCCGATCCTCCGTGAGGCTTTATGTGTCCGTGCCGTCAAAGCTGGCAAGCAAGCCGGCGTGCCGCTGCTTAGCGTTCAGGCGGCCGTGACAGCCGGGCGCTGCGGCCGCTGAGCGACGCCTGCATATCGTCGAACGCGTAGCGAACCAGCTCGGTCATGGCTGCGCGCGCCTTGTCCGGCTGGCGCAGGCGGATGGCCTCGAACACCGCACGATGTTCCGGCAAGGGATCGCGTGGATGGCGTTGGGCACGCTGCTTGAACAGGGTGGTCCACCAGATGGCGGTGACCACGCTGCTCGACAGGGCGGCGATCAGCTCGTTGCCGGTGGCGACCAGGATCACGTGGTGGAAGGCGCGATCGGCTGCACGTCCTTCCTCGGTGGTGAGCTGGAGCCGCGCCATGGTCCCGAGTGCGTCGCCCATCTCGTCGATGTCGCGCTTGGTGTGGTTGAGGGCCGCGAGGGAGGCTGCGTGCGGCTCGACCATCTGCCGCACCTCGAACAGGTCGCGCACGAAGCTCTCGCTCGGCTTGGTCTCGAGAAACCAGCCGAGCACTTCGGGATCGAGAATGTGCCAGCGGTTGCGCGGGCTGACGCGGGTGCCGGTTTTCGTACGGCTTTCCACCATACCTTTTGCCGCCAGGATACGCACCGCCTCGCGATAGGCGGTCCGGGACACGGCGAGCTGTTCCGCCGCCTCTATCTCGCCGGACAGCAGATCGCCGGGCAGGAGCTGCTCGCCGGTAATGCGTATGCCGATGTCGCGGGCGATATTATCATGCAGGCGCGGTGCCGACGGGGATCGCTTGCCGGCGTATCGCGTCGGTCTGTCGGTGCCGGAATAAGTCGTCTCAGGCCGGTCCATCCGTGGCGATTTTCCTTTGCGCGAGCACGAGGCCGCGGGTCATGCCATCATCGGTGCAAAGCACCGGCGGTGCCAGCGCCGACGACCGACCACCTCTTGCAATAGCATGCATTAGCGTCGATTTTGTCCGAGTAATCGAAATGGAGCCAACGCGATGAGCGTCGGGACACAAACCGCACCGGATCAGACCGGGTTTCGCGGCCTCGATCCGCGGACAGGTCAGTCGATCGGGCCGAACCTCCCGGTCGACGACGCCGCATCGGTCACTGCCGCAGTCGAACGGGCCGAGGCCGCGTTCGAGACATACCGCTCAACCTCGCCAGATGTCCGGGCGCGTTTTCTCGAGACCATCGCCAGCTCGCTCGAAGCCCGTCGCGAGGCGATCATCGCGTCGGCGTCCGCGGAATCCGGATTGCCGACTCCGCGTATCACCGGCGAATTCGGACGCACCACCGGGCAGCTCAAGCTGTTCGCCGGCGTGGTCAGGCAGGGCGACTGGCTCGGCGTCCGGCTCGATCCGGCACTGCCCGATCGCGCGCCGCTGCCGCGTCCGGACCTGCGCGTCCGCCGCATCCCTGTCGGGCCGGTTGCCGTGTTCGGCGCCAGCAACTTCCCGCTCGCCTTCTCGGTTGCCGGCGGCGATACCGCGTCAGCGCTGGCCGCCGGCTGCACGGTCGTCGTGCGCGGTCATCCGGCGCATCCCGGAACCAGCGCGCTGGTCGGCGAAGCGATCGACGAAGCAGTCCGTCTCAGCGACCTGCCGGTCGGCGTATTCTCGCTGGTGTCCGGTCCCGACATCGCCCTCGGCCAGACGCTGGTCAGCGATCCGCGCATCGCTTCGGTCGGGTTCACCGGCTCACGCAATGGCGGGCTTGCATTGGCGCGTCTCGCCGCCGAGCGGCCGGTGCCGATTCCGGTGTTCGCCGAGATGAGCAGCATCAATCCGGTGTTTCTGTGCCCGGCCGCACTCGAAGCCGGTGCCGATGCACTGGCGGACGGGTTCATCGCCTCGCTCACCCTGGGTGCGGGCCAGTTCTGCACCAATCCGGGCGTGGTGATCGCGATCAAGGGCGCGCCTCTCGATGCGTTCGTCGCCCGCGCCGGGAAGGCGATCGAGGCCGCCACCTCGTCCACCATGCTGACGGCGGGCATCCATGCGGCCTACGACCGTGCCGTCGACGCGCGCAACAGCGTCGCCGACGTGACCTGCGTGGCGTCCGGCCAGGTCGGCGAGGGTGAGAACCAGTGCCGCGCGGCACTGTTCCACACTACGGCAACACGCTTCAACGCGGAGCCGTCGCTGACCGACGAGGTGTTCGGCGCGAGCGGCCTGATCATCGCCTGCGACGATGCGGATGCGGTGCTGGACCTCGTCCGCCGTCTCGAAGGCCAGTTGACCGCGACGCTGCACATGGTCCCGGCGGACGAGGCTTTCGCGAAGAGCCTGCTGCCGCTGCTGGAGCGCCGGTGCGGACGTATCCTGGTCAATGGCTGGCCGACAGGGGTCGAGGTGGCGCATGCGATGGTGCATGGCGGGCCGTTCCCGTCGACCACGGATGGACGCTTCACGTCGGTCGGCACGTTGGCGATCGACCGGTTCCTGCGTCCGGTCTGCTACCAGAACCTGCCGCAGGCACTGCTGCCGCCAGAGCTTGCCGATACCAACCCGCTCGGCCTGAACCGTCGTATCGACGGCGTCCTGCAGCTCGCCTGAACCAGTCGGAACGCGATCATGTCCATCAGCCTCATCCAACTGACCGACCTTGCCGGACAGCGCGTGGTCGTGACTTTCGACGAGGGCGGTGATGCCCGCCTGGTCGTCGGCGCGACCACGACCTATGCGCTGACGCTGGAGGCGATCGACGCGGGCGCCAGCCTTGCCGACATCGTCGTGCGCCATGGGTTGGGTGAGACGGTGGATGTCGAGGCGGCGTCCGCATCCGGTCGCGTGCTCTCGCCGATCGATCATCCCGATCCGGCCCATCTCCTGTTGACCGGAACCGGGCTGACCCATCTCGGTTCGGCCGATGGCCGCGACAAGATGCACAAGGCGGCCGCCGCCGGTCAGGCGACGGACTCGATGCGCATGTTCCTGATGGGCGTCGAGAACGGCAAGCCGACCGACGGCCAGCCGGGCGTGGCGCCCGAATGGTTCTACAAGGGCGACGGATCGAGCCTTGTCGCGCCGGGTGCTCCGCTGCCGAGCCCGGCCTTCGCCGCAGATGCTGGCGAGGAGCCGGAAATTGCCGGGATCTACGTCAATGGCCCGGACGGCACGCCGTACCGCGTCGGCTTCGCGATCGGCAACGAGTTTTCCGATCATGTGACCGAGCGCCAGAACTATCTGTGGCTCGCCCATTCCAAGCTGCGCCCGGCGTCGCTTGGTGGCGAACTGCTGGTCGGCGAACTGCCGGCCGACGTTCGCGGCACGTCGCGGATCGAGCGCGATGGCGAGGTCCTGTGGGAGAAGCCGTTCGCGTCCGGCGAACAGAACATGTCGCACACGATCGCCAATCTCGAGCACCATCACTTCAAGTATTCGCTGTTCCGGCGTCCGGGCGACGTGCATGTGCATTTCTTCGGCACCGCGACCCTGTCGGTATCGGACGGGATCGTCACCCAGGATGGCGACGTGTTCGTGATCCAGGCCGAGCCGTTCCGCCTGACCCTGCGCAACCCGGTCTCGTTCGACGCGACGATCGTGAAGCCGGTCGTTCCGCGCGCGCTCTGACATCGGCGTGGCGTAACGTTCGTCGAGGGATCAGACGATGCAGCCCGTCAATCTCGAAGACAAGCTGGGACAATTCTCCAGCCATTGGTCACCCAGGATCGTATCGAGCTTCAACGGCCACGACATCATGGTGGTCAAGCTCAAGGGCGAGTTCGTCTGGCACTCCCATCCGGATACCGATGATTTCTTCCTCGTCGTGAAAGGAAGATTGACGATCAGGCTCCGTAATGGCGATGTGCATCTCGGGCCGGGGGAGTTGTATGTCGTCCCCAAGGGCGTCGAGCACTGCCCATTCGCCGAGGAGGAGGTCCACTTGCTTCTCATCGAACCGATCGGTACGCCCAACACCGGGGATGTCGCGACCGCTGTCTTGAAAGAACTCATCTGATTATCGTTTAGGTGTTTCCGACCGCTTCGACATCGCTCGCGCCGAATCCACCGCCTCCAGGTGTCGCCACGGCGAACACATCGCCGGGCATGAGTGATGCCTGCGTTACGCCCTCGACCGTTTCCTGTGTTCCGTCCGTGCGTTCGATCCATTGTCGTCCGACAGCACCATCCTGGCCGCCGGCGAGACCGAACGGGGCGACGGTGCGTCGAGACGAGACCAGCATGACATCCATCGGTTCCAGGAAGCGCAGGCGACGGAGCAGGCCGTCACCGCCGCGATGCGCCCCGGCACCACCGGACTTGCGGCGGATCGAGAACTCCTCGACCCGGACCGGGAAGCGCATTTCCATCACTTCGGGATCGGTCATGCGGGTGTTGGTCATGTGGCTCTGCACGCCGTCGGCGCCGTCGAAATCCGGACCCGCACCGGTGCCGCCGCCAATGGTTTCGTAATACTGGCGGGTGGCGTCGCCGAAAGTCAGGTTGTTCATCGTCGCCTGCGCTGACGCACACGCTCCGAACGCGCCCAGGAGCGCATTGGCGATCGCCTGCGACAACTCGGTATTGCCCGACACCACGGCGGCGCCAGGGTACGGATCGAGGAAGCTTCCTTGCGGGACAACGATCTCGATCGGCCGCAGGCATCCGTCGTTGAGCGGGATCTCGTCATCGACTAGGCAGCGCAGCACATACAGGATCGATGCGCGCACGACCGCGGGTGGTGCATTGAAATTGCCCGGTCGCTGCGCGTCGGTTCCGCTAAAGTCGATACGGGCGCTGCGGGCGGCGCGGTCGATGGTGACGGCCAGCCGCAGCATCGCGCCATCATCCAGCCTGTATTCGCGGGTGCCGTCCTGCAGCCGATCCAGCAGGCGGCGGACCGCCTGCTCGGCATTGTCCATGACGTGGCCTGCGTAATCATCGACCGCGGTCCAGCCGTAGCGTGCGGCGACGCGCAGCAGCGCGGTCGAACCGGCTGCGTTGGCGGCGACCTGCGCCTTGATGTCGGCGACGTTCATGTCCGGGTTGCGGGCAGGGAAGGGCGCACGTGCGAGCAGGTCCCGGAAAGCCTGCTCCCGGAAGCTGCCTTGTTCGATCAGCAGGAAATCGTCGATCACGACCCCTTCCTGCTCCAGCCGCGTGGAGAAAGGGGGCACCGAACCGGGGGTGATGCCGCCGATATCGGCATGATGGCCGCGACTGCCGACAAAGAAGCGTGGTGCTGCCGTGCCGGCCCGATCGAACACCGGCGTGATCACGGTGATGTCCGGCAGATGGGTGCCGCCGGCATATGGGTCGTTCAGTGCGACCACATCGCCGGGACGCAACGTGTCGCCACGCGTCCGGATCACCCGGCGGACACTCTCGCCCATTGCGCCGAGATGCACCGGCACGTGCGGCGCGTTGGCGATCAGCCGGCCGGCGGAGTCGAACAGGGCGCAGGAGAAATCGAGGCGCTCGCGGATGTTCACGCTGAGCGCGGTGCCGGCGAGCACCGTTCCCATCTGCTCCGCGATGCTCATGAAGATGTTGTTGAACAGGGCGAGCTGGATCGGGTCGGCGCGGCTGGTATCGCGGACGTCTTGCACGGCGCCGTCCGCCATCGCGGGCCGGTGGTGCAGCACGAGGGCCTCGCCGGTTACCTCGGCGTCCCAGCCCAGATCGACCAGGGTCGTCGCATTGGTTTCCGCAATCAGTGCCGGGCCGGCGATCCGGTCGCCGGCGCACAGGCTGGAGCGCTTGAAGATTGCCGTCCGTCGCATCGCCCCGGCGCTCCAGACGACGGCATAGTCGACCGGCGTTGGTTCGCCTTTGACCCGGCACGGGCCTGGCGCATCGGGTATCGGTTCTCCCGGCGAGGTTGCCGCGACTTCGATCGCCTGGACGATGAGCGTCCGTTCGGGCGTGGCGAACCCGAAGCGAAGCCGATGCGCGTGGGTGAATGCACGGCGCATCCCGTCCAGCCCGGCGAGCGGTACCGCGAGCCAGCTTTCGGTTCCCTCGTAGCGGAGCCGCACGGTCCATGTGGCTGTCAGCGCGTCCGGATCGTTGCCATCGTCGGCCAGTGCGGTCCTCGCCTCGTGCTCCAGCCGGTCGGCCAGCGTGCCGATCCCGGTCATCTCAGCTTCTGTCAGCGCCGTTTCGACGGCCTGCTCGCGCAGTGTCGACTGGTCGGCAAGGCCCATGCCGTATGCCGACAGCAACCCCGCCTTCGCATGGATGAAGATCCGGTCGAGCCCGAGTTCTTCCGCGACCAGGCACGCATGCTGCCCGCCGGCGCCGCCGAAGCAGACCAGCGTGAACCCGTCCAGGTCGCGGCCGCGTTCGAGCGAGATGCGGCGGATCGCGCCCGCCATCTGCTGCACGGCAATTTCCAGTGCCCCGGCGGCGATCGCCCGAGGGTCCCGGCTCATGCCGGCCGTGGCGAAACCCTGCGCGAGGTCCCGGAAGCCTGTGTCCACGGCGCTCGCATCGAGTGCCTCGTCGCCGGCTGGGCCGAACAGGTTCGGGAACAGCTCCGGCCTGATCCGCCCCAGCAGGATATTAGCGTCGGTGACGGTCAGCGGACCGCCGCGACGATAGCCCGCCGGACCCGGATCGGCGCCGGCGCTTTCGGGTCCGACCCTGAGCCGTTCTCCATCGAAGCGCAGGATGGAGCCGCCGCCGGCGGCGACGGTATGGATCGCCATCATCGGCGCCCGGATCGACAGGCCGGCGATTTCGGCCTCGTCCATGCGCTCGATTGGACCCTGCTCCTCATGGAGCGACACGTCGGTGGAGGTGCCGCCCATGTCGAACCCGACGATGCGCTCGAAACCGCTTGATGCAGCGGTCCGGATCGCGCCCACTACGCCACCGGCCGGTCCGGACAGGATCGCATCCTTGGCCATGAAGCGTGCCGCCTCGACCAGCCCGCCATGCGACTGCATGAAGTGCAGGCGTACGCCGGGCAGGGCGCGGTGCAGGCGATCGACGTGCCGCTTCAGCACCGGAGACAGGTACGCATCGATGACGGTGGTGCCGGCGCGGGGCACCAGCCTCGGGCTCGGGTCGATGCGATGGCTGCTGGAGATATGCGTGAAGCCGGCCTGCCGGGCGAGGTCGGTCAGCCGTTGCTCGTGGACCGGATGCGCCCAGCCATGCAGCAGCGCGATGGCGCAGCTTTCGAGTCCGTCGGCATGGGCGGCCTGGAGTGCGGTGAGGGCGGCTGCCTCGTCCAGCGGCTCGATCTCGTGACCGTTCGGTGCGAGCCGGCCGCCGACCGCGATGGTCCGCTCGGCCAGCGGCGGCGTCCGCCTGACATCGAGCGCGAACAGATGCGGGCGGGCCTGGTTGCCGATTACCAGCAGGTCCGCGAAACCGCGCGTGGTCAGCAGCAGCGTGCGGGCACCACGTCGTTCCAGCAATGCATTGGTGGCGACCGTCGTCCCCATCCGCACGATCTCGATCGTGCCAGGCAGGGGAGTTTCGTTCGGGCCGAGGCCGAGGAAGCCGCGTATCCCGGCGAGAGCCGCATCCTCGTAGGCATCGGGGTTTTCGCTCAGCAGCTTGGCATCGAGCAGCACCCCGTCCGGCCGGCGGGCGACGATGTCGGTAAAGGTACCGCCTCGGTCGATCCAGAACTGCCAGCCGGCTCGCGGCACCCGATCGGGGCCCCGCGTTCGGTCCGGCAGCATCCCGGTGTCGCGCAGGCTAATCCCGCGACACCAGGCGCAGGGACGGCTGGTGCAGCGTGTCGAGCTGGCGGTAGATCCCCAGGTAATCCTCAGCCATGCGGCGCGCGGTGAAGTGGGTTTCGAAGCGCTGACGGATCAGTTGCGGGTTCAAGCTGTCGAGACGCGCTATGGCGCCGATCGCGCCGGTCTCGTCCTCGACGATCAGGCCGGTGAGCCCGTCCTCGATCACTTCCGGCACCGAGCCGCGATTGAACGCGATCACCGGGGTGCCACAGGCCATCGCCTCGATCATCACCAGGCCGAACGGCTCCGGCCAGTCGATCGGCATCAGCAGGCCGCGGGCGCCGGACAGGAACGCCGACTTCTGGCTATCGTTGATCTCGCCGATCAGCTCGACCCCGTCGCCCAGCATCGGCCGGATGATGTGCTCGAAATATTCGACGTCGACCTTGTCGACCTTGGCGGCGATCTTTAGCGGGATACCGACCGCGCGGGCGATCCGGATCGCCTTGTCTATGCCCTTTTCCGGGCAGATGCGGCCGAGGAAGGCGAGGTAGCTGCGGTCGCTGCCATCCGGGTTGCCCTGTGGCGTCAGCAGCTTCTCGGGCAGGCCGTGATGCACGGTGCGCACGAAATTGGCCCGCTGCAGCGGCCGGCGCTGGCTGTCCGAGATCGAGACCAGGGGCGCATGCGGGAAGGCGTCGAACACCGGCTGCAGCTCGGGCAGATCCAGCCGTCCATGCATGGTGGTCAGGAACGGCACCGACTGGCGGCCGAAATGGGTGAACGGCCAGTAGTCCATATGGAAATGCAGTACGTCGAACTGCTCGAGCCGCTGCGCCACGTGCTCCATCATCAACATATGCGGCGCGATCGGGTCGCGGATGGCCGGGTCGAGCCTCAGCGCCCGCGGCCAGGACGCGTGCAGGTTGGCCGACGTGATGCTGTCGCCGCTGGCGAAAAGCGTGACCTCATGGCCAAGATTGACCAGTTCCTCGGTCAGGAAGGATACCACGCGCTCGGTCCCGCCATAGAGCTTGGGGGGAACCGCCTCATGGAGGGGGGCAATCTGGGCTATGCGCATGAAAGCTCCTTCATCATGTCCAGGTGTCATTCAACACGACGAACGAGGCATTTTGTTGGCAATGAGATAAGACTGTCTCATCAAGTGATCGTCTGCCCGCCAGCCGGCAGCAGGCTTCCATGATTTCCGCCCACCGGAAGGGTTCTGCATGACTGTAACGCATGGGTCGGAGACCGGCCATCCATCCGCCGGTCCTGCCTCTGCTGGTGCTCCGGCGTCTTCCGGCGCTAATGGCCCGGGTGGCAAACGCCGTTCCGGCCGGCAGCGCGACGAAGCCGTGACCATCAGCGACGCCGACCTGATCCGGCTGGCGCCGAGGCCGCTCGCGTTCATGTTCCGCTACGTGATGCACCACAAGGTGCAGCACCTGCTGATCCTGGCTTCGGTCGTGCTCGCAGTGGCGGCCGTTGTGGGTTCCTCCTATGCGGTGCACTACCTGGTCGACACGCTGACCGGCTATCACGACGGCTCGATGCGCAAGGTGTGGGGGGCGGTGGCCCTGCTCGGCGCGCTGATCGCGGTGGATAATCTCGCCTGGCGGGTTGGCGGCTGGGTGTCGGCCAACGCGTTCGTCGAGGTGACCGGCGATCTGCGGCGCGACCTGTTCCGGCACCTGACCGGACATGCGCCGTCCTATTTCGCCGATCGCATGCCCGGCACCCTGGCCGGACGCATCACCGCGACCTCGAACGCCATGTTCACGCTGGAAAACCTGGCGACCTGGAACGTGCTGCCGCCGATCCTGAACGTCGCGCTCTCGATCCTGCTGCTGCTGACCGTCAGCCCATTGATGGCCGTGGTGCTGATCGGACTGGCGGCGGCGATCTCGTTGCTGATGTTCCGGCTGGCCGCCAGCGGACGTCCGCTGCACCATCGCTATGCCTCGGATGCGGCCCGGGTGGATGGCGAACTGCTCGACATCATCAACAACATGCCGCTGGTCAGGGCGTTCGGCGCCACCCGGCGCGAGCGCGTCCGGTTCAGCCAGCGCATGGAAGGCGAGATGTCGGCGCGCAGCCGCTCGCTCCGCTATCTGGAGAAGCTGCGGCTGATCCATGCCGTGCTGACCGCGATCCTCACCGCCGGCCTGCTGATCTGGGCGGTGATGCTATGGCACAATCATGTCGCCAGCATCGGCGACGTGGTCATGGTGGTGACGCTGGGCTTCATGATCCTGCACGGCACGCGCGACCTCGCCGTGGCATTGGTCGAAACGATCCAGCATGTGGCACGGCTGGCCGAGGCCCTGTCGACGCTGCTGCTGCCGCACGACATGCCTGACGCCGCCGATGCCGGCGGCTTCCCCGGCCAGGCACGCGGCGAGATCGTGTTCGAGCACGTGACCTACTCCTATCCGGGCAGCGGCCCGGTGCTGGACGACTTCAACCTGCGGGTCGATGCGGGCACCCGGATCGGCATGGTCGGACGCTCCGGTTCGGGCAAGACCACCGTTCTCGCCCTGCTTCAGCGCATGCGCTACATCCAGGGCGGCCGCATCATGATCGACGGCAAGGACCTGCTCAGCCTGACCGAGGAGGCATTGCGGGCGGTCATATCGGTCGTGCCGCAGGACGTTTCGTTGTTCCATCGGTCGGTGCTCGAGAACATCCGCTACGGCAAGCCGGAGGCGACCGACGAGGAGGTCCGTGCCGCCGCCGAGGCATCGGGCTGCCGCGAATTCATCGAGGAGATGCCGGAGGGTTTCCGGACCGAAGTCGGCGATCGCGGCGTCAAGCTGTCGGGCGGGCAACGGCAGCGCCTGGCGATCGCGCGGGCGTTCCTGCGCAATGCTCCGATCCTGCTGCTCGACGAGGCCACCAGCGCGCTCGACAGCGAGAGCGAGCAGAAGGTCCAGGAGGCGCTCGACCGCCTGATGGTCGGCCGTACCGTGGTTGCGGTGGCGCATCGATTGTCGACACTTCGCGACTTCGACCGAATCGTCGTCATGCAATCCGGCCGGGTATTGCAGGATGGCGCACCTTCGGTTCTCGAACGCAGCGAGGGTGCCTATCGCGATCTCCTGTCGCGTCAGGCGATGAGCCTCGAGGACGTCGTCTGAATCGGCACTTTCAGGCGCTACATACATACTTTGTTAGCTGCTGCGCGAACTTGGCTCTTCCCATTCAAGCGAAAGCCGGTGCAGATGTTGTCGAATATGTCGGGCCACGACATGTTGCATTGCGTCAAGTTGCGCGAACCGTCGTTCAAGACAGTTTGTCGATGTCGAACAGATTGGCGCGGAGCAAGAATTACAGGCCATTTTGAAAGGAACCGGTGGTACGTCCCATGATGAACATCACCGCAGAGACGGCCTCGCCCGCCGCACGTCCCATCGATCCGCTACCATCGACGCTCGTCGTCGAGCCATTGGTCGACCTGGGTTCCACAGGAGCCGGTCTGGACGCCGACGATGGCCGTGACAGCCTGTGCCAGCGCGCCTACTCGCAGATACGCAAGTCGTTGATTTCGAGTGCGATCCGGCCCGGTCACAAGCTGATCCTCCGACCGCTCGCAGCCGAGCTTCATCTGAGCCCGACCCCGGTTCGCGAGGCGTTGCTGCGCCTGGTTTCGGAACAGGCGCTGGTTCTCGACGAACGCGGCTCGGCCGTCGTTCCGATCATGAATCAAACCGGCTTTCGCGAGCTGAGCGAGATGCGGGGCGATCTCGAGGCGCGGGCGGCGGAACGTGCGGTCGAGTTCGCAACGGTCCAGCAGATCGACGAACTCGAACGGATCAACGCCCACTGCCTCGATCTGCATCGCGCGAATCGCCATGCCGAGATGCTGGAAGCCAATGCCGTTTTCCATCGCAGTGTCTGCAAGGCTGCCGCGGCTCCACTGATCCTGCGCATGCTGGAAGGGCTGTGGATGCGGCTCGGTCCGGTCTACGCGCTGAGTTTCGATCGGCCGCTGCCGGGGTTAGGCCCCGACGGACATCCGCATCTGCGGCTGATCGAGGCGCTGCGCCAGCGCGATGTTGTCATGGCGCGCGAAGCCGCATTCAATGATGTGCGATGCAGCAACGAAATCCTGCAGCCGACGCTGATGAACGCCTGACCACGCCGCCGTCCGGGCCGCGTCGTCAGGCGAGAGATCGTCCGGCGTTCACGGCCCGGTCGGCAGGGTCTGCTTTCCGCTCGCCGGATCGGCCTTGGTTTCCAGGTTCTTCTTGATGCCGGCCTCGATCGCGTCGGGTTTCTTTTCGACGATGTCGATCTTCTTCAATTGCGGCACCTCGATGTCGATCTCGAGGGTCGAGACCGCTGCGCCGCGATCGAGCTTGATCTGCACCTTGTCGCGGTCGATCGGCACGTGCCGGGCGATCACGTCCAGGATCTCCTCGCGCAGCTTGGCGATCAGCTCGGACTGGCCCTCGCTGCTGGATCGCTCGTGCGCCAGCAGGATCTGCAGGCGGTCGCGCGCGACCGGCGCCGAACTGCGCTTGGCAAAGAACTGTGTGAGAAAGCTCATGCAAACCTCCATTTAAAGAGCTTGCTGAACAGGCTTTTCCGGTCCGTCGGCACCTGCATCTCCAGGTTCTCGCCCTGCAATCGGCGAACCGCATCGAAATATGCCCGCGCGGGCGCGCTCTCCGGGTTGCTCAGGGTTACCGGCGAACCGAGGTTCGAGGCGCGCAGCACCTCCTCGCTTTCCGGAATGATGCCGATCAGCGGGATCGACAGGATTTCCAGCACGTCCTCGACGCGAAGCATCTCGCCGCGCGCGGCACGCGCCTGGTCGTAACGGGTCAGCAACAGGTGCTTGTTGATTTTCTCGCCGGCTTTCGCCTTGGCGGTGGTGCTGTCCAGCAACCCGATGATCCGGTCGCTGTCGCGCACCGAGGAGACTTCCGGGTTGGTCACGACCACAGCCTCGTCGGCATGGTACATCGCGAGCTGTGCACCGCGCTCGATCCCGGCCGGGCTGTCGCAGACAATCCAGTCGAACTTCTCGCGCAGCTCGTTGATCACCCGCTCGACGCCGTCGGCGGTGAGGGCGTCCTTGTCGCGGGTCTGGCTGGCCGGAAGGATCGACAGCGTCTCGACCCGCTTGTCGCGGATCAGCGCCTGGCTCAGCTTGGCATCGCCCTGCACCACGTTGATCAGGTCGAACACCACGCGGCGCTCGGCGCCCATCACCAGGTCGAGGTTGCGCAGGCCGACGTCGAAATCGACCACGACCACGTTCTGGCCGGTTAGCGCGAGAGCCGCGCCGAGAGCGGCGGTCGAGGTCGTTTTCCCGACGCCACCCTTGCCTGATGTGACGACCAGCACTTTGGCCATTGCGGGGGAAACCTTTCTTGGTAGCCCGGCCGGGCGGAATCAGCAGACCGGCACGGAGTCGGACAGTGTTTTGTCTGCTCTACATCAATCGATGGGTAGCAGCACAAGCGACTCGCCATCAAGCCGTGCCTGGATCGCCTGTCCGATCCGTTCGGTCGGCATGTCGTCGGCGGTCATGTAGAAGCCGTCGATGGCGATCAGTTCCGCGTTCATCCGTCGGCACAGGATGCGGGCGGTCGCATTGCCGCCGACCCCGGCCAGGGCACGGCCGCGCAACGTTCCATAGACGTGGATCGAGCCGCCCGCGGTGATTTCGGCACCGGACGCGACCGAGCCGATGATGATCACGTCGCCTTCCGGGAACGACACCGACCGACCGGACCGTACCGGCTCGTCGATCACCAGCGATGCGCGCGCCGGATCGGGCGGCGGCGGCAGCGCTTCCTCCGGGATCTCGACGGCACCGACCGCGCGACCGCCGGAATAGCCGCGCGGCCATTCCCAGCCCGCGGTGGCGGGCCATTGCGGATCGGCTCCCTCGATCTCGATCAGCCTGATGCCGCGCTCCAGCAGGGCCGGGACCAGGTCGGACAGCCCGTCCTCGTCCGCCGTCAGCAGGCCGCAATCGAGGATCACCGGCTTGGCGTCGAAGAAGGCGGCGGACTTGGCGATCTGCGCGTCCAGTGCGGCGACCCAGCCGACCAGCGGCGGCTCGGGCGACAGCACCAGCGCCATGAAGGAGCGGCCGCGCGCCCGTATCTGCTGCGGAGGCAGCGGGCGCGATGCGTCGTCATGCGGAACAGGCAGGGCGTTGGGTTCGGACACGTGTGGGCAACCCTCGAGGACGCGCCGCGAAAGCCGGCGTGATCAGGATGCAGCATGCACGGGCCGGACGCCGTCATCAAACCTCGGCCCGCGCCCGCAGGCGCACCCGGCTGAGATGCCATCGGGCCCGTTCAGGTCTGGCACGCGAGGGGCGGATGAAATACACCGCGCCTATGCGCATCCTGCACCACATCCCGCTCTCGCCCTTCTCGCGCAAGGTCCGCCTGGTCCTGTCGGAGAAGCGGCTCCCGTTCGAGCTGAAGGTGGAGAAGGTCTGGGAGCGCCGGCCGGATTATCTCGATCTCAACCCGGCCGGCACCGTGCCGATGCTGGTCGAGGAGAACGGCCTGTCGATCCCGGATTCGGGCGTGATCTGCGAGTATCTCGAGGAGGCCTATCCGGACACCCCGCTGATGGGCCGGACCCTGGCCGAGCGGGTCGAAGTCAGGCGGCTCACCGCCTGGTTCGACGGCAAGTTCTACCACGAGGTCACCCGCAACCTGCTGGGCGAGAAATACATGAAGCGGCTGATCGGCCGCGGCAATCCGGATGCGAGCGCGCTCAGGGCGGGTTACGCCAACATCCGCTACCATCTCGATTATATCGGCTGGCTTGCGGAAACACGGAAATGGCTGGCCGGGCCGAGCCTGTCGCTGGCCGATTTCGCGGCGGCAGCGCAGCTCTCGTCGTTGGACTATATCGGCGACCTCGACTGGACGCTGAACGCGCCGACCAAGGACTGGTATGCTCGTGTGAAGTCGCGGCCCTGTTTCCGCGCCCTGCTGAACGATCGGGTCACCGGCATCAACCCGCCCGAGCATTACGGCGACCTGGACTTTTGAAAGACCGTTCGAGAATGCGCTATGGCGAGTCAGAGGCGCGTCTTTGCGGCGCCCGGTGTGGGTTTCCGAGCACTGGAGCGGAGCGGCCGTTGGGCCGTGGGCACCAGCGCGCAGGAAAGCCGCATCGGATGATCGCCGTAATAGCATTATCGATCGGTCTCTGATGGCGTCCGACTGGTCCGCCATCATGGGCGATCCGCGCCGCTTCGACGTGGCGATCCTGGGCGCGGGTGCCGCCGGGCTGATGGCGGCGATCGCGGCCGGCCGTCGGGGCCGCAGCGTGCTTCTGCTCGACCATGCCGACGAGCCGGGCGCCAAGATCGTGATCTCCGGCGGCGGCCGTTGCAACTTCACCAACCGCGACTGCAAGCCCGATCGCTTCCAGTCGCAGAACCCGCATTTCTCCCGGTCGGCACTGGCGCGTTACACCAGCGCGGATTTCCTGGCGCTGGTGGAAAAGCACAAGATCGTCTGGCACGAGAAAACCCTGGGCCAGTTGTTCTGCGACGGGTCGGCCAGGCAGATCGTGGCGATGCTGCTGGCCGAATGCGAGGCGGCCGGCGTCACGCTCCGAACCGGCCAGCGCATCACCGACATCAGCCGCCCCGACCGGTTCCGCATCATGACCGACCAGGGCGCGGTCGAGGCCGACAGCCTGGTCGTCGCCACCGGCGGCCTGTCCATCCCCAAGATGGGCGCCACCGGCTTCGCCTACGACATCGCACGGCGGTTCGACGTGCCGATCGTGCCGACCATGCCGGCTCTGGTGCCGTTCACCTTCGGCGACGAGCAGCCGGCGATGCGCACGCTGGCCGGCGTGTCGCTCGATGTCATGGCGCGCTGCGCCGGAGCCTCGTTCCGGGAGGCGATGCTGTTCACCCATCGCGGCCTGTCCGGGCCGTCGATGCTGCAGGTGTCGTCCTACTGGCGCGAGGAGCGGCAGATCCATGTCGACCTGGCGCCCGGCCATGACCTTGCGGCGCTGTTCAAACAGCGGCGGCAGACGCGCGGCAAGGCCGAGCTGCAGACCATCCTCGGCGAGTTCATGCCGCTCCGGCTGGCCCAGGCGGTGACGCTGGAGCAGGGCGCGTCCGGCCCGTTCGGCGGCCTGACCCAGGTGGCGCTGAACGCGGTGATCGAGCGGGTAAAGGACTGGCGCCTGAGCCCGACCGGCACCGAGGGCTATGCCAAGGCCGAGGTCACCGGCGGCGGCATCGACACCAAGGCGCTCTCGTCGAAAACCATGGCGGTCAATGCCGTGCCGGGCCTGTTCTTCATCGGCGAGGCGGTGGACGTGACCGGCTGGCTCGGTGGCTATAACTTCCAGTGGGCCTGGTCGAGCGGCTGGGCCGCCGGCAGTGCGGCCTGAAATACCCGCAACGTTAGTCGATCTGTCGTTGCAGCGACTCCTGCGCCACCGTCGCCACCAGCCGGCCGCTCCGGTCATAGATCAGCCCGCGTGACAGCCCGGTCGCGCCCGATGCGGACGGGCTGTCGGTATCCAACAGCAGCCACTCGCCGGTCCGCACCGGACGGTGGAACCACATCGCGTGGTCGATGCTGGCCAGGAACACGTGCGGCCCCGGCAGCGGCACCGTGTGCATCACCAGCGCCGCGCCGCTCAGCGAGAAATCGGATATCCAGGCCAGTATCTGCAGTTGCACCGCTGGATCGGTCACGCCGGCCGCACTCGGCGCCCTGAACCAGGCCTGGCGGCGGCTTTGCTTTTGCTGCGTGAGTACTTGGTCCGGCCGGACCGGCCGGATCTCCAGCGGCCCGTGCCGCCCGCTGCGGCGCATCAGGATCTCGCCGATTGCGGGCTCGGCGGCCCGGGCGATCGCGACCAGGTCCTCAAGTGCCTCCGGCGGCGGCACGTCCGGCATCTGCGACTGATGGTCCCAGCCCGGCTCCTCCACATGGAACGAGCATTCCATCTGGAAGATCGTTTCGCGTCCGCGCGCGGTCACCTGCGTGCCGGTAACACGGCGCGTGGTGAAGGATCGGCCGTCGCGGGTTCGCTCGACGAAATACTCGACCGGCCGGTCGCCGGCGCCGGGGCGCAGGAAATACCCGTGCATCGAGTGGATCGACCGATTTTCCACCGTCGCCGCAGCCGCCGCGATCGACTGGCCGAGCACCTGCCCACCGAACAGGCTGTCGTAAAAATTGACCTGGTTGAACCGTCCGACGAACAAGTCCGGGCCGATCGGCGCCACCGTCACGATGGCGGGCACGTCGATCCCGTCCCAGGTTTCGACAGTGGGTTCGGGTGTGTCGTTCTGGCTGGTCATCGCAGGACCGTGGCACCCGGCGGCGGGTGCCGCAATCGCGACCGGCTATTTTTCGCTGGGGCCGGCATCGAGCAGGGCCAGGTCCTGTTGCGCCATGTCTGCCTCGTGGGTGTCCGGCGACAGCGACACGATGCGGTCCCAGTCGGTCCGGGCGCCGTCCGCATCGCCGGCCCGCTCGCGCAGGATGCCGCGTTCGAGCAGCGCCGACGGTTCGTCCGGTTCCAGCAGGCAGGCGGCGTCGATGTCGGCCTTCGCCTCGCCCAGCCGTTCCAGCCGGCGGAACGCGGACGCGCGGGTGATCAGCGCATCCCCATTGGCCGGCTGCATCGCCAGCACCTTCGACAGGTCGGTCACCGCGCCGGCGGGATCGCCCGCCGCCACCTCGGCGCGTCCGCGATCCACCAGCAACTCGGGATCGAGCGGGTCCAGCGCCACTGCACGCCGGGCCGATGCCAGCGCGTCGATCGGCTTGCCGGCCAGCAGCCAAGCCTGCATCGCCTGGTCGGCAAACTGGGCCCGGTGCGCTGCCGGGGCGTTGCCATGCTGCGACAAGGCGTCCAGCGAGCCGGCGCCGCTCACGGTGTTGCCGAGCGCGATGTCGGCCAGCGCCGCGCACTGGGCTGCGTCATCGCCGCCGCCATGCCTGGCCCATTCACGGGCGGCGTCCGACGCGGTCTCCGGATCGGAGGCCAGTAGGGCGAGGCAGGCATTCGACCCTGCCACCGGCTTCTCGTTCGTGAGATGGGTCTGGCGAACCGGGGGAGCCTCGAGCCGGGCGACGCGTTGCAGCCGCGAAGTCGGTGCGGGACGGGGTTCGACGGCGTGTGCCAGGGACCAGGACATGTCGGTGCCGCCGGCGATCGCGACCATCAGGAGTGCGAACAGGTGAGGACTGGGTTTGATGACCATGACGATCGTTTCACTCTGCCCCATGCGCACATTGCACCGTCAAGCCAAACCGCGTCCGCTGTCGGGATGGTGATATGCGGCCAGGGGCGGCGTCGGCCATGAGTGCCGCCGGCGAGCGCCACCTGTTGGTGTTCGGGCTCGGTTATTCCGCCATGGAAGTGGCCCGGCTGGCGGTCGAGGCGGGCTATCGCGTGACCGGCACGACCCGGCGTCCCGATGTGCAGGCGCCTGCCGGGGTGACGCTGGTCCGGCCGGAGGCGGCGCTGGACCTGCTCGACGGCGTGACCCACCTGCTGGCCGGCGCCCCGCCCGGCGAGGACGGCGATCCGATCCTGGCGATGCTCGCGACCCGCCCCGGTGCGTGCCGACCCGGCTGGATCGGCTATTTCTCGACCACCGGCGTCTATGGCGATCGCCAGGGCGGCTGGGTCGACGAGACCACAGAGCCCGCGCCGACCGGACCACGCGGCAAGCGCCGGCTGGAAGCCGAACTGGCGTGGGAGACGTTCGCCCGCAGCATAGGCTCCCGCCTCGACCTGCTGCGCATCGCCGGGATCTACGGCCCCGGTCGCAGCGCGTTCGACAGCCTGCGCGCAGGAACGGCCAGGCGGGTGGATGCGCCGGGGCACGCGTTCGGACGCATCCACCGCGACGACATCGCGGGGGCGACGCTTGCGGCCATGCATACGGATGCCGGCAGGGACGGGAACGGGCGCCGCGTGCTGAACCTCAATGACGATCTGCCCGAGGAGAGCGCGGTGGTGACGGCGGCGGCGGCACGGATGCTGGGCATGGCGCCGCCAGTGGCTGTGCCACTGGATCAGGCATTGGCGGAGATGAGCGAGATGGGGCAGAGCTTTTGGGCGGAGAACCGGAAGGTGGCGAGCCGGATGACGCAGGGATGGCTTGGATGGGAATGGCTGTATCCAACGTATAGAGAAGGGTTATTTACTATTCAAAGTTTTGAAAGCTAATTAATAGAACTTTCCAAAAAAAAGCGTTCTCCAAGACCTACACTCAAAAAGACAACGGCATCTTCCACTATGCACCAATTGCAGATGTGTAGGCGATTCGGCGCCAACTCAGGAGGCGGTCATGCTCCTCCTCGGCAGTCGTCTGGAATACGTCAAAATCGAGAGCACAAATTCACAATCTCAATTGGTCAATTAGCATATGTTGAGCGGTAATAGGACCTAGTCGGCCTGATGCTTAAGCTTTCACCAACATGCTCACTTAAGCGCTGACGACGCCTCTCTCCACTGTCATAGAACGTATTAGCTACAAACCAAACGGGTAGATGCGCTTGACGTCCCTCCTCGACTTAGCAGAGGTATGTATCGGGATACTGACGAGGACCAGGCATATGAGTGTTGAAGGGCCGACGCCCGTGGTGGCAGCCGGCTGTAAGCGGGTTACAGGTGCCGCAGCGATCGATATCGTCTTTGTGCATGGCCTGTCGGGTGATCGCCGCAACACTTGGACTGCACCTGAAGGTGGTTTTTGGCCTGAATGGCTGGTCGACGACTTTTCTTGGATTAATGTCTTCCTGGCGGGCTATGACTCTAACGCCTTCGCTAGCTTCCTGTTAGGCGATGGCGCATCGATTCAGGACATCGCGTCAACGCTGGCTGACGGATTGATCAGTCGTCCGCACCAGGCTGACAGCATCATCCTCGTCACACATAGCCTTGGCGGCTTGATCGTCAAACAGATGCTTCGGCGATGCAAAGACTCCGCTGACCCGCGCTTCAAAGCCTTGCTTGCCCAGATTAAGGCTGTGGTTTTCTTGGGTACGCCCCACAAAGGGGCTGGATTCACAGCCGCGCTAGATCTCTTATTGCATCCCTTCAAAAGTAAATTCACTAAACAGTTGGTTTATAACAACGACACCCTTACTGATCTTAACAACTTTTTCTGCAACTTCGTTGTCGAGCAGAAAATTACTGTCCGAACTTATTATGAAACCGAGAAGACAAGGGGCGTTCATATCGTCAATCGGGTAACAGCAGACCCCGGTGTCTACGGGACTGAGTTAATTGCTGTCCAAGCCGACCATGTCGCGATCTGTAAGCCGACGTCCAAGAATGCGCTTGTCTATCGCTCGATTTGTGAATTGCTGAGAAGCTTCGCCCCGCCAGAAGCGGGCAAAGGTTTGATACAGATGCCCGGTGCGCAGCTTCCTGTCGCGTTGGTCAATCCGTCCTTGCCAGAAGACATGGCGCCACAAGGTATCTCTCCCGACATTCTTTACGAATACATGTGCTTTACGACCGTTGCCAAAGACGATCGCCGAGACGTCAGACAGAAGCTAAACGATGCCGGTCGATCCTATCAAATTGAGGAAGCACAAAAGTGCAAAGAGCGCTTCACGATGACGCTGCGCCGCCATATTGCACAGCCTACGGCCGTAACGCGCTATACGCGATTATTATCGGATGTTCGCAGCCGCTTCACGCGACATGTTGGTTTTGCAATATCATCTGGATACAGCCAAACGCAGGTCGATGAAGTTCTCCAGAATAAGGTGATCGACTCATGTGTGGAGCGGTTCTCAGCCACCGGAGACGAGATGACCGCTTCTCTTGTAGACAACGCTCTATATTACCTCGTAGGCAATTGCCATCTGAGTTGGAACAATGAGTGAATTCAGGGTTTGGTTTGCTGCACGCGATCTCTATCACTGCGCTTTCCGCATGCTTCGTCTTCTCAGCTTCAAAGTAGAGGCTGTCCCTGTGGAGAAACTGCGTATTCTTGACATGCTCCTCATGTATCCTGCTTTGACCGCACGAATGAGACTGCCGAACGATGTGCGGGAGCAGCTGCGAGCGTTAAAAATACCTCCAGAAAAGGCTCAGTTCGTGCATCTCCCAGGCACAGCCTCAATCTGGCAAGATCTCCAATTGTATCAGTCCGCTGCACTCAAGGAGCTTACGGGAAGAGGGTTGCTCAAACGAGAAGCTCTTGTCAATCGCTACGCCGCACTTGAACTGGAGCAGTTGCCTAACGCGTTGGTTGCACGCGTGAAGGCTGCGAACGCGGAGCAGCCCCACTTCATGGACTTTTTAACAGGGGCTATCGCACGCCTTCCTGTGTCTGGACCCGATAATATTTTTAAACGAGCGGGAATTCCAGCACGGGGACCAGTTCTGTGATTAGCCATCTCTTCATTGATCGTATGCTTGTCTATCAAGCCAGCTCTATCCTGTACGATGAATGCTTTCATCATGGCGTAAACATCATCCACGGTGATAACGGTTCCGGAAAATCAACCCTAGCCGATTTCATATTCTTTGGCCTTGGAGGAGATCTGCGGCAGTGGAAACCTTATGCATCTCGGGCCGATGCCGTAATGATTCAAATTACGATACCCGCAGGAGTGATTACCACTAGGCGCTTCGTGTCCACAGAAGCCTTCCGACCCATGGACCTGTTTTTCGGGGGTATGGACGAGGCCATTCAGGCCGGTGATGATCGATGGCAAACCTTACCCTACAGCCGCCAGGAGCATGGTCTTAACTTTTCACAGGTCCTATTTAAGGCCATTGGACTTCCCGAAGCGATCAGTGACGGTGCAAGTAATTTGTCAATGCATCAGATTCTGCGCCTACTTTACGTTGACCAACTCACGCCCATTCAGCGCATCTTTCGAGTGGAAAGCTGGGATACTTGGCAGACAAAACAGGCGATCGGAGACCTGCTGTGTGGGATAGGGGGCTATGAGCTTTACGATTGCCAGATTGCGCTCCGGGAGACGGAAAAAAAGTACTCCACCGCGTCGACCATGCTTACTAATTTGATGGCAGTTGCCTCTGGTTATGGCGAACAAATCCTCGTTGAGCATATTGAGGCTGCAATTCAAAATCAGCTATCTCAACGTCTGGGCCTCCTTCAATCCATTGAGGCGCTATGGTTGGATGATAGCGATGAAGATGCCGATGGATCGCTCAAGCTCGCCCGCGCCGAAGCCCTCAAGGTATACCGGACCTCGCGTCAAGATGTCGGTGCATTTATTGATAGGATCGAGACACTAGAATACGAAATTGAAGATGCAAGGGCATTTCTTGACCATCTTCGCCATTCTGTACGCGAATTTGATGATGCCGCAGCAACGTTTATGGCTCTCGGCCGATTGAATTTTGAGTTCTGTCCGTCCTGCTTTGCGCCGGTAAAGTCGAAGGCGGAGGGTCATTGTCAGCTTTGCGACGTACCTCATGTGGCAGGCAAGCATGATTCGCGCACACTCGCCGTCAAGCTCGACCTGCAGATGCAACTGCGAGAGTCGGAGGCGTTACAGGAGGGTAGAAAGGCTGATCTTTCCCAAATGACCGCCAATCTTCGTATTGCGAGAGTGACCCTGAGACGGGCAACTGCTTCAGTCGAATTAAGCCGATCTGGGCCGGTCTCAAAGCGCGAAGGAGCCGTGGCTGAGCTTAGTCGGAAGGTGGGCTTCCTAGACAGTCAGCTCGAGGTTCTACAAAAGCGGCTCGAACTTGGTCGCCGAATTACTGCTGCGTCGAAGGAAAAAGAAGAATTTAACAGCAAGATCACAGAATTCAGAAGCGCAATCGGCGCGATTACCCGGTCGCAAGATAAACGAAAGCGCGTTGCTTATACTTTGATCTCGAATGAGGCGAAAGAGCTTCTCGAGAGTGATATGCAAGAACAATCCGATTTTGAAAAGATCGATTATGTTGATTTCAATTTTGCGGAGGACTGGATCGCGATCAATGATAAAAAAAATCGAGCTGGAAGCGCAAGCGGCATGGTCATTTTAAAAAATAGTTTCGCCGCTGCAATGCTATTTTCTTCGTTAAAGGACAAATCTTTTTGCCTGCCGCGGTGGATGCTTTTCGACAACATTGAAGATAAGGGAATGATTCAGGAGCGGTCGTGGAACTTTCAACGGTTACTGGTCGAAAAATCTAAAATGACCAAAACTTCTCATCAGATCATCTTCACAACTTCAAAGATTGCGCCCGAATTGAAGGACAGTCCTGCTGTGGTGGGTGGCGAATATACAAAACAAAGACCGGCACTGGCTATCGTTGCGAGCATACCGCGGTGAAGGCAGTCGGGAGTCGTTTTGAGAGAGGCGCCCGTGTTAGACGTGACGCAAGGCGAAGGCTTCAGTCTAATATTAGCTCGACGGCTGGAGCCGTCCGCCTTTTTTGGGTGCCGGCCAGAAATAAGATGTTCCGCTTTTGATGTCGTAGAGCGGTATGCAGCTTCTACCGCTCATTTAACAGCGGTTGCAGCGTTGCCTTAAGAAGCGTGAGGTCACGTGGCCGGGATAGGCGGTGGTCACCATCCTTGATGAGGATGACCAAACAATCCTCGGCGGTAACCAGCTTGGCTATATCGAGCGCCGTCTTCCACGACACCACATCGTCCCGCTG
>JBPBQO010000110.1:0-40635 GCA_050954785.1 Janthinobacterium lividum | reverse complement strand
AACCCGTCCCTTGGACGGCGTAAATATTGTCGTCGGCGCGCGTTATCCGGAAGGCGATTACTACTCGCATATGCGCGCGGGGGGCACCAGCGTAGCCCTCACTTCTTCGCCCGCTGTCGGCACTATCGAGGTCACCGATCAGGGCGGCCGATACGGCATGATGTTCGACGGTGCGGATCGCATCGAAGTGGCGAACGTATGGTTCGAAAACCACGAGCGCTCAATCACTGCCGTCAACAATAGCTCAATCACCGCCATCAACACGCGCTATGCTAACGCCTCCAGCGACTATATTCCTAACGGAAACCACATTGGTTCCGGCTACGGCATCGCCAAAGACGCGACCTCGATCGTTAGCGTGATCGGGGCCAACTTCTACGGCGCGATCGATAAGACGATCACAACCACCGATGGCAGCTCGGGCGGCTGGGGCATCATAGAAGGCGTCAAGAAAGGCGGCCCGAACCTCGGCTACTATACCGGGATCACTCCTACATGCTTCAGCGTCAATGGGGTTCTGAACACTGGTGCGGGCAATCCCGCTTACGTGTTCCTGTCGAGTAACGATCCAGCTAACGCCACGACGTTCAACGACTGCGCAATTGACAAGCACTTTCCGGGTAAGACGGTGCGCGTTCTTTGCACGGGACATAGCAGGCTCCAATTTGTTCAGGGCACGACTAAGGTCTCGTTCAACACCGGGTACATTCGCTTCCGGCCCGGTGATGCTTTCGACCTCACCACGTCCGATGATACGACGCGGCTGCTGCCGATCTTACAGCGGTTTTCGCGTGGGTCAGCACCAGCGCTTGGCGAATTGGACAATTACGAGTTCTGCTGGAATAACGCGCCGTCTGTCACCAACGGCAAACTGTTGCTTGGCTGGGTCAAGGCGGCCGATGGCACGATCCAGCCTTTCTATGGGACGAACGCATGACCTACGAAGAGGCCATCACGGCAATGGATGCTGGCAAACTCGTCACGCTTCCTGGCTGGGGCGTGATCGCGTTCGGCATCGTGGAAGCCGATCGAAAGCCGCTTCCGTCGCCATTTGATCCTGACGTCGATTTCGCGATCCGCATCTTCAAGAATGGAGAGTTGACAGAATCCAGTTACACGCCCTTCCCGACCGACAAGGACGGCGATGCGTGGACGTTGGCTTCGACCCCATCCGCGCCGGCGGTTCCCGGCACAAAGGACTGACGCATGAAGCATGAAACGCCCGAACAGATCGTCGCCGCGCTGAAGGACGAGGACGTCGCCGCGGTGTTCCACCTCGCGGGCAAGCGGCTGCACGAGATGAAGCACCCGGACGCTCCGGTCACGGTGCATACGCTGGACACGACCAGTGGCGGTCATGGTGGCCAAGAGCCGCCTGTGACTGGTGGCTGATCATCTCGAATACCTGATTGCGTGCGTCGGCGCGGTAGCTTTTGCGGCGGGTTTCCCCGCTGGAGAGCGCCGCGCTGGCCTTGTCATGGCGATTGCTTTGCTCGCCAACTGGTTGTTTGTCGGTTGGACCTATGAGCCAACGTCGCCGCATCTGCTGGCGCGAGCATATGGGTTTCCAAGTCAAGCCCGTGATTTCTGGGCAGTCTCAGACGCTCTATTCGGCGGCTTGGTTTATGCCATGGGTTGGTCTGAACAGGACCAAAAGCCCTATTGGTGGTCTACCGCTCTTTGGTATTTTGCGATCATGCAACTCGGATTGCACGTTGCTCGCCAGTTCTGTGGAATGGAAAGTGCCGTCTATCTGTGGGGGCTTGATAAGCTGCTGTTAGCAGAGGTCGCTATTTTTATCTGTGTAGGAGCGAATGGTGTTTCAGATTGGCTCTCTGCTGGCTTTGATCGGCTTTTCTTATTTGGTCGGGCGGCATCGGCGCAGGCGCTATCGCGAACGCGACGCGAGTGAGTGACCCGTTTTCTTCTGACGGCCCGGTGTTGCGAATTGTATGGCCTCTACTGGCCAGCGCAGCCGGTGCTATCGCTTCACTTTCCTTTAGGCCGTGGAAAGGTATGAGCCCGGTTGAAGCGTGGCTGTCAATCTTCGTCAGCTTTAGCTTCAGCTATTTCGTTACGCCTTTATTGATATCGTGGATATGGCATGACGGTGTGGTGCCGCTACGGCCGGCTGGCGCGATCTATTGGGTAACTGCCACGGGATCAAACGTGCTTATTCCTTGGACGATCCGGCGGATTCGTATTCTTGCTGGCCTTCAGGACGATGGGGGCACCGACAAGTGACCTGGACCATCATCAATACCGCAACGGCTATCATCGCCAGCATTGTCGCCGCGTACATGCTTGGAGCCTATCCAGAAAAGTTCAACATTTTCGAGCGCGTTGGCATGGGCGCGGCATCGGCTGGAATGATCCTGCGCATCGGCCCTATTGTCGGCCGTGCTACATGTCAGAAATCACCTTTTGATGATTGGAGCGTCACACTTCTACAGGTCGGCTTTGCGTGTTATCTTATGGGACGACTGCACCGCCATTCATGGGCCAATTTCAAAGCCAAGATGCAGGCTAGAGCTTATCTGAGAAAGAGAGGCAAACTGCCGTGATCATATCCGACCAAGGCGCCAACGCCATCAAGACCTACGAGGGCTGTAAGCTCGCATCCTACCTGCCCACCTCGCGCGACGTCCCCACGATCGGCTACGGTGCGACCGGGCCGGATATCGCGCTCGGCATGCACTGGACGCAGACGCAGGCTGACGGGCGGTTTGCGGGCGACCTCAAGCGATTCTCACTGTCGCTGTCCAATCTGCTCGGCAACGTGCCTACGACGCAGTTCCAGTTCGATGCCATGGCCGCACTCGTCTATAACATCGGCATGGGCGCGTTCGCCTCGTCGACGGTTCTGCGGAAGCATCGCGCGCGGGATTACGCTGGCGCGGCTGCGGCGTTCGGGCTGTTCGACAAGCAAAGCGGCGTCGTGGTGCCGGGGCTGGCGAAGCGGCGGGCTGCTGAGGCGCTGATGTATCGGAGGACGGCGTGAACGATCGCAACCAGCTCGTCGCCTACATCGCCACTCTCGCCGCCCTTGTCGCAGCCCTGATCGGGTCGATGCTGGTGGCGGCGTTCGTGCCTGGCGTACTTGGGCATATCGCAGACTTCGGCGTCGGAACGGTGACTGGCGGGTTGATCGGTGTCCTGCGCATCCCGCAGAGGTCTGCGGTCGCCTCTGCAAGCGATGGACCGCTCCCCGTCACTGTCGCTAATCCCGATAGCGATCCGGTCCCCGTCGCGCCTGCCAATGGCTAAAGTCCGCATCTACGCCCGCCACCCTGACGGCACCCCGTACCGCGTGCGGGTGTGGCATGCTTGGCTGGCGGAGATGGTGACGTTGTGGGGGTAGTGTGCACCAATTTTGTAGGTGCCGGGGGTAGGGATCGAACCTACGGCCATGCGCCTATATAGCGCCTGCTCCACCGCTGAGCTTACCCGGCCCTTTCCCGCTATACCCGCTCCGTGTTATGGTCAAGCTGCCATCAAAGGAGCAAGGCCATGTCCTTCAAGTCCGTTATCAACAGCGTCGGCGAGTTTTTTGGCCGCGTCTTTCACGCCACCAACTTGACGGCGGTGGAGGCGTGGGTTGCCAAGGTATCGCCGCTGGTCGCGGCTGACTTGGAGGCGTTCAGCGCCACGCTGCCCGGCGAGTTCGCCTCGCTCGAAAAGCTGGCCGAAAAGGCCATCACGCTCGTTCACGATTTGAAGGGCGTCACCATCAGCAAGTCTCTGGCGGTGCAGCTCGCACAGTCTGCCTACACCGCCAACAAGGCGGATATCGAGGCGGAAGCTGCCAAGCTGCTGAAGCTCTAATGACATGGCTCGGCCGCCTGATCGGAAAGGATCGCCCCATCCTCCCGCCAGGCGGCCGGGCGTTCGTTGCCATGTCCACGGACGAGCCGCCGGTGTGGACGGTGCGGGTCGTGATGCCCGGCGAGGACGAGACGACGGACCGGCCTCGGGTGAAGCGGTCGCCGGTGTTTACGATGATGGAATATGCGGACGACTGGGCCGCTTGGGCGAATGGTGGGCCGGTGTTCGTGTATCCGGCTGGGCGGGTTTAGGGGCGACTACGGATTACTCCGGTGAAACTAGCCGCCCCTACGTTCCGCCGTTGCTGCGGGCCGGATCGCCACCCCGGCATCTGTTCAACGGTTGCCTAAGCAGGGGCCGTCTAATATGCTTGAACGGGTTTGCACTATCGCGTCCGACAAGCCTGTGAGGAGCGTGTTCTCACCTCCGCAGCCCGCCCTTCATGCCACAACGCGAGGCGGGTGTGAAGAACTAGCGGTCATCGCCTTCATCTGCTAAGCCGTTCCTCGAAATGGTCGCTCCCTCTGTGCCCAAAGCGCAAGGAGCGGCCCTCATTCCCCTCGCGCATCCTCCCGCCCGTAACGCGTGGTTGCAAGCGCGAAGGTTTCCACCCCATCCGGCCGCGCATCTGCGATTGCCTCTGGATAATACCGCCACTCCCGCTCTTGTGGCCCGTACATCGCCACGGTAAAGCATGGCCCATTGAGCAACCGCACCACGCGGTGGACAGTCCCAGCCGGGACATATCGCGCCTCGCCGGGAAAGCGTCGAAATAGCGCGCTATGCCATGCGTCGCCTCGTTGAGTGAATACCTCTTCCTCATATCCACCATGCAAAACGAAGGTGTGGAAGCTCCACGGGTGATCATGTGGCATGCCTTCGTCCACGCCCAGCCTGTGAATGACGGGACGACAACCATGCGGGAACTCATGACTCTCGTCGTTGGGGTTAAGGTGCCACTTATCAAACGCTGGGCCTAGAGATTCGTGCCATATCATCACGGGCGCATCCTCCGCACCAACGCCAGCACCCCGTCAGCAATAGACACCTGCACCCTCGCCCGATCGCGATATGCACTGTCAGGCTGCCCGCGCTTCACCATCGGCAGGGCCTCGTGCGTGATGCCGTCGACGGCGCCGCGGATGTTTTCGTCGGTCCAGCGGGTCATAAGTGAATGCCAAACTCCCAAGGCCGACGCCCAGCCGCTTCCAGCTTCTGAGACGCCTCCTTGAGCATGTGCTTATATCGCGACCGCTCTGCTTTCACGATGTCGGTGTCACGGCGGATGCGCCCGCTGTTCCGCAGCAGCGAGACGATCAGTTCCCAGCTGGGCGCATCCTTGTCGCGCAACGGCGCGGGCACAACGATCACCCGACCCGCATCGCTGTATTCGATCAGGCCAGCCCAATCCGGCACTTCGTCAGGTCGCAGCAGGCCGGCCGGTGTCGCGTAGTAGAACCGGTCGCTGAATAGCCGGGCTTCACGCTGCTTGGCATGGCTGTCGCGACGGAAGTCGGCACGGCTGACCTTGATCTCGTAGGCCGTCGCCGCGTACCCCTTCGACTGGCAAGGTGCGAGCGTCCAAAAGTCGCAGCGCCGCGCGCCGGTCGACAGGGCAAGCTCACTCGCCCAAATCATCGTAGAGTCGCACTCGGCAATTAGCTGTTCGAGGATGTCTGCGGCCGTCACCCCTCCCCTCCCCGCTCACCATGCGAAAGCGGCGCGAGGGCGCGAAGGGCGGCGAGGGCATCAAGAGCAACTGCTGACACCGCACAGGCCGCAGATGTGGACGTACGAAAAGTCGGCTCCCAATGCCCGTGGTCGCATCCCTCGTTATCGACTAAAGCTATGTCACTAGCTTCCCATTCGCCGCCCGGCTGCTGGACTAGGCCGATGCGAATACCTTCCGGCACCAGCGTCATCGCCGCGTCCAGGCTGTCCGTCAGAAACGGCACGCGCCACGAGTTAGCGACACCGCCCGGATCTAATGGCCAGCGCAGAATAGCCGGAGCCAACAGTTCGCCTTGAACGACCTCCGATGGCTTGATGGGGTCACGGCTTTTTGCGCTCCATGCCGAACCGAGCTTATCTCCGACAAGGACCCATATTTCAGCATCAAGGCGACGATCCGCCCCCGTCGCCTGTTCGCAACGTTCTGCCAGCGCCACCAGCTCGGCGTTCCCGGCGGTCATGCCGGCACCTGGGCATGGGAGGCGATGGGACGATAGAGGTGCCACACGAACGGACCGGCAATCAGGCTCATCAGAGATACCGCCCCATCCGGCACGGGATTACCCGTCCCGACAACGTAGAACACCTGCGGAGATAGACAGGCGTCGGGGGCAAGGTCGGCTGGCACTTCGAACCAAAAGCCGATCTCGTCAGCGCGCATGCGATCGGGCTGATGTGCCACGAGCAACAGCGGGGCGCCGTGCGGGACGTAGATGCGGATCTCGTCGGCGACCTTGACGACGTGCTTGTGGATTGCTCGCCCACTCACGACGCCGCCACCCATGCGGGGCGGGTCGCGGAGGGAGCGGCGGGGAGAGGCTGCCAGTGGGTGAACGTCCAATCACCGTTCATCCCGTTTCCGTAAGCTGTCAGAGTTCCGTCTGACCATTGGGATATCCGGCCCATGCAAATACCGCGCGGCTTGCCGGTGCGATTCAAGTCGGCGCACCAAAGGAGACATGCTTTTACCTCTCCCCTTACCGTCTCAATCCCCTGCCACCCCGCCTGCTGCGTCGCTTCAAGGCGATGGAGACGGTTCCACCAATCGGCGACATTGTAGGCCCATCCGGACACTCGGCGCTCGTTGATGAGGCAGCCCTGATATGATCGGCGCGTCTGACTGTTGCTGCACGCGACGTAGTAGCCGGCACCAGGGCCAGCGTCGGTGATAACCGCCGCGCCTCCGCACAACTTGCACGGCACGCATTGGCCCTCAGCTTCAAGCATCTGCTCGACGTGGGATAGTGCACGGCGATCCCCCTGCGTCACCGCGACGGTGTCCTGCGGGTCAGTCATGGGGTGTGTCCCCACGAGCGCGGGCAATGACGTCGAACGCAGCGCGCCAAATCTCTTTGTGACCGTCATTTTCTTCGGTCGCGCCAAGCGTGCGGACTATCGCCGCCAGCGCTTTGACTGCATCCGGTCCGGCGGCTATCACGCGAGCGTTGGCTGCAAGTTCTTCGTTGCTGGTTCGGTCCTCGTTATCGGGGCGTCGGCGGTGGCGAATGTAGCCGCCATCAATGTGCGCCGAGAACCGATTGACTTGGCCGGTCTCGTCCAGCGCGTACACTAACCGGCCGTCGGTCTTCCACTCGCCCGGCGTCCACGGCGCTTCGTCATCCCCCGTCCACGGGGTCGCATCACGCGCGCTCATGCCACGATCTCCCCATGTCCGGAGTAATACCCCCAGCCGCTGTTCCCGATGCCCCCAGCGATGCCCCCGAGAGAGCCGCCAACCCCGACGCGCGCTACCTTGCCCGCACCCACCACATCATCTACCTGAATCACAGCGGCCTCCTAGCCGTTAGAACCGCGCGTCGAGCGATTGTCCAGAAAGCTCCGCGCGGTTCGCTTGTATCATCACACCGACAACCCGGCAAACCGTTTGATGCGGTACACGACACGCTCCCATCTGGTGGCAGGGCGCGTGCCGTAGGGAGTGTGGATTAGCAGGCGGCGGGTCATGGCAATTTTGCCCCATGGAAAAATGCCCATACGCCAAACGCTATGAGCAACCAGATCGCGACGAGCATCGTAACCGCGAACGCGGCGAATAGACGGTCTATAAATTTGTTGAGATTCATCACCCTTCCTCCCCACTGGCGGGCGCGAGAGCGGCGGCGATCATGGCAGGCCATATCTTGCGGGCACGCCAGCGAAACGTCTCTTGCCCGTCCGCGTCCAGAGCACCCCACTTGCGGCTTGCGCAGTCCGCAAGAATGCGAGCGCCGGCCTCTTCTGCTTCATGCGTCGCCACACGCGGCACCAGCACCATGCCGGGCTGCTCGGCGGAATGGTTGGGATCCCCAACCTTTTCCAGTTGTCCGATATGAGCGGACAACTGCTCGGTCTGGCGATCGGCGGCGGCGCGCGGGGTGTAGGCAATTATGTCCCAGTCCTGCTTTGCGCCGCCACGAGCGCGCCGCCATTGATATGCACCGGGCTTTTTCACCATGACGAAGCCATCGCGCGCGAGCACCGCCCCACCATCCCAATCCGCTGGCGCGCTATCACCCCCAGCCCACGGGACCATGCCATCCGGGATCGTACCATCCGTCATACTTGATCCTTTCGGGTGAGGGCGGCGAAGTCGTCCACGACGTCGCAAACATCGGTCATGATCCGCTCCATGCGACCCAACGCCATCTGGGCCACGACGCGCGCATCACCCGCGAAATGCGTGTTCCGCACGTCCGCGATCCGTTCCAGCGCCGCTTCCAGCCGCGCGATCTCCTCGGCTTGGCGGGCGATGAGGTCGGCGGCTTCGGCGCCATCCGGGTTCACGCATTGCGTCGGAATGCCATCACCGCGGTGCGAGTACATTGCGGTCAGCCGCGCCACGAGAGCGTCGGTGTCGGTCAACAGCCGCACTCCTTCATCAAGTCGTAGGTAAGCGGCGCGCTCCGAGCCTTGCTCCAGTCGATCCCGACCTCGTCACACATCGACTGCGCCATGCGATCCCAATGCGGCATGATCCGCGCCCAGTTGTCGCCAGCCTCAGCCATCTCAGGCATGCGCGATTTCCACTCGGGAATCCGTTCGAGCAGCCGGAGACAGCGGCCCAAGTCAGCCGGATCGGATGGCGTGTGCGCGCCCCACGTCCGATCTTTTGCGCGGGCACTCAACCACAGCAGGATCGCTGTTGATGAGACTCCCGTGTCACCGCTCGCAAGCCATTCAGCGATACGAATATCCATCACTCACCTCCCGCTGGCGTGGTGTTCCGGGGCGCGGATGCTCTCAGCCGAGAACTTGCACATGATGCGACGCGCTAGAGCTTGCCCTGTATCGCGCGGGCCCTTCGGCGCGGCAGCGGTGTCCTCCAAAAACGTAGCCGCCTCCTCCAGCCCCTCCTCCAGCCCGGCCGCGTGGGCTTGGGCGGCGCGTTCGTCGGCGTAGGCGAGCATGGCGGTGACTGCCCAGCTCGGCATAATTTCTGGCGCGGCAAAGAACAACTGTCGGTTGTGATGCTCCGCCAGCACCTCGCGAACGCGGTTTGATGCGTCGGTCATGCGGGGACTTTCCTTTCGGCAAGAGCTTTCGCCGCACTCCGACCGAACCTGTTGATGTATTCACAAGCGGATTTGATGCGTTCTGGTGATCCAGAAAGCTGGCAGTAAGCTGGTGTCCGCGAACCGCAACCTTGGCACGGGAACTCGTCTAACACGTCTCCGCAGGACACCACCGCTTGCCACTCTGGAGCAGCCAACGCCTCCCTGACCTCCTTGACCGTCACTTCTCCTCCCCCGCGTCCGCATCGGTGGGGCTGGCGAGGAGGGCGGCTTGCGCTTCCTCATGGGTCGCAAACAGCGTGTAGTCATAGTCGTCGTCGCTTTGGCGAGCATCCTTCTCAGCGTCGGTCCAAACACGAACCGCAGCGTAAACTGATGGCAACGAGGCCGCGCGTTCAATGCAGACGACACGGCTTACGCTTTCGCCTTCCAGTGCGTAGTCGATCACCTCATCAGGGGAAAAGCGAGACTCATCCGAAGAGTGATCGCCCTCAGGATAGAACCACTCCCCTTCCCGCAGTGCCACTTCCCGCCCCGGCCGAGCATGATCCGCAGAATGGGCGGGAAGCGGCAGGGCCCGGATTGCGGCGGCTTGCTTGCGGATGACGAAGTTGCGCTGCTGATAGCCGGTTCCGTCTGTACCATCATGGTTGAGGTCCAGATCGGCTTCGACCACCTTCGCCGCAGCTTCCCGCATCGCCTCTGCGCCGGCCGCTATAGCCGTTTCAGGATCGCGGTACTCGCCCGGCTCCATCGGCTCGCCAGCATAGTCCAGGTGCGGCTTCCACACCCCCGCACCCACGGTCTCGGCAGCGGTGGGCGGGGTAGCGAGGGCGGCTTCCGACATTGCGAAGGCGACAAGGGCAAGCGTCAACTGTGCTGACGACGGAGTACGTGCAACGTAGGTGTCGCCGTCTCCTGCCCCCACCTTGTCACCCGCCAACAGGCGGAACGCTACCCTCTGAGCCCGCTCCCGCAGCCCCACTCCCGCCTGATCGGCGCTCGTGCTGGCGGGCGTCATGCTGGGACCTTGGGCGTAGGTGGGGTGAACTCGCGAATGCTGTGCGGCAGATCGTTCGCGTGAGACGCGGGGTCCCATGGCCAGAGCGCGACTACACAGCGCACCAAGGGCCAATTCGGGTCGTTGTCCATGCCAGTTGCGGTCGTGTATTCTCGCATCAGCCGGTTGTGACGAGTGGCCCATTCCTCGGCTGTGTCGAAGTCCGGAGCGGCGTTTATGTCGTCCGGCCCAATCGTGTGGACGCACCAGAGTATCTCACCCACGGTTGATCTCCTCGTTGTCTGAAGCCTCGGCGGCGGTATCGGGATGGTGTTTCGGCAATTCCTCGGTCGGATAGTCATCGTAAAGCTGCCCGATGTATGGCTCATCGTATCCGCGCCAACCTGCGTTCTCTCGCCGCGCTCTGTTGCGAAATGCCAGACACTGCCAACAGGTCTTGAAGCATTCGCCGCGTCCATCCCAGATGCCGCTGGTGTACAGATAGTAGTCACCGCGCAGGATCGTGTTCCCACACTCGCAGCACTGGTGATCTTTGCGCGCCTGGCGCTGTAACTCGCGATAGGCTTGTGCGGGATTGTCGCAGGTCATGCGGCCTCACCTCCCTTCGCGGGTTGCTCGCTGTCCTGGCGGGCGGGGGCGAGGATGTAGAGCGCAACCCAGCGCTTGCCGATACGTTGCTGCACCAGAACGGGTCCGTCCTGCGAATAGACGGCAGCGTAACGATCAATTTCTTGGCGCGCAGCTGCGTCGTTTATGCACTCGACGCGAGCCACAACCATTTCATTCTGCGCAACCCTATAGGCTGGTAAACGCATGAAATCTGAAGGGCCTGACTCCTTCGCTGCATTTGACCTAGGGAAGCGCGCATCTGCGAGCGCCCTTTTCCTCGCATAGGCTTCCCTGTCAGCCTCGCGGCGACAAATCACGCACTCTCGGAATGATCGATGAAGGCGGACTAATTCGTGTCCTTTTGCGCAATGAGTTCTCTGTTGCAGGGAGTGCCTGCCCCGCGACAAGCAATCCGCCGAATTATCTGCTGCTGTTCCCCAGCGCAGGTGAGCCGGGTTGACGCAGGGCGGGTTGTCGCAGGAATGCAGTGCGAACAGTCGCCCCGGACGAGGATGGCCGCTCAACTCAAGCGCGATGTGTGTCGCCCTCTTGTCGCTAAGCGTGCCGTACCCGTTGACGTTGGCACCCTTCCAAGGCCAGCACTCGTCCGGCCCGCGCTTGTCGACTTTACTATAGAACGACTTGGCTACTGCATCGGTAATCATGCGGTCATGCCTCCCGGAAGCGACGGACGCGCGGCGAGCATATCTGCCCACACTTGGGCGACGACCTTATCGTGGTGGCGCTGTTTGTATCCGACGACTGCATTGCCACCTGCCGCCCACATCTCGCGGATTGGGTCAATGGGCACCAGCACCCATCCGCCAGGCACCCGCCACTCGCCCGCTTCGGTCGGCTCGGGCGCGGCTGGGGTGGAGAACGACGAGAACGACGGACGGTCGGGTTCCGGGTTTGCTTTCACCCATACAATCGCGGCGTCGATCTCCTGTTGCCATTCCTCGCGCGTCGTCGCCATGCGTTGCGGATCGCCGTGCCATGCCAGTGCGCGACGCAGGATTTCGATGGTTTGGCCCGCCTCCCGCAGCGCCTCCCCGCCCCGCTCGTCGGGATGATCGGATGCGGCGAGGCGGTGGCGGGCCGTGGCCTGCACAGCGTGATGATGGTCCCACTCTCCGGCGCGGATTAGCCGTTGGTTCTCCGGGGCAATGATAATCCATCGCGCCGCGAACTCGCGGTCGGCCTGAATTGCCGGCACCTCGTCAGGAGTAAGCGCGTCAGGGTGCGTCACCAGCGCAGCATCTTGGGTCATGTCATCCATGGATGGGGTCCTGGGATAGGAGGGCGGCGCGGACGCGGAGGCCGAGGTCGGTAAAAGTGGATGGGATCGTGCGGAATGTTGCGCTGGAGCCTTTAAGCCGGACCGCGCATCGTTCGTGGATAAACAAGCCGGCTTCTTCCAGCCGATCGCAAACAGATGTCATGCCGGTGACACCGCTGACGAGCATCGCGATTTCCGCTTTCCTGAGCTTCCCCGCGATCTCAGCGACCTGCGCATCGGTGGGCGCGGTCATGCGGGACGTGCTTTGGCGCGCGGCTTAACCGGGTCGCGGCCGGCGCGAGCTCTTAGACAAGCGGCAGTCAATGCTCCCGCCATCGTCTTAGCTTCGCCGGTGAACGTGTCGGTCATGAAGTTGCCGCGCGCGTCGCTGTCCGACTTGCCGACGTAAGCCGAACAGTCGTCACCACGTTTCCCATGCTGGGCTATTGAGATGCCCATACCATCGGGCACCAGTGTCTTGGCGGCATCGAGCGATCCGACATAGTCCAAGATGCGGTTGGGAACTGTGCGCTCGTTTCCTAGCACGGGATGCCCACGCTTAACGGTCAGCGGCAGGCCGATCGCGATCGCGATTGCTTCGTTCAGTTCGCTGGCGTTCGCTTGAACGACATCGTGCCTGCCGATTGGGCTATGGGATTCCACGCGCGCGGCTAAGATTGCGAGCGCCGTCACAACCCTTCTCCCACGCGCACCACAGGCCGGGTCGCGTTGCCGAGCACGAGGTCGCCGGGGCGCTTGGGCGTGGGGACAAACCTAATATACGGACGGGGTGCGGGGCACGGTGCGGGGGTCACTCGCCGTCGTCCGTGTGCTGGTCGCCGAACGCGTCGTCGTCGCGGCCTTCGGTGGTGAACGCATAGCCGCGGGTCTGCTCGGCTTGCGTCGCTCGCTCAAAGAGGGCGGGCCACTTCGCGCGCAGGCGGTCCATGTGCGGCACGTTGGCCTCCACCACTTCCAGCAGCTCGGACCGCGTTTCAGCCGCGTCCAGCTTGGCGATGTAGCCGTCCACCCACTTGACGGTGCGCGGATCCGGCTCAGGCGCAGTCAGCGCGGCGACCGTCTCCTCATGGGCCTGCTGGCGCATGACATCGCGCGGCGCCGGCGTATCGAACTCCTGCACCTCCTCGGGCACGTACATGCCGCTGGTGGCGCCGGGGAACACCGTGCGGACGCCCTCGGACACCACACGGCTGCGGAGCATTTGGCGGGGATATGCCTTCCACGTCGCGGTGCCGAGACCCGCCTTGGCCGCGCGGGCCATGTCCCATTGGATGCGGACCGAACCGCCTTGGCTATGCGAGAACGTCGCATCGGCGCACTCGTCGGTCAGCGTGTGCCATTCGACCCGGCCGCCAGCGGCCAGAAAGTCGACCAGCATCGCCTCGGCTTTCTTCGCCGGCTTGCCCTTGATGATGTGATACTGCTGAAGCACCAAGCCAGGATGCTTGCCCTCGGCTTGCGCGACCATGCAGAGCGTCAGCACGGCGTTGGGGTCATTGGACCCGAACAGTCCGCCCTTCGCGATGGCCTGCGAAATCTGCCACATATCCTGCATCGTGTAGTTGGGGACGTGATGCACGACCTGCTGCGGCTGGTACTGGACGACTTCACCCATGATGATTCTCCTACTTCCTGCGCACCGTGAGAGACGGGCGGCTCGGCTCGACACGGAGCCAATTCGGGAGGGCGGGACTGTCAGGCGAGAAATCCGCCTTGATCGCGTCCATGCTCGGCTTGAAGGTCGCGACCTGGTACTGATCGGGCACTGCGGCGGCGTCATTCACCGCCAGTTTTTCGGGCGTCTCCCGCAACGTTAGCGTTGCCTCGGGCAGCGGCAGCTTTTCCAGCGCGGCGGCCCGCATCACGGCAACGATCGCGTCCCGCTGGTGAGCGATGCGTACGTCGCACCGATCACGACGCACCTTGCGGGCGTCCATCTGCTCAGTGAGCGCAGTGCGAGTGCCCTCCTCCGCTTCGATCGCGTCGAGCAGCCTGCGGATCAGCGTGAATGCGTCCGTCTCGCCTTCTAGCGCGTCGAGCCAGCCGCGCTCGTCGTCGGCGAACTGGTCCGCCAGCATGTGCCGCAGCGCATCGACTTGGCCGATGGTGAGGTTCACGCGGGGCGCGTTCACAACGCCACCCGCGCAACCGCAACAATCCACGGCCCCCAAACCAGCGTGGCGAACACAGCGACGAAGATCGCGACACCGGCCACGTCAGCCCGCGACGGCGCACGCATGGCGGCGCGCTCGGGTGTGGGGGCGGTCATGATGGCCACCGTTCAATGCCAGCCGTATCGGCAGCAGCATTGGAGATTGAACCCCAGGGTTGCCGCTCAGACATGCGCCGCTTCCGCAACTGCAACGTCCAGCCGATATGCTCGCCATGGAGCTGACAGTACTGCGGGTTGATCGCTTCCAACCGATGCGGATTTGGCGACCACGGCACGCGGTACATCGCGCCGATCTCAAAGCCCTCAGGACGCTCAAGCCGGGCGGTCACTTGCCCTGCTCCCGTGCGAGGGTGGCGGCTTCGCGGAGCTTGGCTACGACTTCGGCTTGGGTGCGGCCGGGAGCGTCGTTCCACTCAACGATGTCAACACCAAGCAGATGATACAAAACCCGATCAGCGTCAGTTCCGAAATATTCCGGGTCCGCGGCCTCAGTCGCGCCAATGAGGCACCAGCATACAGCATTGGGTCCATCGGCCATGACTTGCTTGCCATCAGCCCTGCGAGCTTGTGCCCCCTGCGTCCATGCGCCTTCCGACGTCAGCAGATCCGCCGCAGCGTCGAGCACTTCGGCTACCGTACGAGGGGCGGTCATTGGTCGGTGCCTGTCGCACGGGCGATGGCGGTAAAAGCATCGAACCAGATGTCTTTGTGCCCGTCGTTTTCCTTGGTCGCGCCAAGACGGGTAACGATGTTCTGCAGCGCCTCCAGCAAATCCGGAGCCGTCGCGATCAGGCGGGCATTGGCTTGCTGGCGCACTTTCGCAGCGTGCGTCAGCTCACGGTCGTAGCTAAGACCGACAACAACAGCGTCGACCTTCTCTCCGTCAGGACGCAGCGGCCCGACCCACAGCGTGTCCGACGTGCTCTCGACACCCCAAGGCCCAGCCGTATGCCCCCCGCTCACTTCGCCACCCCCGTCAGCAGATCGGGGCGGCGCGCGGCGAGCATGGCGTCGGCTTCAATGATCCGGATACCTGCGATGTAGTTGGCCAGCTGAATGACTGACGGCCATTCGCGATGAGCATCGAAATATGCCTTGGCCGGGTTATACGCCATGACGTCGCACTGCCCCGCAAACCAATCGCGCAGAGTCATGCCGGTTGTGCCTTCCGGCCACTCGGGAATCATTGGCGATGGAAATGCCAGCGGGTTGTCAGGCGCGCTCATTGGCACTGCTCCCGAACCCGGCGAACCAGCACGGTTGCCTCGGCAGCCCACGCCGCAAGCGGTGCGCCCTTCAGCAGCGCATCGATAACCTCGACCAGCTCATTGATGCAGGCATCGGCGTCCTGTGCGATCGGATCAGCGGCGGTGAGAGCGGCGGTATAGCCCTCGTTGTACGACGCGCTGTGATCGTCGCCGTAGCCGCCCAAGGCGTCGATTTGACGGGCGAAAGTGCGGTCGATCTTCACGACTGCCCCTCCTGCGCCCAGCGAGCTTCCTGCTTCGCCCGCACCCGCGCATCATGCGGGGCCATGGCGGCGTCGAACTCGGCGAACCGGCGCGCACGCTCGGCGATGAACGTCGACGGGTCGCGCCAGTAAGCCTCGATCGCCTCCATGTTCATCGTCTCGTGCTCTTGGTACTCGGGCAGCTCGTCGTCATCGGCCGTCATCAAGGTGGCCGCGCGGTTCATGTCGATCAGGAAGCGCTCGGTGGCGCTGTGAAGGTGGGGGTCGTGCAGGTTCACTTGCCGACAACCGGGATTTCACGGTGAAAATTGTATGGAGCAGTAGTGCGGTAGGTGCCGTCATCCCGCTTGGTAGCGTTGGCCCGAGCAGCTTTCTTCTGTTCTGCGGTCCGAAATGGCTTGCGGTTGGTCATGTTCACGCGAGCCGGCTTGCGGCCATTGAACATGTCGGCGGTGGTTTGAGTGAGGATCATGAACACTGGGCGAACTCCCCGGCGCTCCGTTGCGCCGTGACACCCATCTGCCGGACACCGCATCATCTGTCAACACCCCGACAACGGCTTGACGCATTTTCTTTTCGCGCGTAGGCCCGCCATATGGTCCACGAACCCGAACTTACGTATATCGCTCAGCGTGCCCACGCGGCCCGCGTTTCCATGGCGGCGGTATGCAAACGCGCTGGTAAGCACCGCCAGGCATGGTCTAGGGCGATGAAACGGGGGCGGGCGGATTATACGCTGGTCGATCCGATCGAGCGCGCGTTGACGGCCATTGAGGCGGAGCGAGCGCAATGATGCTTGCCCTCTACTTTACCATCTCCACTTTCGCATCCATCGTCGCGGTGGTGCTCGGGCGGTTGCATCACCTACGGAGGTTCGGCGAATGACGCGGCCGATCGCTATATCGCTTTCCATGGCTCAACAGGCGTCAGCGATCGTCACCTTCCGCGACGCTCGGTTTACCTTTCATCGCGTGTCGGAGCCGGTGTGTGTGCTGCCCCGCTATGGCGTCGAGCGGTATGTGCGTGGTCGGCGGTGGGCGTTGTGATCTGTTCGGCGTCCACCTGCGCCACGCCAATCACTCGGCGCGCGACGACGGGCATGTGCGGCAAATGCGCGGCCAAGGCTCGGTGGAGCGATCCGGCCAAGTGCGAGGCGCACCGCCAAGGCGCTGTTCGCGGTGCCAAGGCGCGTTTGGAGCGACCCGGCGAGCGTGAGCGGATGCAGCAGCAGATACTGGTCGCGAGGGCTGCACTGACGCCCGACGTCTACCAGCGCGCGAACGCCACCCGCGATGTGAATGTCATGGGCTGGTGCCCGCCGCAGTATCGCAAGCTGAACGCGGCGTTACGTCATCAGAATTATTTGTTGGCCGAGCGCAAGGTGATGATCGGCGATTTGGTGGTCAGTGAGGAACGGCGACGGATTGCTGCTCTGACACCGCTGGAACGACAGCTGGAGCGTGTGCGCAATGGCGCGACCGTCAGCACCAAGGTTCCGATGGGATCGCGTGTGCATGCCATGTCGCTCACCGGTTGCAGCATGGGGAGTCTGTGATGCGCGGCAACGCCCACGTCCCCGCCCCGCGCACCGGGGCCGATCGGAAGATGGATGCGCTCAACTTCATCATGCGCGCTCGGCCGGCGATGATAGACCACGAAACGGCTGACACACTGGCGAAGCGGTATGGTGTGCCTGTCGCTTGGGTGGGTGAGTTGTTGGATGCGCGTCGGCAGCAGGGGATGGATTTGTGATTCCCGAACCATCTGATATGCCGGCACTTCGCGCATACGATCAGGGATATAGCGCCGAACGGAAAGGGCTAGACCTCTGGCATAACCCGTACATGCCGGTCTCTGAGCCGGACCTGTCGTCAGCATGGGCAGCAGGTTATCTGGAATCCGAAGGCCCTCGGTATACTCTGCGCACCCGTGCGAGCCTTGTCGCATGACCGCCCTTGCCGCCATCCTGGCGTTGGAAGTCGAGGACGCCGAGCCGCGGTTCGTGGTCGAGCCGAAGGACAAGGGCGCCGCATCCGAGGCCAACCGGCAGGCGGCTTTCCGCGCGAAGCTGCCCAAGGCCATCCGCTCGTGGTCCGTGCCGAACGCCGGCAAGCGCGGGTTCAAGGCGCAGGCGCGGGCCAAGCTCGAAGGGCTGACGGCAGGCGTTCACGATGAGCATTACGCGTGGAACCATGGCTTTGCGGTCCTCGAATGGAAGGACGGCAAGGGCGACCTGTCACCGGCGCAAATCGAGTGGGGCAATGCCATGGTCGACCGCGGGTTTCGCGTCGCCTGCGTGCGCACGCCTGAGTTCGCGATGTCCCTGTTTGCCGAGTGGGGCGCTCCGGTGCGTGGCGCATTCTAGCGGATTTGCGCTAACTCACCATCGGTGTATGGTGGGCGGGCGGGCTGGTGCTGATACACCGTAGCCCGCCCTATCAACGGGAAAGGACCCCGCCGATGCCAAATCTTACCAATCGCCGGTCCGCGCCGCAAGCGCGAAAGCCAATTGGCAAGTCGCAGAGATTTAGAATACTTCACCGAGATGGGTTCCAGTGCACCTATTGTGGTGCGACGCCGCCGGACGTGGTTTTGCACATCGATCATGTCAAAGCGGTTGCGAATGGCGGCAGCAACGATGACGAGAACCTAGTCACTGCCTGTCTGCCGTGCAATCTCGGAAAAGGCGTGGCGGCAATCTCGCAAAGCCGCACTCGTGTGATCCTCTCATCATCCGAGGTCATGAATCGGCCGCGTGTCGAGTTCTTCTGGCAATACGACGATTGCGCTCCGCGACGGATGAAAGCGGCACGCTGCATAGAGTGGTGCGAGGATTCGCTCGTCTATGGCGGACCCGAGTATAATGCTTATTGCCGCGCATCCGGATTTAGCACACACGGGCACTCGACTGGCGGATTCAGCCCGTATGAGGCGGCCATGTATGCCGTGGAAATCCTAAGCGAAGAATGGGCGTCCTTTTCCAAATATCTTGCGTATATCGATGATTTGAACCTCATGGCGGCGGCGGGGCATCTGTCTCAGTATATCGCGCCTCACGTTCTGCGCGGCCTTCATCCTCAGACTATTCATAGCCGATGCGGAGCCAAGCCATCGGATTACGAGGATATCGCAGATGCAACGGCGGCTCAGTCCCACGCGGCATTTGCTGATTTTATCAGCTCGCAGCATGCGCCTTGGGTTGATGCGAGGTGATGGATGACGACGATATGAATATGTCTGACGAAGGCTGGGCACCATTCCAAGAGTATGACAATGTCGTGCCGTTGCCGGGCGCGAAACCAGAAGAGGTTTCGGAGGATCTGATCGCGCTGGAGTTCACCCGACTGCACGGGCAGTCTATGCGCTTCGATCACGATTCCGGAAAATGGTATCAGTGGCAGCACGTCCGCTGGGCGCCACTCGCGATTCCGGTTGCCTTCCACTTCGCGCGCACGATCGGCCGGCGGCTTGCGGCAGGCAAGAAATCGACGTGCAAGGCGAGTGTCGCTGGCGGTGCCGAGCGGTTCGCCAGGGCTGATCCCGAACACGCGGTCACGTCAGGTATTTGGGATGCGGACCCGTGGCTCCTAGGCACGCCAGCTGGCACCTTGAATCTGCGCACGGGCAGGATGCACCAGCCCAAGCCCGAGGATTTCATCACGCGTTTGACCGGGTGCGCGCCGGAAAAAAAGCCCGCCGAGCTGTGGCTCGCCTTCCTGCATGACGCCACCAACGGTGACCTTGCGATGCAGACCTACCTTCAACGGATCGCCGGCTACTGCCTCACCGGGCTCACAATCGAGCATGCCTTATTCTTTATCTATGGACCAGGGGGGAACGGCAAATCCGTGTTCCTTAATCTGCTGGTCTACATCCTTGGCGATTACGCCACCAGCGCGCCGATGGATACGTTCACCGCGTCCAAGTTCGACAGCCATCCCACCGAGCTGGCGATGCTCAAGGGGCCTCGCCTCGTCACCGCCAGCGAGACGGAGGAAAATCGCGCTTGGGCTGAGGCCCGAATCAAAGCACTCACCGGTGGCGATCCGATCACGGCGCGGTTCATGCGGCAGGACTTCTTCACCTATCAGCCGCACTTCAAGCTGCTGTTTGCCGGCAACCATCAGCCAAGCCTCACCAGCGTTGATCCCGCGATGCAACGCCGCTTCAACATGATGCCGTTCCTGCACCGCCCCAGCGCCCCCGATCACATGCTGGAAGAGAAGCTGAGGGATGAGGGTCCGCGCATCCTCGCATGGGCTCTGCAAGGGTGCCTGGACTGGCAAGCGCACGGTTTGGGACGTCCCGAAAGCGTCAGCGAGGCCACCGCCGACTATTTCGAGCAGCAGGACCTTTTGGGTCAGTGGATCGCCGAGCGCTGCACGACGCGAGGGTCGGATTGGGACACGCCGGCCACGCTGTTTGCTAGCTATTCCGACTTCGCGCGCAAGGCTGGAGAGGATACGGGCAGCTCCAAAACGTTCGGTAGCACGTTGGAAAAGCGAGGCTTTCGTCGTGACCGATCGGGTTCGACACGTAAGCATCTGGGCATCGCTGTACGGGCCAGGAGTGACGGATAGTGACGCATCGTGACACATTTTCCCTATTACCCTTATGCGCGTGCGCGTGTGGGGCAAAACAGGGAATGACGGATTATCCGTCACTATCCGTCACTATCCGTCATTAGGAGCTTAACGCATGACCGGCCTCACCCCCTACCTGATCGCGATGATGCGAACCCCGCCCGACGCCCTGCGCCAGGCTGACGTGGGAAAGCTCGCTGAGAAATATTCCATCCGCCGTGATTGGGCGGACTGGTATTTGCGAGACTGGCTGGGGAAGGTGGGTTGACACGTAGCGTCACGGTATGGATGGTGGGCGGGAAGGAGATTGGGTGATGTGGCCGTTTAAGGTGGTGCTGTCGTTTAGAGAGAAGCTAGCGGGTATGAGCGATCAAGCCGTCGCTCAGCAGGTGCAGGCTTCTCACGGAACGAATGCTTTAGCCGTTGCCGAGGCCAATCGGCGTGATCTGCGCATCGTTTATGAGTCTTGGGTGCGTCCTTGACCCAAACCACAGCCCAACGATCCGCCACCTACCGCAAGCGCCGGGATGACAGGACGCGGCGGTATGAGGCGGCGTTGCAGTTGATCGCCAGCGCGGAGACTCATCACAAGGATGATACTGTCGCGATTGCTCGTAATGCCCTTAGGGCGCGTTATGGGTATGACATCGCATGACCGAGCACGATGCTTTCGAGCGTGGCGCGCATGGGTTGGCAGATCCCATCGCCGCCTCCGTCCAAGCGGCGATCGACAGCGATGGGATGGATGACGCGGGGGTTGTGGAGGCGATGGCGCAAGCTGCGTACGAAGCCGATACCCCACCGATCATGCAGGATTGGGAGCAAGAGCCCAGGGGCGTGCGCGAGGCTTATCTTCACATGCAGCGCCATTCACTCTCCGCCTACAAACGCCACATGGAGATGTTCTGATGACGATGATTGAGCGGGTTGCGGCTGCGATGGTCGGAGTGGATGGGGTTGCATACGAGTCTAGCGTTGAAGACTTGTTGCCACTTGCCCGTGCCGCGATTGTCGCGATGCGGGAGCCTACGGGAGGCATGCCCCGAGCTTGGGTGGCGGTTTGGGAACGCATGATCGACGCAGCCCTGGCCGAATGATCCTCCGCGGCTTTCTCTGGCGCATTGGGACGAGGCTTGCGGATGTGGTGTGGCGTGGTATATTTGGCGGGTGAGCGCTGATCCTACAGCATCTGAACAGCCGCAGCGTGTCGTTGGCCGTCCTTTCGCGCCTGGGCAGTCTGGAAACCCAGCTGGTCGCCCCAAAGGTTCGCGGTCAAGATTGGCTGAGGACTTCTTCAAGGCGCTTGCTGAGGACTTCGCAGTTCATGGTGTTGCCGCCATTAGCAGCATGCGGGATGAAAAACCCGACGAATACGCAAAAATGATCGCGAAGCTGATGCCTAAGGAAATTGAGCACAGCGGCGAAATTGAGACAACCAACAAAGAACAGCGTGACGCCGCAGTAGCGGCTGCAAGTCGCGCGGACTCATGAACGCTGCGGTTGCTCTTACCGCTGAAGACTATGCGTTCTCCCGTTTGATTGCCTATGCTGGGTATCAGTGGCCAGCATATACTGATGCGCCGCACCATCGTTTGATTGCCCGTCATCTTGAAGCCGTAGAACGCGGCGAGATCACGCGGCTAATGATTACGATGCCGCCCCGCCACGGCAAGTCAATGCTGGCAAGCGAGTTCTTTCCGGCGTGGTACATGGGCCGCAACCCTGACCATTACGTTGTGACCGCAACATATGCGCAGGAGCTGGCCGACGATTTTGGGCGCAAAGTCAAGAACCAGATCGAAGACCCGACGTTTCGCGAGATATTCCCAGGCGTCGGGCTGGCGGACGACAGCAAGAGCGCCAAACGATTCCACGTCGAAGGCGTCGGGGCTGGGGGTGTCGAGCATCTGACGACGCAGCGTGGCGCGTTCTACGCTGTCGGTGTTGGCGGCCCTCTTACGGGTCGTGGCGCGCATCTGCTGCTGATCGATGACCCCGTGAAAAACCGCGAGGAAGCCGAGTCTGAGATCCAGCGCCGCAAAATCAAGGATTGGTACACCAGCACCGCCTACACGCGTCTGATGCCCGGCGGGCGCATTGTAATCATCCAGACGCGGTGGCATGAAGACGACTTGTCAGGTTGGCTTCAATCCGAGCACCAGCACGAAGGCTGGGTCACGCTCGATCTGCCGGCCATCAACGACAACGGCGAAGCGTTGTGGCCAGAGCAGTACCCGGTCGACGCCTTGCGCCGCATTGAGCGCGCGTTGCCGCCTCGCGATTGGTCTGCGCTCTACCAGCAGCGGCCGACGCCTGAAACCGGTGATTACTTCAAGCGCGAGTGGTTAATCCCGGTCAATCTAATCCCGCCGCAATCATCCATGATGATCTACGGCGCCAGCGACTATGCCGTGACCGCGAACGGTGGCGATTACACCGTACATGTTGTTATCGGCGTGGCGTCAGACGGTCGCATGTACCTGCTCGACTTGTGGCGCGGGCAAGCTGCGTCAGACGTGTGGGTCGACGCGTTCTGCGCGCTGGTGCGCAAGTGGAAGCCGATCGGCTGGGCCGAGGAGACGGGGCAGATCAAATCTGGCGTTGGTCCGTTCCTAGTCAAGCGGATGCTGGAAACGGAAAGCTACACCGTCCGCGAGCAGTTCCCGACGCGCGGGGACAAGGCTATCCGCGCACAGTCCATTCGCGGGCGTATGGCCATGCAGGGCCTTCATGTGCTACGGGACGCGCCATGGCTGTCCGACCTTACCAGCGAAATGATGAGTTTTCCCGTGGGCGTCCATGACGACCAGGTCGATGCACTCGGCTTGGCTGGTCAGTTGATGGACCGCATGGAAGCCGGATCGAGCAAACGTGCGGATCAGCCCATGCCGCGCCATTCGCCGATAGTTGTGTCCGATGGGGTGATCGCGGCGCCGTTGAGGACCGTGCGTCGTGGCTGATTTCGACCAGCGCACCGATGTGGACGAGCGATATGGTCAGGCGGCGCCGTTGTGGTACTTCCCCATCCCAGACTGGCCCAATCTGTCGATTGGTTCGGATTGGAAAGTGTATTTCCGCGTTCTGCCTAGCGGAACCGTAGAACATGGTTGACGACACCAACCTAGACGAGACGGAGGCGTTCGCCGTAGCCGACGAGCCGAAGTCTGCGCGTGGCGTGTTGGCGGCGCTCAAGAAGGCTGAGGATGCCTTCCGCGAATGGCAGACAACGTGTCAGGTCATCGACGATATCTACAACCGCGATGGGCCAGTCTGGTCTGATCTGAACGATGCGGGCTGGAACGACGCGGAGATGGACCTGTTCTGGTCGTCGTTCGAGGTCCTGAAGCCGGCGGTGTATGCCCGCGCGCCGCAGCCGGTTGTCGCGCCACTGTTCAAGGACGGCAAGCCGCTCAACAACCTTACCGCCGAACTGCTGGAGCGGTGCGCCATCTCGACGTTCCAGCGTACCGATATTGACGGCGTGATGGTGCAGCTTCGCGACGACCTGCTGTTCTCCGGCCGTGGCGCGCCTTGGGTGCGATACGAGCACGAGGGCGCCGAGCACAACGTCTGTGTCGAGCACAAGGATCGGCTAGATTTCCTGCACGAGCCCGCGCGCAAATGGGCCGAAGTGGGCTGGGTAGCCGGTGCCGCATGGATGACGCGTGCCGACATGCGCAAGCGGTTCGAGCGCACGAGCGGGACAGCTTATCAAGACGCCACGTTCTCAGTCGATCGTGATGCCGACAACCGGGATCTGGAAAAACGCGCACAGGCCCGCAAGGCCAAGGTGTGGGAAGTCCACCACAAGGCCGATGGCCGGGTGTATTGGGTCACTGACGGCGTGGGCGTGCTACTCGATGGCCAGCCGCCCGAGTTCAAGCTGACTGGGTTTTTTCCGTGCCCCAAGCCGGCATATGCCACGCTTCGCCGTCGCTCGCTGATCCCGGTTCCGGACTGGGCGCGGTATGCGGTCCACTTCAAGAAGATCAGCGAGCTAACGCGGCGTATCTATTCCTTGCTCGACAAGGTGCGGATGAAGGGGTTGATCCCGGCTGGTGGCGACGTTGGTGACGCGATCGAGGAGCTGATCCAAGACGACAGCGACCAGATCCTGATCCCCGTACCCGGCGGCGCGATGATGCAGCAGGGCGCCAATGGATTCGTGGCGTGGATGCCGCTTAATGACCTGTCGGAAGCTATTACGGGCCTGATTGCTGCACGGACGCAACTTATCAACGATTTCTACCAGTTGTCCGGCATCAGCGATATCATGCGCGGCGCCACCGATGCGGACGAGACGTTGGGCGCGCAACAGTTGAAGTCGCAGTACGGCTCTGTCCGCGTTCGGGAGAAGTCCACCGAACTACAGCGTGTCGCGGCCGATACAGTCAAGATCGCGGCCGAGATCATCGCGCAGAAGTTCCCGGCTCAGGCCATGCTCGACATGAGCGGACTGACGATTCCCAAAGCGGCCGAAATCAAGAAGCACGTTGCCGAGATCGAGCACACTGCACAGAAAGAGCTAGAGGCACTGTCTCAAAAGGCACAGCAAGCGGCGCAGAAGGCGCAGAAGGCGCAGAAGGCGCAACAGGCTGCGACGCAACCCGCCGCACCACCGCAGCCGGGTCAACCCCCGCAAGCACCGCAAGGCCCCCAGGCGCCCGATCCCGATCAAGCCCAGCAGATGATGCAGCAGGCGCAACAGGCGATCATGTCCAAGTATGCACCTCTGCTCCAGCAGGCAGAGGAGCAGGTCGCGATTGAGGATGTGATGAAGCTGCTACGCGACGATCGCACGCGGTCTTTCGTGTTCGAGATCGAAAGCAGTAGCACGATCATGACCGACGAGCTGGCGGAAAAGCAGTCGCGCAACGAGTTCATGCAGCAGTTCACCAACGCGCAGCAGGGGTTGCAGGGGCTGGTGTCGCTAGGCGAGCCGGGTGCGAAGCTCGCCGGGTCGCTGATGAAGTTCGTGCTGGCACCGTATCGGGCCGGACGTGACTTGGACGGCGCCATTGACGAGTTCATTGATGCGGCGCCCGCCATGGCGCAGGCCGCGGCGGCTGCTGCATCAAAGGGCGGTGACAACGACGCCATGGCCGCAGCTAACGACAAGCTGGCTCAGGCGGAGCAGGTCAAGGCTCAGGCGGCGTTGCAGGGGGTCCAGGCCAAGGCGCAGAACGACCAAGCGGCGATGCAGGCGCGCATGACGGAGATGCAGGGCAAGGCGCAGGAGAGTCAGCAGAAACTGCAAATCCAGCTTCAGTCAGCACAGGACGCACAGGCATCCACCACGGCCAAGGTCAACCTTATGGAAGCCCAGACTGCCACGCTGTTGCACGCCATGGGCTTGGACGAGAAGAAGCAGCAGCTTGACGAATACACCGCTGCGAATGCCGCTCAGTCCAAGAATGTGGATCAGGCGCTAGAGGCCGATCGTACGGCAGCCGACTTGCATCTGCGCCATCGCTCAGAAGATCGCGCTGACCAGACCGCCGCGCATGCTATGGCTCAGCCCGCCGAAGAGGAACCGGAATGAACGAGAAATATCTAGTTGGCTTGTCGCTGCTGGTTTGCGCGGGTGCAGCTCATGCGCAGTATTTAGGACCGATTAGCGCGCCTTGCGTTGTCGGTTCCAATCTCAGTTGCGCGCCTGTAACCGCCGCCAATCCGCTGCCTACTACGAGCGCTGGCGGTGCGACTGCTGGCAACCAGACCGCAACCGGCGCCAATGCCCAGACCGTACAGGGCAACGTGGCCTCTGGTGCAACGGACGCGGGCAATCCGGTCGGGATTGGCGGCTACGCAAGTAGCGCAACGCCAACGGCAGTGCCCGCGGGCAGCCGTGTGAAGGCTTGGTATACATTGAACGGCGCAGGTGTGTTCACGACTCCCGGCATCGCCGTTTCAAGCTTCGGCACCTACGGCGCCGCCAGCCTCGCTATCCCGATGCAAGCAGATGGCGGCTCGCGCCCCTATGCGTCGGGGATGCTGGTGTACAACAACGTCTCCGGCAACGCCGAACTGCCGGTCAAGGACGGCAACGGTCTGTGGACCGTCGCCAAGGGCGGCTCGAATATCGCGACGGGGCAGGTGTCAGTCGGAATGACGGCGACGCTGATTGCTGCGGGGCGCGCAGGACGGCAACGTATCACGGTTTCTAAGCAAGCCGCTACGAACTGCGCCTATGGCGGTCCCGCTGTTACGCTTACGACAGGGTACATTCCCGACAATAGCGCCGCGCCGGCAGCTGGCATGTCATTCGCGCGAGATACCGCTGCGCCGTTCTACGGCGTGTGCGCCGCTGCCACAAACCATACGTTCGTGGAGGATTTCTGATGCGTTGGGCTAGCTTCGGACTGATCGCGGTGTCGCTCGGTGTCGCGTGGCAAACTCCGGCCATCATGCGCGCACAGACGAGTTATCCGCCAGTGGACACGTCTCAGCTGGTCCGCCCCGCCGACGTGACAGCCGCAATCACTGCGGCAACGCCGGCCCCGTGTTCCACGCCCCTGCCTGACACGCTAACTGGTTCTGCGGGTGTCGCGCCAACCTGCATGACCCGACCAGACGGGACGCGACCGACGGCAATTCAGCGCGCGAATGTCGTCACTATGGACGCCAGTGGCAGTTGGGCAGTCACGTTTGGTCGTCCGTTCACTAGCACTAGCCCGATCGTGCAAGCGGAAGCTATCCAGGCCGGCGGTGCGACGTTGCCATATCAGTGCGGTGTAACCACACGGACCGCCACGACGGCGAGCGGAACGTGCTGGGCCGCAACGTCGCAGACGAACACGGTCAGCCTTGGTGTAAGCCTGACGAACAATCCGTTCGCTGCCAAGGTGCCGCAGGGCACGGCGGTTATGGTTGTGGCAGGTGAGCCGTCGCAATGAGGGAGACAATGAAATGACCACCGTAACCCGCCTCGTCGAACTCGGCATGGTTCCGGCCGTGGCGAACGAAGTCGTCGCGCAGTTCGCTGCTGGTGTCGGGAGCCCCACGTCGCTGATGGAGAAATCCGTCCCAACACGCTTGGCGATCGAACTCGCCGCACAGGCTGCTGGCACTAAAGATGCGCGGCGGCTGATTGAGTGTAGTATGGCGCCTGACCTCGCTAAAGAGGTCGTTTCGTGAGTGGTCCTGAGTTCGACCGCAGATCGCCGCTTGATGATATCGTTCAACGAAGGAGAATGAACATGGCTGACGAGCAAAACCCGATCAACACCAACCCGATCGAATACGAGCAGGGCATGCGCGCGCGCCTGTCGTCCATCAACCCGAGCGACGCGCCATACGATGCCGACAGCGCGCCGGGCAAGGCGTGGAAGGCCGGCTACGATGCTGGTGAACCTGCCGCCGCACGCGACAAGACTTCCGGCCCGGTCGATCAGCAGGACAGCCATGACGATGATGGCAAGCCCACCGACGACAAGCCCAAGGCGAGCGCGGCCAAGGGCCAGACCGATACGCTGGCCGATCTGAACAAGAAGAGCTGACGATGGCCGAGTTGCTGCGCGTGGAGCCTTCCCTGTTCAATCCGAACGAGGCGTGGTTCGTGTTCGACGACGGGCGCAAGTGCCTCCGTCGTACCGATCGCAAGGTTGATCCCGCGCGCAGCAGCTTCCCATGCCCGTCTATCCGGCGCGACAGTATCGACCCGTGCCGTGGCGCGGACGGCAAGATGTACGACAGCTTGGCCGGGCTGCGGCGGACCTATGAGCCGAGCGGCAACCCCCAGGGCGAACGCTACGTCGAGATGGGCAACGAGCCGCATCCCAAGTTCACACCACCTGATTTCGACCGGAAGCAACGTCGTGACGATATCCGCGCGGGTATCGAGGACGTGCGTAACGGTCGCGTCCCTCCCCTGACAGTGCTTGAGGATTGACATGACTGACTTCGCAGACGCCGACACGCTTTCCACCACAATCGACACTGACAGCGGTCCGGCTGCTGCCGGCGGTGGTGTCGTGCTGGAGCCGGTGGATACGTCCCCGCGCGGCGATTTGGAGGCGGTGTTCAAGGAAGAAGCGGACAAGGCGCCTGATAAGGCCGAGCCAGCCAAGGATGAAGCGGACAAGGACGCGAAGGCGGAGGGCGATAAGGCCGACGTCGATAAGCCTGAGAAGGCCGTTGAGGACAAGCCGGCCAAACCGCGCGCCGAGGACGGCAAGTTCGCACCCAAGGCTGCTCGCGCTGAACGCGCATCGGAGCGAGATGCTAACGCGACCGATGAAGAAAAGCGGGCGCATGAGGCCCAGCTAGACAAGCGCATTTACAACGCGCCGGCAAACTTTCTACCCAAGGCCAAGGAGCAATGGCGCAACGTGCCTCGCGAGGTTCGTTCAGAATTCTTGCGCATGGCTGATGAGCACGCTTCTGCCACGGAGCAGAGCCGGACCGTCAACGAGCGTTACGAGAGCGTGCGTCAATACGACGACCTAGCTCGCAGTAACGGGCGCGATTTGAGTCAGTCTCTCGCCAAGCTGACCGAAATTGAGCACGATCTACAGACGAACCCGGTCGCTGGCCTCAACAAGATCCTGATGGAAGTCGGCCCCCGCAAGGCTGATGGGCAGCCGTTTTCGCTGTATGAGGTAGCGCAGTACATCGCACAGCAGCAGCCGCAGGACTATCAGCGGATGGTCGCGCCGCCCGCACAGGCGCAGCGTGAAGACCCGCGCGTCGCTCAGCTTGAAAGTCGCCTTCAAGCCGCCGAGCAGGGCCGCGTGCACGATGCCGTCATCGCTCCGTTCAAGGCGCAGAATCCACGGTTCGATGAACTGTCAAACGATATTGCGATGTTTCTGCAATCTGGTAGAATACCCCAGAGCTTGAGTCCGCAAGACCGGCTCGCAGCGGCGTATGACATGGCCGAGCGGATCAACCCGCCTTCACATGCCAACGACCTCGGCGACGGCGCGGACCCTGCAAACGGTCAGCGCGGCGCTGTCGAAAGCTTCAGCCGCTCCATCAAGTCATCGCCTGGGTCCGTGTCGGAAACGTACGAGCCCGAGGCAAAGGCCGGCGAATCCATCGGGGAAAGTCTCCGAAAGGAGGCGCGCCGGCTCAACCGAGCTTAGGAGCACCCAATGTCGATCACCACCGATCGTAACTATGGACAGCTTTTGACCGCCGCGACCGCGCGCCGCTCGAAGGCCATTCAGGATATCGTCTACAACTCTACCCCCCTCACGAAGCTGCTTCGTGAAAAGGGCAAGATCAAGGTCAAGCGCGCGGGCGGGCCTGAACTGCGCGTGCCGATCATGTTCGACAAGCTGCAAGCGCAGTGGTTCACAGGCTACGACAAGATTGAGATCACGCCGAAGGAACTGCTCAACTCGGCCGTTTTCAACTGGTCGCGTGTCGTTTCCATGTTCTCGCTGACGGGCACAGAAATGCTCTACACGCGCGGCGAGGATGAGGTCATCGACCTTATGGAAACGTACATGACGGCGGCTGAGGCGTCGGTGAAGGAGGAGTTTGAGTACTCCCTCGTCGGCGACGGCACCGGCTACGGCGGTCGGCAGATGGTGGGTCTGGGCGGCGCCATCCCGATCATCCCGAACGTCGGCACGTACGGCAACATCGATCGCGCGGCGGTTCCCAATTGGCGCACCTCGGTGTTCAACATCGCGAGCGGCGACGTGGCACCGTACACGACTTGGGACGCGACGACGGTACGCCCGATCATCGAGCGTATCAGCCTCGCGCGGTCGCGCAACGGGCGGTATGCGGATCTGTTGATTGCGGACGCGTTGTCCTACTCCGCTATTTCGGCGGCGTTCGTGGCGCATCAGCGCATCATGTCGGAGCGCATGGCGACGCTCGGGTTCTCGGGCCTGTCGTACATCACGCCCGCCGGCCCGGTCGATATCATTGCCGCTGGTGGCATCGGCAATGTCATGCCGGCCAACACGGTGTACGGCATCGATAGCGAGGGGATGAGTATCTACGAGTTCCCCGGCCAGTCGTTCGTGCCGTTCCACCCTGGAAACGGCATGCGTCCGATCAATCAGGATGCCATCGCGCAGGGTATCGTGTGGTCGGGCCAGCTCGTCTTGGAGAACCCGCTGTTCTCCTACCGCATCCGCACGACCTCGTAAGGAGAACAAGATATGCCCTCCCCTTTCCGCACTTCGCCCCAGCTTGGGCCGAACTTCCTTCAGGTCATTCCCGCCGGCAGCGTCTGGTATGATCCGAAGAACATCGTTAGTCCCAAAGTCGGGGACAAGGAAGATGGTGATGACGGGCACGCGTATGTGTTCGTTCAGGCATCGGCTGCAATCGCGGCCGCCGCCTCGCCCGGTACGGCGATCGTCGTCACCGAGCCGCAGATGACCGCGGCGGCCGGTGCGGGCAACTTCTACGCACCGGTTGCGGGTGTCGCTGCAAACGCGTACTTCTGGGCGCGCAAGTCGACCCTGTAACCATTTGGCGGGGCTGGTTGGAAGCTGGCCCCGCCAACTCTTTTGAAAGCTCTGACCCATGGTAGCTCTCGCTGTCATCGACGATCGTGACATCACGATCACGCCTGTTTTCAAATGGATGGACATTGAGAACGTGCCCAAGTCGGAGGCGGCCGGACTGGCGGTAATGGAGCCGCATGAGGTCGTGGAGGTCCGGTTCGCCGGCTCCAAGAACTATTCCCCGATCTTTCCCACGGGTGCGTTCTGGAAGCGTGAGGGCAATCAGGTCATCACGTACGCCGAGCGCTGGCCGGATCAGTACCGCGCCTTCAAGGAAGGTAACCCGCAGGAGGCCAACGGCACTCCGCTGGAGATGCTCCGTACGTACAACGTGACGCCTGAGCAGCTTTCACTGTGCCGTGCGCTTCGTGTGTATTCGATCGAATCGCTCAACCGACTTGAAGGATCTGCTATCAAGTCGCTGGGCATGCACGCCAACGCGCTTCGTGATGCGGCACGCGCCTTCCTCGCTGATCGTGACAAGGGCGCCACGGCGTTGGGCGAAGTCGAGTTGTTGCGGGCCGAGCTGGCCGCGTTGCGCGCCTCGATGGTGCCTGCGGTAGACAGCACGCCGGCCGGCATCGAGGCGGCGCTCAAGGCTGCTGATGACACGTTCGGTGACCTGTCCGACAACGACCTCAAGGACGAGATCGCTAAGCTGAACGACGGCATGCGGCCTCGTGGTAATCCTAGCCGCGCCACGCTGGTGCAGTCGTTGCAGACGTTACGCGCCGCTTAGAAGGAAAAGCCAATGTTTATCATTGATGAGAATCTAGATTTGTCATCGGCTAAGGTGGTTTCTGATGGTGCAAATCTTCGTGATCGGATTCGCGTCGGAGATCTGATTTTCGGGCTTGATGTGCAGATGGGCCAGCAAAACGACATGCTCGTCTATTCGATTGTTATGGCGTTGCAGCAGTACGCTAAGAAATGACTATCCTCGCCTCCATGCAGTCGGCCGCGCTCGCACTCATGGGGCGCAGGCCCACGGCGTTTTTCGCATCGACCGGCAGGTTTGAGCAGGAGATAGCCGATCTGGTGAACGAGGCTGGCGAGGATATCGCGCAGTATCAGGATTGGACGCAGCTTCAGGCCGTGGCGGACCTGACGGGGGACGGCGTAGCGACCTCATTCGCGCTGCCGTCCGACTATGGACGTATGATGATCGACAGCGACGTGCAGGCGTCGGTTTATCGACTGTGGGGCTATTTCGCTTATCCCGACCTCAGTGCGTTCATGCGCGACACCGCTGCGGGATTTCAGTCGTCGCCGGGCGGCTGGATCATCACGGGCGGACAGATTCAGTTTAACCCGGCGCCGGCCGGTGATACGCGCTTCGCCTACATATCGAACCAGTGGGCACGTTCGACTGCGGGAACGCCGGCATCGCAATTCTCGGCAGACACGGACACATTTGTCCTGTCCGAACGGCTGCTGAAGCTTTGGTTGATCTGGCGTTGGCGCGAACAGAAGAAACTGGACGCATCGGGCGATCAAGAGGCCTTCGTGAAGGCGCTGGACGAATACGCCGCCAAGGACGGTGGCAGCCGTGTCTATCGTTATGGCGGCCGTCGATCCTTTCCCGGTACGCATCTCGCATGGCCGTGGGCGCTTGGGCCTAGCGTCTGATGTACGCGCGCACGGCGACACGCGCCAAGCCTCGCAAGTCGCAGATCAAGAAATGGCCTGCGCCGGTGGCAGGGTGGATCGCCAACCGCTCACTTTCCGAACCCGCTACGGATGGCGCTACCGCTGTCCCGCCCGGCGCTGCGGTGATGGACAACTTCTTTCCGCGTTCGTCCAATGTCGTTCTGCGGCGGGGTAGCCTGACGGTTGCTAATCTGCCCACTGGCGACGTAACCGCGCTGTTCCGGTACGACGACGGTTCGGTTGACCGCTTCTTCGCGTCCACCGCCTCAACAATCTACGATATATCCGATGTTCCCGACCCCACCCAGCCCAACGCGGGGCCAGCGATTAGCGGCACAGTCGTGTCGTCGGGATATACTGGCGGCGAATGGATTATCACTCAGTTCGCAACGACCGGAGGCGTCTATCTCGTCGGCGTGAACGGTAAGGATGCTGGCTTCGTTTACGATGGCGCCACGTTCACCAGCATGGCCGGAATTACCTTCCCGAACGGCTACACCAGCGCCGACATGGTCTACGTCTGGGCGTATAAGAACCGGCTGTTTTTCGCCCGCGTAGACTCGATGGATTCCTACTACCTGCCGGTCGACGCAATCGCCGGCGCGGCTGATGTTTTCCCGTTGTCCGGTGTGTTCACAGAGGGTGGCGAGCTGCTGTTCGGCGCGTCGTGGTCGTTGCAGGACTCGGGCAACGATGGGCTGTCGGAGCAGATGGTTTACGTGTCCAGCGAGGGGCAGGTTGCGGTTTATCAGGGCGACGATCCATCAAACGCTGCGACATGGTCCAAGGTAGGATTGTACCGCGTCGGCGCACCGCTAGGACGGCAGGCGTTCTTCCGCGGCGGTGGTGACATAGCGGTGGCGACGACGGTAGGGTTGGTGCCTCTGTCCAAAGCTGTGACGCTGGACCAAGCCGCGCTGAACGCGGGTTCTGTCAGCTACAAGATCACTGACGCGTGGACGGATGCCGTCAACCACGGACTGTTCGGCTGGAAATGCCTTGTCTGGCCCGAAGGCAAGATGGCGATCGTGGCGCCGAATGATGCCAATAAGCGCCCGATCGTGTTCGTCACCAACGCCGAAACCGGCGCGTGGGCGCGGTTCACCGGCTGGACTGTAACGGCGCTGGCGGTGTTCGGCGGCAATCTGTATTTCGGCTCGACAGACGGTAAGGTCATCCGCGCCCAAGTGACCGGCTCTGATGACGGCACACCGTACACCGGCGTCCTGCTTCCGCTGTTTGATGACCTGGGCAATCCGGCGTCGACCAAGATCGTTACCGTGGGCCGTGCGCGCGTCATGGCGAACCTGAAGATTGAAGGCTACGTCACGACGGCGGTGGAGTTTAACGTGGACCCGCCGCCTCAGCCCGACGCTACCGCATCGCTGGTCGTCAGCGATTGGGACTATGGCAAATGGGGCACGTCGGTTTGGAGTTCGCAGAAACCGTCCGTCATCAACCAGGATTGGCAGTCTCTTGGAAGCGGCGGCTACTCGCTTAGCATGTGGTACCAGATCACCAGCGGCGACCCGATCCCGCTTGATGCGGAAGTGATCGGCATGGACATGCTGTTTGAGGTCACGGAAGCGATCGGGTGATCGTTACCGATGATCGCGTTGCTCGATTCGTCGCTGATACGTGCGGCGTCGGTTTCTGCCCGCCTTGGACGTGTATGGGTGTCGAGCGGGCGGGCAAGGTCACGGCAGGCGTCGTGTTCAACGTGTTCGAGGGCGAAGACGTGCACGTCTCTGTCGCTGGCCACGGGTGGACGCGGGGCTTCATGGAAGCAGTTGGTGCCTACGTCTACGACACGCTGCGATGCGAGCGGATGACGGTCGTGACGGCGAGTGAGGACGTGGCCGGGTTGGCGCTGCGGTTCGGGGGCAAGCGCGAAGGAGTACTGCGGTCGCACTTTGGGCGGGGGCAGGACGCTATCATCGTCGGCATCTTGCGGGATGAGTGGCGCTTTGCTAGGCTGATGCAGAACACGCGCGGCTGAACCATCCTTCACGCGCTTTCCGAGATGGGAAGCGTTACCTTGGTCAGCACGCCGTCAGCTCCTGATCCCGTCGCAACGGCGAACGCGCAGGCGACCGATAATCAGGATACGGCGCAGACGCAGCAGCTTTTGAACATGACCAATCAGGTCGGTCCGAATGGCTCTGTGACGTACAACCAGACGGGCAATAACAGCTTCACCGATGCTTCCGGCAAGACGGTGTCCGTGCCGCAGTTTACTCAGACGACGAGCTATTCCCCGGCCGAACAGGCGATCTACGACAAAACCGAAACTGCCAAGACCAACCTTGCGCAGCTTGCCGCGACTCAGTCCGGCAACCTCAATGATCTGCTATCCAAACCGTTCTCGTTCAATAACCAGGACGCGGCGAACTACACCACCGACCTCGCCTCGCAGCGTATCTTGCCGCAGCAGGCTCAGGCTCGCGCGGATCTTGACACGCGCTTGGTGAACGCGGGCATCCGGCCGGGGACCGCGGCTTACGATCGCGAGATGACGACGCTAGACCATGCCAACACGGATCAAATGAATCAGCTGGCGCTCAGCAGCCAAGGGCAAGCGTATAATCAGGCGTTGCAGACCTATAACGAGCCGATCAATGCTATCACAGGGCTGGAGTCGGGTTCGCAGATCGCGGCGCCCGGCGCAGGTACGTCGGCGACACCGCAAACATCGGTCGCAGGCGTGGATTATAGCGGGCTGGTCAAGAGCAACTACGCAGCGCAGACGGCATCTAGCAACGCGCTGCTCGGCGGGCTGTTCGGGCTGGCTGGCGCGGGGATTGGTGCGATATGACCGTTTATCCCGGCCTGTTCGGCATGCAGCCTCAGCAGCCGCAGATGTCGCCTTTCGACGTTTCGGGCCTGCTCCCGCAATACGGTCTGCCCGACAATATGGGATCATCTCCCGCCGCAGCACCCGCGCAGTCGTTCGTGTGGGGCGGCTCGGGTGAGCGTCTTACCGATGCCGATATCGCGCAGCGTGAACAGCAGGACCGCCAGCAGATCGCGAGCGGCATGGATTTTTCGCCGGTGCAGTCGTGGACGCAAGGCGCGGCGCGGGTGGCGCAGGCGCTCGTGGCCAAACTGGACAAAGGCCGCACGGATGCAGCGTCGGCGGCGAACGTGACGGCCAATAATCAGGCTCTTGCCTCGCTCAGTCAGGCTGGCGGGAAAAGCGAAGCCAACATCGCCGCTTTGCTATCTGACGCTACGTTGTCAGATGGTGTGCACGATTATGCCAAGGTAAAGCTGGCGGGGCTGAATAAGCCTCCCAAAGCTTTGAACGAGTTTCAGCAGGCGCAGGTGGATGCGGGAATCTTACCCGGCTCTCCTCAAGCATTGGCGCTTAACCTGCAATACGCGCAGAATAAGGCCGATCCGCTCCAACTAATCCCAGGCGTTGATGCTCAGGGCCAGTCTGTTTTGCATCCCATGCGAGCATCGCAAATCCAGCAACAGGGGGGAGGTGATCCAGCATCTACGGTCCCGCAATCTCCAGTCGGTAAGCTCACGCCGATCGCGCCGATTGGAGGTGCGGGCTCCGGCTCGCGTACCTTTCCGCTCCGATGACATTTTGCCACATCTTGTTGCTCAAGAGAGTGGTGGCAGGGTAGGAGTTACCGGCCCGCAAACCCCCTACGGACGCGCCCAAGGCGATACGCAGGTATTGCCAGCAACGGCGGCAGGTGTGGCAAAGCATCTTGCCGTGCCATATCGTCCCGACTTGATGACCGGTACCTCGCCTGAGGCTGCCAGCTATCAACATTTGATCGGCAAGGGATATTTGGATCAAGCATTGAACGCGACAGGCAACGTTTACGATGCCCTGCGCTACTATCACGGAGGTCCTAACCGTGATCTGTGGGGGCCAAAGACAACCGCCTACGCCGAGAACATCGTTCGGAGATTGGGAGCATAATGGCGCAGCACGCACGCGACGAGGCCGGCAATATTTGGGACGTTACCAACCCGGCAAGTCCGGTGCTGGTGACGGCTGCGCATTCGAGCGGTGGTATCGTGACGAAGCTTGCCGATCCCAAGATCGGTTCTGAAGTGTCCACCGCTGCCAGTCGATCGCGCATTGAAGGAGCTGCGGCCGACGTGGCGGCGCCTAAGTCGCAGGCTGAGTTGCAGGCTATTGAGCTGGAAAACACTCAGCGACGGCAGAAAATCGCTGAGTATAATGAAGACCATACGCCGGTTCCCAATTTTTCGCCTACCTCTGGTTTGAGGGGGCAGGCTTATTTCGATAAGTTTCATGTGCCTCCTCAGCAGCAGTCGCTTATCAAAGCTCTTGTCCAGGGTCAGCTGCCAGCTGGGCAGCGCAGCATTGCGTCTAAGACGATGTTGCCCCTTATTCAGCAGGCAGTGAATTACGACCCTAGCTTTTCCGCTACCACATTCCAGCAGCGGTCAGATTTTTTTAAGAACGTAGTGGGAGGTAAAGACGGACTGGCGCTAGATGCCGCAGGTACCGCCATGGGCCATGCGTACAAGCTTCGCGGCTATCTCGGCAACCTAAACAACCATAACGGTATTGCTGGCGTTCTTGATGGCGTCGGTAATGCGATCAACCAGAATGTCTTTCGAACTCCAGCAGCAGGCACCGCTGAAAGCGAACTCAGCAAGTTTTCCAAGGAGAATGCTTCCGCCTATGGTCAGAGCGTGGGCGCAGAACGCGCGGAGTCGAAAGGCGAGATTCCGTTAAATGCGTCCCCTGAGCAGATGTATGGCGCCCTGAAAGGCGACGTTGATTTCTACGGATCCAAGCTTTCTCAGCTGGATACGAAGGGCAAGCGCATCCTAGGACCTGACTTCGATATCAAGACGTATCTTTCGCCTGAGGCCCATCAGTCGCTCGACTATTACACCAATCTGGACGTCAAGGACGTATTGCCGGACGGAACGCACAAGGGCGACAAGCCGTATGTGCCGGGCTTCGGCATGTCTGCCGCGCCTGCTCTATCGGGAACGAATGGCGGACCTCCAGCTCCGCCTACTGCACCACAAGGCGGCGGTAACGGCGGCGACAGTGGCGGTACGATCGCATCTGGCGCAACGCGTACCGTCCCGATCGTAGCTGCGAATGCGATCATCAATGATGGCGCGCGCCGTGGCCGTTCGCTTGCTGACGTAAACGCCGATTTGACGTCAGGTGGGTTCCAGGCGATCCCGCCCGATCAGGCGGCAAACTATGCCAGTTCTATCGCCTACGCCAAAGCGCACCCGGAATACACAGGAGGGTTCGGCAACGCTACCCGGACCGTAGACAACGACCTCAAAACTCAGTTCGCCGGGTCGAAAGCTGGCGGCGCAGCGGGGTCGTTTGCCTTGAACGCGCTGGACAGTGTAACCGGTGGTTATCTGGACGAGTTGACCGGGGCGCAGACGCAGATGGCGAAGGACGTTGCCGCTCGCGATCATCCGCTAGCTTCAATTCTTGGCGGCGCGTCCGGTGCTGCGGCGGCCATGTTGCCGATCGGTCGGGCGGCGGAAGCGATCGGTGCCGGGTCTAGGATCGGCGGTTTGCTTGTCGGTACCGGCGCTCGCGCTGCGGCGACTGGCGACGCACTCTACGGCGGCATTCTAGGTTCGGGCGAGGACAATGACAATCGCATTGCCGGACTCCTCACGGGCGCCGCTACGGGTCTGGCGGGCAACGTGGCGGGCGGTGCTATCGCACGCGGGGCTGGCGCCGCTGTGCGTGGCGTCGTTGACCCAGCCGTTCAGTATCTCACCGACCGGGGTATCCCGCTTACCATTGGACAGACGCTCGGAAACCGCGGGTTCATTGGACGTCAGATGAACAAGCTGGAGAGCTTGCCCGGCTTGGATGCGCTAATCGGTGCTCGTCGCGCAGACGCGGGGCAGGCTTACGTGCGTGAAACGATCAATGATGCCCTCGACCCGATTGGAGGAGCTGTCACCGGCACGGGGCAGGCCGCAATCGGCTCGGCTCAGGGGCAAGTTTCGCAGGCGTATCGTGACGCACTCGCAAACGTGAACGTTACCGCCGATGCCCCGTTCATGGCCGACATGGGTGGTGCGATGACTCGTGGCCGGGCGATTCCCGTTCAAGGCGAGCAGTTCGGCCACGTAATGGATAGCCAAGTTGGACCACTCTTCGGCCCTGGCGGTACTCTGAACGGCGACACCGCTCAGGCTGCGTTGCAAGCGGTGAGGCAGGCTGGGTCCGATTTCAGCGGCGAAGGCGCCATGGGTCGGCTCGCATCGAACGAAACCGGCAATGTCGACGATGCGATTAGTTCGCTCCTTGCTCGGCAGGCGCCAGAGGCCGCGCAAGGACTGACTAACGCCAACGCAGCTTACGCCCGCATGGCGCCGCTAAACGATGCGGCGATCACCGCCGTTAACAACGGTGGCATCTATACGCCGGCGCAGTCGATCCGCGCCGTCACGTCGAACACCAAGAACTTCGGCGGCAAAGCGGCGGCTGCGCAGGGCCAGAATGTCACCGATCTCATGCGCTACGGCCAAGAGGTGTTGCCTTCCACCACCGGCAATTCGGGTTCGGCCGATCGCATCGCGGCTATGCTTTTGCCGAGCGTGCTAAGCGGCGGCGCTGGATACGAGGCGCTTTCGGGCGCACATGATGAGGGTGGCGGCATACCCACTTCCGCGCTAGTGCTAGGGGCGCTGGCGGCTGCATCGTCGCGGTCTGGTGGACGCGTGCTGCAACGCGCCTTGGTTGATCGTCCCGACGCGCTACGCCGCATTGGCAGCTCGCTAATCGATAACTCGCAGATCGGTAGCGCGGCGGTGGCACCCTTGGCGCTTGGATACGGAGTAGACCGTTAATTCCAATAGTCGGGGTCGTTGCGATGGTGCCAATGGCGGATACCGGCGACAATAATCCCGGCTAGAAAGAGTGCAGCTATTTGTGTCCAGTGCATACCCGACAAGGTAGCACGCCGCCCGCCTTGCCGCTATCCCGCGTCTCGGCTATACCGGACGGCAACCAGCGGGGCTGAACCAACTTCACCCGCATCTGTGCAAGCGGATGTGGAGTAAAAGCTATCCCTCGCAACACCCAAGGCGTTTACAGCCTCCCCGCCGGAACGCTCGTTGCTGCGGGCGATACGGTGCTCGTCGAGCAGCATAATCCGGCTATGTCCGATATCGCCACCGCGCTAACAACGTCGTTGGCACGAGATGGTCGCGGCGGGATGTTGGGGCCGCTCGCCTTGAATGGCAATACCATCGGTAGCTTGGCGGACGGCGTTGCGGATACGGACGCTGCGACCGTCGCGCAGATGAAGAACGCAACGCAAGGCCCAACCGGCCCCGCCAACAATACCTACACCAGCCGCGCTGCCATTGCCGCATCGCCCATCACGAACGCCCGCGCAACGCTGGTCGACGGCTTGCGCTCGGGTGACTTCCGCTGGTCGCTTGGCGACTACTCCGCTGCGATCGCGCACGACCCACAGCAGGGCGTCTACATCGCCTCTACGCTGTTCGCGCCCACGGCGGGATGCTGGATCCGCGTTCAGCAGGGTCCAATGCTCACCGGATGGTTTGGCGTTCTGCACGACGCCGAGACGTCGCGTGACACTTACAACCCGAACGCGACCAACAACATCACCACGATCAACGCCGCGTCCGCGCTGGCGACGTTCATCGCTCGTCCGCTGCTACTCAGCCCTGGTGCCGTGATGTGGGACGGTCCTGGCGGTATGCTGGTCAACTATTCGCTGTCGATTGCTGGTGGCGATAAGACGCGCGGGTCGACCATCTACCAGAATCCGGGTTCGGCCAACCCGCTATTCACGCTGGCTTCTGGCCCCGTACCCGACTGCCGTTTCTTCGGGCTTTACATCAGATGTAACGGCGTGACCGGAGCCGACTGTTTCTACTTTGAGGCTACAGGCCCGGTTAACGGTTCGGGTGGGCTGTTTGAAGCCCGGTTCATGGAAGTGAAGGTTGAGAACTGCGGTGGCGTAGGATTGAAGTTGTGGACTGGCACTGTCGCCGGCGATTACGTCCATCAATTCCCCACGTTCGACCTGTGCTCTTTTGGGCGGACCGGCGCGGAGGCGAGCCGCGCCATCTCCTTTGCTGGTCGCGTTGCGCAGTTCTATATCAAGAACTCAAGCCAGGTCAGCTGCTCGATTGATACAACCCGTCCCTTGGACGGCGTAAATATTGTCGTCGGCGCGCGTTATCCGGAAGGCGATTACTACTCGCATATGCGCGCGGGGGGCACCAGCGTAGCCCTCACTTCTTCGCCCGCTGTCGGCACTATC
>JBPBQO010000109.1:0-41784 GCA_050954785.1 Janthinobacterium lividum | reverse complement strand
AGGCGAAGGCGCCGGTCGGGAACGACGGCGACAGCCACACCATCAGCCTTACGAGCTGGCTGTCAGTGATCGTGGGTATGTCCATGACCGCCGTGCTCATGATGTCCGTCCGCATGACTGTGCACGGTCCGGCTGTCCTGTTCATGATAGGCGCCGCTCTGTGGATCGAAGGGCGCATCGATTTCCTGGACCAGTCCGCCCAGCCTACGAACCATCGCGGCGATGACATGGTCGTTCCGGATCAGGATCCGGTCGGTCTCGATGGATGCGGCCAGGTGCCTGTTGCCGAGATGCCAGGCCAGTTGGAGCAGCAACGTCATGCTCGTCGCCCGGATCTCGAGAAGTGCCTCGTGCGCCGCCGTCACGCGCACGATTGCTCCGTCCGGAAGCAGGAGCCCGTCGCCCTCATACAGGTGACGCGCGGTCTCGAGATCCAGGAGGAACTCGAGGCCCCTTGTCCCCTGCATCAAAACACGTCTCCGGAACCGCCCGTCATGATCGGCGACGAGTCGATCGACTTCGCGCGCCGGATCCCAATGTCCTGCCGGCAGGACCACCGTGACCCTGATCAAAACAGGAAATACCGCTGTGCCATGGGCAATTCCACCGCTGGTTCGCACGTCAGCAGCACACCGTCCGCCCGCACTTCATAAGTTTCCGGATCGACCTCGATCATCGGCATCGCGTCGTTATGGATCATGCTTCGCTTGCCGATCCCGCCTCTCGTATTCCGGACTGCCGACAGCATTCGTTTCAGGCCGAGTTTCCGGCCGATATCGTCTTCCAGGGCGGCGTTGGAGACGAAGGTGATGCAGGTCGCGGCCAGCGCGCCGCCGAGTGCGCCGAACATCATGCGGCCATGCACCGGCTGCGGCGTCGGGATCGATGCGTTCGGATCGCCCATCAGGGCATGGACGATGGCGCCGCCCTTGATGACGAGATCCGGCTTCACGCCGAAGAACGCAGGATGCCACAGCACGAGATCCGCAAGCTTGCCGGGTTCGATCGAGCCGACCTCGTGGCTGATCCCGTGCGCGATCGCCGGGTTGATCGTGTATTTGGCGATGTAGCGTTTCGCCCGCGCATTGTCCGCATCCCCGTCGCCGGGAAGCGCGCCCCGCTGCTGCTTCATCTTATGCGCCGTCTGCCAGGTCCGGATGATGACTTCGCCGACCCGGCCCATCGCCTAGCTGTCCGACGAGATCATCGAGAGCACGCCGAGAGGAGGTCCCTGACCCGCCCGGCTTTATGCTCGATGGCGGACCAGTTGCATTGCTCAAGATCTTGCGGCGTCGCCAGCCAGGAACCACCGACCGCGAAGACGTACGGCAAGGAGAGCCATTGCTGCATCGAGGACTCGTCGATTCCGCCGGTCGGACAGAATCTGGTTCGCGGGAACGGAGCTGCCAAAGCTTTCAGCGCCGCCAGCCCACCGGCAGGTACGGCAGGGAAGAACTTGACCACATGATAGCCAAACTCCGCAGCCATCATCAAATCGGACGCGGTCTGGACACCCGGGACGAACGTCATTCGCGCATCGCGTGCCGCCTTCAGCAGCGCAGGCGTCGCCCCGGGACTGAAGCATAGTCCGACGTTCAGTCTGTGAGCGAGAGCGACATCCGCCTCGGTCGTCAGCGTACCGAGGGCGATGATCGCTTCCGGCACCTCAGCTTGGATGAGTGCCACGGCTTCGGCAGCAGCGGCGGTCCGCAGTGTGACCTCCAGTATACGTATGCCGCCCCTAACCAACGCCCTTGCGAGAAGTACGGCATCCGATGCCCGTGGAATCGTCAGCACTGGTATGACGGTTCTGCTCGCGGTCAACACGTCCATGAGATCCATCAATGTCACACTCCTAACGTGTCCGACCAACGAGACGTTGCCGCGTATCCCGCGGGATCAGCGCTCCCCGGGTCTGCACCGATATCGCAGCAACGTCATGCGCGAAGGCCGCCGCCACTGATGGGACCATACCCTGGGACCGCGCTGCTAAGTATGCTCCGTTGAAAGCGTCGCCCGCGCCGGTGGTGTCGACGACCTGGTCGACTAGGATGGAAGGCACGAACTCCCTGTGCTCGCCCCATACGCACAGCGCAGGCGCCGAACCATTCTTGACGATGACTTCGTCGACACCAAGATCCGCGAACCTGTCGGCCGTCATTTCCGGATTCGTATCCCCGAACAGCTCTGCCTCGTCCGAGAAGCTGGGAAGAACGCAATCGCTAATCTCGGAGAATTTTGTCAGCTCCGCTCGCGCCATTGCCGCCGATGGCCACAGCCTCGCACGATAGTTAGAATCCAGAACGATCCTGGTGCCGCGGTCACGTGCCTTCGATAAAGCCTGGTACAGGTTCCTCCGACCGTTCGGCGGGAGGATGGCCAAGGTTATGCCGGAGAAAAGCGCGTGACTGGCCCCTTGCAGAGACGATTCGAGGAAGTCGGTATCGTCGGCGAGAGCCGTTGCTGCGGATCCCGAGCGCCAGTAGGCAAAGCTCCGTTCGCCGTTATCGAGTTTGACGGCATAAAGACCAACGGACCGCGCTGGGTCTCGTGTCACGGCCGACAGATCAAGTCCGGATCCCGCCACGAACTCCAGGAGCTGATCGGAAATCCAATCAGTTCCAATGGCCGTTACATAGCGAACCGCATCGTCCGCCGGCGACAGCATCTTGCAGGCCCAGGCAGCATTGAACGTGTCGCCAGCGTAACCGAATTGGTAATTACCGTCTCCGGCAGGCGCGATCTCGACCATGCATTCGCCGATAGCGACCAGCATGGTTAAATCAACGCGCTGATTTGCCAGGCAACGAACTCATTGTCGCCCGACCTGTGGATCTCGCTGCCGGTATAATGCCCCGACCCCGTCTCGGTCATTAACTCCAATCGAGCTGCACCGGGTACGGTGCCGAATACGGTCGGCTCATAACTCTCGCCCACAGCGACAGGGCGGCCCGACGGCACCGTGATTCTATCGCCGGTCTTCAGCGGTTGGAGAACCACGACGACGGTATCAGCGGCGGACTGCGGACAGGTCTGACTTTCACGCATAACTATTCTCCTGCATCGCCGCGCGAAGGCGAGGTTGGGAAAGAGGAGGCTGGAAGACATCGATCGCGGTGCCGATGATAATCGGACCGGCACGCATAGCAATCTTGCATTTGCCGAGCCGGAGAGCACTCGGGAGTCTCTTGCGATCGAGGCTGGTGAGCAGCTGACGAGCGGCATCGAACTGTATGGCAACCTCACCTATGCCCACCGGCACGGGGAAGTTTTCGAAAATTACCGGCTTCCTTCGGTTCTACCCGAGGTCTTCCCAGGCGGCTTCACGCCGACCGAGACAATCGAGGAGAACGACTACCAGGCGACCGTCGGCCTGCCCGGTGACGACTTTCTCGGTTCAAATGGGATCTGTCGACCGCGTACGGATCAGACGTCGACAATGTCGGTATCTACAACTCCGCCAACGTCGACCTCTACCATGCCACTGGATCCACACCCACCAAGTTCAACGTCATTAATTATAGCAACGGGCAATGGACGAATAATCTAGATCTTTCTCGCGACATCAACGTTCCCATACTGCGTCACCCGATCCATCTCGCGTTCGGCGCCGAACATCGTTACGACAACTACAATCTCGGTGCTGGATCACCGGCCACCTATTACGGAAGTGGCACCCAATCTCTTGTCGGACTACGGCCCGGAGATGCCGGAAACCATAGCCGCGATGTTTACGCAGGCTACGTAGACCTCGAAACCAAGGTGACCGACAAGCTCGACATCGATCTTGCTGGTCGGTACGAAAGCTATACCGATGCTGGCAGCATCGAGACCGGCAAGCTGTCGGCCAGGACGATTTCACGCCCCGGCTCGCAGCCCGTGCGACGATCAGCAACGGCTTCCGGGCGCCTACTCTCGCAGAAGAGAACTACACGAATATTGCTGTTTCACCGAGCTACGCAACTGGACAGGTGGCGGTGAACTCCGCTGCCGCGCGTTATCTCGGGGCAAAACCACTGAAGCCCGAGCGTTCGACGAACCTGGACGCCGGCATCGTCGCCGAGCCGATAAAAAGTCTGCACGTCGCGGTAGATGTCTATCAGATCGACATCCGGGACCGGATTATCGAAGGTGGCACATATAAAGGTCCGGATGCGCTTGCCGCGCTTGAATCGCAAGGCATCAGCCTGCCCGCAAACCTGGATCCAAACACGGTCGGTGCGCAATTCTTCCAGAACGGAGCCAGCACCCGCACACAAGGGCTCGATCTCACGGCGAACTACCCGACGTCGCTTGGGCGCTTCGGCCATGTCGTCTGGAATGGCGCGGTCGACCTGAACCGCACGACTATTCGCCACATCTCGAACGACCAGAACGGGAATCCCCTGCTGAACGCACAGGATGTCGGCTACCTGACCACGGCGTCACCGCGCAGCAAAATCATCCTCTCGGCTTTCTGGAAGCTCGGACGATATGACGCTACCTTGCGGGAGGCCCGGTGGGGACAGGTCAAGGACGAGATGACCTATCAGGAAGGACCCAACTACCAGTCGAATTCCGTCTTCTATCCCTTCACTGCGAAACCGCGATTCATCACCGATCTGGAAGTGGGAGTGCAGATCACGCCGGGCGTGCACCTCGCGATCGGCGCCAATGATCTGTTCAACACACATCCAACCCGGATCCCTCAGCAAACGCGCTATCTTGGAGTGCCGGTCTATGATGACGTCGTTTCGCAGGTCGGCATCGACGGCGGCTTCTACTATGGAAGAATAAACCTGTCTTTCTAAGCTTTCTTGCCGGAGAAGATACTTCGCCGGCTAGCGAGGGGTCCGGTAGGGATCGGCAATTCTGAATTATATCTACAGGTTTAACCGCCTTGCCGCGATAACCGGGCCCGGACGACAGATATAGAGCGCACGATCATGTGCATCGCACGACGAGTAACCGAATTTCCTTCGGCATCGTGCTCTCGAGCAGGTTTGCGCATGCTCACTGAAGCTGATCATGGCTTTCCAAGGGTGCCGCCGCTCCGGCCGCATTCCAGTCCGGCGAAGGCTCCCCCAGAAGATTACGGACGAAGAAGCCGAACTGGCGTCGCTCGACATACTCGATGGGGCCGGTCGAGCGCCCGACCGTATGTGCGCCACCCGGCACAACCAGAAGGTCGAAGTCCTTGTTCGCCTTGATCAGCGCGTTCACCACCTGCATCGTCGATGCAGGATCGACATTTTCGTCCTGCTCACCAACAATCATCAGCAGTCTGCCCTGCAGGCGCCAAGCGTTGGCTACGCGCGACGCGGCCGCATAACTTCCATCGACCGGCCAGCCGAGCCACTGCTCGTTCCAGCTGATCTTGTCCATGCGATTGTCGTAGCAGCCGGCATAGGCGACCGCCGCCTTATAAAAGTCCGGGTGGAACAGCAGCGCGTTCAGCGCGCTCTGGCCGCCCGCCGAACCTCCATAGATGCCGACCCGGCTGATATCGTAAGACGGATCACGGGCGGCCATCGCCTTGTGCCACAGGATACGGTCAGGAAACCCGGAATCCTGCAGGTTCTTCCAGGCAACGTCCTGGAAGGCTTTGGATCGGTTTGCGGTTCCCATGCCGTCGATCTGTACTACAATGAAGCCAAGATCGGCCTGTTCCTGCATGCCGACGACCTTGTCGCCGCCCGAATGGTAGCCAAATGGCCAGAAATTCTTAGGCACGAAGCTTCCATGTGGACCCGCATAGATGTTCTCGATAACAGGATACTTTTTGCGTGGATTATAATTTTGTGGACGCACGACGATCCCCCAGATGTCGGTGAGATGATCACGTCCCTTGGCGACGAATACCTCCGGCGGCCGAAATCCCGCTGCAAGCAGGGCACGATCGTCCCCCTTTGCGATTGTCGCGATCAGTGAACCATCGCCTGCACGCCGGAGCTCGCTGACGCTGGGAAGGTCGACCCGCGAATACGTATCGACGAACATCATCATATTAGGCGCAAGCCGGACCTCGTGGTCGGCATTCATCGGCGTGAGCGCGACCAAATGACTGCCATCGAAGTCGATCCGATAGGCGTGTCGGAAATATGGGTCCTCACCCGGGTTCATGCCGCTGCCGACGAACCAGATCTGCCGCTTCACGTCGTCGACCTTGATGACGTCACGCACCAACCAGTGTCCCCTGGTGATCTGGTTCTTCACCTGACCGGTCTCGCCATCGATCAGGTAGAGATGGTTCCAGCCATCCCGTTCCGACGCCCAGATAATCTCTTTGCCAAGTCCCCCGACATCGTGCGCAAATCGGCGGTCGGAATAGACAAAGGTTTTCTCATCTTCCTCGACAGCGGCGTGGGGCTCGCCGGTGGCGGCATCGACCGCGATCACGCGCGCCTGCTGAAAGCCGCGCCGGATATAGTCGAAGGCGACGCTGCGGCTGTCGATACGCCAGCGCGGCGCCGACAGCTCGTACGGTTCCGGAAACAACGCGTCCGATACCACGGTCTCGCGATGCGTATCCAGGTCGAACAGGACAGGTTGTTCCTGGTCGACCGCGTCGCCGGGTTTGGGATAGAGTTGCGTGCGCAACATGGGCTGAAGGCTGCCTTCCGGCGCAGCCTCGACACGGGTGACGAAACGCGAATAGCCAGGACGCACGCGATAGATCATGATTCGGTGCGAGTCCGGAGACCAGCGCAAAGTTTCCGGATCATAGAAATTGCCTGCGGTGCCATCGAGGCTCAACGTGATAGATCGCGTGCCGTTGTGCTGCCGGACCACCAGGTTGTTGTCCTGGACGAACGCCTCCCATTTACCGTTGGGCGAAGGCTTCGGGCTATTTTCTGCAGGAAAGCGGAGATCCCGCACCACGCCGAACCCACGTGGGCGGTTGCCGGTGTCGGGCGATTTCGAGCATCGAGCGGTCGCCAGAACGCATTGCCATCCCGTCTCGTCGATGTCGAAGATAATCGATGTCCTGTCGTTATTGAACCGCATCTCGTCGAAAGGCAGCCGTAACGGGTTGTAATGCTGCCCGGTGGCAGCGCCGAGGGCCGTCGCGATCTGCGCCTGATCGAAGGGTGCGGATTTGGCGAGGCTCGTCGCATCGACCATGACGAAGGCGAAGCCTCCGGCCACGGTCGCGCGGTAGACGAAGTTTGTACTGTCGCTGGTCCAATTTGCAGGACCCGAGACATCGCGCGTCAGGTAGATCCAGTCGTCACGTAAATGGAGTGCGTGCTCATAAGCTGCTTCGTTCGGTGCCGCTGCCAACGCAACCGGAGTCGACAACAAGAACAAAGGGAAAAGCGCGTGACCGACGGACCTGATCATCCAACGGTTGATATATTTAGCACGAACGATCATCGATGAAAGCAACTCCAACTGTCCCCTGAGCGGGATAGGACTCGCGCCGCCGGACGCCACGAACTTGTCCCATTCCCGATCATTTCAACACCGCTTAGCTGGCAGTTCCGCCGTACCGTCGGCAAGGAGTTCGCGGTCCGACCAGAGATAGAAGCACTGGCCCGAGATCCGACAGATCTCTGTCCATCCGGCTTAGCAAGCAGCGCCGCCCGACCCCAATCAGCAGAAATTACTACTCCAGTTCGGGATGAGGCCCGACACCGCCACCTGCGATGAAGGCATCCATATGCTGTTCCAGCACCGGCAGCGGTACGGAACCGAGTTGCAGTATGGCGTCATGGAAGGCGCGAATGTTGAATCTCGAACCGAGTGCCGCTTCCGCTTTGTGCCGCTCCTTCCAAATCGACATTTCGCCGAGATAGTAGGACAGCGCCTGACCTGGCCAGGAGATGTAGCGATCCACCTCGGTTTCGATCTCGTGGTCGGACAGGGCGGTGTTGTCGCGCAGGTAGCCTTGCGCCCTCTCCCGCGTCCAGCCCTGCGTGTGGATTCCGGTATCGACCACCAGACGCGCCGCGCGCCAAGCCTGGTAGCTCAGCATGCCAAACGTCTCGTATGGCGTGTGATAGATGCCCATTTCCGAGCCGAGCCGCTCAGCATAGACTGCCCATCCCTCGCCGAAAGCCGAAATATAGGCGCGGCGGAACGGTGGCAGGCTTTTGTCCTCTATCGCGATGGGCATCTGGAAGGCATGGCCGGGCGCCGACTCATGCAGCGTCAGGGCCGGTAGCGAATAGAGCGCGCGCGATGGAAGGTCGTAGGTGTTCACCAGGTAAACGCCGGGGCCGCCCCGGCCCGAGGTATAGAATGGCGCCTCGTCGGCCGGGACCGGTTTGATGGCGAAGCGCGTGCGCGGCAGGAAGCCGAAGTAGCGCGACGCGCAGCCGTCGAACTCCTTGGCGATCCAGGCAGCGTCCTTGAGCAGTTCGTCTGGTGTCTTCGCATAAAAGCGCGGATCGGTACGCAGGAAATGCAGGAACGCCGGGAAATCGCCCTTGAAGCCGGTCTGGCGCATCGTCACCAGCATCTCGGCATGGATCTTAGCCGTCTCGTCCAGGCCGACCTGATGGATCTGCGCCGCCGTCAGGGTCGTGGTGGTGAACTCCAGGATTTTCGACTGGTAATAGGCGTTGCCATCCGGCAGCGTGTTTGCCCCAAGGCTCGTCCGAGCGTGGGATACGTACTCCTCGTCGAAGAAGCGAAGCAGGCTCTTGTACGCAGGAGTCACCGAGTGCTCGATGGTGTCGATTGCCGCTGCGCGCAAACGCGCCTGCTGATCGACCGGAATCGCTTCCGGGAAATGCATGAACGAATTGAAGAAGATACTGTCCTGCGGGCTCTTCACATTTGCCACCAAGACGATGGAGGCGTCACGTCCCTGAAGGGTCACACGTGGGGGCGTGAATCCACGCTTGTAGCCCGCACGCATGTTATCCATCTGCTGCGCGAAGTAGCGTGGGATGTCCTTCATCTGCGACAGGAAATTGTCGTAATCCGCGAGCGTCTTGAGCGGATCACGCGCAGTCGAGTTGATCTCCATCCAGAAGGCAGTATCGCCGGTCAACGGCTTTTCGTATTCACGAAACTGCAATTCGTTCAGCTTAACCTGTATCTGCGCCTTGTAGACTGCGTAGTTTAACTGGTTTTCTTGAGAAAGCGCCTTTGAATCGAGCCTTTCGAGCTGACGTATGATGTCGGCCCAGTAGGCGAGGTGCGCCTGCTGGGTTGCCGCATCTACATTGGGCAGTTGCGGCGCCACGCCCGTCGGGTCGTCTTCGTCTTGGGCCAGCCTCTGAGACTGCCGCCACGACCATTCGCTCTGGTATATCCGGGTAAAGGCCGTATCGGCATTTAGAGCAGGCTGTGCCTGACCTGGCGATGCTATGGAAAGAAGTGCGAGGACCACTGTCCCTGGCAGAAGCCTGCGCATAATAAACAAAATCCGGAGCTATAGTTTGTATAAATATGATATACGACTACCCCGGTGTTACAAGGAGCAGTCGTGTAACAAGGTCGATTACCTGGTATCTGGTAGCCAGAAGATTCCTGAACGCTCGTCCGGAAACGAAAGTATTCTTCCCTATGCAGTTCAAAAACGGACGCCGATTTCGGCGAACATATAGCGGCCGATGATTTCGCTGGCATACAAGCCGGCGGCCGTATTGATCCCGCTACCAGGGATAAAAGGCGGACGCTTGTCGAGAATGTTGTTCACGCCGGCTTCCAGGTTCCATTTATCGAACCGATAATCGACCGTGACGTCATGCGCGAAGATACCGGGAACCTTGCAATAACTGAATTCAGAGCAGGAAACATCGTCGCTGCCGTTATTATACTTCATGCCACCGGTGTAGCTCATCATGTAGGTTAGCGAGAGATTATTGTGCTGCAAGCTCGCCGTCGCATAGTCGCGAACACGCGGGTTGCCCGTCCCACTCTGGTAGAATAGCCGGCCAACATAATTGGACCAGGGGCCATCGGCAACATTCTGTTGGGTGTAGCCGATCACTTCCTGGAAATTGTTGCTCAACGTCAGGACATCCGAAGATGTCAGCCTGACCCGATAATTGAGATCGAAATCGATGCCGTTGGTGCGCAGGCCGCCGATGTTCTGGTTCGTGGTATCGATCTGCTTGAGCTGCCCGGATGAGCTGCGTGGCGCTATGAACCGGCAATAGGATGTATCGGCTCCCGTGTAGCACTGGTCGACGATGTACTGCCCGTTCAGCGTCCCGATCGTGTTCTTCACGGTGTAATGCCAATACTCGACGGTCGCGGCAAGACCCGGGATCCAGCGCGGCGTGATGACGGTGCCGATCGTATAGGTCCGTCCCTGCTCGGGCTGGAGTTGAGGATTACCGCCGCCAAGCAGCGGGAGGGTATGGGAGTTGGCGTTGACGAATTTAGTCGTGTCGATGCCGCTCGCCTTGCAGGTCGCGATTACCCTGGCGGCAGCGGCTCCGTAGGATGTCGCCTGCGCGCACGGATCCTCGCCGCCGTAGTAACCGAGGCCGCGTCCGGCATAGAGCTCGGAAACCGATGGGGCACGGAACGATGTTCCGAGGGTGGCTCGAAACCTGATATCGGCGATCGGAGCCCAGTTGATGCTGGCCTTCCAGTTATAGGTGTTGCCGAACGTATTGTAGTTGGACCAACGCCCTTGTGCATCGACGGTCAGATCCTTGGCCAGAAATACGTTCTGCAGCAGCGGAAGCTTGCCCTCGATATAGGCTTCCGTCGTGTCGTAGCCGCCGCCCGTATAGCTTGAACCGCCGCCGAGATCGCCGTTCAGTGCAAGCGGGTCCGGTGAATAATTTGCCTGTTCGCTCCGATGCTCGATACCGGCTGCCAGCCCGAGATGGCCGCCACCCTGGTAAGGCATGGCAATGACATTGTTGTTCATCGTTCGGAGGTTGAAGTCACGCATCTGATACATGCTGTGATCGATTTGCGTAGCGCGCAGGTAGTTCGCCACCGACTGATTTATCGGGGAGAACGGATTCATCAGTTGGCAGCCAGCCGATGCCTTGCAGACAGCGGAGTTGTAAACGACGGCACTGCTGCTGTTCGAAGGATCGAGCTGGTCGTCGCCCAGGCTTTCCAGGAGATGCTTGTAGTTGACCAGGTTCTCCGTCTGGATCGTAGTACGGCTGGCACCATAGGTCATGGACGCATCATAGTTCCAGTTACCAACGATGCGTCCCTTTGCGCCGCCGATGATCTGAGTGGTGTCGTAGGCTTCACTGAAGCGCCGATCGCCAAGTTCGGTGAATCGTCTGTAGAGATCCTCGTCCTTGCCCCAGATATTATAGGGGCTGCCTGCCGGGAGAACGATCGACGACAGCAACGTGGAGGGAAATGCCGCGCCCGTAATTCCGAGCGGCGCCATGATGTTCGAGCCGGTCTGGTGAGTATAGCGTGCACTGGCATAGAGGCCGAGATGGTCGTTGATATCGTAGCGCGCGTCGCCACTCAAGTTGGACTCCTGCAGCCCTGATGTCAGACTTTGGCGGCTACCGGTGTTGTAGTTGTCCGACGACGAAAAGTTGCGAAGTCCACTCGCGCCACCGCCGGTCCCATTGCTGATGAGATTGAAGGCTCCATCCGGATCGAGGACACGAGTGTTCGCGGTCAGGGCGCTGCCGGAGCTCGACATCCCGCCGATCTGGGTATCCGAAAGCCACGGGCTCTTGGACCAGTCACGATCCCGCTGAAGAACGCCGCTGGTCGTCATGTACTGGCCGAACACCGTGATGTTGCCGCGGCCCTGATCGAAATCGACGCCCTTGAATCCAGACAGTTTCCCGATCTGGCCGTCACCCGTGTCGCTGATGCCACCACGGATGTTCACGCCGCCCCCCGTCATATCGTGACGGAGCTTGATGTTGATCACGCCCGATACCGCATCGGCACCGTAGAGCTCGGAGCCGCCATCCTTCAGGATCTCGACAGAGGCGATCTGGTCGATCGGGATGGAGTTCAGGTTGACGCAGGACCCGCCATTGCCGAATGTTTGGACCTGCCGTTTGCCATCGACGAGGACAAGAACCCGGTTGGTGCCGAGGTTGCGTATGTCGGTACAGGACATGCCGACGCCGCCGTTCGGCTGCGTGTTCTGCTGTGCCGACGATCCGATAGACGGCAACCTCTGTAGATAGTCGCCCAACGTAACGGCGGAGGTCTGCTGAATGTCCTTGGCTGTGACGATCTGCACGGGGTTCGCGTTTTGCCCGCTCGACAGGCTCAACGCGGACCCGACGACGGTCACGTTCTCCGCCGCGGACTCAGGGGCTATGGCGGCAAGCACCTTCGATGCCGAATCGGTATTTGCATGACTGGATATGGAAGTCTGCGGCGAACTCGCGACCTGACTGGCTTGAAGCGCAGCACTTTGAGCGTTCGCAACACTTACCGTTCCAAGAATGCTTACGCTACTCAGCATGACGAGCGGCCAGACAGGACGAAACTTACTTCGAAGTATCATACGATCAGGCATCCTTGTGCTATCGTGTATCGTATACAGTCGTCGTTACGATGCAAGTTTAAAAAAGGATCTTCCGCGCAGTGATGCGTCCGATCGCGCCATCGTCGAACGTGCGGCGCGACTACCAAGTGCGTATTGATGCAGTGCTGTAGTGCCAGCCGGTTTCGACTCTGTCAGAGCTTGATCCAGCCGACTGCGGAGTGAGGCGGAGGACGTCCATGTCGGAGTTTTCGTAACGAGTGGCCCTGCCGGCCCAGATCGAGAGTGGTCCCGTTCCTACAATCCTTGGCGTCGTGCGGTGGCGCGTCATTAACCTGTGGCAGTGGCTGTTCGCCGCACAAGCGGAGCGTCGCCAGGCAGATGCTCAGCGACGAGCTGCGGACGTCGACGCTCTGGATGAAGATCACACCACGCTGGGCCAGGCCTGGCACAAGATCGTTGGCTCCGTACGATCAACGCACTGCGCTCGGCCCGCAAACGAATAACTGGCAATTCATGCGCGACAACAGGCGGTCGAACCGCGTGTTCACGTCCCAAAACGAGATCGTCGATGACTGTCGCTACGTCTGGAACAACCTTGAACCGCCATGTCCATTGGCGCGCGCCAAGGATGTAGGCGATACTGGCGTGGTCCCCGGCCTGCCCGCGGCGGTGGAGGCGACCACGCCGGCGTAACTCACGATGCGGGCAACGCTATCGCTCGACGCAGTTCCGCTACTTGGTGCCGAATAACCGGTCGCCGGCGTCACCCAGGCCTGGGCGGATATAGCCGTGTTCGTCCAGTTCGCGATCGATCGCGGCGGTGATGATCTTCACGTCCGGATGCGCTTCGGTAAAAGTCGCGAGACCCTCGGGCACAGACAGCAGGCAGACGAAGGCGATCTGTTTCGCGCCGGCCTGCTTCAGCTTGGTCACGGCGACGACGGCGGAATGGCCGGTCGCCAGCATCGGATCGACGACGATGCAGAAGCGTTCCGACAGATCGTCGGGCAGCTTGATGTAGTACTCGACCGGCTCCAGCGTCTCCGGGTCGCGATAGAGGCCGATATGTCCGACCCGCGCGGCCGGAACCAGATCCAGCATCCCGTCGAGGATGCCGTTGCCGGCGCGCAGGATCGAAATGAAGCACAGCTTCTTGCCGGACAGCATGGTGGCGGTCATCGGCTCGAGCGGCGTCTCGATCTCGACCGGCTCGAGTTTCAGGTCGCGGGTTGCTTCGTATGCCATCAGCAGGCTGATCTCGCGGGTCAGCCGCCGGAAGCCCGCGGTCGAGGTGGTGACCTGACGAAGACGAGTCAGCTTGTGCTGCACCAGCGGGTGATCGAGGACGACGACGTTCGGAAAACTTGCCATCTCCATCGTCTAGCATCGTCGCGCGAAATTGCCATCGGTCCCGTTGCCGAAACCGTGACGGGTCGGGCACGATCGTCGAAAGACCGGGAACGGGGGATCATTTGACGGTTTCGAACGAAATGCGACGGGCCTGGCTTGCCGTGGCATCCATCAGCGTGTCGAGCGTGTGGCTGGCAGGCTGCTCGTCGTTGCTGACGGAAGGGTCCGCCGCTGGTGCCGGCGTCGGCGGTGCGGCAGTCGCCAACGCAATCACCAGCAATGCGGCAGTGACCACCGGCATCGGCCTCGGCGCGCAGGCAGTGGCATCGGCCGCGGTGCAGGCGCTGGAAAAGACCGTGCACCATGCCGAACAGCAACGGATCGCCTCGGCGGCGGGCAAGCTGCCAGTCGGTGGGAGCAGCCCATGGCTGGTGGACCACGACATCCCGATCGAGGCGAACGAGCACGGCGAAGTGGCGGTAGTCCGGCTGATCGGCAGCGATGCGGCCGGCCTGTCATGCAAGGAGATCGTCTTCTCGGTCGACCAGGTCCGGAAAAAGCAGCCCGCCAGACGCTTCTATACCGCCTCGGTCTGCCAGACCGACGGAACATGGCGCTGGGCTACCGCCGAACCGGCGACGTCTCGATGGGGCGCCCTGCAATGAGCGGTGCAGCCCGCTTCGGGACGATCGTTCTGGCCGTATTGGCGTTGCAGGGATGCCGGTCGATCGGCAGCGGCGCCGGTGCGGTGGTCGGCGTCGCGGCCGGGGCGGCGAGCATCAATCCGCTCGTCGGCACGGCGGCCGGGCTCGGTACCAAGGCGGCCGTCGATGCGCTGGTGCTCTACCTCGCACGGGTGCAGCAGGAGGAGCAGCAGGATACGATCGCCATGGTAGCTGGCCACCTGAAGGTGGGTCAGGCAGCCGAGTGGCGCATCACCCATGTGCTGCCGTTCGGCGATGCACACGGGACGCTCCGGGTTGCCGGGCTGATTCCGAACCCGCTGGCCGATTGCCGCGAGATCGTTTTCACCGTCGTCGACGGGTATCGACACGCCGACTACGTGACGACGGAATGTGCGGAGACCGGGTCCGGACGCTGGAACTGGGCCCAGGCCGAACCCGCTACCGAGCGCTGGGGCTTCCTGCAGTAGGCCCCGCCGTCCGTCAGCCTGCCGCTGGTTCGAATGCCAGCGACACGCCGTTCATGCAGTAGCGTTCGCCGGTCGGCTTGGGTCCATCGGGAAACACATGGCCCAGATGGCTCTTGCACTTGGCGCAGAGCACCTCGACCCGGCGCATGCCGTGGCTGGTATCGACCAGATTCTCGACCGCGCCTTCGATCGGCGCGAAAAAGCTCGGCCAGCCGCTGCCGCTCTCATATTTGGTGTCGGAGCTGAACAGGGCGCTGTCACAGACCGCGCAGTGGAACAGGCCGTCGCGCTTCTCGTAGTTCAGCGGGCTGGTACCAGCCCGCTCGGTGCCGTGCTCGCGCAGCACATGGTACTGCTGCGGCGTCAGTCGTTGGCGCAGAGTGGCGTCGTCAAAAGTTTCGGTCTCGCTGGCGGAGGCCTCGGGCGTGATCGAGCTGCTCATGTGCGGGTGCTCTCGGTTCGTTGCCATAGAAAGATTGGACCGTACCTGCCGGCGCGCAACCGCTGGCGCAACCCGGGTTCGCCGGCTGCGCTGTGGCAGAGGGACCATCAGAGGAGGCAGGCCTTGGACGACGACAAGAAAACCGACATGCCGATGACCACCGAGGAAATGGAAGACGACACGCTGGAGGATACGTTCCCGGCAAGCGATCCGCCATCGATCGGCGGCAGCACCGGCCCGAACGACCCGGCGACGACCGGTCCGAAGACATCCGCCTAGCGTTCCGGCCTTCGATGGGGCTGCAACCGATGCGGCGATCCGCACGGTTCGCAGCCTCCGCGTTTGATGGCACAATCGCTCCCGACCTGTCGTTCGACCGGCCGAGGAGACATCGATGCAAGCCACCATCCCGACCCGCCAGGCTAGGCGCCCCGTGATGCTGGTGATTCTCGACGGCTTCGGCTGGCGCGAGGACAGCACCGAAAATGCTGTGGCCCAGGCCGAAACTCCCAACTTCGACCGGCTCTGGGCGCAGGGACCGCGCGCCTTCCTGCGCACCTGCGGGCACGATGTCGGGTTGCCGCTGGGCCAGATGGGCAACTCCGAGGTCGGCCACCTCAATATCGGCGCCGGCCGGGTGGTGATGCAGGAGTTGCCGCGCATTACCATGGCGGTCGAGGATGGGTCGCTGGCGCAGGCCCCTGCCCTGCGTGCGTTGATCGCGTCGCTGCACGAGACCGGCGGCACCGCGCATCTGATGGGGCTGGTATCGCCGGGCGGCGTGCATTCGCACCAGACGCATGCGGCGGCCCTTGCCCATATCCTGGTCGATGCCGGCGTGCCGGTGGCGTTCCACATTTTCACCGATGGCCGCGATACGCCGCCGCAGTCGGCCCGCGCCGATGTGGCGGAGCTGCGTCGGGCCTTGCCGCCCCAGGTCCAGCTCGCGACGATCTCCGGCCGCTACTACGCGATGGATCGGGACAAGCGCTGGGAGCGCGTGCAGATGGCCTACAATGCCATCGTCTCGGCGCACGGCCCGCGCGACCAGGATCCGGACCAGGTGCTCGAAATCGCATATGCGGCCGGCATCACCGACGAGTTCGTTCCGCCCACCGTGCTGCACGGCTATGACGGCATGCAGGACGGCGACGGCATCGTCTCGTTCAACTTCCGCGCCGACCGGATCCGGCAGTTGATGAACGCGATCCTGGACGTCGACTTCTCGGGCTTCCCCCGCGAGACGCCGCCGCACCTTGCCGGCGTGGTCGCCATGACCCGCTATAGCGACGACCTGGCCGACCGGCTCGGCGTGCTGTTCGCACCGCAGAACCTCGAGGACCTGCTCGGCGAAGTCGTATCCAGGGCGGGGCGGCGCCAGTTGCGTATGGCCGAGACCGAGAAATTCCCCCACGTCACCTACTTCCTGAACGGCGGGCGCGAGGCGCTGCTTCCCGGCGAGGACCGTATCATGGTGCCCTCGCCCAAGGTCGCGACCTACGACCTGCAGCCGGAAATGTCGGCGCCGGAACTCACCGACAAGGCGGTCGCGGCGATCGGGACCGGCCAGTACGACCTGATTGTGCTGAACTACGCCAACCCGGACATGGTCGGGCACACCGGCAACCTGCAGGCCGCGATCAAGGCGGTGGAAACGGTCGATGCCGGGCTCGGCCGCCTTGTCGCCGCCGTCGATGCGCAGGGCGGCGTGCTGCTCGCCACCGCGGACCACGGCAACTGCGAGATGATGCGCGACCCGATCACCGGCGAGCCGCACACCGCGCACACGCTGAACGCGGTACCGCTGGTGCTGAGCGGCCGGGTAAACTCGCGGCTGGCCGACGGACGCCTGGCCGACCTGGCGCCCACCATCCTGGCGCTGATGGGCCTCGAGCAGCCGCTGGCAATGACCGGCCAGTCGCTGATCGCCGGCGGCTAGGAACCGGCTGCAACCGTTCCGGTGCACGCCGACCGACCTCGATCCACGACGGACCGGCGCCAGTGACACGCGCGCACCGGCGGCCATTCCTGGTGGCCGGCATGCTGGTCCTGATCGCGCCATCGCTGGCGCTGGCCCGCCCGGCGCCGGACCAGCGAACGCAGCGCCACCCGGTACCACAGCGGACATCCCGTCACGCGGCGGGGCCCGACCGATCCGTGGAACGTCAGCGTCTGCATGAACAGCGGCAGGCGCTTGCGGCACAGCGGCTGGCGGCAAAAGGCCTCGCGAGCCAGGCGATGGGCCGGCTCGCCGCGGCCCGGCTGCAGGCGGAGCAGGATCATGCACGTGCAACGGCCCTGTCCGACGCGACCGTCGCCGCCGCGTCGCGGGTGCAGGACACCGAACGAAGTGCCGCCGCCGCATCCGACCGGATCGGCGCGCTCGATGCCGAGGCAGAGATAGCCCGGCGTGCGCTCGCCGCCGACGCGGCCGCCCTGGCGCCGCTGCTGCCGGTGATCGAGCGGCTGTCGCTGTATCCGTCGGAGACGTTGCTGGCCGCCCCGGTCAGTCCAGGCGACGCGATGACCGGGCTGATGGTGCTGCACGGCCTGGGCCGTGAGCTCGAGCGGCGCGCCCGGGTCATCCGCGAGGAACAAGCCAGGCTGGCGGCCTTGGGTGTGCAGCTCGATCAGGAACATGCGCGATTGTCGGCACTGCAACGCCATCAGGCCGAGCAGCAGGTGCAGGTGGCGGCGAAGGCCCAGGCGGCCCAGGCGGTGCAGCTCGCATCGGGTGCGGCCGCCGACCATGCGGCCCGCTCGGCAGCCAATGCCGCAGCTAAAGCGGCGACGCTGGGGGATGCGGTGGCGCGAATCGAGGCTGCCGAAAAGACAGCCCAGGCGCGCTTCCAGCAACAGGCCGCCCAGGCCGAGGCGGCGCGCCGGCCGGATGACGCCAGGCAGGCGCGCGCGAGTGCCGCGAGCCTGGCGGTACCGGCCGGCCCGGGATTGCAGGCGGATGAATCCGGCGGGGCCACGAGCCCGGGTGCCAGCCTGATTGCCGGCCGGGTGGTGCAATCCTTCGGCGACCGGACCGATGCCGGCAGTGCGGCCGGCGTCACCTACGCGCCGCCCTCGCTCGCGACAGTCACCGCGCCCTGTGCCGGCCGGGTCGATTTCGCCGGTCCGTTCCGGTCGTATGGCCGCATGCTGATCCTGGATTGCGGCCACCAGTACCGGTTCGTGCTGGCCGGGCTGGACCGGCTCGACGTCGCGATCGGCCAGTCGCTGGCACGTGGTGCTGCGATCGGCAGGATGCCGGCGGCGGGCTCGGCAGGCGCATCGTCCGGACTGTATGTGCAACTCCGGCACGGTGACGCAACGATCGATCCGAGCCGGTTTCTGCAGGCCCGGCGTTAAGTATCCTCAGGCCGGTTTTTGTAAGTCGGCGTTAAGTGTAATGTCATCGAAAGGTGCCAGAACGGGTGACGCCGCCATAATGGCGATCCGACGGCTCGCCGATGTACGGAAGCCTTGCCTCTCAGGCCTCGAACCACCTTCTTCTCTGTCTACCCCAGGAGACGACACCGCATGACGTTGCGAAATGGCCTGCTGCTCGGTACCGCCTTCCTGGTCGGTGCCCTGGCGGGGCCGGAAATCGGCCGGCTCGCGCACAGCCAGGCGTCGTTCGGCACCGCGCTGGCGCAGGAAGTGGACCAGAAGGCAGGGTCGACCCCGGCGGCCACTCCCACCAGTCACGCCGAAACCTACCGGCTGCTGACCCTGTTCGGCGACGTGTTCGAGCGTGTACGCGCGGACTATGTCTCGCCGGTCACCGATCGGGACCTGATCAACAACGCGCTGAACGGCATGGTGTCCGGGCTCGATCCGCACAGCTCCTACATGACCGCCAAGCAGCTCACGGACATGCAGGTGCAGACGAAAGGCCAGTTCGGCGGTCTCGGTCTGGAAGTCACCTCCGATGCCGGACTGATCAAGGTGATGACGCCGATGGACGGCACGCCCGCCTTCCGGGCCGGCATGAAGACCGGCGACTACATCATCTCGATCAACGGCAAGAGCCTGGACGGGATCGACCTGAACGACGCGGTCGAACGCATGCGCGGCGCGCCGGCGACCAAGATCACCCTGACCATCAAGCGGCCGGGCAAGGACAAGCCGTTCGACGTCAGCATGACCCGCGAGATCATCCACATCCAGGTGATCCGGACCGCACTGTATGGAAAAGTGGCCTACGTCCGGATGGCTTCGTTCGACGAGGACACCGAGTCCGGCCTGCGCACCGGCTTCGAAAAACTCAAGAAGCAGGCCGGCGGCAAGCTCGACGGCGTCATCCTGGATCTGCGCAACGATCCAGGCGGGCTGCTCGATCAGGCGGTGGGCGTCTGCGACGACTTCATCACCTCGGGCGAAGTCGTCTCCACCCGTGCCCGCCATCCCGAGGACAGCCAGCGCATGAACGCGCATGGCACCGACATCACCGGCGGGTTGCCGCTGGTGGTGCTGATCAACGAGGGATCGGCCTCGGCCAGCGAGATCGTTGCCGGCGCATTGCAGGATCATCGGCGCTCGGTCACCGTCGGCACGCGCTCGTTCGGCAAGGGGTCGGTGCAGACGATCATCCCGCTGGCCGGCGACAACGGCGCCATCCGGCTCACGACCGCGCGCTACTACACGCCGTCCGGCCGCTCGATCCAGGGTCTCGGGATCACCCCCGACATCAAGGTGCGCGACAGCCGCGAGGACGACAGCAAGTTCATGCTGCGCGAAGGCGACCTCGCCCACATCATCAAGAACGAGGGCGGCACCCAGGTGCCCGCACAGCCGCGTACCGATCTGCCGGCGATCGCCAAGTTGATTCCCGATGCGCCGCCGGTCAACTGGCCGGCGTTCGATCCGACCAAGCCGGCGACCGACTTCCAGCTCCAGCAGGGCCTGAAAGTGGTGAACGCCATGGCGGGCAAGCCGACCCCGGCGGTGGCCGACACTCCGGCCACGGTTCCCGCCAAGACGCCGCCGACCGGTTCGCCCTGACATGCATCCGGCCGGTCGCGTGCTGGTCGGGCTCTGGGCAACGATCCTGGTCCTGAGCGGGGGCGGCGCCCTGCTCCTCCAGGTGATGGGGGCGCCGGGTTTACCCCTGGTTGCCAAACCGGTCAGCAAGCTGAAACCGACATTGGCTGCGGTGGTGCGACCGGTGACACCGGTGGCGGCCGCTCCCCGACCGGTGGCAGTCACGGTCGCGCTGGCCTCCCCTGATCCCGCCCTGCTCGAACCGGCGCCTGATTTTGCCGGACGCATGCTGCCCCGCATCGCCGCGGACGGACGCACGCCAGCCGATGTCTATGCCGCACACCCCGGATTACCGGCGCATGGCGTCGTGGTGGCGGTCCTGGTCGAGGGCCTGGGTCTGTCGGAGGCGATCAGCCGCTCGGCGATCGACAGTCTGCCTGCGGCGGTCTCGCTCGGCTTTTCTCCCTATGCACCCGCGTTCGACCAGGCGGGGCCGAGCAGCCTGGCCGATGCCGCCCGCCAGGCCGGCCACGAAACGCTGCTGTCGCTGCCGATGGAGCCGGCCGGCAGCCCGCTCGACGACGAGGGTCCGCAGGCACTCAGCACCACGATCGACTTCGACCAGGACCGACGCGCGCTGCAATGGACGCTGTCGCGCCTGCAGGGCTATGTCGGCGTGACCAACGCGCTCAGCGGCCTGCGCGGCGATCGCTTCGCCAATGCCGGCGCCTTCGAGATCGTTGCCAAGGCACTGGCGGCGCGCGGCCTGATCTATGTGAACGCCGGCACCGGCCCGCACGCCGGCGACGCCGTGCCTGTCCGCGATCAGGTCGATGCCGACCTCGCCATCGACGACCAGCCGGACTCTACGGATATCGAGGCGCGGTTGTCCCGGCTCGAACAGATTGCGCTGACCCAGGGCAGCGCACTCGGCATCGCCGGGCCACTCCGGCCGGTCACGATCGAGCGGCTGCACGCGTGGAGCCAGCATCTGGCCGATCGCGGCGTCACGCTGGTTCCGGTGACGGCACTGCTGGCCTGGAGACGCGATGCCGCGTCCAGGGTGCATCCGGTCATGGCCCACCTTCCGATCCCCGCCAATCCAGAGCGCCCGCTATGACCGATCCGTTTGCCCACCTTCCCTATCGCCCCAATGTCGGCGCGGTCCTGTTCAACCGGGAGGGTCTGGTGCTGGTTGCCCGCCGCGCCAACCTGCCGAACGCGGAGGGCTCGCCCGGCGTCTGGCAACTGCCCCAGGGCGGCATCGATGCGGACGAGGACCCTGCCGTCGCCGTGCTGCGCGAACTGAAGGAGGAGGTCGGCACCGACAACGCCGAAATCCTCGGCTTCCATCCCGACTGGCTCAGCTACGACCTGCCGCCCGCGCTGATGGGCAAGGCATTGCGCGGCCTGTTCCGCGGCCAGCGGCAGCGCTGGTTCGCGCTCCGCTTCAAGGGAGACGACAGCGAGATCCGGCTCGACCTCGATCCGCATCCCGAGTTCGATGCATGGAAATGGGTGTCGCTGGACACGCTGCCGACGCTGGAGGTCGGTTTCAAGCAGGCGATCTATGCCATCCTGGCCACCTCGTTCGCCGGTTACGCTGCCCGATGACGCTGACCAGACGGCGGCTCGCCTGCCTCGGTGCGGGCACGTTACTGGTTGCCGGCACGGCACGCGCCGCCAGTCGCAACGCCGACCTTACCCTGATCCTGATGGGCGACCTGCATTCGGGCTATGCCTGGTCGTCGCGCCTGCTGGCGGCGGTCCGCCAGGCCGCGTCGCAGGCGCATGGCGAAGTGCGGATCGTCGTCAACGGCGATGTGTTCGAGCATAATAATCCGGTCAGCCGCCGCAACGACGGCCGTATCGACCTGGCCCTGATCCGGGCCATCGCCGATATCGCGCCGACCATCGTCACCATCGGCAACCACGACAGCGACCTGTTCGACCCGCGCGAGTTCGCGACGCGGATCACGCAGACCGGCGCCACGGTGCTGACCGACATCGTCGATCCCCGCGATGGCCATCCGTATGGTCCTGCCTCCATGCATCTCACGGTCAGGGGCCGCACGGTCGCGTTCGCGGCACTCGGAACACCGGTCCTGTCGCTGTATCCACCGCAATATCGTGCGGCCTACGGAGTCCCCGATCCGGAAACATATGCGGCGAGCCGGTTGCCGGCGCTGCTCGGCGATGCCGACCTGCCGGTGGCGCTGGTGCATGCCGGCTTCCTGGCGGACCGGACCGTGCTGCCGCACCTCTCCGGTGCGTTCCTGCTGCATGGATCGCACGATCATCTACGCTTTTCGGAAAGGCTTGGACGAGGCCTGCATCTGCATAGCGGGGCCTGGGCGAACGCGTTCCAGGTCGTCGCCGTCCGGTTCCAGGCGAGCGGCCCATTCATGTCCGTGCAGGATGTCGTGCTGAACGATGCGTCGCCGCAGGACCCGGTCATGCAGCGCCTGGTCGCGGATCAGCGTCAGCAGAACCTGCAACCGGCCGATCGCGCCATCCTCGGACACCTGCCGCATGCGATGAGCCTGGACGCCAGCGTGCTGCGCGCCGCGGACTGGGCGCGTGTGGCGGCCGACGCCGAGGTCGGGCTGCTGTCGCACACCACTTTCGGCGACGGTCTTCCGGCCGGACCGGTCAGCGCCGACGACCTCGCCTCGTTCATGCGCTTCGATGGCGGCATATCGGTCGGCGAGATCCCCCGGGCACGAATGGCCGGCGTGATCGCACGTTCCAACCAGTTCGACGGCAGCACCCCGTATGCGAAACGCACCGGCGACTATCTCTATGCGACCGCCTTACCCGCCTCCGGTGCGCGCGACACGGTCAAGGTCGCGATCAACAGCTACGCGGTCTCCACACCGGCGAACCGGATCGCGATGCTGGGCTGGGACGCGCAGGGCTTCGCGCCGGCATCGTCCGCGGCCGGCTCGAAACTGACGCTCGGCCACGTCATCACCGATGGTCTCGCCGCCGCCTGACACGTCGATCCGGTATCGCAACCCTCGTGTCGGCATCCCGTTTGCGTGGCTGACAAGCGGGAAACGAGGCGATGCTGGCACTGGTCTGGAAGCTGCTGAAGGACACGGTGTACGGCTACATCGAGGATGACGCCCTCTCCCGCGGGGCGGCGATCGCCTACTACACCGTGTTCTCGATCGCGCCGGTGCTGGTCATCGTCATCAGCATCGCCGGCCTGGTCTATGGCGAGGAGGCCGCGCGCGGCGCCATCGTCGGCCAGTTGCAAGGCATGATGGGGCACGACGGTGCGGAAGCGATCCAGACCATGGTCGCCTCGGCCAGCAACAAGAAAAGCGGCACGATCGGCACCATCCTGGGCTTCGGGGCACTGATGCTGACCGCGTCCGGCGTGTTCGGCGAGATGCAGAGCGGGCTCAACCGGATCTGGAAGGCCGAGCCGAAGACCACGACCGTCTCGCGTCTGGTGCGGGCGCGCGCGGTCAGCCTCGGGCTGGTGGCGGCACTCGGCTTCCTGCTGATGGTGTCGCTGACAGTCAGCGCGGCGGTCACCGCATTCGGGCACATGATGCAGAGCGTGCTGCCGGACATCGACCTGTTGTTCCGGGCGCTCAACTTCCTGATCTCGTTCGCGCTGATCACCCTGCTGTTCGCGGCGATCTACAAGATCCTGCCGGACAAGCCGACCACCTGGCACGATGTCGGCGTCGGCGCGGTTGCAACTGCGTTCCTGTTCACCGTCGGCAAGACCATCATCGGCCTCTATATCGGCAGCAGCCAGGTCGCCTCGTCCTACGGTGCCGCCGGAGCGTTGGTGGTTGTATTGCTATGGGTCTACTACTCCGCGCAGATTTTCCTGCTCGGCGCCGAGTTCACCCGCGCCTGGGCCGCCCATCACGGCAGCCCGGCCGCGATCGAGGCTGGACCGACATCGAGCGCCTCGGCATCCTGAAGCCTCGACGCGTTGCAGATCGCCGAGCGCCGTGACCAATTGGATGACGATGACCAAGGGGCTTTTCCACGGGCTGTGCGCGTTTCCCATGACCCCCGCGAATGCGGAAGGACATGTCGACACGTCCACGCTCGGGAAGATAATCGACAGGCTGGTCGAGGTGGAGGTCGACTCGATCGGACTCCTTGGAAGCACCGGGATCTATGCGTACCTGAACCGCGACGAACGCAGGGGCGCGGTCCGGACGGCATCCGAAGCTATTGGCGGCAGGGTACCGCTGATGGTCGGTATCGGTGCGCTTCGTACCGATGCTGCCGTGCTCCTCGCTCGCGACGCGGCCGACGAAGGCGCGGATGGCTTGTTCATGGCACCGGTCGCCTACACGCCGCTCACGGAAGAAGAAGTCTATCGGCATTATGCAACGGTCGCATGCGCAACGGATCTTCCATTGTGCATCTACAACAATCCCAGCACCACCGGCTTCGTATTCACTGGCGATCTGCTGTCACGGCTTGCGGCTCTTCCGAACATCGCTGCCGTAAAAATGCCCTTGCCGGGAAAGGTCAGCCTCGAAACCGAACTGTCCGGCTTGCGTGGCAAGCCCGCAGGCGCGCTCGCGATCGGCTATAGCGGCGATTGGGGAATGGCCGATGCGATGCTGGCAGGCGCCGACGCTTTCTACAGCGTGTCGGGAGGTATCCTGCCTCGGGAAGTCCTGAGCATGATGCGGGCGGCGCAAGCCGGCGACGATGTCGAGGTGCGCCGGATCGATCGCGCCTTCCAGCCTTTATGGACGCTGTTCAGGGAGTTCGGCAGCCTTCGGATCGTCTACGTCATCGCCAGGCAGCTCGGGCTCTGCGATGTGGCGCCTCCCCTGCCGGTTCTGCCGCTTCAGGACGGTGACCAGAGGCGTGTCCGGGATGCCCTCGCGGTGATCACCGACCTCAAGGTTGCATGAACCCGGCATAAGCTTATCCGCGATCCTGCCAGCCGGCTTATTTCCCCCCAGGTTTCCCGCCGCTGACGCCGGGCTTGAGCAGGAAGCAGAACGGCACCACTGCAAACGCGATCAGCGAGAACAGCAGGAAGCAGTCATTGTAGGCGAGCACGGTCGCCTGCCGGACGAACTGCTGGTAGATCTGGTGTTGCGCGCCCGCATGGACCGAGCCAGGCGGCTGGCCAAGCCTCTGCAGCAGCATCTCGCTTCGGTGGATATATTCGTTGTACGGCTGGTAGAACGGCGTCATCCAGTGGATCATATGCGCCTCGCGCACCTGGGTCCGCTGGGTGATCAGCGATGTGCTCATCGCGATACCGATAGCCCCGAACACGTTTCGAAACATGCTGAATAGCGCCGACGCATCGCCATTCATCTCGCGTGGCAAGGTCCTGTAGGTGATCGTGCTGATCGGGACGAACAGGAACCCGAGCGCCGCGGTCTGGGCCACCCGGAACATCACCAGGTGCTTGAAGTCGATCTGCAGGATGAGATGCGACGAATAAACCAGAGATGCGCCCATGATCGTGAAGCCGGTCGCTATGATATATCGCGTCTCGATATGTTTCATGGCGATGTTGACGATCGGGATCAGGAAGATAATCGCGATCCCGCCCGGCGACAGGATCAGCCCGGCCAGCGTCGCGGTGTAGCCGATCACCTGCTGGGCAAATTGCGGAACCAGCACCGCACTCGCATACAGCACGATCCCGACGACGCCGATCAGCATCGCACCGATCGCGAAATTGCGGTCCTTGAATACACGTAGATCGACCGCCGGACGCTTGGTGGTCAACAGCCATCCGATTGCGCCCAGGATGCCGGCGGCACTCAGCACGGCCAGAACGCAGATGAAGGTCGAGCCGAACCAGTCATCGTCCTCGCCGCGATCCATCATCACCTCGAGGCAGCCGAGTCCGATTGTGATCAGCGACAGGCCGATGATGTCGATCGGTGTCTTGCGCATGCGCGCCCACGGCGGATCCTCGACCAATGCGCTCACCGCCAGTGCGGCGAAGATGCCGACCGGCACGTTCAGAAAGAACACCCAGCGCCACGAGAAATTGTCGGTGATGTAGCCGCCGAGGGTCGGCCCGAGCACAGGTGCCACGATGGTGGCGATCGCGGTGATGGCAAACGCACCGCCGCGCTTGGCTGGCGGGAAGGTATCGAGAATGATCGATTGCTGGTTCGGCTGCAGCCCACCGCCGAACAGGCCCTGGAACAGCCGGAACACGATCAGTTGCGGCAGGCTGGTCGCCACGCCGCACAGGAACGAGAACACCGTGAACATCACGATGCAGATCAGGAAGTATCGTTTGCGTCCGAGCCTGCGTCCGACCCATCCGGAGATCGTCAGCACGATCCCGTTCGCCGCGAGGTACGACGTCAGGGCCCAACTCGCATCGTTGTAGGACGTCGAGAGATCACCGGCGATATGCGGCAGCGACACGTTCACGATCGTCGTGTCGAGGATTTCCATGAAGGCGGCGAGCGTGACGACGATGGCGATCAGCCATGGATTGCCTTTCGGCTTCCAGTCCTGGTCGCTGGCGGGCGCTCCCCCCTTCGCCGCCGCGCCGCTCACTTCACGTCGACCGTCGGCTCGACCGAGATGCCCAGCGGCAACGGTGCCAGCGGATCGAGACCTTCATCGATGATCACCTTGACCGGCACGCGCTGCACGATCTTGACGAAGTTGCCGGTGGCGTTCTCCGGCGGGAAGGCGCTGAAGGCGGCGCCCGAGCCGAGCTGGATGCTGTCGACGTGCCCGCGCAGCTTGCGCTGCGGATAGGCATCGACCGAGATGCTGACCGACTGGCCGGCGCGAATGCGGGTAATCTGGGTTTCCTTGAAATTGGCGGAAATCCACACTTCCGGCTCGACGATCGAGAACAGCGACTGGCCGCTCTGAACGTAGTTGCCACGCTCGACATTGCGCTGGGCGACCCAGCCATCGTGCGGCGCGCGAATGACCGTCCAGCTAAGATTGAGGTCGGCCTGCACCATCTGCGCCTGCGCCTGCGCCAACGAGGCCGTCTGCTGAACGACGCGCGTCTGGGTGGTGCCGATATTGGCAACGACCGGGCTCGACTGCTGCACCTGGCCCTCGGCCTGGAGCACTTGCGCCTTGGCCTGGTCGAGTGCGGCCGTCGAGTAGTCGACCTGCTGCTGCGAGGTGGCGGCACGCTCGATGCTGTGCTGGCGCTTGTAGTCGGTTTCGGCGCGGAATTGCTGGGCCTGCGCCAGGAGAAGCTGGCCTTGCGCCTGCTTGAGCTGACCCGGGAAGGTCTGCTTGGCGACCTCCACGTTGAACCGGGAACTGGCCAACTGGCCTTTCGCCTGATCGAGGGTCGCCTGCGCGCTGTCGCGGGTTGCCTGGAAATCACGCGGATCGATCCGCAGCAGCACTTGGCCTTCGTGCACGAACTGGTTGTCGTTGACGGCGAGTTCGACGACATAGCCGGACACGTGCGGCGAGACGGTGATGGTGCGGCCCGACGTGAAGGCGTCGTCGGTAGTCTCCTCGCCGCGCGTTGTCAGCCAGAAATAGATACCACCGGCGACCAGCACCAGCAGGAACAGCACGAGCCCGATTTTCACATACGGCTTGGCCGCTTTGCGCTCGTCGTCGTGCTTCTCCTCCTTCTTCTCGTCGTCGCCACCCTCGTCCTTGGACTCTGGTTCTTTCTTGCCCGACGCTTTCGGATCATCGTCATGAAGGTCATCGCGGCCTCCATCATGCTGTCGGTCGTCTTCGGCCATCGTGCCCCCGGGCGCGTAAGAACTGGCCGAGCAACCGCTGACCGGTCGGTCAAATTGCCATGTCAGCCATCGATCGGCAATGGCGGCGGCTGCCTGCGCCGTCGCAGGATCGTGATGGCGGAATGATCAGCCACTGGTCGGGTTGTTTCCCCCCACGCCCAATAATTCCGACATCATGAAGCTTCCACGGCGAACCGAACTTGTTGTAACAAGCGACATGGTTTGTAACCCGATGAGCGGGGACATCCGGAAAAAACGACTGCGACGATCGTGATGCCGCAGGCCGCTGCAGGCAGACATCGAGACAGGTGACATGTCGATGCGCGTGCCGAGCACAGCAGATCAACGACCCCGGGCCGCCGGCTTCTCCAGCGAGGGCGGGCTTTTTGCCTCGGCGACCAGTAGTGCGAACGTAGCCCGGCTGTTCGGCCGGCAGTCCGGAATCGCTCCCAAATTACTGGTAGCGGCCGGCTTCAGCTACCTGTTCATGCCGATCGACCTGATTCCCGATCGCCTGGGATTGGTCGGCCATTTCGATGAAGCCGGGTTCATTCTGCTTGGTTTCGCAGCTGGATTGTTACTGTCGCTGATCTCCGCCGACCCGCATGCGTCGCCATGGTCGGCCGCGACGTTGTCCGGCCTGGTCCGGTCCCCCATTCAGATGGTAGCGCGTGCGATCATGCGACGCGCCAGCCAGGGCATGCCTGGCCGGCTCACCTTGCGCCTGATGATCGGGCGCTGGCCGGATGCCGAGGAACAGGCCGCGTTCGTGCGCGGGCTGCAGGCGACCTCTCACGCGTTGCCGCCGCTCCTGCGTGCCGCCGCGTATGTGCCTGCGGCACGCCCATTGCTCAGCCGGAGCATGCTGCTCGGTGCGGCCAATGCGCATGAGCGGCCGGCAGTACTCAGCGATGCGCAGATGATGGGCGACACGCTCGCCTTGTGGCGCGGCCCGAAAGTGCGGTTCATGCACTTGGAGAAAACCGCCGGCTCCTCGCTGATTACCGTGCTGGCAGCCCAGTTTCATCCGCTGCAGATCCATTCCCAGACCGATCGCCGGCATGCTCCGAACCGCTCCGGCACCGAGCAGGAAGCGCTGGCAGCCGCCCATCGCGAGGCCGAGATCGTCTGGGGGCACTACGACCTACCCACGATGCGGCGTCTCGATCGCAACGAACCACGATTCACGCTCTGCCTGCTCCGCGAGCCCGCCGAGCGTATCCTGTCGCTCTACTACTTCTGGCATGCGAACCAGGACGAGGAGTCGGTCGGGTTGAGCTTCGCCAGGGCGAACGGGCTGCTTGCATTCCTCCGTGCCGAGGATGCCGGAATCCGCAACGACATCGACAATATGTATGTCAGGCGCCTGACCGGGCTGTTCGCCACCCGCTTCGGTGATCCGCTGGCGGACGCGCCCGAGGCGTCCCTGGCCGCCGCCATCAAGGCGCTCGACGGGCTCGATTTCGTCGGGCTTTCGGGACAGCTCGGCGACAGCCTGTCGATACTGGGCCGCCTGCTCGGCTTCACGCCGCCGGAACGCACCCCGGAAGTGAACGTCATGTCGAACGTGGAGCGGAACGTGCTGCTCAAGGTACGCCCGACTTCGCGCGAGACGATCACCCCGGATATCGAGGCCGAGCTGACCAGGCTTACCCGCCTCGACGCCATTCTCTACCAGCGTGCCAGGCGGCGCTTCCAGTCGCTCCTGTCGGCGCCCGACGCCGACCCGACGCGGTGTCGTCTGGCCAAGGGCTGACCTTCCAGGGATCAGGCCAGAGCCAGGCCCTGCGTCTTTACCAACCTCGCATACAGCCCGTCCTCGGCCATCAGTTCGGCATGGGTACCGCATTCGATCGCGCGGCCATCCGATAGGGCCACCACCAGGTCCGCCGAGCGCACGGTCGACAGGCGATGGGCCACGATGATCGTGGTGCGTCCGAGCCGCAGCCGGGCCAGCGCTTCCTGCACGGTGGCCTCGCTCTCGGTGTCGAGCGCGCTGGTAGCCTCGTCGAGCAGCAGCAGCCTCGGGTCGCGCAGCAAGGCACGGGCAAGCGCCACACGCTGACGCTGGCCACCGGACAGCCGCTGCCCGCCGGGCCCGACACGTGTATCGAACCCGTTCGGCAAGGCGAGCACAAAATCCTCCGCGGCAGCGGCGCGGGCGGCGGATCGCACCGCTCCCTCGTCCGCGCCCGGGCGTCCCATGCGGATATTGTCGGCGATGCTGGTGTCGAACAGAAGCGTGTCCTGGCTCACGTAGGCGATCGCGTCCCGCAGCGCCGATAGGCGCAGGTCGCGCAGATCGACCCCATCGAGCATGATCCGTCCACCCAGCACGTCGTGCAGACGCGGAATCAACGACAGAGCCGTGGACTTGCCGGCGCCCGATGGTCCGACCAGGGCCACGGTCAGGCCGGGCTCGGCGGTGAAGCTCAAGCCATTCAGGCCGGCACGCCCGTCCGGATAGCGAAACGACACATTGTCGAACACCAGCCGGCCATGCCCGGCCGGCAGCGAACATGCTGTCGGCGTTTCCCGCACGCCGGGGGGCTCGTCGATTACCCCGAAGATCCGCACCAGGCCGGCAAGGCCTTCCTGAACCGCGGCGTTCAGCGAGCCCAGCGCCCGCAACGGCCGGGATGCCAGCAGCAAGGCCGCCACGAAACCCGAGAAGTCGCCGAGCGTGCTGCCGCCCATGGCCGCGCGCCAGCCCGCGAAGCCGAGTACCGCCGCCACCGCCGAGCCGCCGAGCACCTCGAGCAGCGGGTCGACCCGCGCCCGGCCTCGGGTGATGCGGAGCAGGCTGTTGTGCAGCAGGTCGAACGAGTGGTTGGCCCGTGCCGTCTCGGCCTGTTCCAGGCGATACACGCGCACGCTGCGGGCCTGGGCGAAGCTCTCGTTGAGAATGGTCGCCGTCTGGCCGATCTGCTCCTGCATGCCACCGGACGCACTCCGGATCCGCTTGCCGATACGCTGGATCGGCAAGGCGGCGATCGGATAGAGCAGCGCCGCGATCAGGCTGAGCTCCCAGTCCATGTAGAACATCGAGGCGACCAGCCCGAGCACGGTCACGGAGTCGCCCAGCGAGTTCACCGCGCGGATCATCGCTTCGCGAATGGTCACGGCATCGGTGGTGAAGCGCGCGGCGAGCTGGGCCGGTGCCTCCCTTTCGATACGGGCGATGTCGGCATCGATCAGGTGCGCGAACATCCGGCCCTGCAGCCGGCGGATCACGATCAGCACCAGGTTCTGGACGGCGATGGTCTGGCCATACTGCGCCGCCGCCTTGGCCGCGGTGATCACCACCACCAGGGCCGGCACCTGGTACAGGATGCGCGGATCGTGCGAGCTGAACATGTCCAGCGCCCGCTGGATCACCAACGGATAAAGTGCAGTTAGCCCGGCCATCAGCACGGTCAGTACCAGCACCGCCAGCAGGCGGCCATGGTTCTGCCTGACGTCCTCGCGCCACAGTCGTCGCAGCAAGGCGGCACTCGAGGCCGGCACCTGCGGCTTCCCTTCTGTCCCTCCAGGCTCAAGCCCGGGTTCGAGAAAATGCTCGAAGGCAGGCGGGTCGATCGGTCCGGGAGCAGGCGTCGCAATCGCCGGCATGGCCGGTAGTGTCGGCGCAAACGTCATGTCCGGGCTTTACCAGCCGCCATCCCGAACCACAAACCATCCACGCCGGCTGATTATTTCGGGCGCAGCCGGTCCTGCAGCAGATCGAGCACGGCGGCGCGATCGACATCCAGGCAGGCCGAAACGTTCGGCGCTCCGTCCACGACGGTCGTGGCGCCGGCGTTCGAGACCGCGATCCTGAGCGGGACCGGAGTGCAGATCGAAGGAAGCAGCAGCCGCGCGACCGGCACCACGTCGAACAGGGTCGGCGTAACGCCCCAGGAATTGTGGGTCGCCCATTGCGAGTAGAGCTCGGACAGGGCTCCGTTCAGCGGCGACTTGCCAGCAAACAGGCGTTTCCGTCCGGCCTCTCCGAGTGCCACCTCGGTTGCGTCGAGCGGCATCATCTCGATCGGCACTCCGCTGCCGAGAAGCTTGGCGAAGCCGGCCGGATCGGAGCGGATGTTGTATTCGATGCTGGGATGGCTCGAATTCTCGCCGGCATGGACGCCGTAGCCGCGCCGGATCGACCCGCCCATCACCACCACCCGACCCAGACGACGGAACGCCGCCGGATCCCGGTCGATCATCGCGCCGACAGTGGTCAATGGTGCCAGCGCGATCAGGGTGATGCGCCCGGGCGGTGTCGCGCGCAGTCGGTCCAGCATGAAGCCGACGGCATCCGGAAACGGCGAGCGGGGCTCTGGTTCGACCTTGGCCCAGCCAGCCTGGGTAAACGCCGTGCCCGGTGGCGTCCCGGGTCCGGCCGCGACCGGGATGGTCGTCCGGCCGGCGATCCGGAGCAGGCGCTCGACCTCACGCGCGCGGAGGCTGGTATCGCCGAAGCTGGTGGTGATGCCATCGACCCGGAACTCGGGCGAGGACAGGACCAGCGCCAGCGCGAATACGTCGTCGATATCGTCGCCGATGTCGGTATCGACGATGACCTCCCGCGGCGCTTCGATCGTGACCGCAACGGCACGGATGCCGGTGCCGAGCAGTGCAAGCGAAATCAGGACGATCGGAACGACTGGCCTCATGGGTGCCAGCCTAGCGGATAAAATCCGACATCTGATACCGGCGCGAGCATCTGCGCGCGCTGCAGGTAGCCTTTCTTCACCACGCCGGCTCCGAGGAACGGTCGGTGTTCGGCGACGGAACACCTCGGCAATGTGAGGCGTCGCGCGCTCCGATACGAGCTGGAACCATGCTAGATATCCAGCGTACGTCGCGCTTCCGTTCCACGTTCCGGAACCTCGAGCTCAGCCTTCCGGAGACCGTCCGGGATCGGGGCACTACACGCCTTGAACGATGCCGATTTCGAAAGGCCGCCGTCATGCAGCGCGTACTCCGTTTTACGGCCGCAACGGTCCTGGCACTCGGTCTTGCAGGCTGTGCTCTCACCAGCTCCACCCCGCCCTCCGTCGACGTCATGGCGGTGCAGCTCATCGGCATGGGCCTGGTGCGGCAGCAGCTTGCTGTGACGCTGTGCGTGACGAATCCGAATGCCGATGCGCTGGCATTCCGCGCCGTGACAGCGAATTTCGATCTGTCCGGACAACCTTTGGCTGCCGGCCAGAGCGACCTGTCCATCCGGCTTCCGCCGCGCGCATCCGTTGTCGTACCCTTTACCGTAGTCACGACCGTGCAGAATGCGAGTTCCCAGCTTCTGGGCGTCATCCGGACCGGGCGCATCGAGTATCGTGTGCATGGCACGGTGACCTTGCAGGGCACCTTCGGCCTGACACTGCCCTATTCCCGATCCGGCCAGATCGACCCGCTTGCAAGCGGCCTGAGCCTCATCGCCGCTGCTTCCGACCCCGTATCTTCGCAGTGCCAGACCGCTTCCCCGCTGCCTGCGCGCCTCGATGCCGGCTAAGCCGCGCATCCTGAACAGGGTTCTGAGGAAGTCTGCTGACGAAGCTGAGTGCTCCAGAGCCTACATTCCGCTTCCGGCCGACTCAGCCGGTCGTCCGGCGGCGATCCGGGCAAGCTGCGACAGACAGGCGGCGCGGTCGGCGACGCAGCCTCCGGCACGCCACCAGCTACCGACATCGCGCAGGATCTCGCCGACCATCGGCCCGGGGACCAGCCCGGCTTTCACGGCATCCCGTCCGGACAGTGGAAACACCGGCCGCGGGATCGTCTGCAGTCGCTGGCGCAGGGCATGCCACTCATGCCCGGGTGTGGGGCTGTCGATCTCGGCAAGCCAGCTACGATCGACAAGCCGGTCGCCGGGATCGTCCGCCAGCAGCCGCCGCAGCCCGTCGTCGTCCATCCCGGGTGCCGGGCATGAACCGGACCGGAGCGCGTCCAGCCTCTGCGCATCGGCATTCGACAGCCTGAACCGCTCCGCCACCACGGCGGCCGGGCTACCGGACAAGGCCGACAGCCGAAGCAACGAGTCGGTCGGCGCATCGAGCTTCACAAGGCCCGCCAGGCGCTCGACATCGATGTCCGGCAGCAGCGCGTCCAGCACGCCCAGACGCCGCATCAGCCGGATGGCATCCATCGGCTCGGGCACATCCAGCAACCGGCGCAGCTCCGACCAGACCCGCTCGGCGGAGAGGATGGACAGACGACCGGTCGTGCCCGCGATCGCCTCGATCGCATCGGCATCCGGTGCGCCGCTGCCGTAACGCGCCTGGAACCGGAAGAAACGGAGGATGCGAAGTCCGTCCTCCTCGATACGCTGCCGGGCGTTCCCGACGAAGCGCACCTTCCCTGCTCCAAGATCGTCCGCGCCGCCGAAATAATCATGCAGCACGCCGTCCTGGCCGAACGACATCGCGTTGATGGTGAAGTCGCGACGGGCCGCATCCTCGCGCCAATCATCGGTCCAGACGACAACCGCGTGGCGGCCATCGGTTTCCAGGTCACGACGAAGGGTGGTGATCTCATAGGGCCGGCCCTTCACGACCGCGGTCACGGTGCCATGCGCAAGCCCGGTCGGCACCACCTTGATGCCCCCGGCCCGCAGCCGGTCGAGGATCGCCTGTGGCGGCACTGCCGTCGCCAGGTCGAAGTCCGCCGTTGGTCGACTGGCGAGCAGGTCCCGCACCGCGCCGCCTACAAGCCGCGCGTCCGGCAGGATGCTCCAGATCAGATCGAGTGCGGCAGCACCGTCCAGCCCTGTCACCGCCGCCCTGAGATCGATGGTCAGCCCTGTTCGTCCGGATAATCCTCGACGCAGGCATCCGGCAGCGGACCGATCGGGAAAAAACGGTTCTGGCTCCACACCCCGAGACAGGGCACGCCGCGACGCTGGCCTTCCACGGCGAGAGCCGCCAGCTCGTAATAGACCGCACGGGCAATTCGAGCCTGAATCGGCAAACCGCCGTCGCCCGGACGGACCGTGAGATACGGGATCGCCGCTCCCTCGTCGCCACCAGGGGCGCAGGACCAGTCAACCGTCAGCGGATGATCGGGGCCAGCGCAGACGATCTCGTCGACATTGGTGCGAAACGCCAGGACCTGGCTGCGGCCGCATCCGCGCCATTCCAGCTCGACCGCGACGAACGGCACGTCCTCGACCTCTATCTCGCCGCGCTCGACCGGCGTTTCCAGGCGATAGCGGCCTTCCATGTCACGACGCAGTACGCTGGCGAACAGGCAGACCATCGGCTTCCGGCGTATCGGCGTGCCCTGGTAGAGCCAGCTTCCGTCGCGCTGGATCAGGAATGGCAATGGTCCGCAGTCGCGTTGCGACGGACGAGCGCCGGACGCGGGCGTGGCGCGCGGTGCAAAGCTGCAGGGACCCGGGACGAAGGGAGTGGCTTGCGCAGCCGCCATCTCGGGCATCTCATTCGAATCCAGGCTCGGGAAGCTCTCCTGCTTCACGACAAGATCCTCGGCCGGATGGGTTGCATGGCGCCGTGCATTCGCATCTGCACGATATAGGAAGCATACCCTCCTTGATGAAACCCCCGGACATGGCAGATTGCCGCGTTCGAGAGCGAGGCGCGATGACAGGTCCAGACCATGTGGCCGACGGGACACCGGATTCGATTGCAACCGGGGAGGCGTTCTCCCCGATGCTGACACCAGCCGCGGATCCCGTGGCGGACGCGGATCGGCTGGCGGGACGGCTGGCGATCGTGCGCGACCGGATCGGCCGGGTGATTTTCGGCCAGGATGCGGTGATCAACGAGGTGCTGGTAGCGCTGCTGTCCGGTGGCCATGCGCTGCTGGTCGGCGCGCCCGGGCTGGGCAAGACGCTGCTGGTCGAGACGCTGGGGATCGTGCTTGGGCTCGACGCGCGGCGTGTGCAATTCACCCCGGACCTGATGCCGGCCGACATCACCGGCAGCGAAATCCTGGAAGAGGACGGCAGCGGCCGGCGCGCATTCCGCTTCGTGAAGGGTCCTGTGTTCTGCCAGCTTCTGATGGCCGACGAGATCAATCGCGCCAGCCCGCGCACCCAGTCGGCGCTGCTGCAGGCGATGCAGGAACACCGCGTCGCGGTCGCCGGCTTCGACCAGACGTTGCCGTCGCCGTTCCATGTGCTGGCGACACAGAACCCGATCGAGCAGGAAGGCACCTATCCTCTCCCCGAGGCGCAGCTCGACCGGTTCCTGCTGCAGATCGACCTGACCTATCCCGAAGCCGAGGCCGAGCGCGCCATGCTGCTGGCCACCACCGGCACGCCGCGCGCACCGGCCGAGGCGGTGCTGGCGCCGGGCGAGCTGCTCGCGGCGCAAGCGCTGGTGCGGACGCTGCCGGTCGGAGAGACCGTGCTGGACGCGATCCTGGCGCTGGTGCGCGGCGCCCGGCCGGAGACCGCCACCGACGAGAAAGTCCGTCGTTCGCTGGCCTGGGGTCCTGGTCCCCGTGCGGCACAGGCGCTGATGCTGGCAGTACGCGCCCGCGCCTTGCTGGATGGCAGGCTTGCCCCCAGCCTGGACGATGTCGCGGCCCTGGCACATCCGGTCCTGCGCCATCGCATGGCGCTGAGCTTCGCCGCACGTGCCGAAGGCGTGGCCCTGGCCACGATCATCGACGGGCTGGTCCGGCGTCTCGCCTGAAACGGCCGCGATGAGCCTTTCGTCCTCGATCGCCCGGTTCGGCCGGAGGCTGACCGCGGGAGCCGCGGCGGGCAGCCAGGCCGGGCTTGCCGCCATCGGCCGGAGCAGCGGTGCGACATCCGCTGCACCGGAGCGGGTGCGGCTGCACGCCGAGGCACTGGCCTCCAGGCTGCCGGCACTGCTGGCGGAGTCGGACCGGGTTGCCAACACCGTCGCGCAAGGCGTGCATGGCAGGCGCAGGGCCGGCAGCGGCGACAGCTTCTGGGAGTACCGCCAACTGATGCCGGGCGAGTCGATCACCCGGATCGACTGGCGTCAGTCGGCGCGAAGCTCCCGTGCCTATGTCCGCGAGACCGAATGGGAAGCGGCCCAGACCGTGTGCCTCTGGGTCGATCGCTCGGCCAGCATGGAGTGGCGGTCCGACGAGACGCTGCCGGTGAAGCGTGCACGGGCGGAACTGCTGCTGCTGTCCCTGTCGCTCCTGCTGCTGCGTGGCGGCGAGCATGTGCGGCTGGTCGAGGACGGAACTGCCAACACAGGACGGTTTTCCGGACGCCAGGCAGGCGAACGGCTGGCACGACAGCTCCTGCAGCCACGGCCCGACGCCGGGTCGGCTGCCGGGATTGGACTGCCGGTAGGCGCCGACCTGCCGCGGCATGCGCGACTGGTACTGATCGGCGATTTCCTGGCGCCGCTGCCCGAGATCGAGGCTGCCCTGGCCCGCTTCGCGGCGATGCCGGTCACGGTGCAGCTCGTACAGGTGCTGGACCCGGCCGAACTCGACCTGCCCTATTCCGGGCGCGTCCGTTTCGAGGGCATGGAAGGCGAGCCATCGCACCTGGTGCCCCGCACCCAGGATATCCGGGACGCCTATGTCGAGGTGCTGGCGGCGCATCAGGCCGGGCTGGCGGCACTGTGCGCCGGAACCGGTTCGGGCCTGTTGCGTGCGCGCACCGACCAGCCGCCCGAAACCACGCTGCTGGCACTGCACCAGGCACTCGGCCACCAGCACCAGGCCAGCCTGCATAACGGGATCGTCGGCGCATGATCCTCACCACCCCGCTCCTGCTGCTCGGTCTGGCGGTGCTGCCGCTGCTCTGGTGGCTGCTTCGTGCGCTGCCCCCGGCACCGCGGGTGCAATCGTTTCCGGCGATCCGGCTGCTGCTGGGCCTGCGGGCCGGCGTGCGGGAAAGCCGCCGCGCCCCGCCCTGGCTGCTGGTGCTGCGAATCGCCGCCACCGTGCTGCTGGTGCTGGGGCTGGCCCAGCCGGTGCTGGTGCAGGACCCGCATCCCACGGCCGGGACCGGCACCTTGCTGCTGGTGATCGATAATGGCTGGGCCGCCGCGCCGAACTGGTCAGGACGGCTTCAGGCGGCTCGGGAGACCCTGGATCGTGCCGCCCGCAGCGGCCGCAACGTCCGGCTGCTGATGACGGCGGCGGATGCCAACGGTACCCCGCCCCGACCCACCGGGGAGATGCAGGCCGGGCTGCTGCGCGACCGCCTGGATCAGGTTCGGCCGATGCCCTGGCCGGTCGATCGCGCTGCATCGGCCGAGGCGCTGCGGCAGGCAGGCATCCGCGTCGGCGACGTCGTCTATCTGTCCGATGGGCTGGCGGACCGGCCGGGTACGCCGGCGGACGCCGATTTCGCCGCCGCTCTTCGCCGCGCCGGCCCGGTGGTCGAGCTTCGGTCCGGTCCGGACGCGATCGCCCTGCTGGAGGCGCCGGTCCCGGCGCCTGGCCGGCTGCTGGCACGGATCAGGACGCTGCCGCAGGCAACCCCGCGTGGCCTGGTGCTGCGCGGCGAGACCGAGCAGGGCGGAACGCTGGTTCGTGTCGACGTGACGATTCCGGCAGGCAGCACCACCGTGGAGGTGCCGATCACCCTCCCCGCCGAGTTGCGCAACCAGCTCTCCCGCCTGTTGCTCGATGGGATGCCTGGGCCGGCCGGTATCAGGCTGCTCGACGAGGGTGACCGCCGACGGCCGGTCGGACTTCTTTCGTCCGGCGGTGGCGACACCCCGCTGCTCGGCACGCTGTTCTATCTGCGCCGCGCGCTGGCGCCGACAGCCGACCTGCGCGAGGGCGACCTGGCTCACCTGCTGTCGAACCAGCTCTCGGTCCTGATCGCCCCGGACGGCGCACTGGAAGACCGGGCCGACCGCGACCGGGTATCGGCATGGGTGAAACAGGGCGGAACCCTGATCCGCTTCGCCGGGCCACGGCTGGCCGCCCGCCAGGACGATAATTCGGCGACCGGTCAGGCCGCACCACGAACCGACACCACGGACGAGGATCTGGAGCCGATCAATGCCGCCGCGCCCGCGACCCCGGCCGATACGCTGCTGCCGGTGGCCTTGCTGGGCGGCGCGCGGCAGCTCGGCGGCACCATGTCGTGGGGCAAGCCGGAACACCCGGCCGCGTTCGCCTCCGACAGCCCGTTCGCCGGCCTGATGGTTCCGGCCGAGGTGACCGTGTCGCGCCAGGTGCTGGCCCAGCCGACCGCGGACATCGACGCGCGAAGCTGGGCGCGCCTGACCGACGGGACACCGCTGGTGACGCATGCGACGCTGGGCGACGGACAGCTCGTGCTGTTCCACGTCACCAGCACCGCCGACTGGTCGAACCTCGCTCTGTCCGGGCTGTTCCCGCAAATGCTGCAACGGCTGGTACAGCGTGCCGCCGGCCTGTCCACACCGGGCGACCGGACCGTGCTGGCGCCCGTCGCCACGATCGGCGGCGACGGCGTGCTCGGGCCGCCGCCGCCCTCGGCACAAGGGCTAGCGGCCGATGCGTTCGGCCATACCATGGCCTCGCCACGGCATCCGCCCGGCCTGTATGGCCCGACGGCCACGCGGCGGTCGCTCAATCTTGCCGATGCGCTGCCGGCACTCGCGATGGAGCCGATCGTCGGCACGCTGCGCAACCTCGCCGATCGCGTTCCCGACCATCCGCTCGGCCCCATGTTGCTGGTGATCGCGCTGGCCTTGCTCGCCATCGACCTCCTGGCGACGATGTGGCTGCGCGGGCTGCTCCGACCGGCAGGCGCCCGCCGTCTTGGCCGTAGCCCGGGAGGCGCGGCGCTGCTGTTGATCCTGGGACTCGCCTTGGCGACGGGATGCGCCCGCCCGGCCTTCGCGATCGAGCCGGCGCCGGCATCGAAATCGGCGCTGGAAACCCATCTCGCCTATGTCGTTACCGGCGATCCGGCGGTGGACGAGATTTCGCGGCAAGGTCTCGAAGGCCTGTCCGCCTACACCAACGCCCGCACCTCGGCGCAGCTCGGCCATCCGGACGGGGTGCTTCCAGGACGCGACGACCTCGCCTTTTACCCGCTTGTCTATTGGCCGGTGACGCCGGCCACCGTCGCGTCGGCGCATCCTGGCCAGGACTGGACGGCGGCGCTCAATTTCTACATGAGCCATGGCGGGATCCTGCTGATCGATACCCAGGGCAGCGACAGCCAGGGCGACACTGCGGGAGGGTCCACCTTCTTCGTGCCGGGCACCGCGCAGGCGTTGAAGCAGGCGACGGCTGGCCTCGATATCCCGGCGCTGCGTCCGGTCGATGGGCAGCATGTGCTGTCGCACAGCTTCTACCTGCTGCACGCTTATCCCGGACGCACCACCGGGCCGCCGGTCTGGGTGGCGCGCGACGACGATCTCGGCAACGACGGCGTCAGTCCGGTCATCATCGGCGCCAACGACTGGGCAGCCGCCTGGGCTGTCGATGCCGATGGGCAGACCCCCTACGCGGCGATCCCCGGCGGCGAGAGCCAGCGGGTCACTGCCTACCGGTTCGGGGTGAACGCGGTGATGTATGCGCTGACCGGCAACTACAAGACCGATCAGGTGCATGTGCCGGCGCTGCTGGAGCGACTGGGCCAATGAGCGACCTTTCTTGAACGCCCACCTGTCCCAACTGACCTCGCTCCGGTTCCAGCCGCTGCTGCCCGGCTGGCTGCTGTGGCTGCTGGCCGGGCTCTGCCTTGCCGTCACCCTGGCCGCATTGTTGCGACGGTCGGGCGGCGCCTGGTGGCGCGGGCTGAGTTTCGCGCTGGTGCTGCTGTGGCTGGCCGGGCCGCTGCTGGCTCACCAGACCTGGCGCGACCTGCCGCAGACGTTGCTGCTGGTACTGGACCAAAGCGCCTCGATGCAGGTGGGCCAGCGTGCCGCCATCGCCCGGCATGCCGCCGCCGAACTGCAAGCGGAGGCCAACCGGCTGCCCGGCCTGGATGTGCGTGTAGTGCCGGTGCAGTCCGCGCGGGAGAATGCTGCCGGGCAGGATAACGGCCAAGGCGGCACCCGCCTGGTCGGCGCGATCGAGCGGGCAGCGGCGCAGATCCCGGCTGGCGATGGCGGCGGGCGGATCGCCGGCATCGTCGCCATCACCGATGGGCAGGTGCACGACGTACCGGTCGCCCCACCTGCCGATCCCGCGCGCCATGCCGGCGCACCGGCAGCGCCCGCCTTTCCGGCTGGAAATGCCAACGTGCCGCTGCATGTGCTGATCACCGCCGCAGCCGAGCAGACCGACCGACGGCTGCGCATCCTGCAGGCGCCGCCATTCGGCATCGTCGGCCAGAACGCCGTGCTGCGCGTCGAGGTCGAGGATCTCGGGCCGCATGCAGGCACCGGCGCCACCGCGACGCTCAGCCTGAAGCGCGACGGCGACGACCCGATCCGGCGGGACGTGCCGGTCAACCAACCGCAGGACATTACCGTGCCGGTCACCCGGCCTGGCCAGATGCTGCTGGCGCTGGATGCCTCGCCGCTGCGCGGCGAGGTGTCGACACTCAACAACCAGGCGATCGTCCAGATCAACGGGGTGCGCGACCGGCTCAAGGTGCTGCTGGTTTCCGGCGCGCCAAACCAGGGCGAGCGGGTGTGGCGCCGGTTGCTGAAGGCCGACCCGTCGGTCGAACTGGTGCATTTCACCATCCTGCGTCCACCGGACAAGGACGACACCACGCCGCTGAACGAGCTGGCGCTGATCGCCTTCCCGGTGCGCGAGTTGTTCCAGGAAAAGATCGGCCAGTTCGATCTGATCATCCTGGACGGGTTCGAGAATCGCGGCATCCTGCCGACCAGCTACCTGCGCAACATCGCCGACTTCGTGCGCGGCGGCGGCG
>JBPBQO010000108.1:0-132819 GCA_050954785.1 Janthinobacterium lividum | reverse complement strand
TCAAGCCCGAGATCATGATCCCGCTGGTCGGCAGTGCCGCCGAGCTGCAGGTCACCCGCGCGGACGTCGAGACGGTGGCCCGGGAGGTGATCGCCGCCTCCGGCGTTGCGATCGACTATACCATCGGCACCATGATCGAGCTGCCGCGCGCCGCCCTGACCGCCGACAAGATCGCCGCCCATGCCGACTTCTTCTCGTTCGGCACCAACGACCTGACCCAGACCACTTTCGGCCTGTCACGCGACGATGCCGGCACCTTCCTGCCGCTGTATATCGAGAAGGGCCTGCTGCCGAAGGACCCATTCGTGACCATCGACCGCGACGGCGTCGGCGCGCTGGTACGGATCGCAGTCGAGAAGGGCTTGGCCACCAGGCCCGGTCTCAAGATGGGCATCTGCGGCGAGCATGGCGGCGATCCGTCCTCGATCGAGTTCTGCGAGATGCTCGGCCTCGACTACGTTTCCTGCTCGCCGTTCCGGGTGCCGATCGCCCGGCTGGCGGCAGCGCAGGCGGCGCTTACGGTCAAGACGAAGCAGCCGGCTTGAGCATGTCGGAGGAGCATCGGATCAGCCTGCATCTGGTGTCGGACGCGACCGGGGAGACGCTGAACTCGATCGCCCGGGCGACGGTGGCGCAGTTCGAGCACGCGACCGTGGTCTATCATCGCTGGAACCTGATCCGGACCCGGCTGCACCTGCACCGGGTGCTGGAGGGGATCGAGGCCGATCCGGGCCCGGTGCTGTCCTCGATGATGGACCGGCGCCTGAAGCAGGACCTGGAGAGCGCCTGCAGCCACATGAAAATCCAGCTGGTCAACGTGCTCGACCCGGTGCTGTCGCTGCTGCAGGACAACCTCGGCGAGAAGGCGGTCGGCCGGCCAGGCGGCCAGTATGTGATGGACGAGGAATATTATCGGCGCATCGAGGCAATGCATTATGTGCTGGCCCACGATGACGGTCAGGCAGCCGCCGGCCTGAAGGAAGCCGATGTGGTGCTGGTTGGGGTGTCCCGCGCCTCGAAGACACCGACCTCGTTCTATCTTGCCAATCGGGGTTTCAAGGCAGCCAACGTGCCGCTGGTGCCCGAGGTAGCATTGCCGCAGGAACTGCTGGAGGTGGATCGACCGGTGATCGGCCTGACCATCGACCCGCGCACGCTGATCGAGATCCGCCGCCACCGCCTCAGGCTGATCTCGCCGACCACCACCATCAAGGAGATGGACGAGCGCGAGAACACCTACGTCGATCCGGAAATGGTGCGTAGCGAGGTGCTGTGGGCACGCCGCATCTGTCTGAGCCACGGCTGGCCGGTGGTCGACGTCACCCACCGCTCGATCGAGGAAACGGCTGCAGCGGTCATCGAACTCTCAGGCCACTGGAATGCTCGCCGCCTGAAGGCTCAACCCATGCTCCAGGCTCCGGCGGCCCCTACCCTGCCGCTTTCGAATACGGCATCGCACACCTGATCCCGCTTGCCTCGGAAGCAGGATGCGTCGATCTCGCCGAGGGGCTTCCCTCGATGCGTGTGAGGCCAGAACACTTCACTCGGACGGCAACGTTCGTGCTGGCTGAAAAGCAAAGCACGGTGGGCGCCCGGAGCCGGTATGCGGATCCTGGACGCCGAACGTCCAAGTGGTAAATGCTGATCACGGCCATTGGTGAAGGTACCGGTGCTTGTCCAAGCTGCTCGGTTCCGTCGACCACCCGCCATGGCCACTATGATCGACAGCTTCAGGATCTACCGGAACAAGGGGCGGTCGTGACGCTCAGCGTCCAAGTGGTGCGGTGGCAGTGCCGAGATCCGCAGTGCATGCGGCGGACGTTTCCCGACTGCTGCCAGGGGTAGCGGCACCCTATGCAAGGTGAACCGGCCACGTGGCGGAACTGGTCCGACTGCTCGGCCACGCGGCCCGCGGGCGGCCGGCAGAATGCAGCACCGCACAGTGCCTTCATCAGCATGCAGCCGGTCCTGTGGGTGGCTGCGATTGACGACTGGGCTGGATCAAGGGCCGAAGCGACGGGACGCTGATCGTCGACCTGGAGCGACGGCAGGTCGTCGACGTGCTGCCGAGAGCACCGCGCAATGGTTCAGCCAGCATCCCGAGATCGAGATCATCAAGCGCGGCAGGTCGCTGAGCGCTTCCACCTGCTGCAGAACCTGCGCGAGCGCATCGAGCAGCAGTTGAGCCGCGGCCGTGCAATCGACGTGCCTTGTCGAGCGGAGGCGGATCCTGAACACGACCCGGTTGCAGCGCCGGCAACTGCTTGCAGTCCGTGCGGCAAGCCTGACGTGGCGCTGCACCGTCACCTGGTCAAGCAGGCGCGGGATGACGTGAAACAGGCGATGTTCGACCGCATCAGTGCTCTGTGCGATGCCGGCAGTCCCTGATCGCTATCATTCGGGAGACCGGGTTCAACCGGCGGACGGTGGCGAAGTGGGCACGGCCGGCCACGTTTCCGCCGCGCCGGATCATGACACCTAAGGCCAAGCTCCCCAGCCTACTGCGAGGCGCATCTGGAGCGCCTGCTGACGCAATGGCGAGCCATCGAACCTGAATATCGCACGACGCCTGATCGCCCCTCGCCCGCGAGACCAGCAGCACGTGCCGAACAGGTCTTTGTTGCCGGTTGAGGTTGCTGACCTATGCGGAACGGGCGGGGCTGGAGTGCTTCTTCCTAACTTCGCCTTTTAAAGAAGTAGCTCCTACGGCTGGTCATCCAGGAATGGACCAGCATGGGTTAATGCTGCAGTGCGTCAAAACCTTGACAACCGGCATAGGTTGATCCAGTTATATTGCATCGCACAATTGTGGGACGCAGTTCATGTCACAGTCCATCGCCATCAGTACAGCTGGTCTTGACCGTTCAGTGGTTTTGCCTGGCTTGTTGAAGCTTTGCCGTCGCTGGTTTGCCAGCGAGACGATCTATAATCGTAACGCTCTCGATGAAATCGGGCTGAGCAACGCGCTCCTCAATCGCTAATAGCTGTTATAACTTAGCAAACTTGTCGCGCGATGGTGGAGTTATGGTACCTCCGCCGTCTAATGATCGATTAAGCCGCTAACTGATTTCGGTCGTTGAGAAATAAGCCGTCGCGGTCAGAGCGGCAGCTGACAGTAAGCTTCTGGCGAAAGCCATCTTATAGTGGCAAGGTTTTGTCGCAAAACCTCCACAGCGGGTGAAGCTGTGTCAGGAACAATGGACTCGATCATCCTACCAGCAGATAGAACTGCTGTGCAGGACGTCATGTTCATGTTGAGCGCCGCTGGCCTTTGCGGATCATGTTCATGATCTCGATGCCGGCGGTGGTGATTGCCGCCGACTAGAAACTCTTGAGGCCGAGTATCTGCATCATCATTCGCTTGGCCACCCGCTGGTCCTGCTTGAGATGCTGTTGAGTTACTTGGCCTGGCAGGTCTCGATCGGAATCTGTCAGCATTCGCGCCAGCGCGCGGCCTCCCGACGGTTGGACGACAGGCGTAGCCTGTTCGGTAACGTGAAGGGACTGGCTGTTGGGATGAGTTGCGTCTTCTGTGACTCCGATGCGGTGACTGAGCGGTCTGAAGTCACGTCTCGCGGCTATCGCCGGCTCCGCTGCCGGGCTCGCGGACGGCAGTTCAACGAGCGCAGTGCCGGCGTGCTGAACCGGACCTTCCTGCCCAACGACGTCATCGCCTTCGTAGGGTTGTGTCAGCACTCGCGCCGACTCCGACTTGGTGGCACTCGAGTGCACGACGTAGCGTCGTCGGTGATGGCTGCAGGTGCAGTATCGGGATGAGTTGCGCGTACTGTGGGTCTGCAGCCGGGCTAAGCGGCCGGAGGTCACGGCGCGGAGCTACCGCCGCCGGGACTATGGCCGGCAGTTTGACGAGCGCAGCGGCGCCATGCTGAACCGGAATTGGCTGCCCCGCGACATCATTGCCTTCGTCGTGTTCTGCCGGCTTCGCTATCGCTGACCCTGCGCGACCTGAGCGAGATCATGGTGCTGCGTGGCATCAAGGCGAGCCATGAAGCCGATCATGGGCAACGGGTTCTGTCAGCTCTCGCGCCAGTGACGGATCGATTGCCAGACGTCCTTTCTGACGCGACATACTGTGTAGAGACAAACAGGGTGAAAAGCGCGCCGCATGCCGAGAGCCGCCCAGACGGCCAGCTCTCCGGTGTTTCCACGCATGTCGAGGTCGAACCCGGGTTCGCCGGTCGGAGCGCCGACTGTAGCGTGCGACCGCGTTCAGGATCGCGCCAACCGAGGTCTCGTCCTCGACGAGGTCGGCGCCCAGGAGCGCCTCCGCCAGCTTCCAGTATAGCTCTTGTTGAGCGGTGCCGATCAGGACTGCGGCGACGCCGTGCCGGCTTACGACGATGGCTGTCAGGCCAGTAACGATCGGGCGGAAGCCGAAGTGAATGGTCTCGGCCGCGAAGCGCCGCTGGGCGTCGCTCATCTTGCCTACTCCATCGATCATGGACGGAGGTAGGGAGCGGCACCGTTCGCGACGCTCCGGCTCTTGCTCTCGAATCGAAGAACAACCGGAATGTGCGATCAGGCCGCAGCGTGCTCGCGCTCAAGGATCGCGCGCTTGCGCTCGACCCCCCATGCGTAGCCAGAGAGAGCGCCGTCGTTGCGAACTACACGGTGGCAGGGGATGGCGATCGCCAGTTTGTTGACGGCACATGCGCCCGCGACGGCACGGGTCGCGGTTGGCGTCCCGATGCGCTCGGCGACGCCGGTGTAGGACAAGGTCCGACCTACCGGGATGTCTTGAAGGGCCTGCCACACCCGCTGCTGGAACGCGGTGCCGCGCACGTCGAGCGGCAAGTCCAGCCCGATCCGAGGCGCCTCGACGAAGCCGACGACCTTGGCGACGATGGCCTCATAGTCGGCGTCGGCGCCAATCAGCGTCGCGTTCGGAAAGCGATCCTGGAGGTCGCGTGCCAGCGCATCGGGATCGTCTCCGAGAAGTATCGCGGCGATGCCCTTGGCGCTCGATGCGACGAGGATAGAGCCGAACGTCGTTTCGCCGATCGCGAAGCGTATTTCCTCTTTCGCTCCGCCCTTCCGGAAGCTCGAAGGAGTCATTCCGAGCATGGCATTGGATGCCTCGTAGAAGCGGCCGCTGGAATTGAAGCCGGCATCATAGATCGCCTCGGTGACGCTGTTCTCGCCGGCCAATGCCTCACGCACGCGCTTCGCACGATGGGCGGCCGCATAGTCCTTGGGCGTGAGGCCGGTATGCGCCTTGAAGATGCGATGAAAATAGCCGGGGCTAAGCGCTAGAGTTTTCGCGAGATCGGTCAACGACGGCGCGGTCTCGCTTCCCTCGATGATGCGGCAAGCCCCGGTGACGATCTCGGCGTTTACCACCTCGGCGGCCGGCCCGTCGGGCTTGCACCGTTTGCAGGCCCTGAAGCCGGTCCGCTGCGCACTCTCAAGCCTGCCGTGAATGGTGACGTTCTTGGGATTGCTTCCGCGTGACGGGCAGGACGGTCGGCAGTAAACGCCCGTCGTGTTGACCGTATACCAAAATTGGCTGTCAGCGGTCTTGTCACGGGCAACGATACGCGCCCAGCGTGGATCGGCCAGGATCGCCTCGGCGTGCCTGTCTTGGATATCCATAGCGTTTGCCTCTGCGGTCTATCTACAGAGATTAGCGTCAACAAGAATGAGCAACGCTCCGGTACTTGCTCTCAAATCGGTTTCGAGAAGGGTAGGAACGACAATGCAGACGTCGAAGCCTTGGACAATCTTTCAAGAAGCCTGATGCACTGGTGCAGATTGCAACTTGGGCATTCCGGTCGAGTCGAAAGTTCCTGACCGACGACAGAGCTGGCCCACGGTCATACCAATGCTCGAGACAGGGTGTGAGCGTCGGATGGTTCGGATGGCCGCCACGCGGTGACAGACAGCTCGGCAGATCTTGCCGATCGGTCGAAAATGCCGGCTTACGCGGTAAAAATTGCCGGCTAACGATCCAGGATTCGGGCTCGATCGAACATCCGTAAGGCCCAAACGCTGGCCCGATGCTTGCATCCTCCGGTTGTGGAGGGTTCGCATGTCTGGAGTTTCGGGATCGACCGCATTGTCGGTCTACCTGTCGGTCGTCAAGGACGAGCAGGTCCAGGTGACCAAGAGCGTCAAGAGCGACACGCAGCTCGCAGCATCGGTCGCGAGCTTCCGCACGAGCGCCGCCGGCCTGACCAGCGCCGCGTCGATCCTCAAGAACTACACCGCACTCAGCGTGCTCACCGGCGCCTACAATATCGGCGGCCAGATCGGTCGTACCGCGGTGCTGAAAGACCTGATCACCCAGAACGCCGATAGTGCCGATTCGCTGGTGCGACAGACCGCCAACACCGACTACCTGCACTTCGCCCGGGCCACCAGCGCCCGGTCGACCCAGACCATCTCGCTTGGCGACAGCAGTACGCTCAGCCTGGCCACCAGCGGCGCCAGCGCCTCGTCGCTTACCATGCAGAACACCGCGTGGAGTCTCGACACGGCCAAGCAGACCAAGGCGGCGCCCGGAATGCAGTGGTCGTTCGTGCTGAACGACGGTACCGCCGGGAGCTCGATCGCCGCTGCGCTGACCGCAGCCGCTGCAGGCACGACCAGCGCCGACGGCACCGCCCCCACCTATACGGTCTCGGCGGCCGGAACCGTGTCCGGTTCCGCCGGCGCACCCTCGATCACCACCACCACCGACAGCGCGGGCAACACCGTCTATGGCCTGGCCCTTTCGACGGACACCGCCGGCAACGCGATCAAGAGCGTCAGCATCGTCTCGGTCAAAGTCGCCGGAGGCAGTGCCGCGACCGATCGGACCGCACAGGTCGGCGCATTGGCCGGTGCCTTGAAGGCGGCTGGCTTCAATGCGCAACTTGGCAGCAACGGCGACCTTGCCATCCTCGATCCGCCCGGCGCCGGCACCAACACCCTGGCGCTCGACTACGGCAACGCGATCGCCGTCGCTACCAAGAACACGCTGGCCGTCGATGGCAGGCTGACGCTGGGGGACGCAGGCAAACTGCTCGAGGCCGGCCAGATCCTGACCGACGGCACGACCGAGATCGGCACGGTGAAGTCGGTGGACAGCCTCGGCAACGTCACCCTTACGGCAGCTCCGACCACCAGCATCAATGCCGGCGACACGATCGAGGTGGCACTCGGGGTCGGGCTCGCCAATGTGGGCTCGATGCAGGTGACGGCGAGCCTGGCTTTATCCGGAAGCACGACCCTGGCGCTGGGAAATGCCGGCGCCTCGCTCAAACCCGGACAGATCATCACCAGCGCCGGAGTCACGATCGGCACCGTCGGCAGTGTGGACTCCCGCGGTAACGTCACCCTGCTGGCCGGCCTGACGCAGGCGATCGCCGGCGGCGCCTCGCTGGTGGTGCTGCCGTCCGTCTCCGGCGCGCCGACCGCGGCGCTGATGGACAGCGCCAATGTCGATGCCATCGTCAATGCCGACGAGACCGCATCGTACGAAACCAAGATGGGCACCCAATATCCGGGCATGGACGACGCGCTGTACTACACGCGCACCATGGGCAGCATCACGAGCATCACCGGGCTGATGTCGAATCCCACGCTGCTGAAGGTCGTCACCACCAGCCTCGGCATGGGCGACTGGTTCGGCGGCCTCGATTACGACCAGCAGGTCAGCATCCTGACCAAGCAGGTCGACCTCAAGAAAATGACCAGCGCTTCCGGTATCCAGCGTACCGCCGAGCAGTATTTGATCTCGAAACAGAGTTCGGAGGTGCCCCAACTGACCGGGCTGGCGGCGCTGCTGGCCGGACAATCCCAGTCCGATACTTCGCTACTGTCGCTGATCACGGGCGCCAGCTCGACCGATACCACCACCGGCAAGGCGGATCCTATCCTGTCGCTATTCGCCTGATCCGTCGGCGGCGGCGTCCGCCGAGAACGATGCGGTCAGGTCGGACAGGTGGCCGATCTCCTCGAGCTTCAGGCCCTCGGGCGCCACCAGCTTGTTGCGGCCACGGGCGATACGGCGCGGCAGGAAGGCATGCTCGAAGCCGAGCTTCTGCGCCTCCTTGAGACGTGCTTCCGCCTGGGCTACCTGCCTGACCTCGCCGGACAGGCCGACCTCGCCGAAATAGACCGATCCCGCACTGGTCGGCTGCCCGGTCGCGGCCGAAGTCAGGGCGGCGGCCACGGCCAGATCCGCCGCCGGCTCGCCGACACGGAGGCCGCCGGCGACATTCAGATAAACGTCCATCCCCGACAGCTTGAGCCCGCAACGGGTTTCCAGCACCGCCAGCAGCATGTTCAGCCGGCCGGTATCCCATCCGACCACCGCGCGCCTCGGCGACGAACCGCTGTTCGGCGACAGCAGCGCCTGCACCTCCAGCAGCACCGGGCGGGTGCCTTCGAGGCCGGCGAACACCGCGCTGCCGGCGATGTTGCCACGACGCTCGGCCAGGAACAGCGCCGACGGGTTCGGCACCTCGGCCAGGCCTCGGTCGGTCATCTCGAACACGCCGATCTCGTCGGTGGCGCCGTAGCGGTTCTTGGCGGCGCGCAGGATGCGGAACTGGTGGCCGCGATCGCCTTCGAAATACATCACCGCATCGACCATGTGCTCGAGCACGCGGGGACCGGCCAGCGAGCCTTCCTTGGTCACGTGGCCGACCAGGATCAGCCCGAAGCCCTGGCTTTTCGCCAGCCTGATCAACTCGAACGCCGAAGAACGCACCTGCGAGATCGAACCCGGTGCGCTGGCGATCGATTCCAGCCACATGGTCTGGATCGAGTCGATCACCACCAGCGCGATGTCCTGTTCCATCTCCAGTGTCTGGGCGATGTCGACCACGTTGATCGCGGCCGCCAGTTCGAGCGTCGGCGCGGCGAGACCGAGCCGCCGGGCGCGCAGCCGGAGCTGGTCCACCGCCTCCTCGCCGGAGATGTACATCACGCGCCGTCCGGCCGACGCCATCGCGGCAGCAGCCTGCAGCATCAGCGTCGACTTGCCGATGCCCGGATCGCCGCCGACCAGCACCACCGACGCCGGCACCAGGCCGCCGCCGAGCACCCGGTCCAGCTCGGTGATCCCGGTGCCGATACGTGGGGGCGGCTCGGCGGCACCTTCAAGCCCGACGAAGCCGATCCGGCCGGGAGCCCGGCCGGCGGGACCGGTCGCGGTCGGCAACGCCGACGCCGACCTGGTTTCGGCCGGCTCCTCGACGATGGTGTTCCATTCGCCGCAGGCCTCGCAGCGGCCGCTCCATTTCGGCCAGATCGCGCCACAGGCCTGGCAGGCGAATCGTGCGACGGGACGCTTGCTCATGGTGGTGTTTCCGGGCCATCGGGCGGCATCGGCGCCGCGAACAGGTTCGCCTGCATCAACGTGTCGGTCCGGTCCGGGCTCCCATCGCGCTTCGGTGCCGCGACGATCGTCGCCGGCTGCAACAAAACCAGCAACACGATCGGCGGCGCGGGCGGCCTGGGTGTGAGCAAGTACCGTTGCTCGCGCCCGTCGCGCCCGACACCCATCAATTGCATGCCGACATCACGAGCCCGCATCGCGTGCGAAAGCTGCATGGTCAAGGCATGGGCGCCGATCCCGGTGCCGCCGTCGCCGCACCAGCCATCGTCGAACGACAGTACCATCAGATGGCCTTGCTCACCGGGAACCCGGTAGGCCTGGCCCGGTCTTGCCAGCATCCGTCGTGCCGCTTCGTCGGAGGCCGGGCGATAGGGTTCGACGGCAAGCTCGGTGCGAAGCGAGGCTGAGTTGCCGGCGTGGAGAAAACAGGTTCGTTCGAACAGCCGGGTCAGCGCCAGCGCCGCGCCAGAACCATCACGGGAAGCAGAACCGTCGCGGGAAACGGGGCCATCGCCGGACGCATGGGCATCGGACGGACCGGCACGCGCCGTGCTGCAGGCCAGGCCGAACAGCAGCAGCACCAGGAGCCTGATTATCGCCGCAGCTCCATGCCGATCGGGCCCTCGCGTCGTCCATGGGTAAACTGGTCGACCAGCGGATTGCCGCTGTCGAGCAGCGACGCGGCCGGGCCCTGCCAGACCAGCCTGCCCTGGTAGAGCATGGCGGCGCGATCGCCGATCCGGGTGGCCGATGCCATGTCGTGGGTAATGGCGATCGCTGTGCTGCCGAGCCGCTTGACGCAATCGACGATCAGTCCGTCGATCACGGCGCCCATGATCGGGTCCAGTCCGGTGGTCGGCTCGTCGAAGAACAATATTTCCGGCGTCGCCGCGATCGCACGGGCCAGCCCGACCCGCTTCTGCATGCCGCCCGAAAGCTCGGACGGCGCCAGGCTGCCGACACTCGGATCGAGACCGACCTGCTTCAGCACTTCGCCCGCATGCACCAGCGCCTGGGCCCGGGTCATCCGGTCCTTGCCACGCCGCGCCAGCAGACCGAACGCCACGTTTTCCCAGACCGGCAGACTGTCGAACAGCGCTCCGTTCTGGAACAGCATGCCGATCCGCTCGCGGGTGGCTTCCTGTTGCCGCCGGCTCTGCGCCAGCACGTTCTGGCCGTCGATCTCGATGCTGCCGGCATCGGGCACCATCAGTCCGAGGATGCAGCGCAGCAGCACCGACTTGCCGCTGCCCGACCCGCCGATCACCACCATCGAGGTGCCGGCCTCGACGTCGAGGTCGATCCCGTCCAGCACCCGCTTGGACCCGAAGCTCTTGGTCAGGCCGCGTATGCGGATTTTGGGGACGGCGTTATTCAGGTGCACGCTCATCGCGAAAAGAACATCTCGGTGAGCACGTAGTCGAAGCACAGCACCAGGATCGAGGCGGCAACCACGGCCGAAGTGGTGGAAGCACCGACGCCCTGTGCGCCACCGCGGCTGTGGTAGCCGTTGTAGCAACCCATCAGCGCGATCAGGAACCCGAACGCCGCCGCCTTCGCGAGCCCGACGATCACGTCGATCGGCTGCATGAACGAGACGGTGTTGGCGATATAGGCCGAAGGGCTGAACCCCAGCTTCACCACCGAGACGATGAAGCCGCCCAGCACGCCGAGTATGTCGGCGACTACCACCAGCAGTGGCAACGCCAGCAGGCCGGCCAGCAGGCGCGGCGCCACCAGGTATTTCATCGGGTTGGTGGACAGCGTCGTCAGCGCGTCGATCTGGTCGGTAACGCGCATGGTGCCGATCTCGGCCGCCATCGCGGCGCCGACACGGCCGGCGACCATCAGCCCGGCCAGCACCGGTCCGAGCTCGCGCACCACCGAAAGCACGACGATGCCGGCAATGGCGCTCTGCGCGCCGAACCGGGAGAAGCCGGTGAAGGATTGCAGCGCGATGACCATGCCGGAGAAGATCGCGGTCAACGCCACCACGGGCAGGCTGAAATACGCGAACTCGACGAAAGCGGCAGTGAAATTGCGCCAGTAGAAAGGCGGCCGCACCAGGTGCGACAGGCCGTTCAACGCGAACAGTGCCAGCCGTCCGGCGCCGGCGATGGTATCGAGCACGCCGCGCCCGAGGCTGGCGATCACATCATAAAGACGCATCAGAGGGAGCTGGCCGGGTTCGATATCGCCCGGTAATCCACCGGATCGGTCCGCCAGATCGGCTGAAATTCACTGGCGGGGCGGGATGGGACGCACATGAGGTGTGCCTATAACGTCAACGCCGTGCCGTCGATAGGCCCCCGTTACGACCCGGGGACGCCTTCCATAGGGGTGCCCAAGCAGTTACCGTATAGCGATCGTCCAGCCGCGAGGGCACACGCCTTATGTCCAAGTTCGTCCGCAAGCGCGTTCTGGTTACCGGCGGCGCCGGCTTTCTCGGCTCGCATTTATGCGAACGGCTGCTGCGTGACGGCCATGACGTGCTGTGCGTCGACAACTACTTCACCGGCCGCAAGGATAACATCGCGCACCTGCTGTCGGACCCGAATTTCGAAACGCTTCGTCACGATATCAGCACCCCGCTGCTGGCCGAGGTCGACGAGATCTACAACCTCGCCTGCCCCGCCTCGCCCAAGCACTACCAGTACGACCCGGTGCAGACGCTCAAGACCAGCGTGCTCGGCGCCATCCATATGCTGGGCATCGCCCGGCGTACCGGCGCGCGGGTGTTCCAGGCCTCGACCAGCGAGGTCTATGGCGATCCCGACGTGCACCCGCAGACCGAGGATTATTTCGGCAACGTCAATCCGCTCGGACCTCGTGCCTGCTACGACGAGGGCAAGCGCTGCGCCGAGACCCTGTTCTTCGACCACCGCCGCCAGCACGGCACCCGGATCAAGGTGGTGCGGATCTTCAACACCTACGGTCCCCGCATGCATCCCGACGATGGACGCGTGGTCTCGAACTTCATCACCCAGGCGCTGCGTGGCGAGGACATCACCCTGTATGGCGACGGCGGCCAGACCCGCGCCTTCTGCTACGTGTCGGACCTGATCGAGGGGTTCGTGCGCATGATGGACAGCGACGACGACATCACCGGCCCGATCAATCTCGGCAATCCGCACGAAATACCGGTGCGCGAACTGGCAGAGCGGATTCTGGCGCTGACCGGCTCGCGCTCGCGCATCGTCTATCTCCCGTTGCCGCAGGACGACCCGACCCAGCGCTGCCCCGACATCACCCGTGCCCGCAATCTGCTCGGCTGGGAGCCGCAGGTCGGGCTCGAGGACGGGCTTCGGCGCAGCATCGACTATTTCGACCGGCTGCTCGGCGGCCGGTCCGGTGCCACGACCGGCGCCGACGCACATGCCATAAGCAGTCAGTAGGAGCGGACCCATGCGGATTGCGATGATCGGTGGCGGCTATGTCGGGTTGGTTTCGGCCGCCTGCTTCGCCGAATTTGGCAACCAGGTCGCGGTGGTGGAAACCCATCCCGGTCGGTTGGCGGCGTTGCGAAAAGGCGAAATCCCGATCTACGAGCCCGGCCTGGACCGGCTGGTCGCCGAAAACATCAAGGCCGACCGCCTGTCGTTCGGCGACGACATCGCCCATGCGGTGGAGGGTGCGGAGGCCATCTTCCTCGCCGTCGGCACCCCGCCCCGCAATGGCGACGGGCACGCCGACCTCACCTATGTGTTCGCCGCCGCCGAGCAGATCGCGAAAGCCATGACGGGCTATGCGGTCATCGTCACAAAATCCACGGTGCCGGTCGGAACGGGCCGGCGCATCAGCGAGATCGTCAGCCTGCTGCGCCCCGAGCTCGATTTCGACATGGCCTCCAACCCGGAGTTCCTGCGCGAGGGCAGCGCCATCGGCGATTTCATGAAGCCGGACCGGGTGGTGATCGGCACCGACACCGACCGTCCCGGCGGCGCGGCGCGAGCGCAGGAAATCATGCGACGGCTGTACCGCCCGCTCTACGTGATCGAAGCGCCGATCCTGTTCACCAGCCTGGAAAGCTCGGAGCTGATCAAGTACGCCGCCAACTCCTTCCTGGCGATGAAGATCAGCTTCATCAACGAGATGGCCGACCTGTGCGAACGGGTCGGTGCGGATGTGCACGAACTCGCGCGCGGCATCGGCCTGGATGGCCGTATCGGCCGCAAGTTCCTGCATGCCGGACCCGGCTATGGCGGGTCGTGCTTCCCCAAGGACACGCTGGCGCTGATGCGGATCGCGCAGGAGGCCGGCGCCTCGTCGCGGCTGGTCGAAGCGACGGTGCAGGTGAACGACGCGCGCAAGGCCAGCATGGGTGCTCGCATCATGGCGGCCTGCGGCGGCACCGTGCGCGGCAAGACGATCGCGGTGTTCGGGCTGACCTTCAAGCCGGAAACCGACGACATGCGCGATGCCGCCTCGATCCCGATCATTCATCGCCTGATCGAGAACGGAGCCCAGATCCGCGCCTTCGACCCGGCCGGCATGCAGGCGGCGAAACCTCTGATGCCCGACCGGAACATCACCTACTGCGTCGACGCTCCCGACGCCGCGACCGGCGCCGACGCGATCCTGGTGCTCACCGAATGGAACGAGTTCCGCGCACTCTCGCCGGAGCGGCTGCGCGACCTGATGCAGGGCCGCGTGGTGATCGACCTGCGCAACATCTACGACCCCGCCGCGATGGATGCCGCTGGACTGGATTACAGCTCGATCGGGCGTCCGCGGAACCGCCGGTCGAACAGCGCGGCGGCGATCGAGACACAGACCGCCTGAACGGTCAGCCTTCCGCCCGACCGAACGCGACCGTTCCATATCGAGAGCGGTCGCGTCCCAGCGATTTCGGGGGATCCTGGAGAGTGACGTGGCTGCCTTAAACGCCTGCTCGAGCAGAGCCGGATCGCCGGGTTACGGCGCGTTTGCAGCGTGATCGGATACCTTGGCCGTCAGGGCCCGCCGCAGGAAGGCGCGACTACCCTCCGTGCACCAGATCTATGTCCGCGAACCGGGTGAACTCGCCCTCGAAGAACAGGTCGATCTTTCCGGTCGGCCCATGACGCTGCTTTTCCAGCAGAAGCTCGGCCTTGTTATGGGCCAGTTCCATTTTGTGCTGCCAGGCTTCCATCGCGACCTGGAACTTGTCGTTGCTCTCGAACATCGTATCCTTCGGGATACGCTGCTGCAGGTAATATTCGTCGCGATATACGAACATCACCGCATCGGCGTCCTGCTCGATCGAGCCTGACTCTCGCAAGTCCGAAAGCTGCGGCCGCTTGTCCTCGCGGCTTTCCACCGCACGCGACAACTGCGACAGCGCCAGCACCGGGATCTCGAGCTCCTTGGCCAGAGCCTTCAGCCCCTGGGTGATCATCGAGATTTCCATCACCCGGTTGTCCGGCTTGGTGCCGACCGCCGGCCGCATCAGTTGCAGATAGTCGACCACCACCAGGCTCAGACCCTTGGTGCGGGCCAGACGGCGGCAGCGGGTGCGCATCGCCGACAGGCTGATCGCCGGCGTGTCGTCGATATGAAGCGGCAGCGTCTGCAGCTCGCGGCTGACCTGGACGAACCGGTCGAACTCCTTCTGCCCGATCTCGCCACGACGGATACGCTCGCCCGACACCCGGCTTTCCTCGGACAGCAGGCGGGTGGCCAACTGCTCGGCGCTCATTTCGAGCGAGAAGAACGCCACCGACCCCTTCGGCTGGGTGCCCGGCCCCTGCTCGCGCGCTTCCTGCATCAGCGAGCGTGCCGCGCCGAACGCGATCTTGGTAGCGAGTGCGGTTTTGCCCATCGCCGGCCGGCCGGCCAGGATCAGCAGGTCGGACGGATGCATGCCGCCGGTTTTCTTGTCGAGGTCGCGCAGGCCGGTGGTCAGGCCGGCGACCGCGCCGGTGCGGTGGAACGCCTTCTCGGCAATTCCGATCGCGTCGGTCAGCGCGCGCTCGAAGGTGACGAAGCCGCCATCCTGGCCCTTGTCGGTGGCCAGCCGGAACAGTGTTTCCTCGGCGGCCTCGATCTGGTCGCTGCCGGTGAGCTCCGGGTTGAGGCCGAACGCGTTGTTGACGACGGTCTCGCCGATATCGATCAATTGGCGGCGGATCCAGGCATCGTGGATCGCCTTGCCGTACTCGCCGGCATTGATGATGCCGACCATCGCGGTCAGCAACTGGGCGAGGTAAGCCGTGCCGCCGACCTCGTCGAGCACGCCCGAATGCTCGAACTCGGCCTTCAGCATGATCGCGTCGGCGAGCTGGCCCGCCTCCACGCGACGCACGATCGCCTGGTAGATGCGGCCGTTGATCGGATCGGTGAAGTGGTCCGGGATCAGGAACTCGGCGACGCGTTCGTAGGCCTTGTTGTTGGCCAGCAGCGCGCCGAGCAGCGCCTGCTCCGCCGCCTGGTTGGAGGGCGGAAGGCGCTGCGAGAGGCCAAGCAGCGAGTCACGACGGACGGGATCGATCTGGTTCACCCAACCAGTCTAGCGCAACCGCTGCCCTTAGGGGGGCCTGTGGATAAGGTGAATGACTGTGGATAGCGGGGATGGATCCGCCAAGGCGCCCGATTGCCTGGATCAGACGGCATCCACCGAGGGCCGGAGCCGGTCGAGCTCAACCCAGCCAGCCATGATATGGTAGAACGAACTGGCCGGGATCTTGTCGATCGCCGGCCGTGCGAAGGCGTCGAGCTGGTCGATCCAGGTGCCGGCCGGCAACACCCTGCCCTCCGCCCCGACCAGGTACCGGGTCAACAGGTTGTCGGTCGTGCGCACGATCGCGCGGAGCCTGGACCTGGCATCGACCGGATCACTATTCGCCGCCGCGATCCGGTGCATCACGCAATTCGCCCGCAGCATCTCGGTCTGCGCCCATAACCTCGACGAGCCGAGCCGCAGGTTGCCCTCGCGACCGATCTCGTCGCGCATCAGGCCGGTTTCCGGACCGATCGCGTGCCGTGTGCAGATGCCGTCGAGCCGGCGCGCCATTCGCAGGGTCGGGTCGCCCAGCAGCCCCTGATGCCGATCCAGCAGCCACACCCACTCGGCATGATGCCCGGGTTCGACCTTGTCGCCGTCGATGCCGACCGCGCGCAACCAGTTCTCGTGGAAATACTCGCCCAGCGTATCGCTTCCACGTTCGATGAGCCTAGTGCGGAACAGGGTGACGAGCTGCCGGGCCAGCACCGCCCAGCGCTCGTCACGGCTGACATCGAACAGCTCGAGTGCCGCTTCCAGCAGATGCATGTGCGGATTCTGCTGCCGCCAACCGGGTGCCGGCGGATAGGTGTTGGCGAACCCGCCCGACGGACGCGCCATGCGCCGGCGCAGGAACGCCAGGGTGTGCTCGGCCTGACGCAGCGGCTCCGGACTGCCGGTCAGCCTTGCGTAGCGGCCGAGCGCGAACAGCACGAAGGCGAGGTCGTACAGATCGTTGGTCGGGTCCAGCACATGCCCGTCCGGATCGAGCAGCCTGGCCCAGCCGCCATCGGATGCGGCACCCTCGCGCGTCATGAACCGATGGATCTGCCCGGCGATCGCGCCGGCTCCGTCGACGCCGCGCGCGGCTGCCTCGGAGAACACATAGAGCTGGCGCGCCTGCACCCGCATCCGCGTGAATCCCGGCTGGGCCCGCGCACCGCCCAGCGTCAGGTGTTCGCACGCACCGCGCATCCGGCCGGTCCTGGACACGTCCATGCCGACGGTGCTCCAGAACGGCAGCGCCAGGTCGAATATCCAGGCGCGCAGACCGTCCTGCACCCGCCGGATCTCGGCGGCCTGGCTGGATCCGGGCCGGGCGGAGGGTGTGTTCGATGCAGCGCCGAGCATCAGCTTGAAGCAGGCTCCGGAGACACCGCCGCCGTGCGGATCCGGGCGATCGTGCCGGTGGTCGACATGTCCGGTACCAGCCGCGCCAGCACCAGCCGGCCGCCGGCGGCCTCGACTTCACGCGCGCCGACCACCTGGTCCGCCGAATAGTCCGCACCCTTGACCAGCACGTCCGGCAACAGCGCCACGATCAGGGCCAGCGGAGTGTCGTCCGCGAACGCGACCACCGCATCGACATGACGGATCGCCGCGATCACCTGGGCGCGGGCGCCGAGCGGATTGACCGGACGCAACGGTCCCTTCAGCCGGGCCACGCTCGCATCCGTGTTCAACCCGACCACCAGCCGGTCGCAGGCCGAGCGTGCCGCCGCCAGCAAGGCCACATGGCCCGGATGCAGGATGTCGAAGCAGCCATTGGTGAAGCCGACCGCCAGGCCCTGCTCCTTCCAGCGCGCTACCAGCCCCAGCACCCGCGGTAGCGACGACAGGCCGGCGATGCTGCCGGCGTCCGGCGCGAGGCCGCCCATCTCCTGGTCCTGCAGGTCGAGTTCCTCCATCACCTCGGCGATATCGGCGGTGGCGGTTCCGAGCTTGCCGACCACCACGCCCGCGGCTGCATTGGCGATGTGCATCGACTGTTCCAGCGACCGGCCGGAGGCGTAGGCCAGCGCCATCGTCGCGATCACCGTGTCACCGGCGCCGGACAGGTCGAATATCTGGCGTGCCCGCGACCGGACCGCATGCACCGTACCGGACCGCTCGACCAGCATCATGCCCTTCTCGGACCGGGTCGCCAGGATCGCGTCGGTACCGGCCAGCCGCATCACCTGCCGTGCCGCCGCAACCACATCGGCATCGTTCTCGACCGGCAATCCCGATGCCGCGGCCAGCTCGCGCGCGTTCGGCTTGATGCAGGTGGCCCCATGGTAGCGGGCCACGTCGGGTGACTTAGGGTCCACGAACACCGGGATGCCCCGCGCCCGGGCCAGCTCGATCGCGCGCGAAATGACCGGCTTGCCCAGCGTGCCCTTGGCATAGTCGGACAGCAGCAGCACGTCCGCCTGTCCGATCCAGGCCTCGATGCCGGCGATCAGCTCGACCTGCTCGTCCGGCTGCAGGTCCAAGCGGCTTTCCTCGTCGGTGCGCACCACCTGCTGATGGGCCGCGATGAAGCGCGTCTTGCAGACGGTCGGCCGCGCGCCGGTGGTGACCATCGCATCGATCAGCCGCGGCTGCGTCGCCACCACCCGTCGCAGCGTCGCGCCGGCCTCGTCGTCGCCGAGCAGCCCGACCAGGATCGCGCGGCCGCCGAGAGACAGGATGTTGTTGGCCACGTTGCCGACGCCGCCCGGCATCTCGCGGGTGCGGGTCAGCCGCAGCACAGGCACCGGCGCTTCCGGCGAAATCCGCTCCATGTCGCCATAGACGAACCGGTCCAGCATCACGTCGCCGACGCACAGCACGGTCAGGTGGGAGAAATCCATCCGTCCAGCCTCAGCCGAAGCCCTGCACCAGGTCGGCCATCGCGAGCTGCCGCGCGGTGACGATCCGGGCGGCGTTCAGCACAGCACGCGCATCGCGAATGGCGCGTTCCAGCACCTCGTTGACGATCACGTGGTCGAATTCCCGCCAGTGCGCGATCTCGTCGCGCGCCGCCGCCATGCGCCGGGCGATTTCGTCGACATCGTCGGAGGCCCGGGCGCGCAGCCGGCTTTCCAGGATCGGCAGCGACGGCGGCAGCACGAACAGGCTGACCACGTCGGCCGGAAGTGCGGCACGAAGCTGGCGATGGCCCTGCCAGTCGATGTCGAACACCATGTCGCGGCCGCTGGCGAGACAGGCCTCGACCGCCACGCGCGGGGTGCCGTAGCCACGGCCGAACACCTCGGCCCATTCCAGCAATTCGCCCGACTGCGCCATCGCGGCGAACTGGTCCTTGGTACGAAAATAGTAATGCACGCCCTCGACCTCGCCCGGTCGTGAGGCTCGGGTGGTGACGCTGACGGAGTGCATCAGCTCCGGCTCGGCGGCCCGCAGCGCATTGGCGATAGTGCTCTTGCCGGCACCCGATGGTGCGGAAATCACCAGGCAGAGGCCCCGTCTGCCAAGGGTGGAGCGGTGCGGTCCCGGGTCTTGCGGCGGCGACATGAACAGTCCTCGGCTGGCCGACGACCTTCTAGCAGGCGAGCGGCCTTCTATGAAACAGGACGCGATCACGGACGGCCGACAGTTCGATCAAACGACCGGAAACAGATGTCCTCGTGCGTTACGCGTAACAGCAACCGCAGCAGACATTCGGATGCCTCTGGCGGTTGTGGCGGGCAAGGGGCGAAGCAGATCGCCCTGCATGGGCTCGTCTGCCATGGGTCCCCCGGCCGGCTGCTGCGGTTCGCCGGCATAGAAGAACGATCCGAATGCGCGAAGGCCGACCCTGGAGAGCCCCGAATGACTGGAAGTGCATCACCCGATGGTCGTTCCATCCGGATCGGGCAGTTCTTCGGCGTATCCAACCGGCAGATGAATATCGCAAGACGACAAGGAGGAGCGAGAGCTTGGCATGGGGTTTTGCCAGGCTCACGTCTTGGCTTAGGTTTGCTTGTCGCCCAGCACTATAGCCTCAACAGCGTGCGCCAGCGCGTGGTTCAAAGGTTCACCCGTGTGATTGCCGGCCTCCTCGAATACATGAGACGGCAAGTGGCGCAGGAAATCGGCAATCGCGGATTGGGCGATCTCGAGATCCGATGCGCCGTGGTGACGAAGGCGTGCGACCTCATCACGAGCTTCGTATAGGGCAGCCTGGATGTCGGAGGTGTTGTCTGGCCGGGTGGGCAATAGCTTGTCCTCGCGATGAAGCTGGATATCTGGACCCACTACAGTGAGATGGTCCCATTTCGTCGTGCAATTCGACAGCTCGGTTAGGCTTGGTTCCGGTTGTCGTCAGGCCGGTGCGTAGCTCCGACCCGGTCTCGCCGACCATCGTGGTGCACGCCGTGCTTCGTCGCCGAAAATCGGGGACTATCCCGATCTTCGGCTTACGCAAACACCCTGATAGGTTCTGGCTCTAGCTCTTGATCTCTGTTCCGTCCTGCGACCAGCGGATATGGAAGCTGCCTTCCTGGTCCGTACGCCGGTAGGTGTGCGCGCCAAAATAATCTCGCAGGCCTTGCAGCAGGTTTGCCGGCCCCCGTGCCCGGCGTAGCCCGTCGTAATAGGCAAGCGAAGAAGCGAATGCCGGCACGGCAACGCCATGCTGCACGGCCAACACAACCACGTCACGCCAGGCCTGCTCCGCCTTGAGCACCGCCGTGCTGAAATACTCCTGCAGCAGCAGGCTCTGCGCGTCGGGATGGGAGGCATAGCCCTCGCGGATGCGGTCGAGAAAGCTCGCCCGGATAATGCAGCCGCCCCGCCAGATGGTCGCGATCAGGCCGAGGTCTAGATCCCAGTCATATTGCTTGGATGCCACTGTCAGTTGTTCGAAACCCTGCGCATAGGCCACGATCTTCGAGGCGTAGAGCGCGTCCCGGATCTTGTCGATTTCCGCCTGGCCTGCTTCGAGTGTTTTGCCGCGCAGGCCGCCTAGAGCCGCTTCCGCCGCTTTGCGCTGCGCCGGACGCCCCGACAAGGCTCTTGCGAACACCGCCTCGGTGATCGCCGTGATCGGGACGCCTAGTTCGAGCGCGGACTGGGCGGTCCAACGGCCGGTTCCCTTCTGTTCCGCCTCGTCGCGGATCATGTCCACAAGCGCGCCTTTGCCCTGCGGGTCCTGCTTGCGCAATACCGTAGCTGTGATCTCGATCAGGTAAGAGTCCAGGTCACCGGTCTTCCATCCGGCAAAGATCTCACCGATCTCGGCGGCGCTGCGGCCATAGACCGTCCGCAGCAGATCGTAGGCCTCGGTAATCAGCTGCATGTCGGCGTATTCGATGCCGTTATGCACCATCTTGACATAATGGCCGGCGCCGTCCGGGCCCATCAGCGCGCAGCACGGCGTGCCGTCGACGCTGACCGCCATCTTGGTGAACATCGGCGCGATGCGCTCCCAGGCCTGCCGGGTGCCGCCGGGCATCATGCTCGGCCCTTCGAGCGCGCCCTCCTCACCGCCGGACACGCCCATGCCGACGTAGTGCAGACCCCGATCCGACACGGTCTTCTCGCGCCGGCGGGTATCCTCGAACAGCGAATTGCCGCCATCGACGATGATGTCCTCAGGCTCCATGTGCTCGAGCAGTTCGTCGATCACGTCATCGACCGGCTTGCCGGCCTTGACCATGATCAGAACCACGCGCGGCTTGGCGAGGCTGGCGACGAACTCGGCAATCGTGCTGGAGCCGACGAACGAGCCCTCGTCGCCATGCTCGGCCAGTAATTTCTCGGTCTTTTCGTTGCTGCGGTTATTCAACGCGACGCGAAAACCTTTATGCGCTGCATTGCGTGCAAGGTTCGCGCCCATGACTGCAAGCCCTGTTACACCGATATCTGCCAGTTCCGTCACGTCATCCGCCTTTTATGGTCCTGCTGGACAACGCCGGGTCGCCTGATCAGATGCACGGAGTGCACATCAGGCGGAGTGGGAGTTTCGGCTCAGCCTCACCTTGGTCGCGCTGGTAATCCGGGGGATCGTCTGGATCCTCTGGCGTGTCCGACCGCGCACCGGACGGAGATTGCCCCCAAGGAACCGGCTCAACCTGGCGATTGCGGCAGGATGAAACCGTAGGCTGGATACATCGTGCGCCCGATCGACCGGGTCGGACGCCACCAGACACGCACCAGGCTCCAATCGTTGGCGGCCGACACATCGAGTACCGGCGAAGCACGATCGACGCGGCCCGGCTCCCAGTTCGCCTGCTCGACGACGATCCGCCGTGGTCCCAGCACGGCGCGCACGACCGACACATGTCCGTCGGGAAGGCGACCGGTCGCCCGCAGGACCAGGACCGCACCCGGCACCGGGCGATCCGCATGGATGAAGCGGCCCTCGGACTGGTCCCACCAACCAGATGCAGGGCCAGTCAGGGGCAGCCCCGTCACCGAGCGCGCGTAGGGCGCGCATTGCAGCCCACTTGCGCAGCCCGACAGCATGAAGCCAAGCAGCGCGAAGCTGGCTCGTCTCAAAGATGGGCGCCCCGGCGACACGGCCGATGAGTGGGACGCGGTCCTGCCCGGATATCGGTCGGTCGTCTGGAATCCGCGCTAGCCAAGCCCGACTGGCGTACCATCGAGCGAGCCGGGCGGGCGGGTGGCGGGCTTACGGATGGATTTTGGCATGCATCGTCCGTATCCGGTTGCAGCATTTACGCCGACAGCGCCTCCGGCTGCTGGCGGGTGCGCTTCACCAGCAGCTTGTTGAGAGCGTGGACATAGGCGTGGACGGCGGACACGACGGTGTCGGTATCCGACCCCTGCCCGTCCACCATCTTGCCGTTCTCCTCGAGCCGGACGGTGGTGTGCGCCTGCGCATCGGTGCCTTCGGTTACGGCGCCGACCGAGAACAGCACCAGTGTCGCCTCATGGGCGAACAAGGTTCGCAGCGCGTTGAAGGCGGCGTCGACCGGGCCGTTGCCGGTGGTCGCGGTCGTCACGATTTCGCCGTCGATCTCGAGCTCCAGCTCGGCGCGACTGGCGCGCTTCGAGCCGCCGGCAACGTCCAGCGAAATGAAGCGGATGCGCGCATGATCCCGCACCTCCTGGTCGACCAATGCCACGATGTCCTCGTCGTAGACGACCTTCTTGCGGTCGGCGAGATCCTTGAACCGGACGAACGCGTCCTGCACCTGGTTGTCGCCGAGGTCGCCGTAGCCCATCGCGTTCAGCTTGTCGCGGAACGCGGCGCGACCGGAATGCTTGCCCAGCACCAGCGACGACTTGGTCCAGCCGACGCTCTCCGGCGTCATGATCTCGTAGGTCGCGGCGTTCTTCAGCATGCCGTCCTGGTGGATGCCGCTCTCGTGCGCGAACGCATTGCGGCCGACGATCGCCTTGTTCGGCTGCACGTCGAAGCCGGTGATGGTCGCCAGCATGCGCGACACGCGCAGCAGGTGCGGCGTCCGGATGTTGTTCTGGTACGGCAACGCATCCTGGCGGGTGCGCAGCGCCATCACGATCTCTTCGAGTGCGGCATTGCCGGCGCGCTCGCCGATGCCGTTGATGGTGCACTCGATCTGGCGCACGCCGGCCTTCAGCGAGGCGATGGTATTGGCGACCGCGAGGCCCAGATCGTTATGGTTGTGGGCGGAGAGAATCACCGTGTCCGCGCCGGGCACCCGCTCGCGCAGCATGGTGAAGATCGCCGCCATGTCCTCGGGCGTCGCATAGCCGACGGTATCGGGGATGTTGATGGTGGTGGCGCCGGCCTTGATCGCCGCCTCGACGCAGCGGCACAGGAACTCGGGCTCGGTGCGGCTGCCGTCCTCGGCCGACCATTCGACGTCGTCGGTGAACTGGCGCGATGCCAGGTTGCCGGCGGTGACCAGCTCCAGCACCGTCTCCGGTTCCATGCGCAGCTTGTATTTCATGTGCAGCGGCGAGGTGGAGATGAAGTTGTGGATCCGCTTCCGCTCGGCCGGACGCACCGCTTCGGCGGCACGGGCGATATCGTCGCGACCACCGGTACGGGCCAGGCCGCAAATGACCGGTCCCTGCACATGCTCGGCGATCTGGCGCACGCTGTCGAAGTCGCCGGGGCTGGCGACCGGGAAGCCGGCCTCGATCACGTCGACACCGAGCTCGGCCAGGGCGTGCGCCATGCGGACCTTCTCGGTGATGTTCATCGAGAAACCGGGCGACTGCTCGCCGTCGCGCAGCGTGGTGTCGAAGATGATGACGCGATCGTCCGCGATGCGGCCGAAGCTGGGATGGTCAATGCTCATGGTGGCTCCGTGTCGTTCGTCCGGGAGTGTGTTCCGCGAGCCTCGTGGCCTCGCGGGCCCGTATGTCTGGTGCTGTCCGCCTCGAAACCCCCAAAGCGCGCCGACGGAGCGATCCGCCAGCTCCTCGCTCAGGGGCTATTAAGTCGAAGCGCCGCCGCAGCGAGGCCGGGAACAGCCATGAGTAGGGCCGTCCGGCAGCCCGGCACGATCGATCCCGCGCGCGATGCGACGCGGATCCTGCAGTCCGAAGGGGACGCTCGACATGCCATCGGATGGTTCTAGCCGAGAGATCCGGTTTTGCCAGCATAATCCGACAATTTGTCGTGCATGCCAGCCGATCCGTACAGGCCTGGTCGGCCGTCGCACAGCACCCTCTGTTACAGCATCGCCTCTCCACGAAACCGGCCGGGACCTGCTAGTCTGATCGCCGCGACACCTCCGGATTACAGGCTGACATCATCATGCGCCCCTTGCCCCTCGCTTCCACGGCCCTCGCAGGCCTGTTCGCCCTGTCCGCTTGCGCGGTGGCTCCACCACCGGGACCGACCATCCTCGCGCAGCCTGGACAAGGAAAGAACGTGCAGCAGTTCCAGGCCGAGGATGCGCGCTGCAAGCAGGCGGCAGCCCAGGCGAACGGCGGGGTAACGCCATCGCAGGCCGCCACCCGCAGCGGTATCGGCAGTGCCGCGATCGGCACCGTGCTCGGTGCTGCCGCGGGAGCCGTGCTGGGTGCCGTCGTCGGCAATCCCGGTGCCGGCGCCGCGTTCGGCGCAGGCGGTGGGCTGCTGATCGGCTCGGCCTCGGGTGCCGACAACGCGCAACGGTCCGGCGCCGCCTTCCAGGGGAACTACGACAACGCCTACGCCCAGTGCACCATCAGCTCGGGCAACATGATCGTTCAGCCGCGGGTGGTCGGATACCAGGGTCCGGGCGGTTACGGCAGCTACGCGCCCGGCATGGTCCCACCGCCGCCGCCGCCGATGCAGCCTCCGGGATCAGGCTATGGCTGGTAGATCGACCCGTCGATCAGCCGGCGAGGCGGGTGAAGCCTCCGGCCGATGAGGCAAAATAGCCATCGATTGCCCGCGCCATGGCGGATGCGACCAGGGCGCGGTGCGACGACTGCCTGAGTGCCGCCTCGTCCTGCCGGTTCGACATGAAGCCCATCTCGACCAGCACGCTGGGAATGTCGGCCGCCTTCAGCACGACGAAGCCGGCGTGACGCGACGGGTTAGTAAGCAGCCCGATCTGCGGCCGGAAGGCGGCGACCACGCTTTCCGCCATATGCGCCGAGCCGGAGCGGGTCTCCTGCCGGACCAGGCTCGCCAAAATCCGCTGCACCTCGGGCGACGTGCCGTGGAAGCGCGGCCCGGCAAAACGATCGGCACTGTTCTCGGTGCGCGCCAGGGCCGCGGTCTGCACGTCGGACGCTCCGTCCGACAAGGTATAGACGCTGGCGCCCCGCACGCCGGGATCGTGCAGCGCGTCGGCGTGCATCGACACGAACAGGGCCGCCTGCCTGCCTTCGGCGATGGCGACGCGATCCTCGAGCGGAATGAACACGTCGGTGCCACGGGTGAGTGACACGCGATAGCGGCCGCTCGCCAGCAACTGCCGCTGCAGTTCCGACGCGGCGGCTTCGGCCACATGCTTCTCGTAGGTTCCGGAAATCCCGATGGCACCGGGATCCTTGCCGCCATGCCCCGGATCCAGCATCACCAGCGGCTTGGGCGGTTGTGCCCGGCCAATGATCGCCGGCGCAGCGACCGCACCGTGATGGCTGGATTGGTGCAGCACATGCCCGGCCCGTGCCGTTCGAGGCCGCAGCAGGCCGGTCCCGATCAGGCCGACGCCGGATAAAGTTATCGACAGCATGCGGCGGCGATGCCGATCGGGCTGCAGTTCGGCAGTCGAGTCGACCGGCGTTTCCGGTAACGAACTACCCTGCATGCGCTCGGCCTTTGATTGATGTTTCAAGCGCCTGCGCGCGGACTCTGACCCTGGCACACAGGACGATAGCATAGAGGCGGCGGCCATTGCGACGATCATGATCCTGCGTGTGACGGTTTGCCCCCAAGAGACTGCTGGCGAAGCGGCTTGCAGGAGCCGGACTTTGTCGTCATCATCGTCGGGTGTGACGAGCGTGCTCGTTCTCGTGGAAGTTGCGTCGATGACGCACTCCATTGGGATTGGTCCTCGTCCGGCATTGTGCCTTCCGCATGGAACGCGCGCCGATGGTCGCCGGGAGCAAGCCTCCCGCGTCCGGCCCGGCAAGCGCCAAGATGCTCCCGCATATGCCGCGCCGGCCGGGACGACAGTTTGTCGCAACCCTGAACGGACTCGTTAGCCCAAAGCGGGCCCGTCCGGCATGCCGTGCGGATCCCGCGCCTCACGCCTAAGGACCGGATGATCGCCGCCAAAGCCCCGAATCGGAACCAGGAGTTACCAATGGCCTTGCGCCATCCGGTATCGACGGGGCCGTCGGCAAAGGCGTCGCACGCTCGTCCACTGCCCCCCATTGCCGCGCGCGCGACGCTCCCTCCTCTTTTCCTCGTTGTCCGGAGGCTAGGGCGCAACCGCCCGGCCGGACCCGGCGACTGGAGCGGTGCCCCGGCCTACCGGAGTTCCCTCTTTCATGACCAAGCGCATGCTGATCGACACGACACACGCGGAAGAAACCCGCGTCGTCGTGCTGGACGGTAACAGGCTCGAAGATTACGACGTCGAAACTTCGGCGAAGAAACAGATCAAGGGCAATATCTACCTCGCCAAGATCGTCCGGATCGAGCCGAGCCTGCAGGCGGCGTTCGTCGAGTATGGCGGCAACCGGCACGGCTTTCTCGCCTTCAGCGAGATCCATCCCGATTACTACCAGATCCCGGTTGCGGACCGCGAACGGCTGATCGCCCTCCAGGAGGAGGAAGCCCGCGCCGACGAGGCACGTGCCGATCGCGAGGACGAAGCTGGAGACGACGCGTCGGACACTGCGCCGGACAACGCCTCGTCCGGTGATCGCCGGTCCAGCGTCGATCCGTTCGCCGATCAGGCCGAGAGCTTCGAGCCGTCGTCGGACCAGAATGACGACGAGAGCGAGTTCGGCCCCGAGCGGGACGGCACCATCGCACTCGCAGTGCATGTCGAGACGGTTTACGCCGATGCCGATACGGCAGGCGGATCGGATGCCGGCAACACCGACGACGGTGCCGACGATGCACCGGGCCGTGCGTCGAACCGCTCCTCCTCGCATGACCGCCACCAGCGTTCCGAGCAGTCGGACGAACCCGCTCCCGAGACGGTCGGCGGCGAGAATGGCGGCGACGACGACGGCCGTGCGCAACGCCGCACCGCCCGCTTCCTGCGCCAGTACAAGATCCAGGAGGTCATGCGCCGCCGGCAGATCCTGCTGATCCAGGTCGTCAAGGAGGAGCGCGGCAACAAGGGCGCGGCCCTCACCACCTACGTGTCGCTGGCCGGCCGCTTCTGCGTGCTGATGCCGAACTCGCTGCGTGGCGGCGGCGTGTCCCGCAAGATCACCTCGGCCGCCGATCGCAAGCGCCTGAAGGACATCACCACCGAGCTGGAAATCCCGCGCGGCATGGCGATGATCGTTCGCACCGCCGGAGCGCAGCGACCGAAGCCGGAAATCCGCCGCGACTGCGAATACCTGCTGCGCACCTGGGACGACATCCGCGAGACCACGCTGGAATCGTCCGCGCCCTGCCTCGTCTACGAGGAGGCCAGCCTGATCAAGCGGGCGATCCGCGACGTCTATACCAAGGACATCGAGGAAATCGTCGTCGATGGCGAGCCGGGCTGGAAGGGCGCGCGCGAGTTCATGCGCACCCTGATGCCCGCGAACGCCAACAAGGTTAATCTCTGGCGCGACGAGAGCCAGCCGCTATTCTCGCACTATCAGGTCGAGCATCATCTCGACGCGATGCTGCAGCCGACCGTGCAGCTCCGTTCGGGCGGCTACCTGGTGATCAACCAGACCGAGGCGCTGGTCGCGATCGACGTCAACTCCGGCCGCTCCACCCGCGAGCGCAGCATCGAGGAAACGGCGCTCCGCACCAACATGGAGGCCGCCGACGAGGTCGCCCGCCAGCTTCGCCTGCGCGACCTGGCCGGCCTCATCGTCATCGACTTCATCGACATGGAGGCGCGACGCAACAACACCATGGTCGAGCGCCGCCTCAAGGACGCGCTGCGCAATGACCGCGCCCGCATCCAGGTCGGCTCGATCAGCCATTTCGGCCTGATGGAGATGTCGCGCCAGCGGCTGCGTCCGTCGCTCGCCGAGAGCAGCTTCGTGACCTGCGCGCATTGCGCCGGCAGCGGCTTCATGCGCGGCACCGAGAGTTCGGCGCTGCATGTGCTGCGCGCGATCGAGGAGGAAGCGGGCAAGCGGAAATCCGCCGAGATCCGCGTCCGCGTTGCCTCGTCGGTGGCGTTCTACGTGCTCAACCACAAGCGCGCCTGGCTGCAGGAAATCGAGACCCGTCATCATCTGACGGTGCATCTGATGGCGGATGACAGCCTGATCCCGCCGGCGCTCGAGATCGACAAGATCGGCACCTACGTGGGTCCGCAGCTTGCCCCGCCGATCGAACGCCCGATGCCGGCACCGGTCCAGGCGACGCGGATCCCGATCGCGGCCGCACCTCCGCCGGTGGTGGCCGACACCCAGGAGACCTGGGACGACGAGCCGGTCCAGGCGCCGAAGCACGCTGCCGCACGTGTGGCCGATCAGGCCCAGCCGGTCCTGCCGGACGCTGTGCCGTCGCTCGAAGGTCCGCCTGCCGCGGAAGGCGAGGACGAACATCGTCGCAAGCGTCGCCGTCGCCGTCGCCGTGGTGGTCGTCGCGAGGATGGCGCCGTCATGCCCGAAGGCACTGCGCAGCCCGATCTGGGCGATGGCGACGAGGACGAGATACCGGGCGAGACTGCCGATGCCGTGACGCCGACTTTGGCGCCTCGCGAGACGCTGGCGTCTCCGTCAGTGTTCGAGGCAACGGCGGCCGAGGCCGAAGTGGCACCGGTCGAAGCCACCCAGGCCGTCGAAACCGGTCAGGACGCCGGCCAGCGTGGCCGTCGTCGTCGTGGCGGCGGGCGTAACCGTCCCCGCTCGGACGGTAATGACGCCGACGCGGGTTCGATGGACCGGCAGGAGGCGCAATCCCACGCGCCGCGTCCATATAACGGCCCGACGCCGGCCGACCCGTTCGCAGGCAGCTTCGACATCTTCGAGCTGATCGAACGCGACGCCGACGAAAGCATGGCACTGGTGCCGAACCCATCGGCATCGGCAGCGTCATACTCGCCGCCGAACCCGAGCCAGCCGCAAGCGATGCCGTCGCCACGCCAGCCGGTCGCCGAAACGGCGCCCGATCCGGAACCGACGTCGATCGAGCTTGCACCGGAAGCAGCGCTACCTTTGCCGACGCCTGCACCGGAGCCGGCGGTCGTGCCGGTGGTGGAACCGGTCGGAGAGCCCGAGCAGATCGTCCCGCCGACCCTGGACCTTGGTCCGGACGTCGTGGCGGATGCCAAGGCAGCGCCGGCTCCGAAGGTGCGCAAGCCACGCGTCAGCCGTGCGAAGAAGCCCGCCCTGGTCGACGCCGTGCCGGCGGATGCAACAGTACCGGTGGTCGAACAGGCCGTCGAACCCGAAGCCGCCAAGGCTCCGGAACCGACGGAGCCGGTCGTGGCCGAACCCACGGTTGTTGCGGCGGAGCCCACGCCAGCAGCCGATACCAGTAACGGCGCGGATCCGAGCATCGTCCAGGCAAAGGTCATCGGCGACGATGCACCGGCCGCGAAGCCCCGCACGGGTTGGTGGAAGCGCTGACGACCTGACGTTCTTCCCGGCGCTCCCGTGCCGCGTCACCGCCTGTGGGACATTGCTCCCGCAGGCGACCGACGTGGCACAGGAGCGACCGGGGCGTCTTTCTCAGCCGGTCCGAATTGGTGCGACGGCTACCGAGGCGACTGCACGATCGTCATCTCGTGCTTGCCGAAAAATGCCGCGATCCCTTCCGCGCCATAAGCGGGAACCTGCCCGTCGCGCAGCCTGACGATCTGCGACGGCCAAAACGGACCACCGAACAAACGGCCCGGCGGCGGCACGGTGAACAGCATCGCGTCTTCTGGACCGCGCGCCGAACTCCAGTTTGTCGATCGCGTCCGCATATGTTCGGGTATCAGGGCAAAATCCGCCTTGAGGGCCGGTGTCCATACCGCGAGCAGCAGCAGAAGCACCCCAGCCAGTAGCATCTCACGCAGGCCTGCCGGCAATCGGCGCCAGAGCAGCGCGGATGACGGGGCCAGCGCGACCAGCGCCAGCAGGATCATGCCCGCCCGCATCGTCTGGTGCCGCTGGCAGCACAGCATGCCGAACTGATGCAGCGACAGCGCGACCGAGAGGAATGCGCCCAGCAGCAACGACACCGCCCAGACGATCCGGCGCCGGGTTGCCGGCCCGGTCGACGCACCCGGCGGCGGCAGGACCAGCAGGATCGCCAGCTTGAGCAGGATCGCGGCCAGCACCGGCAGGCCCGGTATGCCGACCAGCTCATGTGCGAATATCGGAACCGCAGCCTCGAAGCTGCGCAGCCAGTTGCCGGCCAGCAGGCTGCTTCGGTCGAGCACCTCGACCATCGGCCGCATCCGGCTGACATACACCGAGATGCAGATGAGCAAGCCCGCCAGGGCCGGCACCAGCCCGGCCCGCGCAGCCTGCAGCCGGCTGCGTCTAAACCCGGCTGATGCAGGTCTGCCCGGCAGGCGGACCGGCGCGACCATGACCCAGAGCACGGCATCGAGGAGCACGGTAACCGCGCCGATCTCGACGCTGAACGCCGCCAGCAGCAGCATGCCGGTCATCAGGAGGGACGAAGGCGGATAGACGGCCGACGTATCCGCGCGCCGGAGCGCCGTCACGGCGGCAAGGCCGGCCCAGGACGACAGGTACGCGACGGTCGCCATCGGCCAATAGAACATCTCGTCCGGCCGGCAGAGCATCAGCGCCAGCACGAACAACACCACGGCGAACAGGATCGGCCGCACCTCCCCGGCCCGGCGTGCCGCGGCGGCGATGACGGCAATCGAACCGAGCCACAGCAGCAACAGGAACGGCACCACGAACGAGTGCTTCAACCAGTGGCAGAGGGTGAGGTAGAGCGCGCTTACGGCCTCCGAGAACGGCCTCGGGCTCCATCGCACCATGCGTCCGAGCACCGAGCGCCATCCGGTCGAGGCATTGAAGGCGGCGATGTAATACTCGTCCGATCCCCAATGGCCGGCCTCGATCAGCGCCATGTAGGCAAGCAGCGCGATTGCGGCGGTGCCGATCACGACCAGCAGGCCTACCTGCTCGATCCGGCTTTGCACCGTCCGTTTCCGCATGCTCATCCGGTCTCGTCCCTCGACGCTGCGGCAATGATCCTGTCTTGTGCCGTAATGATCCGCTGCACGCTCCTGTTTCGCCTGTCCAGCCTGTTGCTGGTCTCCCTCACCACCCTCGCGCCGACCGTCCGTGCCGCCTCCGCGCCCGACCCGGCTGCCGGCGCATCACGCGTGTTCGATCGCCTGTCCGCCGATCCGCCGCGACTGCGCGAATTCCTGCGCGAGATGCCGAAGGGCGGCGACCTGCACAATCATCTGGCCGGCGCGGTCTATGCCGAAAGCTATATCGGCTGGGCGGGCGCGAGCGGCCTGTGCATCGATACCCGCACCCATTCGATCGTGCGGCCTCCCTGCACCGGCGACCTCAAGCCCGCCGCCGATGCACTCGCGCAGACGCCCGGGCTGGAGGATGCGATGATCGACCAGCTCTCGATGCGCGATTTCACACCGTCGCCGGGTGACGCGTCGGGACACGACCACTTCTTTTCGACGTTCGCCAAGTTCGACGCCGCCGGCACCGGTCATGTCGGCGAGATGCTGGCGGAGGAAGCCAGCCGTGCCGCCGCCGAACACACCGAATATCTCGAGATCATGTGGTATCCGCGCGTGCGCGAGTCCGCCGGGCTCGGCCTGTCGAGGCCCTGGGCGAACGAGGATTTCGCCGCCGACCTGGGCGCCATCCAGGACGGGATTCCACGCCTGCTGGCGGAGGCAAAAACCGATACCGACCAGGCCGAGGCCAGGATGCGAGAAGTGTTGCACTGCGCGACGGCTACCCCCGATCCGGGCTGCAGGGTGATCATCCGCTACCAGACCTTCCTGTTGCGCGTCCTGCCGCCGCGGGCGGTGTTCGCCCAGCTCGCCTACAGCTATGCGCTGGTTCATGCCGATCCGCGTTTCGTCGGCATCAACATCGTCGCACCCGAGGATAATTCGGTGGCGCTGCACGACTATGGCCAGCACATGCGCGCCTTCCGCTTCTTCCATGCCGCCCATCCGGAGATAAAGCTCAGCCTGCATGCCGGCGAACTCACGCTGGGATTGGTCCCGCCGGAGTATCTGCGCGACCACATCCGCCAGGCCGTCGAGATCGCCGGGGCCAGCCGGATCGGCCATGGCGTCGACATCACCTACGAAGACGACGCCCCCGGTCTGCTGGCGGAAATGGCCCGCCGGCATGTCGCGGTGGAGATCAACCAGACCAGCAACGACCAGATCCTGGGCGTGCGTGGCAAGGACCATCCGTTCACCGCCTATCGGGCGGCCGGCGTGCCGATCGTGCTGTCCACCGATGATGAAGGCGTCGAGCGGATCGACCTGACCCATGAGTATCTGCGCGCGGTCGAGACCTGGCATCTCGGCTACCCGGCGCTGAAGGCGCTCTCGCGCAATGCGCTGACCTACAGCTTCCTGGCGGGCGATCCGTTGACGGCCGATGCCGGCGGCAACCCGCTCAGGCCGGGCGCCGATCTTCTGGCGCACAGCGACAAGGCGCGTGCGCAATGGCAACTGGAAGAGGCGTTCCGAGCCTTCGAGACGAAGGTCGCGCAGGCCGGCCCGCGCTAGCTAGCTGTCGGTCTTGCCGAGCAGGCCGTCGCGCAATTCCGCCGATGGGGAGGTCGAGCCCAGATCCGAGTCAATGATCGTATGCCCGAACTTCGGGTCGTCGATCGTCGTGATTTGCTTGCCGTTGAACAGCACCTGTACCCCGCTATCCGTGACGATAAAGCCGGTACGGTCGCCCGGTTTCACGGACTGGACGGTTCCGAGCAGCTTCTCGAACGCCGTCTTGTCGGCTTCGGTGCAGTTATGCTTTGCACAGTAGTTCCTGCTGGAATCCATGTAGAGGTCATGAACCTTGTCGGACGGCGCGCCGCGGACGAACTGCATGAACAGCGCCTTGGGACCTTGCTCGGCCAGCGCCGCGGTGGCGCTGGTGGTCTTCTGCGGCAGGTACAACGCACCGACATAGCCACGTATGTGGAGCATGGTGAAGGATCGCACTCCGATCCCGTTCAGCACCAGGGTCTTGCCGGCCACTTCCATCGTGTCGGGCATGGTCACGCCGGCCTTGGTGGCGGCGGCAGCCGGTTCGCCCTGGCACAGCATGGCAAGGCTGCCGAGAGCGGTGATGGCGGCAAGACGCGGCGTGGACGAACGGATCATTGATACTGCCCTCTGCAAGCGGCCGAGGCCTTCCGTTGGCCCTCTTGCCGCTTTATCGACCTGGGACGGGCAGGAAAGCATGGCTTGCGCACTGCCGCCAGACACGGGATCGCGTGGCCGGCGACATGAGGCCGGCGTCAAGCGGAGATTGCGGCCGGATCGCCAGGCAGTGTTTCCCATCCCGATCCGACGATGGTGAGGATGCGCCGACCGGCTCCGTCCTCGCGCAACACCAGCACATCCTGCTCCTCCAGATACAGCAACTGGCGCCGGGCACGGCTGGGCGAATGGGTTCCGTAGGCGCGGGCGATGTCGGCGTCGGACGGACAGGGCAATCGGTCCCGCGCGGCCCGCGCGACCAGCAGGAACACACCCTGGACGTCCTCCGGCAATGCCGAGGCGATCCGTTCCGCCGCCTGCCAGTCCGGCGCATCCGCGTCGGCTTCGTCGATGCCGGCGCGGGCGGTACCAAGCGCCTTGCGGAACCGTCCGATATCCAGCACGTCGCGGCCCATCCCATCGATCCGGCAGCGCACCAGGAAATCCTGGTAGAGCACATGCACCGGCCGGAAACCTGTCTCGGAGTCGGCCAGCATGGCACGCAATATCGCCTGCATCCGCCGCCGGTCGTTCGCGGCGTCCTCCAGCGTCTGCTGCACCGGCAGCGGGACCTCGAGCTCGGCCTCGCGACGGGCGACGCGCGCCACGCCATGCAACGAAAGCTGCGCCAGGATGTCGGGCGGCGGCGCTGCCGGCAGCCGGCGGGCCCGTGTCGCGCCGGCTGCCGGCAGCGGCGTCAGGATCAGTTCGCGCATGTCCTGCTCGGACGCGGCCGGCGCCAGCGGCAGCAGGCTCGGTCCGGCCGAGCGACTCTCGGTCTCGACGGCGCCGATCCTGACGGTGATCGGTCGACGCGACAGGGCCGGTCCCAGCGCCAGGAACCGGCCGCGCCCGAGATCGCGAAAGCTTTCGGCCTGACGGCGTTCCATCCCGAGCAGGTCGGCCGCGCGGGCCATGTCGATATCGAGGAAGGTCCGGCCCATCAGGAAGTTGGTCGCCTCGGCGGCAACGTTTTTCGCAAGCTTGGCCAGGCGCTGCGTGGCGATCACCCCGGCCAGCCCGCGCTTGCGGCCACGGCACATCAGATTGGTCATGGCGCCGAGAGAGGCCTTCCGTGCCTCGTCGGACACCTCGCCGGCGGCGGCGGGGGCGAACAACTGCGCCTCGTCAACCACCACCAGCACCGGATACCAGCTCTCCCGCGGCGCATCGAACATGCCGCCGAGGAACGCGCTGGCACGGCGCATCTGCAGCTCCGCGTCGATGCCTTCCAGGTTCAGCACCACCGACACCCGGTGCGCCCGCATGCGCTCGCCCGCCGCGACCAGGGCCGCCTCGTCATGCTCGGCCGCATCGATGACCAGGTGGCCGTATCGTTCGGCCAGGCTGACGAAATCGCCTTCCGGATCGATCACCGCCTGCTGCACCCAGGCCGCACTCTGCTCCAGCAGCCGGCGCAGCAGGTGCGACTTGCCCGAGCCGGAATTGCCCTGCACCAGCAGCCGCGTCGACAGCAGCTCCTCGAGATCCAGCAGTGCCGGCTCGGTATTGGATGCGAGGGCACCAGTCTCGATTCGTGTGCCGATCTCGATCGCAACGGTCATAGGCCGGGGGATACAGGCAAGCCGCGCCATCCGGCAACCGGACGATCCCGCCGCCAGGACGGCGCCTTGATCGAATGGCTGCTCCGGGTATCAAAGTGGAGACGGACGTTGGCCCCAAGGATACCGACCAGCATGGATGTCTCCGGCACACACGAGCAGATCGCCACGATCGATATCCAGATCGGCCGCAGCGTCAGTTTCAAGGCAAGCGTGCGGATAACACCCTCTGGCCTGTTGTCGGTCGGAGCCCTGGCATCCCTGATCATCCTGTCCGCGTCCGTCCTGGCGTCCGTCCCCGGGAAGGCGACGAGGTAGGCGGAACCGCTATCGTATGCCTGGGAAGCGACCTCAGCCGGCTTCGGACCGCATCCAGCCCAGCATGCCGACGGCTGCCGCGCGGCCGGTCGCGATCGAGGCCTGCAGCAGATAGCCGCCGGTCGGCGCTTCCCAATCCAGCATCTCGCCGGCAACGAACGTGCCGGGACGGGCGCGGAGCATGAAGTGCTCGTCGAAGGCGGCATGAGAGACACCACCGGCCGTCGAGATGGCGCGATCTATCGGCGCGGGCGCGGTGAGACTGATCGGCAGCGCCTTGATCAGCGACGCGAGTGCCGCCGGATCGCGTGGCGGCGGCGCATCGCCGGTTTCCCGCAGCAGGCCGATCGCCGCCGGCGGCAAGGACAGCGCCTTGCGCAGCGTGTTCGACAGGCTCTCGCGGCCGCGCACCTTGGCGAGACGGGCTGCGAGCATCTCGACCGGCAGGTCCGGACGCAGATCGAGCATCAGCACCGCCGGTTTCCGGCGCTCGATCGCGTCGCGCAACGGGGCCGACAAGGGATACACTGCCCCGCCCTCGAGACCGTCGCGGGTGACGATGAGGTCGCCACGCGAGCTTCGGCCGTCGAAGTGCAGGCCGACCGACTTCAGCGGGGTACCGGCAAAGCGCTCGCGAAACCCATCCGACCAGCCGGTCGTGAAGCCGCAATTCGCCGGACGGAACGGCGCCAGCGCCACACCCGCATCGGCCAAGGCGCGACTCCAGGCCCCATCCGATCCGAGCCGTGCCCAGCTCGCCCCGCCGAGCGCCAGCAGCGTCGCATCTGCCTCGATTCGTTCCGGACCCTGCTGACCCGCCAGCAACGCGGCGCCGGTTTCGTCGAAGCCCATGAAGCGGCAGCGGGTGCGGAGCGTCACGTCGAGCGTCGCCAGCCGTGCCAGCCACGCACGCAGCAGCGGCGACGCCTTCATCGCGCGCGGGAACACCCGTCCGCTGGTGCCGACGAAGCATGGCTGCCCCAGATCCTCGCACCATGTCCGCATCGCATCCGGCGGAAACGCCTCGATCGCCGAGCGCAGCCACGGCTCGGCCGCCTCGTATCGCGACAGGAACGCGGCAAGCGGCTCGGAATGGGTGATGTTGAGCCCGCCGCGCCCGGCCAGCAGCAGCTTGCGGCCGGGGCTCGGCATGCGCTCGTAGATCGTGACCCGGCAGTGCGGTGCGAGCAGTTCGGCGGCGGCCAAGCCGGCCGGACCAGCACCGATTATCGCAACCGTGGGACGGTCAGCGGTCATGGAACGCGGCCAGGCGATGCGCTGCCTCGATCATGTCGGCTTCCGGCCCGCAATAGCTGAAGCGGATGGTGCGGTGGCCGCGCATCGCATCGAAATCGATCCCGGGCGTGGCGGCGACGCCGATCTTGGCCAGCAGTCGCGCACTGAAGCCGATGCTGTCGCAGCTCCGGTTGCCGATGTCGGCGTAGATGTAGAAGGCGCCCTGCGCCGGCGCGATGTCGGTGAAGCCGGCCTCGGGCAGGTTGGCGAGCAGATGCGCCCTCGACCGGCGGTAGCGATCCATGTTCGCCCCGATTTCCGCGGTCGCCTCGAAGGCTGCCTCGGCGGCGATCTGGGAGATGTGCGGCGTGCTGATGAACAGGTTCTGCTTCAGGCGCAGAACCGGCTTCAGCAGATCCTCCGGCAGCACCATCCAGCCGACCCGCCAGCCGGTCATGCTCCAGTATTTGGAGAAGCTGTTGATGACGATCGCGCTGTCGCTGTAGGCCGCCGCAGTGGCCGGCGGCGTCTCCCAGTTCAGCCCGTGATAGATCTCGTCGCTGATCAGGCGGATGCCGTTGGCGTGGCAGAAGCGCGCCAGCACCGCGAGTTCTCCGGCATCCAGCGTCGTGCCGGCGGGGTTGCAGGGGCTGGCGACGATCAGCCCGTCGGGCAGTCCCTGCCCGGTTTCCGCCATCGCCTGCAGCAACGCCACGGTCGGCTGGAACCGGCTGGACGCGTCGGTCGGCAGCACCACCGGCTGCATGCCGAGCGCATGCAGGATGTTTACGTAGGGTGGGTAATACGGGCTCGCTAACGCGATCCGGTCGCCGGGATCGAACGCTGCCAGGAACGCCAGCAGGAAGCCGCCGGATGCTCCGGTGGTGACCGTGATCCGGTCCGGCGAGACGGTCGCACCGTAGAAATCGTCGTAGTGCCGGGCGATCCGCCCGCGCAGCGACGAGAGCCCGGAGGCCTCGGTATAGCCGAGTGGCAGGCCGCTCGCGAGCGCCCGCTGGACCGCCTCGATCGCCAGGACCGGTGCGCCGGTCGCGGGCTGCCCGACCTCGAGCCGGATGATCCTTGGATCACCGGGGCCGAGTGCCGCCTGTCGTGCGTTCGCCGCCCGGACCACTTCCATGGCCAGGAACGGCTGCAGGGACGCCCCGGCGCCGGTCTTGAGCATCGGGTCGGCTAGTCGCTGCGGGTGGCGAGGCCGCTGCCGCGCGGATCGGTGCTCGCCACGCAGGCCGACTGGTCGCCGGGCAGGCCACGGGCACAAACGACCGCGTTGACCCGGCCGGTTTCGGTGACGGGCGACGGGGGCGCACCGTGTAGGGCGCGCGCCGTGGCCGCGGCAACCGCAATGGCGGCATCGTTCTGCCCCGAACCGGCGATCGCGGCGCGGAAGCTGCCCGAGGTCGGGTTCCAGGCGATCGACGAGGCCAGCAACGGCATCGGGAAACGGGTGGGCGAAGCACCTAGCACGATGCCGGTATCGCCGGCGACGCGGCCCGTACCGAACAGGTTATCCATGGTGAGCGCGCAGGCGACCGCTCCGCCGTTGCGATCGACCACGGCAAAGGAGGTCGATGCCGGAAGGCGTCCGAGGCTTCCGCCAGTGGAGGGGCTATCGACCAACGCCTGCGCGTCCGTGGCGTAGTCGCCGCCATTGACCGCGCCGGGATGGCTTGCACGCCAGGCGCCGACGACGCCGTTGGCCAGGCTGCCGCTTTCGCTGCCGGACTCGCTCGCGCGGAACGCAGCCGCCGCGCCGAGGCCGCCATCGGCAGGCGGCGGCAGGAAGGCGACACGATCCGCACCCGCGGTGACGGTCAGCGGCGCTGATTGGGCCGGGACCGAATTGCGAATGTCGGCGCGGGAAAGGCCACCACCGGCCGAAGCGGCAGCGTCCGTGAACTGCTGCCAGAGCAACCCGGTGTAGAGGTCGCCGACCCCGGCCAGGGCGATCCGGTCGAGCGAATTGGCCAGATCCGGCTGGGACAACTGGTCTCCGGCAGCGATCGGCGTGCCGCTAGGGGCAAAGATCGCGCGGGCCTTCGGATCGCCGAGCAACGGGCCCTTCACCGCGGCGACGTCGTCGGCAAGGGCGCGCGACACGGTGATGCCCGAACGGGCGATCCGCGCCGCCGGCTTGACCAGGTCGTCGAACGATACGCTGCCGTAGCGTGCCTGCATCAGGAACAGGCCACGCGCGGTCATCGGAACGGAGGCCGGGCGGCTGTCCCGGCCGGCAGGCGCGGTACCGCCAACCGGTGTGAACAGGAAGGCTTCCGGGCTTCGGCCCGTGCCGGCACGATAGGCGAGGCACGCACCGCCCCCACCCAGCGAGGCGCGGGACGGCAAGGTGACCGAAAGCGCCATGCCGACAGCGACGGCTGCATCGGCCGCATTGCCGCCGCGTGCCAGCACGTCGCGGCCCGTCAGCGCTGCGACAGGTTCATCGGCGACTACGTTGCCGATGAAGCCGGAGAGATAGGGCGATGGTGGTCCCGCAACGAGATTGCGCACCGACCCCACGCTGCCGCACCCGGCCAGCGGCAGGCTAGCAGACAGGCCCAGGGCAAGGCCGAGCAGAACACGCGACGGTTCAGAGCGACGAGCGGCTCGCCGGGCACTGCATCCGGTCTGCGAGATCAGCCGTGCCGATCGGTTGCCCGAGGCCGCAACAGGGTTCGGCACGCCGCTCTCCGTCAATCAATAGGTAGTCAGGCGATGCATCGTGACGCACCACTCCTGCTGCCGCCTGCCCATAAACGGCTTCGGCCGATGCGGCAACCACGCGTCCGTGACCATGCCTCGCGGCCGAAGCTGCACGATGCTACATCGCGTTTCATCGAAATACGCCGGAGAGCGCCTTGCCCGAGTTCCCCCGTCCCGTCCGTCTTCGACCGGCTTCAGGTTCGATACGGACCTCGCTGCCGAAAGTCGGCATGCTGATGGCCGGCCTGCTGGCCGCTGCGCTGTCGAGACCGGCGATGGCGGATGCGTCGCAAACAGGCACGGCCGGGTTTACCCCGGCGCAGCGGGCCGAGATCGTCGCGGTCGTTCGCAACGCCCTCAAGACCGATCCGACCATCCTCGGTGACGCGATCATCGCGTTGCGCGCTTCGGCACAGCAGAAGGAAGACTCCGACGCCGGATCGGCGGTGCGTGCGAACAGTGCCGCGCTGGGCGGCCAGGCGGGCGACGCGATCTTCGGTAATCCGAACGGCGACGTAACGCTGGTGGAGTTCTACGACCCGCGCTGCCCGTATTGCCGCAAGGTGCTGCCCGATCTCGACGGATTGCTGGCCGCCGATCGAAAGGTGCGGCTGATCGAAAAGCTGATTCCGATCCTGGGGCCGAACAGCATGCTCGACGCGCAGGCGATCCAGGCGGCGATGCTCCAGGGCAAGTACAAGGCCATGCAGCAGGCGCTGATGACCGACAGCGGCGCGCCTGGATTGGACCGGGTCAGAACGCTGGCTGCCTCGATCGGCCTGGATGTGCCCCGCCTGCTCCGCGACATGAAGTCCGACAAGGTGACCACGGTGCTCGAGGCGAATACCGGACTGGCGCACACGCTCCACCTGACCGGAACTCCGAGCTTCGTCATCGGCGACCAGGTCATACCGGGCGCGGTCGACCTGGCCGAGCTGCGGCAAGCCGTCGCCGCCCAGCGCGCCGCCCGTTAGGCCGAGCACCGCGAACGAGACGTCAGTCCCGGCGCGGTCTCGCGGTCCCGGTCATCGTTTTCAGGGCAGCCGCAACGACCCGTCTGCCCTGTGCCGGCAACAGCAGGGCTGTGCTGGCCGACAGTAGTGCCGCAATGGCGAGTGCGTGCAGTCCGGCCGTGCTGGTGTGGAACAGGTGGTCGGCCTCGGAGCGCAGGTTGGGCGCCACGAAGCCGCCGAGGTTGCCGATCGCGTTGATCACGGCCAATCCCCCGGCCGCGGCGGTCCCGCCGAAATGGTCGGTCGGGAAGGTCCAGAATATCGCCTGCGACGCGATGATCCCGGACGCGGCGACGCACAACGCGACGATCGCCAACAAGGGCGATGCATGCGCCGAGAGCAGGATGCCGCCGGCAACCATCAGCAGGCAGACCAGAAAGAACATCCGCGGCCGGTTCATGCGGGTCGCCAGCACCGGCCAGATCGCGGTGAATACGATGGCGCACAACCAGGGGATCGCGGAGACGAGGCTGACCAGGAGACCGATCTTCACGCCCAGCAGCGCGCTTACCTGATCGGGCAGGTAGAACACCACGCCGTAGCTGCCGATCTGCATCAGGAAATAGATCACGACGAACTTGAGAAGCTGGACGTCGCGCAGCGCCTGGCGAAACGTGCCGGACCCTTCGGCATGCTTCTCGGTCGCTTCACGATCGATGACCACCGCGAGTGCGGCCTTCTCGTCTAGGCTCAGCCACGCCACGTCGGCCGGACGGTCCGGCAGCACGAACAACGTCAGCACTCCGACCGAAGCTGCCAGCAGTCCTTCGATCAGGAACATCCACTGCCAGCCGGCCAGGCCGGCCACGCCGTCGAAACCGAGCAGCACGCCCGATAGCGGGGTGCCGAGGGTCAGTGCCAGCGGATAGCCGAAATAGAACATCCCCAGCACCCGGCCCCGGTATTCCGGGGGGAACCAGTAGGTCAGGTACAGGATCACGCCGGGAAAGAACCCCGCTTCGGCCATGCCCAGAAGCAGGCGCAGCCCCACGAACGAGCGGCCGCCGACCACGAACATCGTGCAGGCGGCGACGATGCCCCAGGTGATCATGATCCGCCCGAGCCAGACACGCGCACCGACGCGATGCAGGATCAAGTTGCTCGGCACCTCGAACACGGCGTAGCCGACGAAAAAGATGCCGGCGCCCAGGGCGAACATCGCATCCGAGATATGCACCTGCGTATTCAACGCCTGCTTGGCGATGCCGACATTGGCACGATCCAGGAAGGCCAGCAGATACATCAGGATCAGGAACGGCATCAGCCGATTGCGCGCCTTGCGCATGGCACCATCGAGGATCTGGGTTTTAGAAACCACTGATCCCGGATCGGTGCCGATAATGTCGGCCATGTGTTTCTCCCTGAATTGCCCGTTCATCGGGCACACCGCCGGTTGATCCGGCATTCGGTGCGTCGTGGTGGTTGCGGCTCAGCCGATCGTGCCGCCCAGTTCGTCCTCGACATGCGCGCGGATGATGTCGTCGAACCGCGTCTCGGCGGTGAAGCCCAGGGCGCGCGCTCGTGCCGGGTCGAAAGCACGAGCCCAGCCACTGACGATCCGCTCGATCGCCGGATCGGGTTCCGACCGGATCAACGCGACCACCTTGTCCCCGGCGATGCGGCGCAATGCCTCGATCTGCTCGGCAACCGTCGCCGACAAACCGGGCATGTTGAGGTTGGGCCTGTCGCCGAGCAAAGCGAGGTCCAGCGTGGCGGCGTGGATCAGGAAGCCGATCGCCGAGCGTGGGCTGGTGAACCAGTGCCTAAGGGTATCGGCGACCGGCAGGATCGCCTCCTGCCCGGCCAGGGGCTCGCGGATGATGCCCGAGAAGAAACTGGAGGCAGCCCGGTTCGGCTTGCCCGGGCGGACGCAGATGGTCGGCAGGCGCAGGCCGATCCCGTCGAGAATGCCGCGGCGGCTGTAGTCGGCCAGCAGCAGTTCGCCCATCGCCTTCTGGGTGCCGTAGCTGGTCTGCGGCGTTACCACAAAGGTGTCGTCGATCACGTCCGGCAGGGTCCCGCCATACACCGCGTTCGAGGAAGAGAACACGACGCGCGGGCGCCAGCCCGAGCTGCCCTCGATCCGGATCGCATCGAGCAGCGCACGGGTGCCGTCCAGATTGACGCGGTAGCCGATTTCAAGATCGGCCTCTGCCTCGCCGGAAACGATCGCGGCAAGATGAAAGATCAGATCCGGCCGACGCGCCGCCAGCCCGGATGCGGCCCCTTCCGATGCAAGGTCGACGGCAAGACAGTCGCACAGGCCCGTAAAGCCTGCCGGCACGGTCGGCTCGACGACGTCGACCAGGGTCAGTCGATCCACGGCTTGCCCGCCGAGAGTGACATCGTGCGCCAGCCGCTCGGCCAGCTTGCGGCCGAGCATGCCGGCAGCCCCAAGGATCAGGATATGCATGTCGTTCTCCTGGATGAGTGTGAGCCCGATCGTTCCATCGCCGGGCCGGGCGATGATAGTGGTCCTAGGCGGCGCGCACGTCCGCTTCCTGCCGACGTGGCAGCAACTGATGCAATGCCCGGACTAAATCGTCCATCATCGCATCGGTATGGAACGGACCCGGCGTCAGCCGCAGGCGCTCGGACCCTCGCGGCACTGTCGGGTAGTTGATCGGCGTCACATACAGCCCGTACTCGCTCATCAACCGGCGGCTGATCTCGGTGCACAGGGCTGCATCGCCCACCGGTATCGGCACGATGTGGCTCGGCGTCGGCGTGAACCGTACACCGGCCGCGGTCAGGCGTGCGCGCAGCGTGGCGACGCGCTCGAACAACCGGTCGCGGCGCTGGCTCTCGCGGCGCACGATCCGCACGCTGGCCAGGGCGGCGGCGACCGTGGAGGGTGGCGACGAGGTGGTAAAGATGAAACCGGACGCACTCGACCGGAGATAGTCGATCATGTCGGCATCGCCGGCGACGTAGCCGCCATGGCAGCCGAAACCCTTTGCCAGCGTGCCTTCGATGATGTCGACCTGGTCCGCAACGCCGTCGCGCTCGGCAATGCCGGCGCCGGTCGGCCCATACAGTCCGACCGCATGCACCTCGTCGAGATAGGTCATCGCGCCGTAGCGTTTCGCCAGCGCACAGGTGGCGCCGATGTCGGCGATGTCGCCATCCATCGAATAGACGCTCTCGAAGGCGATCAGCTTGGGTGCATCGGCGGGTGCGGCGGCAAGCTTGGCCTCGAGGTCAGCCAGGTCGTTGTGCCGGTAGATGATGCAGGCAGCACCCCGCGCGCCCTTGATGCCGGCGATCATCGAGGCGTGGTTCTGGGCATCCGAAAAAACGATCCAGCCCGGCAGGCTGGTGAGGATGGTCTGCAGCGACGCCTGGTTGGAGACGTAGCCCGAGACGAACAGAAGGCCGGCCTGCTTGCCGTGCAACGCGGCCAGTTCCGCCTCGAGTTCGTCGTGCAGCGGGTTGGTGCCGGCGATGTTGCGGGTGCCGCCGGCGCCGGCGCCGTGCTCGCGCAGGGCTGCCACGCCGGCTTCGACGACACGCGGATCCACGCCCATGCCGAGATAGTCGTTGCTCGACCACACCACGACATCGCCAACCGACACCGGCCGCGCATGCCCGGGTAGAGGCTGGGTTCCGTCGTGATAGACCGGAAAGGCATCCGCCTGTCGCGCGAGCGGGGTGAACCGGCGGTACCGGCCTTGCGCCCTGATCTCGTCGAGCGCCTTGCGGCACTCTCGTCGGAAGGGATGCTCTGCCGTGGATGGACCAGTCACAGCGACCTCGTTCTGCAGGGAGTGCGGCAAACGTCGCTCGACGCCGTCATCGCTCTTCAAATCAGCCTCGACCCTGCCCGGATCAATGGGCCGGGACCGATATGCTCCGATAGCGACCGGTTTCCGGTTCATCATCGGGACAGACGCTACTTCACGTATACCCGAACCTCGGGAGTCGTCACCGATGCATCGGTCATGGCTGACATCTCGACCTGGCCGGACGAAGCCCCCGCGGCGATGATCGTTTCCGCCACCTGGCGCCCACCGGTTCCGCCGGCCTCGGCCAGCGACCGGGCCTGGGCGTCCGGCGTGCCGGTTGCCGGCACCAGTGTCTGCACGCGAAACAGCGCCAGCGGCTTGCGGGACAGGGCCAGCCGCACGATGTCGGTCAGCCCGGGCTGCCAGGTTTCGGGCGCGGCCTGGAAGCGGACCAGAGCCAGCGGCGGCGCTGCTGCGGGTCCTGGGCGGGCCGGTTTCACGTGCGGGACCGGCGGCCGCCCGGCGGCGGAGTCGAAGGTGCGCTGGTCGACCAGCTTGCACCCGCCGAGCACCATGCAGGCCAGCATGACGCGTCCCAGCCCGACAAAGACCGGGATGGCCGCATGCCTGGTTGCGGATGCGAGGAAGGCTGATCGGGAGAGCGGCGTGTCTGTCTTCATTGTGTCCGGAACGTCGCAGGAAGGAACCGCCCCAGCAAGGGTTGCGGCAACGAGGCAGCGGCTCCTATGACCCATGGAAGCGGCATGAATCGCGCAACGCCGGCACGCACGGGCGCCAGGAGGATTGGATGAAGGTCGGCGCTCCGCTCCCGGACACGCAGGACACGTGGAGTGTGGGCCAGCAGGAGCCACCGGACGCTCGGGCCTGGCAACCCGACGACGACCATGCAGCTTCCGACCTTGCCGCCGCACTCCGGACTGCCATCGAGGCGGACCACGAGGAGCGCACGCCGGTCGCAGCCGAAAGCGTCGCACCGGCCGGACCCAGGATCGATGGTGCGCCGGGCGGCGGCATGGAGGTGGCGGCGTCCGTCCTGTGGAACCGGTTCCTGCGATTCGACGCAGCCGATCCGCGCTGGCCCGACCGCGACCGCTTCGTGCTGTCGTCCGGCCGATTCCTGCCGCTGCTGCGCGCCCTGCTGCGGCTAACCGGCCACGAGGCGGTCGGGCACGGCTGCGGCCATGGGCAGCATCCGGCAATCGAAACCGCGGTCGGACCGCCCGGACAAGGATTTGCCACTGCCGTCGGCATGGCGATGGCGGAACGGGCGCTGGCCGGTCGCTTCGGGCGCACGCTGGTCGACCATCGGACCTGGGTGCTCGCCTGCGAAACCGACCTCGCCGCCGGCGTATCGCTGGAAGCAGCCTCGCTGGCAGGGCAGATGCACCTGGACAAGCTGGTGGTGCTGTTCGACGCCCGTCCCTCGAACGCAGGCAGCGGACAGCCCGGCACCGGGTCCGGTCCGGAGGCCATGACCCGGTTCGCGGCCTGCGGCTGGGCGGTCAGACGCGTGGATTCCGCCGATCCGGCCGCGATTGCGGCTGCGATCGCGGGCGCCATGCGGGTCAGGCGGCCCACCCTGATCGCCTGTCATCCCGGCCCCCCCTCGCCTGCAGTACCGTTGCCGCTCCAGCCCGATCTTGCCGATGCCTGGCATGATTGCGGCACACGCGGCGGCAACGTTCGGCGCGGATGGCTGCGCCGCCTCGCCCGACATCGACTGCGCGACGAGTTCGAACGTGCCGCGGCGGGCCGGCTGCCGGCGGGATGGCAATCCGCGTGGCGACAGGCCTGGCTTCACGCCGCCGGACGGAAGACCGGTGCGCGGCTGGCCGGATCGAAGAGCACGCTCGAGACCGGCCGCCAGGGTCTGGCCGTCCTGTGCGGATTGTTGCCCGAGATGGTGACGCTCCATTCCAGCGCCGGCGCCGGCATCGTCGACGCGCTGCCGGATGCGGCCCGGGCCACCGAGTTCACCGAACGGCCAGCCCGCCATCTGGCATGCGGCGTCCAGGAACACGGCATGGCGGCACTGGTGAACGGGCTATCCCTGCATGGCGGCTTGCGTCCAGTGCTGGGCGCGTCGTTCGTGTCGATCGACCGGATGCGTCCGGCGCTGCGTCTGGCGGCCCTGATGGGACAGGCGGTCATTTACCTGCTGACCGATGACGGGCTGGCTCTGGGCGAGGACGGCGCCGCCTGGCAGCCGGTCGAGCAGCTTGCCAGCCTGCGTGCGATGCCCGACGTCGCGGTGTTCCGGCCGGCCGATGCCGCCGAGGTGGTGGCGTGCTGGGAACTGGCGCTCCAGCATGGCAACGGCCCGAGCCTGATCGCCTTGTGCCCACGGGCACTGCCGGATGCGCAAGCGGATCATGCGGGCAGCAGAATTGGCTGCGCACGGGGCGGCTATGTGCTGGCGGCGGCGAGCGGTCCGCGCCGGGCCACCCTGATCGCCACCGGGCCGGAGGTTGCCGTCGCGCTGGCGGCACAAGTGCTGCTGGAAAAGCAGGGCATTCCGGTCGCAGTCGTGTCCCTGCCATGCTGGGAGCTATTCTCCGAGCAAGCGGCATCCTATCGTGCGGACATTCTCGGGAAGGCGCCCCGGATTGGTATCGAGGCAGCATCCGGCTTTGGCTGGGAACGCTGGCTCGGGGACGACGGCGTCTTCATCGGCATGGATGGATTCGGCGCCACGGCGTCGGCGGATACGCTGTATCGCCACTTCGGCATCACCCCCGAGGCGGTCACGGCGCGTGTCTGCCGCCGCCTCGGCATCACGTCGCACTGACTGTTCAGAAAGAGGACTAGCTTCATGGCTGTTAAGCTTGCCATCAACGGCTTCGGCCGCATCGGTCGCCTGGTACTGCGCGGCATCGTCGAAAGTGGACGCACGGACGTCGAGGTGATCGCGATCAACGATCTCGGCTCGGTCGCCGACAACGCCCACCTGCTGCGCTACGACAGCGTGCATGGTCGCTTCCCCGGCACGGTGACGTCCGAAGGCGACACCATCACGATCGAGGCGAACGGCCGCACCTACGGGCCGATCAAGGTGTCGGCCGAGCGCGACCCGTCCAAGGTGCCGTACCAGGGCGTCGACGTGGCGATGGAATGCACCGGCCTGTTCACCAAGAAAGAGTCGGCGGCACAGCTCATCACCGCCGGCGCGCGCAAGGTGCTGGTCTCGGCCCCGGCCGACGGCGTGGACGCGACCATCGTGTTCGGCGTCAACCACGACACCATCACCAGCGAGATGACCGTCATCTCCAACGCGTCGTGCACCACCAACTGCCTGGCGCCGATGGCCAAGATCCTCGACACCGCCTTCGGCATCGAGCGCGGCTACATGGTCACGATCCACTCCTACACCGGTGACCAGCGCACCGTGGACACGCTGCACAAGGACCCGCATCGCGCCCGCGCCGCCGCCGTCAACATGATCCCGACCAACACCGGCGCCGCCCGCGCGGTCGGCCTGGTGCTGCCGCAGCTCAAGGGCAAGCTGGACGGCACCGCGATCCGCGTGCCGACCCCGAACGTGTCGCTGGTGTCGCTCGATTTCGTACCGGGCCGGATCCCGGCTTCGGTCGCCGAGGTGAACGACCTGTTCAAGGAAGCCGCCGCGTCCGGCCCGCTCAAGGGCATCGTGGTCTATTCGACGGATCCCTGCGTGAGCTCGGACTTCAACCACCAGCTCGCGTCATGCTCGTTCGACGCCACCCAGACCTCGCTGATCGATGGCGGCAAGCTGGTTCGCGTGTGCGGCTGGTATGATAACGAGTGGGGCTTCTCGAACCGCATGGCCGACACCGCAGCGGTTTTCGGAGCTCTCTGATCATGACCGCGGCAGCCGCGTCCTTCCGGACGATCGACGACATCGACTGCGCCGGCAAGCGTGTGCTGCTGCGTGCCGACCTGAACGTTCCGGTGCGGGAGGGGAAGATCACCGACCTCACCCGCCTGGAGCGCCTGACTCCCACCATCCGCGAGCTGTCCGAGAAGGGCGCGCGGGTGATCGTGGTCAGCCATTTCGACCGGCCCAAGGGCAAGCGCGTGCCCGAGATGTCGCTGGAACCGGTGAGTGCCGCACTCGCCGCGGTGCTCGGCCATCCGGTGATGTTCGCCCATGACTGCATCGGGCCGGACGCGGAGGCAGCGGTCGCGGTGCTGAAGGACGGCGACGTCCTGGTGCTGGAAAACACCCGCTACCATGCCGGCGAGGAAGCCAACGACCCCGCGCTGGCGCTGGCGCTGTCGAAGCTCGCGGACATCTACGTCAACGATGCGTTCTCGGCGGCCCATCGCGCGCATGCCTCGACCGAAGGGGTGGCGCGGCATCTGCCGTCGCATGCGGGACGGCTGATGCAGGCCGAGCTCGATGCCCTGACGCTGGCGCTGGAAAACCCCGAGCGTCCGGTCGGCGCGGTGATCGGCGGCGCCAAGATCTCGACCAAGCTCGACCTGATCGGCAACATCCTGGCCAAGGTCGACGTGCTGATCATCGGTGGCGCAATGGCGAACACCTTCCTGGCGGCTAAAGGCGTCGAGGTCGGCAAGTCGCTGCAGGAAGCCGAGATGCACGACACTGCGCGAGCGATCATGGCCCAGGCGGAAGCACGCGGCTGCCGCATCCTGTTGCCGGTGGACGCGGTCGTTGCCCGCGAGTTCAAGGCCAACGCGGCCAACGATACCGTGGCGATCGACGCCGTGCCGTCCGACACCATGATCCTCGATGCCGGGCCGCTGACCGTGGCGTATCTCGCGGAAGAAGTCGCCAAGCTGCGCACCCTGGTCTGGAACGGGCCGCTCGGCGCGTTCGAGATCGCGCCGTTCGACGTCGGCACCAACACGCTGGCACGCGCGGTCGCTTCATTGACCAAGGCAGGCACGTTGCGATCGGTTGCCGGCGGCGGCGACACCGTCTCGGCGCTACGCCATGCCGGCGTGGTCGACCAGTTCAGTTACGTATCGACCGCAGGCGGCGCCTTTTTGGAATGGCTGGAGGGCAAGACCCTTCCCGGCATCCAGGCGCTCACCTCCCTGCGCGGGATCGCACTGCCGACCTGAAGACAGGTCCCGACCAGCTCACGCATCGCGGAGCTGGTCGAACGCCTGTTGCGCCTGTTCGACGTCGGACAGGTGATCGATAGTCCATAAGTACAGCGCTGCGAACGGCTGCTGGAGAGTGCGACCGAGCGGCGTCACCGCATACTCGACCGCCACCGGCGACATCGGAATGACCCGCCGCGACACCAGGCCGTTCCGCTCCAGTCGACGCAATGCCTGAGTCAGTGCCTTCTGGGTCACCCCTTCGAGACTTCGCTTGATCGCATTGAAACGCTGCGGCTGCGTGCAGAGCACGGACAGGATCAGCATCGACCACTTGTCCGCAATCTGATCCAGGATCATCCGGCTTCCGCATCCTGCCTTGAAGACGTGGCCTTGCGCGACGGACATGTTGGTTTCCTCGATGCCACCTAGGCACCCAGCAGTGCCTCATTGACCCTAGGTATCTTGGGTATACTAATGCGTCCATTGAAAATGGAGCACAATTTCATGACGGCTCAACATCTCGACTCCTTGTTCGAACCGTTCCAGGTCAAGTCGCTGCACCTGAAGAACCGGATCGTCATGGCTCCGATGACCCGCTCGTTCGCAGCGGATGGCGTTCCAGGCGCAAACATCGCCGCCTACTACAGGCGCCGTGCCGAGAACGAGGTGGGGCTGATCCTGTCGGAAGGCACCGTGGTCGACCGGCCGGCGGCCCGGAACGACCCGGGCGTGCCGTTCTTCCATGGCGAGGCCGCGCTCGATGGCTGGAAGCAGGTGATCGACCAGGTCCACGCAGCCGGCGGCAGGATGGGTCCGCAACTCTGGCACGTCGGCGCCATCGCAAGTTTTCAGACCGAATGGGTCCCGGCGGATCCGGTGGAAAGCCCGTCCGGCATGTTCGCCCCGGGTGCGCCACGCGGCGAAACGATGACCGAGGAAGCCATCGCCGATACAATCGCCGCCTTCAGCCGGGCAGCTTCGGACGCCAAGCGCCTCGGTTTCGATACCGTCGAGATCCATGGCGCGCATGGGTATCTGCTCGACCAGTTCTTCTGGAGCGGCACCAACGAGCGCGTCGACCGCTTCGGCGGCGCCACCCTCAAGGAACGGTCGCGCTTTGCGGCCGAATTGGTGAAAAGCATGCGGGCAGCGGTCGGCCCCGACTACCCGATCATCCTGCGGCTCAGCCAATGGAAACAACAGGACTATACGGCCCGGCTGGCCGAGACCCCCGCGGCGATGGCCGACTGGCTGGTTCCGCTGGTCGAGGCGGGTGCGGACGTGCTGCACTGCTCGCAGCGCCGCTTCTGGGAGCCGGAATTTCCGGAAATCGACGGTGGTGTGGGACTGAATTTCGCCGGATGGGCCAAGAAGCTTACCGGAGCCGCAACCATCAGCGTGGGTTCCGTCGGCCTGTCCGGCGATCTCATGGGCGCCTTCACCGGCGAGACCTCGACACCGGTCGGACTGGACAATCTCATCCAGCGGCTGGAGCGCGCCGAGTTCGACCTGATCGCCGTGGGCCGTGCCCTGCTCAGCGACCCGTGCTGGGTAACCAAGGTCCATGCTGGCGACACCGGGGGGCTGCAGGATTTTACGGCCGCCGCGCTGGGCGAGCTGGCCTGATCGATCCGACACCACGTTAAGACGATCTTCATCATGGCGGGGCAGTCTGGTCCCGCCATGATTTCCAGCACCTCCCTCGGCGCGTTCAACGTCTCCCCGGCCGGCACTGCCCGGCCGGCTGCCGCACCGGCGCGCATGATTGCGGAGCCGGCAGCGGCATCCACGCGGGCAATCGCCACACCTGCCGCGACCATGACGACCGCAATGCAGAACCGCCCACGCGGGAGCCTGCTCGATATCTCTGCATAACTGATCACGTTCGGAATCATTGGGTTACGGAACGCCGATTTCGGTTGAACGGCGGATTGCAGTCCCGCACGGTCAATCCATGTCGCGCTTCGCCCGCATTCAGTCCGAGGAAGACGAACGGGAGAGGCTCTCCTGTCTCGACTGCGGCCATGTGATTTATGAAAACCCGAAAATTATCGTCGGGGCCGTGGTGGTCCATGAGAGCCGGGTATTGCTCTGCCGTCGCGCGATCGAACCACGGCGAGGGTTCTGGACCCTCCCCGCCGGCTACCTGGAGCTCGGCGAAACCTCCGCCGAGGGTGCGATTCGCGAGACATTCGAGGAAGCCGGTGCGCGGATAACGCTCGACGGCATCCTGGCAATCTACGACATCAGCCGGATCGGGCAGGTCCAGATCATTTATCGTGCCCGTTTCACCGAGCCGGATAATCCAGTGGCCGAGGCCGGGACCGAGAGCCTGGAAGTCGGGCTGTTCGACTGGGCCGGCATCCCGTGGGGCGACCTCGCCTTTCCGACCGTGCGCTGGGCGCTCGATGCATGGCACGGCATCGGCCAGGGTCCGCTTCCGCCACCGTTCGGCAATCCGGCCGATGACCCGCGCGGCGAAGGCACGCTGCCCGGCATGCCGGGCAGCAGCCTGGACGCCAGTTCACCCCTCTACACCGATCCATCCCCAACGATGTCGAGGAGCCCGACGTGAGACGGTTCATCTGGATCATGCCTGCCGCCTTGCTGGCATTTTCGGCCGCTGGCATTGCGAACGCTCATGCCGCCGACACCGGACGGGCACAATCGCCGCAGCAGGCGACGAGCTTCGATCCAAGTGCCCTGGCCACCTTCGAGACCACCAGCCTCGACCCCCGCGCAAGCGTGAGCGATCCTGGCTTGCCTGGCCCGACGATTGGCCTGATCAGGCAGGCGCGTGCCCAGGCGCTGCGGCCGGCGCCGTTGCCGAACGAGGATTTCGACGCACCGGGCCTGGATGCCCAGACTCTGGCGGCTCAGGGCCAGACGAGCGTGAGCCCGAGTTTCTATAGTGGTGCGAAACCTTTTGCCGGTGACGGCTACTCGCCCGGCTCGACGCTCGATGACCGGAAAAACGGTCATCGTGCCGGTGGTGGCATGAGCCTGTCGATCCCAGTGCAATAGACGAACGGAAGTCTGGCCACGCCGTGGAACGTGATCGAACTGGCAACGGTCGCGTGGTATAGTTGTCAATTCACGGCGTTGAGCGTTTTTCCAATCGTTAGGCCGGAGCGGGCATTTGGCATCGGCCACCACCCTGAATCAGATGCCGGACGACCGATTGCGTAGCGAAATGCCACGGTCATCCACTCAGCCACCGAATTCGGTCCAGGACGCTGCGGAACGGTTGATTGCCGGTGCCCCGGGTATCCTGCTGATAGGGTCGCCGGTGCAGACGTCGACGGCACTCGGCGATCTGTTGGCCCATACCCGCGCGACGCTGGGCAACAGGCTCCAGCCTGTCCGCTTCCCGGCTGCCACCGGCACCCCGGCGCTTCTACGCGATGTCGTCGGCCGGGCTTACGAGGCGCGGCCCGATGCGGCGACAAGGCTTCTGATCGTCGTCGCCCAGGCGGACGCGTTGTCGCTGGAAGCATTGCAGGAATTCGAAATCGCGGCAGAAGCTGCGTCGGTCCATGGCGGACTCCAGTTCCTGTTCACGTCGATCGACGATTTGTCCCTGGCCTGGAAAAGCCACCATCTCGTCAACCTCTACGCCAGTCTCAAGCACCCCTTGCACCTCGTCGCGGAAACCGACGAGCCGGGCTTACTGGCGACCTACGGTTCGCTGGACGGGCCCGAGGGACCTGAGACCTGGCCGGACGAGACGCCACGTCGCGGCCTCCGGGTCAGGATCATGGTTGTCATCCTTTCTATCGTGGCTGTGGTGGCTCTGGTGGCGCTCGTCGTCATCGGCATCGCCTACGAACGGCACGTGCCCCTGCTAAGCCTGTTGCCTTCAGGTGCTCGTCTGGAGCGTTTCGGCTTGTCGCCTGCCGTCCAGGAACGTGCGGTTCAGGCACCTGGAGCCAGGACACGCCTGGCCCCGTCACCATCCACCGAACCCCCTGCCAGCCGAACCGTTGCGAGTCCGTCACGGCGTGTCATGGTGCAGCCGACGGTCACCCCGCCAACCGCAACGCCGGCAGTACAGCCTGCTATCCGGTTGAGCACCCCCGCGCCGGGCGCGCCGTTCGCCGCCGCCCCTGTCGCATCGATTACCGCGACCGAGATCGCACCGCCCGCGCCGACGACGGTTGTGGTTCCCGGAGCCAGCCTCCTGTTGATTGCCGAGCCCGGCGACACGCTGCCCAAGCTGTATGCCAAGGTCTATCGCGGCATGACGCCCCCGCCCTACTCCGAGGTGACTGCGGTCAACCCTGCTACGATCAAGCCCGGCGACCACCTCATGTTCCCAACGCCGCCAAATGGCTGGCGACCCTGATCAGATCGCAGTCCGGGAACAGTCAGCGCGCCAGCCCGACCAGAGTCGAACCCTGCATCTGCACGCGCACATGCAGCGCGCCCGCCTCCGCGAGCTGGTGCAGGCCGATATTGCTGGTTCCAGCCGCAGCCTCGAGATAGAGGCGATACGCCTGCTCCCGATCGACAGGGGTACCGATCCCGTTCTCGGTACACCAGGCGAGATCGTATTGCGCCAGCGAAGCGGCTGGGCCGCGGCCAGCCGCTGCTCGTCGGAACAAGGCTGCCGCATCCGCCTTCTCCTGTGGCTGCCTGGATAACAGCGCACGCTGCGCCTGCCCGAATGCCGCGTCCTCCGGATCGGCCGGGACGGTGTTCGTGGCAACCCGCACCGGATGGCGAAGATGGGCCGATGCAGCCTCAACCCCATCCCGTGCCGCGTCGGCAAATAACCGCTGCGCCCGTACGGGGTCACGCGGAATTCCATCGCCCGCCGTCAGCATCAAAGCAAGGTTGTATTCCGCACGGCCATCGTGTCGTTCAGCGGCGTGCCCATACCATCGAGCGGCTTCGTGGCGATCTTTCGGCACCCCGTCGGCGCCCGCATCATAGAGCACCGCCACGTTGAACATGGCGACCTTGTCGCCACGATCGGCCGCCTTGCGATACCATTCGAGCGCCTGACGGTGATCCTGAGGAACACCCTCGCCAGTGTCGTACATCACACCGAGAAATCGCGATGCACGCGCATCGCCGGCATCCGAGGCGTCGTGCCAGCTACGATAGGCTTCGGCGAACGCGCCCGAACGGAATGCTTCTATGCCGGCCATCTCATCGGCCCGCGCACGAGTCGGAACGGAAAACCCCGTAAGAGCCAGACACAAGCCCACGATTACGGCAGCGCTTCTCACAGGAGACCATTCCAAAAAAATACACAAGACTGTGTAAGTCCATGACCAACGTGAAACGATCTGTTCGTTTCCGCGCTGATCGCCAAGTCGCTCGTGAATTTTCAGAGAGGTTGTCGATCATCATGAAGAATTCCGCGCTCTTGCGCATCGGTCCGGCCCTACTGGTCATCGCCTCGCTGTCGGCCTGCGCCCATCCGGCACCCGGCAACAACCAGGCTGCCGCCGCCGTGCAGGCGCCGCCCGACGTTCCGCTGGTGACCAAGCCAAGTGCCGGCCAGGAAGTGAAGGCGGTCGCCAACGACAAGATCGAGATCGTCTTCCCGCACGGAGGGTCCAGGCTGACGCCCGAGGCTGCCAAGCAACTCGACCTCGCCGCGCGGCTGTTTCGCGATGCGAATCCGGTGCTGATGTTCACCACCGGTTATTCCGACAATACCGGCGACGAATACCATAACCTGTTACTGTCGGCGCGACGTGCGCAGATCGTGAAGAAGGCGCTTGTGGCACGCGGAATTCCGGCCGATCGCCTGCTGCTGCAGGCTTTGGGCGCATCGGATCCGGCGAACTCGTCCGACCCGTCCGCTGCCGCGAACCGTCGCGTCGTGGTGACCTGGCGGCTGCTGTAAGAACGGCCGTTTCGCACTCGCCGGCTGCATCCCGTATAGTCCGATAATGAATGCAGCTCTCGACCGGCCGTGACGGCTGTGACCAATAATCATCGCTGCAGCTGGGCACAAGCCAGTGCAGCGATGCACTCCTATCATGATGAGGAATGGGGCGTTCCACAGCATGATTCCCGCATGTTGTGGGAGATGCTGATGCTCGAAGGGTTTCAGGCCGGACTGGCCTGGATCACTGTCCTGCGCAAACGCGAGGCATTCCGCGCAGCCTTCGCCGGTTTCGATCCCGAAACGGTTTCCGATTTCGATGAGACCGATATTGCGCGCCTCATGGCCGATGCCGGTATCATTCGCGCTCGCGCCACGATCCAGGCAACGATCGATGGCGCCCGGATCTTCTGCGACATGCAGGCCCGTGGTGAGAGCTTCGATGATTTCTGCTGGTCGTTTACCAATGGCAAAGTAATACAGGGTGACGGACACAGCCTGGCCACCGTTTCACCCCTGTCCGAACGGATGTCCAGGGAGATGAAGCGGCGCGGCTTCAAGTTCGTCGGACCGACGATCGTCCATGCCTTCATCCAGGCTGTCGGCATCGTCGACGACCATTCCATCGATTGTTTTCGACGGACATAGGCTCTTTCCTGAAAATCAGTAGAAACTCGCTGACAGACCTGCAAGACTCGATATTGACATGTCGCCCAGGCCGCGTCGGCTTCAATTGGTTGCGCCACCGTCCAGGATGACGCTGGAACCGGTCATGAACGCGCTCTCGTCGGTGGCGAGATAGGCCACCAGTCCGGCGATTTCTTCCGGCGTGCCGAGACGGCCCATCGGCTGGCGCGCGATGAACTGCGCACGGGCGGCCTCCGGATCGGCGTTGGCGGCAATGCGTTCCTCGAGCGAAGGGGAGGCAACGGTGCCGGGGCAGATGGCATTGCAGCGTATGCCCTTGCCGATGAAATCGGCGGCGATCGACTTGGTCAATCCGATCACGGCGGCTTTCGATGCACCGTAGGCGGCACGGTTCTGGAAACCCTTCACCGAGGATGCGATCGACGCGATGTTGATGATGTTTCCGTGGCCTGCCGCCAGCATCGCCGGCAGCACCGCGCGCGTCACGTGAAAGATCGAGCCGACGTTGAGTGCGAACGACCGGTCCCAATCCTGCGGCGTAGCATCCAGGATCGTTCCCTGATGAACCCAGCCGACGCAGTTCACCACGATGTCGAACGGCAGCAGGTCCGCCAGGACGCTTTCGATCTGCCCGGGGTCGGACGCGTCGAACGCATGCGTCCGGATGTTGGGATGGGTCAGTTCGGCAAGCTTGCCGGCGTTGATGTCGGCTGCGACGACGAGGGCGCCCTCCTCCGCAAGCCGCAGCGCGGTAGCCCTGCCGATCCCCTGTGCCGCCGCCGTGACCAGCGCGCGGCGCCCGGTCAGGCGTTGTGGCGTCATGGGCTGCGCCGTCTCGTTGTTGCCGATCATCGTCCGACCGTTCCTCCGGAACCCGGTTGCATCAGACTCGTGGTGTCATAGTCGTTCACCAGCAGGCGATATGGGATCGCGTCCTCCTCGATGCTGGTGAAACGGGCCAGTGGGGTTGCGAAGAAATTGTCGGCCTTGTCGTCATTGACGGTCGAGACCTCGCCGACGACGACCCCGCCCCCCTCGCCCCAGAACGCATGGTATGTCCCCGGAAACAGCGTGATGCTTTCACCCGGAGCGAGCAGCAGCACGGTTCCCGCCGCTACTTCCCTGGCCTCGCCGTCGAGATGCGCCACCAGGCTGCTTTCTTCATCGACGCTGCCATCATCGCGCATGCCGAAAAGCCTGATCGCCAGTTTGGCATTCGGAGAAAGCGGAAACCTGTTGATGATATCCTCCACCTTCTGGACATGACGGTGCAGCGGCGTCATCTGGTCCTGCCGGGAAATCATGATCTTCTCGGCATAGGGCCGGTTGCCCGCGTCCGTGCTTCCCAGGATGCCGTTGCGCACCGTGAACAGCAGCAGCCCCTCCGCATCGAAGCGTCCCCCACCGAAATCGGTGACGTCCCACCCCAGCCCGCAGCCCCGTATCAGGTCCCCATACCGTTGCCCGGCCTGCCAATCCTCAAGGCCCCACCTCCCAAAAGCCGGAAGATAAAACCCCGCCCGCCCAAAATCCTCTTCGGCCCGAGCAATAATCGTATTCAGTACAGATCTTTTCACTATCTTCCTCCACAGGTGCAGAGACCGTTTGAGAATGCGCTAGGCCGAGTGAGAGCTCCCTCTATGGGAGCGCCCGTCGTGGCAATCGAGAACCGGAGCGGAGCGGCCGTTGGGCCGTGAGCACCGGAAGCGCAGAGTGCCGCGTCGGCTCGCCGGCCTGGTAGCATTATCAGACGGTCTCTCAGTGGACGGCGTTGGCGGCGGTGAGGCCCCCATCGATCCGGTGGTCGGAGCCGGTGATGAAACCGGCCTTGTCGGAGGCGAGGAAGGCTGCGAGTTCCGCGACCTCTTCCGGCTCGCCGATCCGGCCGATCGGATGGGCCTCGCCGAAGCGTGCGAACACCGCATCGATATCCGCGTCCGGCCCGTTGAAGGTGCGGGCGGCGAGTTCCAGGATGGGCGTTCGCACCGAACCGGGGCTGATGGAAACGACCCTGATCCGGTCACGGGCGTAGTCCAGTGCCATCGCGCGGGTGAGAGCATGGATGGCACCCTTCGACGCGACATAGGCTGCGACGCCCGGTTGGCAATTGAAACCCTGTACGCTCGCCATGTTGACGATCACGCCGCCACCGCGCCTGCGCATCATCGGCACGCCGAAATGCGCGGTCAGGTGGATCGAGCCGACATTGACCTTCAGGCAGTGCATGAACATCTCAGGCGACGTCGAGACCAGATCGCCATACGGATGCACGGCGGCAGAATTGACGATGATGTCGAGGCCGCCGAAACGCTCGACCGTGGCTTCGACCGCCGCCTCGACCTCGGGTGCTTCCGAGACATCCGTGCGCCGGGTGACGAGCGACAGGGCGGACGCCGTCGCCACGGTCGCCAGCGCGTCGTTGTAGGCCTCGTCTATGCCGAGTGCCACGACATGCGCACCGCCACGCGCCAGGCGAAGTGCCACCGCCCGACCGATGCCGCTCGTGCCGGTCACCAGTGCGACCTTCCCCGTGAAATCGTCCATCCTGTTCCCCGAGTTCTGGTCTAGGTTTCAGCGTCCGGCGTATCGTCGATGTATTCAAGGCCGGCCTGAAGATGCCTGTTCATGTAATGGGCGTAGGCAATCCGGTCCTTGTGACGGAGTGCGTCGAGAATGTCCCGGTGATCGCCGGCTGCCGCATGGAGAGCGTCGCGCCGGGATTTTCCGGTCTTCATCAGGCGACGGATCACCGGACGTAGCATTCCGTAGATTTCGGACAGGGTACGATTTCCCGCCGCATCGACCAGGGCCTGATGAAAGCGGAAATCGAGCTCGGACGCGCGGTCGGCCTCATGCGTGGCTTCCATCGCCCGATTGATTTCGGCCATCGCATCGAGTTCCTCATCGGTGATCCGACTGATCAGGGTTTCCCCCAGATTCATCTCGGTCAGCCTGCGAAAACCCTGGATGTCCTGAAAGCTGTCAGCCGAAATATCCATGGCGAAGGCGAACAGGTCGGTCATCGCCACCTGCCGGCCATCGGTAATGATCGCGCCGACCTTCTGGCGAGATTCGACGAGACCGTATGCCTTCAGAGTCCGGACCGCCTCGCGGATAGTGTTGCGGCCAGTGGCGAACATGACTGCAAGTTCGGCCTCAGACGGAAGAACGTCACCGATGCCGAGCTTCCGCGCCCTGATCAACGTCCGGATCCGGGTGACGGCAACGTCGACGGCCGACGCTGGCTCTCGCTCGATAGTCTGGTCGCTCGCCTGGCTCACTGAAGATGGCCGCCGGTGTGCATCATGCCGTCCTGACTAGCAGCCACCCCGACCTCGGACAACCATATTATGGGATGATATACTGAACTGGTGGGCCAGCCATGGTTGCCAGCGAGCGGATTCTCATATGTTGTCCCCTAAAAGGGGATCCATATGCTTCAGACATGGCGCTGGTTCGGACCGAACGATCCGGTAACGCTGGGCGATGCCCGCCAGGCCGGCGTCGAAGGCATCGTGACGGCGCTGCACCACATCTATGATGGTCGAGCCTGGAGTGCTGCCGACATCGAGCAGCGGATCGGCCTGTTGAAGGCGGCAGGCTTCGACTGGTCGGTATGCGAGTCGATCCCGGTGCACGCCTCGATCAAGCTGGGCAACGGAGCGAGCCGCCGCTTCATCGATGCGTGGAAGGACAGCCTGGCCAATCTCGGACGCGCCGGGGTGCCGGTCGTCTGCTACAATTTCATGCCGGTGGTCGACTGGACGCGAACCGATCTCCGCCATCCGACCAAGGCCGGCGGACTGGCGCTTCGTTTCGACATGGCCGACTTCGTTGCCTACGACATCCATGTGCTGAAACGGCTCGGTGCCGACCGCGACTACGCCCCCCCTCTGCTCGACGAGGCACGGCGACGGATCTCGATGATGGACGAAGCCCGTATCGCAACGCTCGAGCGGACCATCATCACCGGCCTGCCCGGCGGCGAGGACAGCCATACGCGGGAGGGTATCCGGGCGAGCATCTCCGAATTCGCCGGCATCACCCCGGACGACATGCGCCGGAACCTCGTGGCGTTCCTCGAGGAAGTGGTTCCGGTCGCCGAGGATGTCGGCGTGAAGCTGGCCATCCACCCGGACGATCCGCCGTTCTCGCTGTTCGGGCTGCCGCGGATCGTCTCGACCGCCTCGGACGCACGATTCATCGTCGATGCGGTAGACCATGTCGCCAACGGCCTCACCCTCTGTGCCGGTTCCTACGGGTCACGCAAGGACAACGATCCGGTGGCACTCGCGAACGAGTTCGGGCCGCGCATCAATTTCGCGCATCTGCGCAATGTCGTTCGCGACCCGGATGGTTCGTTCATGGAGTCCGACCATCTGGGCGGCGACGTCGACATGGTCGGGTTGATTTCCAGCCTCACGCGCGAGGAGCGACGCCGCATTCAGGCCGGCGACCATGCCCCGATCCCGATGCGTCCGGACCACGGCCACTTGCTGCTCGACGACATCAACAAGACCGTCAATCCAGGCTATTCCTGCATCGGCCGGCTGAAGGGTCTTGCCGAACTCAGGGGCGTGATGGCTGCAGTCGACCGGCTTCTGCCGGCCTGATCCCGGCGTCGGTCAGTTGCCGGCGAGCTTGACGGAATCGCCGACCAGCCCGCGGGCGAACTCGGATGCCGAGAACGGACGCAGATCCTCGGCCGTTTCGCCGACACCGACCGCATGCAGCGGCAGGCCGAACGTTTCCGCCAGTGCCACGACGATGCCGCCACGTGCGCTGCCGTCGAGCTTGGTGACGACCAGCCCGGTCACCGCGACCAGTTCCTTGAACACGCGCACCTGCTCGATCGCGTTCTGGCCGGTGGTCGCGTCCAGCACCAGGATCACCGAGTGCGGCGCGGTCTCGTCGAACTTGCGCAGCACGCGGATGATCTTGGCGAGTTCCTCCATCAGCGCGCCCTTGTTGTGCAGCCGGCCGGCGGTATCGATCAGCAGCAGGTCGGCATTCTCGGCGCGCGCCTTCTTGAGCGCCTCGAATGCCAGGCCGGCCGCGTCGGAATTCGGCGGGCCGAAAATCACCGGCGCACCGACGCGCTCGCCCCAGATCTGCAACTGCTCGACAGCGGCGGCGCGGAACGTGTCCCCGGCGACCAGGATGGTTTTCACCCCCTGACGACCGAACTGCAGCGCCATCTTGCCGATGGTCGTGGTCTTGCCGGTGCCGTTGACGCCGACCACCAGCACGACATGCGGCTTGCATGCGGGGTTCGGCACGAACGGGATCGCCACCGGCTCCAGCACGCGGGCGATTTCCGCAGAAAGGGCCACGCGCACTTCCTCGTCGGTCACCTCGCGGCCGAACCGGGTGCGACGGAACTCGTCGATGATGCGGCCGGCGACGGCAGGTCCGAGATCGGCGGCGACCAGCAATTCCTCGAGTTCGCCGAGCGCCTCCTCGTCCAGCTCCCGTTTGGCGAACACGGCAGTGAGGTTGCTGCCGAGCTTCTGCGTGCTGCGCGACAGGCCTTCCTTGAGCCGGTTGAAGAAACCCATCGCCATCGGTCTAGATCCTTTCCGCCATCAGCACCTTGGCCGACGGCGCCATTGCCCGCGCCGCGATCACCTGACCGGGCTCGCCCACCGGCTGCTCGAAACGCACCGGTGCGAAATGTTCCGAATGGCCGCCCGTGGGCGTCTCCAGCAGCACGCGCAATTCCTGCCCGGCAAACCCCTGGTGGAACGCCTCGGCATTTGCAGCGCCCGCCTCTCGCAACCGGCCGGCGCGCTCGCGACGCACCGGAACCGGAACCGCCGGCATGCGCGCGGCCGGGGTGCCGGGGCGCTCGCTGTAAGGGAACACGTGCAGGTAGGGCAGCGCGTGCGCACGGACGAAGCCCAGCGTCTCCTCGAACAGCGCGTCGTCCTCGGTCGGGAAGCCGGCGATGAGGTCGGCGCCGAAGCCGATCCCCGGCCGCAGCCGCCGCGCCTTATCGACCACACGCGCGGCGTCGTCGGTCAGATGCCGGCGCTTCATCCGCTTGAGCACCAGGTCCGATCCTGCCTGCAGCGACAGATGCAGATGCGGCATCAGCCGCTCCTCGTGCTCGATCAGCAGCCAGAGGTCGGCATCGATCTCGACCGGGTCGAGCGAGGAAAGCCGCAGCCGCTCCAGCTCCGGCACCAGCGCCAGCAGCCGGCGGGCGAGCTGACCCAGCGCCGGCTTGCCGGGCAGGTCGCTGCCATAGGAGGTGATGTCGACGCCGGTCAGCACCACTTCGCGGTAGCCACTGCGTACCAGCGTTCGGACCTGTTCCACCACCGCGCCGATCGGTACCGAGCGCGACGGGCCACGGCCGAACGGGATGATGCAGAAGGTGCAGCGATGATCGCAGCCCTGCTGTACCTGCACGAAGGCGCGGCTGCGTCCGACGAACTCGGTGACCAGATGCGCCGCCGTTTCGCGCGCCGCCATGATGTCGGACACCGCATTGCCGGAACCGAGCGCTGCCTCGGTCCAGCTCGCGGCCTGCAGCTTGTCCTCGTTGCCGAGCACGCGGACCACGCCGGGCAGCAGACTCCAGGCGGCGGGGTCGAGCTGCGCCGCGCAACCGGTGACGACGATGCGGGCATCGGGACGATCGCGATGCGCGCGCCGGATCGCCTGCCGCGCCTGGCGTTCGGCCTCGGACGTGACCGCGCAGGTGTTGACGATGATGACGTCGTCGAGGCCGCTGGCGTGGCTGCGCATCACCTCGCTCTCGTAGGTGTTCAGCCGACAGCCGAAGGTCAGGATATCCGGGGTGGCGCTCATCGGTAATCGTCCAGTTCGACCAGTCCGGTGAAGGAGATCACCGCCGGCCCGGTCATCAGGACGCGTCCGTCCTCGGTCCATTCGATGCCGAGCACGCCGCCATCCATCTCGACCGCAACACGACGCTCGGTCAGGCCGCGACGCACCGCGTTCACCACCGCGGCGCAGGCGCCAGACCCGCAGGCCAGGGTCAGGCCGGTGCCGCGTTCCCAGACCCGCAGGCTCATGCGGTCGCGCGACAGGATACGGGCGAAGCCGATATTGGCGCGGTCGGCAAATAGCGGGTCGGTTTCGAGAGCAGGCCCCGCCGCCGCCGGATCGGCCGGGTGGTCGAAGAAGGTGGCATGCGGGTTGCCCATCGAGCAGCCGGCCGGGTCGTTGGGGATCGGCAGGTGCAACGTGTCGGCCTCGTGCGCCAGCGGAATGTCGCGCCAGTCCAGGCCCGGCCGGCCCATGTCGATTTCGACCGATCCGTTTTCAAGAACGCGGGCGGTCAACAGGCCGCCATCGGTACGAATGCGAAGGTGCGTCTCCGCCCCTTGCCCCGCCACCAGCGACGCCACGCAGCGGGTGGCATTGCCGCAGGTGCCCGACTCGCTGCCGTCATTGTTGAAGAAGCGCACCCGGATATCGTCCGAGCCCTGGTCGGATGCGGCGATCAGGACGAGCTGGTCGCAGCCGATCCCGGTATGCCGGTCGGCAAGCCGGGCGATCGTCCCCGGCGTCAGTCCGAGCGGCTGCGCACGCTCGTCCAGCACGATGAAATCGTTCCCGGCGCCGTGCATCTTATGGAAAGCAACTTGCATGGCCGCTCCTATAGAGGATCGTCTAGGCTGGCGCGACGACTTGAAAGGGCCGGCAATGGACCAGAGCGTGATGGCAGCCCAGACGCACACGCAGGCGGGCATGCAACTCCACCGACGGCCGTTGCCGCCGGAGCTGTGGTCGGCGCTACAGGCGCTGTTCGGCAACCGGCTGACGCGGTCCGCCGCCGAACTGGACCGGCACGGGCGCGAGGAAAGCTGGCACCCCGGAGTGCCGCCGGACGCGGTCGTGTTCGCCGAGACCACCGCCGAAGTGGCCGGGCTGGTGCAGCTGTGCGCGCAGCATCGCGTACCGGTGGTGCCGTTCGGCGCCGGCACGTCGCTGGAAGGCCATGTCGCCGCGATCGCCGGCGGGATCAGCCTCGACCTGTCGCGCATGACCCGGATCATCGGCGTGCGTCCCGAGGATGGCGACTGCACCGTCGAGGCCGGCGTCACCCGCGACCAGCTCAACGCCCATCTGCGCGATGTCGGTCTGTTCTTCTCGGTCGATCCCGGTGCCCCGGCGACGATCGGCGGTATGGCCGCGACCCGCGCATCCGGCACCAACGCGGTCCGCTACGGCACCATCCGCGACGTGGTGCTGTCGCTGGTTGCGGTCATGGCGGATGGGCGGGTGGTGCGCACCGGCGGCCGTGCCCGCAAATCCGCCGCCGGCTACGACCTGACCCGGCTGCTGATCGGCTCGGAAGGCACGCTCGGCATCATCACCGAGCTTACCGTCAGGCTGTTCCCGATTCCCGAGAGCATCGTCTCGGCGGTTTGCACCTTCCCCAGCGTGCAGGCGGCGGTCGAATGCGTGATCGGGCTGATCCAGCTCGCCGTGCCGCTGGCACGGATCGAATTCCTGGATGCGGCGGCGATCGACGCGGTGAACCGCTATTCCAGCCTCGACAATGCCCTGGCCCCGACCCTGTTCCTGGAGTTCCACGGCAGCGAGACCGAGGTCGCGGCACAGGTGGCGACGGTTCGGGACGCCATCGCCGACCACGGCGCCGGCGAGCTGCATTGGGCGACGCGTCCGCAGGATCGGGCCCGGCTGTGGAAGGCGCGGCACGAGGCGCTGTGGGCAGTGAACGCGACCCGGCCGGGAAGCCGGAGCTGGACCACCGACGTGTGCGTGCCGATCTCGCGCCTTGCCGAATGCATCGTCGAAACGACTGCCGACATGCAGGACCTGCCGTTTCGCGGCGCGATCGTCGGCCATGTCGGTGACGGCAATTTCCACTGCATGCTGCCGCTGGACCCGGCCTCGGATACCGAACTCCTGGTGGCCGGCCAGTTCAACGACCGGCTGGTTCGGCGCGCGCTGGCGATGGAAGGGACCTGCACCGGCGAGCACGGGATCGGCCATGGCAAGCTCGGCTTCATGGCGCTGGAACATGGCGAGGGGCTGTTGGTGATGCGCGCGATCAAGCATGCGCTCGATCCGGACGGCATCCTCAACCCGGGCAAGGTGCTGCCGCCCAGATAGCGCGACGGCGGGCCTTGCGGTCGGGGCGGAGTGCCGGGACACTGCCGGCACGACTGGACCAGGACGCCATCCCATGCCGCATCCGCTTCGCCTTGCAGCCGCCGCCTCGTTGATGTGCGGCATGCTGCTCCCGGCCGCGTTCGCCGCCGACACGCCGATGGCCGGCAGCATGACGATGGCGGCCCCGCACCCGAAGAGCGATGCCGACCGTGCGATGACGGCAGGAATGAGCCGGATGCGGCACGCGATGAGTTCCGCACCGACGACCGGCGATGCCGACCATGATTTCGTTGCGATGATGACGCCGCACCATGCCGGTGCGATCGACATGGCGAAGGTGGAGTTGCGCTACGGCAAGGACCCGGAACTGCTCCGGCTGGCGCATGAAGTCGTTCGCGCGCAGGAGCGCGAGATCGTGCAGATGAACGCCTGGGCCGCCGCCCATCCGAGCCCGGTTCAGGCCACGAAGTGAGCCCGCGTCCCGGTCGTCTGCTCGGCGCATTGTTTTTCACCGCTTTGGGGGGACACGTCGCGATGTCGGCCGAACCGCACTACGAAATCCAGGGCCGGACGGTCACCCAGATCGAGGCCGATCTCGCCGCCGGCCACATCACGTCCGAACGGCTGGTGGGCCTGTATGTCGAAAGGATCCACGCCGTCGACGCGGCCGGTCCGACGCTGCATTCGGTGCTGGCGATCAATCCGGACGCGCTGGCGGAAGCCCGTGACAGCGACCTGCGGCGACGCACCCATGCACCGCGTGCGCTCGAAGGTATTCCAGTCCTGATCAAGGACAATATCGACGTCGCGGGTCCGTTGCCGACGACCGCGGGCTCGCTGGCACTGGTAGAGAATGTCACCGGGCGCGACGCGCCGCTGGTCCGGCGGCTGCGCGAAGCAGGTGCCGTCATCCTCGGCAAGACCAACCTGTCGGAGTGGGCGAACATGCGCGGCAGCCGCTCGATCAGCGGCTGGAGCGGAGTCGGCGGCCTGACCCGCAACCCCTATTCGCTGGATCGGTCGCCATGCGGTTCCTCCTCGGGCAGCGGCGTGGCGGTGGCGGCATCGCTGGCCCCGATCGCGATCGGCACCGAGACCGACGGCTCGGTCACCTGTCCGGCCAACGTCAACGGGCTGGTCGGCCTGAAGCCGACCGTCGGGCTGGTGTCGCGCACCCACATCATCCCGATCTCCTCGAGCCAGGACACTGCCGGCCCGATGGCCCGGACGGTAACGGATGTCGCCCGCCTGCTGACCGTGATCGCCGGCAGCGATCCGGACGATGCCGTGACACGTGCCGCCGATGCGCACCGCACCGACTACATGGCCGCCCTCGACGCGCATGCCCTCAAAGGCAGGCGGATCGGGGTGATGCGATTCGCCGCCGGCTACCATCCCGAGGTCGACACGCTGTTCGACCAGTCGCTCGACAGGATGCGCGCGGCGGGCGCAACCATCGTCGAGATCAAGGATTTCCCCGGGCTGGACACCATTGCCGGTTTCGAACTGACCGTGATGCTCACCGAACTGAAGACCGGCCTCAACGCTTATCTGGCGACCACGCCGCCCTCCGTCCGGTCGCGGACCCTGGCCGACCTGATCGCCTTCAACGAGGCGCACCGCGACCGCGAACTCGGTTTGTTCGGGCAGGAGCTGTTCATCAAGGCCGAGGCGACGCAGGGGCTGGACGATCCGGCCTACCGGACCGCACGCGACACGGCACGTCGGCTGGCCGGTCCCGAGGGAATCGACCGGCTGCTCGCCGCCGACCATCTGGACGCGCTCGTGGCACCGACCGGCGCACCTGCCTGGACCGTGGATGCGATCGACGGCGACCATGATAGCGGCAGCGCCAGCATGCTTCCGGCCGTCGCCGGCCTGCCGCATCTGACCGTGCCGATGGGACTGATTTCCGGGCTTCCGGTCGGGATCTCGTTCATCGGTGCCGCCTGGTCGGAAGCCCGCCTGCTGGCACTGGGTTACGCGTTCGAGCAGGCGCATCCGGTGCTGCCGACCCCACGCTATCCGCACTCGATCGACAGCAATCGGACTATTGCCGCCTTGCTCGTTCCGGCTGCAGTCGAGCCGCAACCAAAAATGTGAACACGTCTCAGCAACGTTGCAGCATGTTGTGAACAGACCCATTCGGGAACTTGGGATAGGCCATTTCTCGCGGCAATTAATCCAGTGCGGCAAGACGTCGCAGCGGTGCTATGGATGGCGAGGCAATGCAACAGATATTGACGTACAGGGAATGTCGTTACGTAGTCGGGCCGGAAAACGATCGAGGCCGGGCCTGGACTATTTTCCCCGATAACGGTCCGGAAGCGGGGGCCGAACGGGGTACCGCGCGCAGCGAGGGAATGCGCGGTTCCTTCAAGGTCGCGGTTCACACGGCACAGCATGCAATCGACCGCTGGCTGGAAGCGCCTACCGTCTGATCCACCACCGCTTCGGCTCACCTGAAACGGGCCTCCGGGACCACGGCATTCGCTGACGCGATGGGGCCATGCTCCAGTCGCAAGTCGGTTTTCCTGGCTATTTGAGCCAGGGCTCTCTATGTGCGCTCCTTCAACCCGATCGCATCCGCCCTCTCCCGAACCGCTTGTTCTGCGGGGCGGTCGGCCGCGCGTCCTGATGGATTGCCCTGTATGCCTTTTCCCGCGACCCACCCTACCCTCGCCAGCGCCCTTCTGGCGCGAGGCTACGAGGAGCCGACACCAGTTCAGCTCGCCGTGCTGCAACCGGAAACGGAGGGGCGCGATCTGCTCGTCTCTGCACAAACCGGTTCCGGCAAGACAGTTGCCTACGGGCTGGCTGCTGCTCCCACGCTGATGGGCGACGCCGACCGGTTGCCGCGCGCCAGCGCGCCGCTGGCCCTGGTGATCGCGCCGACCCGTGAGCTGGCGATGCAGGTGCACAAGGAGCTGGCATGGCTGTATGCCGATGCCGGCGCACGAATCGTTGCCTGCATCGGCGGCATGGACGTTCGGCGTGAAGCCCGTGCGCTCGAGGGCGGTTGCCACATCGTCGTCGGCACGCCAGGCCGCCTCTGCGACCATCTGTCGCGCGGCCGCCTCAACACCTCGGCGCTGCGCGTCGTCGTGCTCGACGAGGCCGACGAGATGCTGGACCTCGGCTTCAAGGACGAGCTCGAGCAGATCCTGAGCGCCACGCCGACCGATCGGCGGACGCTGCTGTTCTCCGCGACCATCGCCCGCGATATCGCGACGCTCGCCCGCAAGTATCAGCGCGACGCTTTGCGCATCGACACCGTGTCCGGCACCCGCCAGCACGCCGACATCGATTATCGCGCCGTGCTCGCGGCTCCGAACGAGGCCGAGCATGCGGTGGTGAACGTGCTGCGCTGGTTCGAGAGCCCCACCGCAATGGTGTTCTGCTCCACCCGCGACATGGTCCGCCACATGCAGAGCAGCCTGCAGGAGCGCGGTTTCTCCGCCGTCGCCCTGTCCGGCGAACTCAGCCAGGCCGAGCGCACCCGTGCTCTCGATGCGCTGCGCAGCGGTGGCGCCCGGGTTTGCGTCGCGACCGACGTCGCCGCCCGCGGCATCGATCTGCCCGACCTCGGGCTGGTGATCCATGCCGCCCTGCCGAGCGACAGCGCCACGCTGCTGCATCGCAGTGGCCGCACCGGCCGCGCCGGCCGCAAGGGCACCTGTGTGCTGGTCGTACCGGCGATCCGCCGTCGCAAGGCCGAGCAGCTTCTCGCCGGTGCCCGCGTGCAGGCTCATTGGAGCGGCGCTCCGACCGCCGACGAAATCCGCACCCGCGACGGCGAGCGCCTGCTGGCCGATCCGATCCTGACCGAGGAGTTCACACCCGAGGACCAGGCGCTCGGACAGGCCCTGCTGGCCGGCCGCAGCCCCGAGGAAATCGCCGCGGCACTGGTCCGGCTGTATCGCGCGAACCTGCCCGACCCCGAGGAAATTCGTGCGATGTCGGTCGGGCCGGAGCGTCGGCCGCAGGCTGTGAATGGTTCCGGCGAGCGTTATGAGCGTGCCGAGCGGCCGGCGCGTGCGCCGAGAGCCGAACGATCCGGCGAGGACCGTCAGCGTCCCGAGCGGTCGAACGACGATCGTCCCCGGCCCGAACGTTCGAACGATGATCGTTCGAACGAGCCGAGTGTCTGGTTCGGCATGCCGATCGGCCGTCAGGACAAGGCCGATCCGAAGTGGCTGGTGCCGCTGATCTGCCGTCTCGGTGGCGTGACCAAGCGCGATATCGGCTCGATCAAGATCTTTGACGGGGAAACCCGTTTCGAGATCACCCAGTCGATGGCCGAGCGCTTCTCGGCGTGCGTCGCAGCGACCGATGACGACGAGGTCACCATCTCGGCCTCGACCGCACCGACCGGCAGCACATCGCCGCGTCCGCAGCACGATGGTCCCGGGGCTGGCTATAACAAGGGCGGACCGCCGCGTCGCAGTTCGGCTGCCCCCACAGATCGTCGCCGGGCAGTACCCAAGCTCAACTCGTCCCGCAAACGCGCATCCTGAAGCATTTCGCATCCGCTGCTACGGCGGCGGATGCGGACGAAAAGTGCCTGGTGCGGGCTCGATGCACCGACCGGACGTTTTCCGGCCAAGAACCTGCGATGCAATGTCGATCCGGGCATTCGAGCTGCCGGCATCGACTATCTGTCGCAGACATCCATCATGGTTGTGCGGTCGCCTAAATCTGATGAAACGACACGCTTCAGCCAGCGCTAAACGGGCTGATAATATCTGACAAGGATCAGATTCGTGTGCGTGCTGCTGGTTGAAGACGAATTCTTTATCAGGGAAATCATGTCCGAATGTCTGCAGGATGCCGGCTATGACGTGATCGAGGTCGAGAACGGCGATACTGCAGTCGAGCTTATTAAACATCCGCCCTGTGCGTTCACGATCCTCATTACTGATTTCCATATGCCGGGCGATGCGGACGGCTCGAAGGTGGCGGCCCAGGTTCGGCTGATCAATCCGGATATTCCGGTGGTGATCGCGTCCGGTCGCCCGGAAGCCCTGCAACCGCTATGGCAGACCGATCTCGGCTATAAGTTGCTGAGGAAGCCCTATCTGCCCAGCGAGCTCATCAAGCTGGTCGAGTCTCTCGTTGGCCCCCCCTCCTCCAGCCCGGCAAACTGACGCACCAGCTTCATCACATCATGGTGATCTGAACGCAGCACGGCCTGATAATGCTAATGTGATGGTTCAGCCGATGCAGCGTTTACGCGCATCCTGCTTCGCGCAACACTGGCTGATGATCTTCGACACTTTCATCCGAGGTAGCTGCTGACTTTTAAAATGGCGTTCGTTCTCAAGCGTTCGGTGAACCAATTTCATGCGCCTTGCATCATGAACAGGCATGTTCGGCAACCACGGGCCAAGTTGGCGGGCGCCGCATCATGATCCTTGATATTGCCCTGACCACTGAAGACCCGTCTCTTGATGACATCCAGGCCACAACCTTGTCCGGCCGGGCATTTCCTATTGTGGGAGTCGGTGCATCTGCCGGTGGGGTCGAGGCGCTCGAGGGTTTGTTCAAGGGGATTCCGGAGCGTCCTGGGTTCGCCATGGTGATCGTCACCCACCTCAACCCGCAGCGTACCAGCGTGCTGCACGAAATCGTTGCACGCTATACCAGTCTGGATGTCCGGGTCGCAGTCGATGGAGCCGAAATCGAGATCGACAGCGTCCATGTTCTGCCCGCCGACGCCATCCTCGGTATCCGGGACGGGCGCCTGTCCGTCATCAGGCCGGAGGGTACTCGTCGCGAGCGTAAACCGATCGACGTCTTCTTCAGTGCGCTGGCGATCGACCATAGCGAACTGGCTGTCGGGATCATCCTGTCCGGTGGGGATGGCGACGGTGCCCTCGGGATCAAGGCGATCAAGGAACATGGCGGCCTTACCCTGGCCCAGGTGGCCGACGGCAGTGGACCGCAGCATCCCAGCATGCCGGAAAGCGCCATCTCGACCGGCATGATCGACTTCGCGATCCCGGTCGAGGAGATGGGCGCCAAGCTTGCGCATTTTGCGCGAAGCGTTCGAACTTCGGATGGCAACGAGCCGGGCTCGGCCGGCAGTGCCGAAGCGCTGCTGGAGGATGCAAGGCGCGAGATCTACGCCGTGCTGCGCAGCGAGATGGGCCACGATTTCGCCGGCTACAAGATCAAGACCTTCATACGCCGGGTGCAGCGGCGCATGCAGATCGTGCAGCTCGACGCGATCGACAGCTATGTCGAGCGCCTGCGCCGCGATCCGCAGGAAGTCGCGGCCTTGTTCCGCGACCTGCTGATCAACGTCACCAACTTCTTCCGCGACGCAGAAGCCTTCGAGGCGCTGGCCGAGCAGGTGATCCCGAAGCTGTTCGACGGCCGCACCGAAGACGACACGGTGCGCTTCTGGATACCGGGCTGTTCCACCGGGGAGGAGGTGTTCTCGCTGGCGATTCTTGTGCGCGAACATTTGCAGACACTGACGATCGCGCCGCGGGTCCAATTATTCGCCACCGACATCGACGAGCACGCGCTGACCATTGCCCGCGCGGCGCGCTATCCGGCGGCTCTGCTCGACAGCGTGTCCGCCGAACGGAAGGCAAAGTTCTTCGTGCTCGACGGCGGCAGCTACCTGCTGAACAAGTCGGTGCGCGATCTCTGCGTGTTCTCGCCGCACAGCGTGATCCGCGACCCGCCCTTCTCGCAGATCGACCTGATCTCCTGCCGCAACCTGCTGATCTATTTCGGTGTCGAGGTCCAGAACCAGGTCCTGCCGACATTCCATTACGCGTTGCGTCCGGGCGGCTACCTGTTCCTGGGAACCTCGGAAAATATCGGCCACTACGCCGACATGTTCGGCTCGGTGGACAAGAAGCAGCGGATTTTCCGGAGCCGCGCCGGCGGATCCGGCGCGGTGCGTCTGCCACTGGCGATCACGACGCCACGCTGGGTCGGCCGGGGCGGCGAGATCGCGGCCCGTGCCGGAGCGTCCGGCAGCATGGCGCTGCGCCAGGCGGTCGAGGCGCAGGTGCTCGAGCGATTCTCGCCGGCGCATGTCGTGGTCAACCGCGATGGCGACGTCGTGTTCTACTCGGCACGCACGGGTAAATACCTGGAGGCGGCGGCGGGTCAGCCGACCCGGCAGATCCTGACCATGGCGCGCAAAGGCCTGCGGCTCGACCTGTATGCGGCGTTCCGCGAGGCGGTGGAGACATCGCGTTCGATCAGGCGCGAACGGCTTGCGGTCGAAGGCGACGACGGGCGCGTGCAGCGCGTCACCCTGACCATCGACCCTCTGCGCGACCGGGCCGACACCGACCCGCTGTTCCTGATCCTGTTCGAGGATGAGGGCCCGACCCAGACCTGGGAGGATGAGTTCGGCGGCCTCGGTCCGCTCGACGACGGCGCCGCGATCCAGCTCGAGCGAGAGCTGCGCGACACGCGCGAGCGGCTGCAATCGATGATCGAGGAGTACGAGACCGCGATCGAGGAGCTCAAATCCTCGAACGAGGAACTCGTTTCGGTAAACGAGGAAGTGCAGTCCAGTAACGAGGAGCTGGAAGCCTCGAAGGAGGAACTTCAATCGCTGAACGAGGAGCTGCATACCGTCAATGCGCAGCTCACCGGCAAGATCGATGCGTTGGATCTCGCCAATAGCGACCTGCAGAACCTGTTCGACAGTGCGGACCTGGCAACGGTGTTCCTGGACTCCAAGCTGGTGATCCGCAGCTTTACGCCGTCGGTGACACGGATGTTCAACATCCTGCCGGGCGATCGGGGCCGGCCGATCACCGATCTTGCCAGTCGGGTTCACCTGCCCGGCTTCATCGACAATCTCGCCTCGGTGCTCAGGAACGGAGAGGCGATCGAGCACCGGGTCGACCTGGATGGGGGCACCGGCAACTACCTGATGCGGCTGTCGGCCTATCGCGACCTGTTCCAGAGCGTCGAGGGCATCGTGGTGACGTTCGTCGATATCACCACGCTGGCGCGGGCCGAGACACGGCAGGCGGTGCTGATCGCCGAGCTGCAGCACCGGACCCGCAACCTGCTGGCGATGGTGCAGGCGATTGCGGTGCAGACCCTGGGCAAGGGCGGCAGCATGGAAAGCTACATGCACCGGCTGTCGGCGCTCGGCCGGGTACAGAGCCTCATCAGCAAGGCCACAAACGAAGACGTCGACCTCAACGATATCGTGCGGCTGGAACTACAGGCGCACGTCGCCGACGATGACCGCATCACCATCACCGGCCCGTCGGTGACGCTGCGGCTGGAACAGGTACAAACTTTCGCACTCGCATTGCACGAACTCGCGACCAATGCATTGAAGCACGGAGCTCTCAAGGTCGAGACCGGCCGGCTGGACATAACATGGTCGATCAGCGACGAGCAGGCCGGGGAGCCCTACCTGATGCTGGACTGGACCGAAACCGGCGTCGTTATTCTGCCGGAGACCATCGAGCGGCGCGGCTATGGTCGACAACTGATCGAGCGGGCCCTGTCATTTGCACTTCGAGCTGAAACACGATTCTTGTTCGGCGATGAAGGAATTTCGTGCAGGATCGTCATGCCCTTGAGGGATGGACATGGCTGAAGCATCAATCGGTTCCCCAGGCTGCTTGCAAAACCGCCGAGTATTGGTGGTCGAGGACGATTTCCTGATCGGCGACGCGTTGTCCGAACTGCTCCAGAGCGTCGGTGCCGACGTGATCGGACCGATCGGCTGGGCCACCGAGGCGCTGGCCATGGCCAGCCAGCCCAGCCTCGCGATCGATATCGCATTGCTCGATGTCGATCTGCACGGAGTACGATCATACCCGATCGCCGACGCGTTGATCGACCGCGCGATCCCGTTCGTGTTCACCACCGGCTATCACTGCGATGTCGTCGAGGTGCGCTACCGGGACTACCCACGCTACGAAAAGCCGCTCAGCGGGCGGGCACTCGTGGCCACGCTGGCATCGATGCTCGACGAACGTCCGTCGGCAGCTTTGCTACAAACGATGCGCCGTCCGGGATCATCGCCAGGATTTGCCGCGACTACTGACTGATCAGGTTCCAGGCCTGCGCACTGGCGGCCTGACATGCATTGCCGATCCCCTGGCTGCCGATCTGCCTGGTGAGAGTGTCCATCATGTCGGTGACCGGCTGCCGGTCGAACCGGTCGCCCTGCAGGGCGCGGCATTGCGCAAGGATCTGCGCCGTCATCGGGCCGGGCTTCACCTGCCGCCCCTCCTCGCACAAGGCTTTCGACGCTTCGGCGTAGCGATGCAGCCGCGCGAAATTGTCGCACCCGGTGTCGTTCATCGTGCCCTGGGGTTGAGCGGCGTGGCCGGGCTGAACCAGCGCCAGCGATCCGATCAATGCCAGGGTCATGGACAACAGCCTGGGCCCCCGGCTCTCCGACGCTTCATATCGCTCGTTCATCTGGTTCTCCTGCGGCGGGCCGCGGCCGATTGCCTCGGTCGGTGGCCGACGGCACAATAGGTCAGCTTCCGCCGCGGATCATCAAGGAGACGACGTCATCGCCTTGATCCCGGTTACGGCGCGAATATCCGTCAACGAGGACGAGCTGCATGAAACGTTCATGCGGTCGTCCGGTGCCGGCGGCCAGAACATCCAGAAGGTCGAGACCGCGGTCCAGCTTCGCTTCGACGCGAGACGCTCCACAAGCCTGCCCGACCCGGTTCGGGCCCGTCTCGAACAGCTCGCCGGCCAGCGATTGACCAACGATGGTGTTATCGTCATCACCGCGCAACGACATCGCACGCGTGAACGTAACCGTGTAGATGCCCAGGAACGTTTGTTTGCGTTGATTCGCGAAGCCGCCTTGCCACCCCCTCCGAAACGCAGACCGACCAGACCGACACGAGGCTCCAAGGAACGGCGCCTCGAAGGCAAGTCGCAGCGGTCGGACACCAAGCGCATGCGTGGCCGGCCGGACGGCGACTGAACCAGCACTCGTCCACAACTCTCTTATCCAAGGAACGACAGCGTGTCCGATTACGTCAAACCCGCCCAGATCGTCAGCAGCATGATCGAGTCCGGCGTGATCAAGGCCCGGCTGCCGGCAGCCGACCTGCTGGTCCGGGCGATCCTCGCCGGCGCCTACCTGGCGTTCGTGACCTCGATGGCCTTCCTGGTCGCGGCACAGACCGGCCAGTTCATCGTCGGCGCCCTGCTGTTCCCGGCCGGGTTCGCACTCATCGTGGTGCTCGGCATGGAACTGCTGACCGGCAATCTCGGCGTGCTGCCGACCGCCTTGTTCGCGGGCCGCATCGGTTGGGGCGCCATGCTTCGCAACTGGGGACTGGTGTTTCTCGGCAATCTGCTCGGCAGCCTGCTCTATGCGGTGCTGTTCTGGATCGCCGCGACCGAGGCCGGCAATACCACCGGAGGAGTGATCGGCGACAAGCTGCGTGCTCTCGCGGTCACCAAGACCACTGCCTACGAAGCGTTCGGCATGGCCGGGATGCTCACCGTGTTCGTCAAGGCGATCCTGTGCAACTGGATGGTCAGCCTGGGCTCGGTGATGGGGCTCGCCTCCACCTCGACGTTCGGAAAGATCCTAGGCGCCTGGCTGCCGATCTTCATCTTCGTGAGCCAGGGCTTCGAACATAGCGTGGTCAACATGTTCGCCATCCCGGTCGGCATGATGTTCGGCGCGCACGTGACGATGGTCGACTGGTGGCTGTGGAACGAGATCCCGGTGACGATCGGCAACGCTGTAGGCGCCTTCGTTCTCACCGGCGGGGCGCTCTATTTCACCTATGGGCGCGGCATCGTCGCATCGTCCCAGGATCCCGCTCAGACAGCCGGCCTGCGCGGCTGATGCGGACCGGGCGGCATGCGGAGACATTCCCGCATGCCGCCTGAGCATGCCTATAGCTGGGATGCGTTCGCCCAGGCGGTGATCGCCTGGTTGGCCGCATCCGGCTGCTCGAAGATGCTGACATGGGCTGCGTTCGGGATCAGCGAGAGGGTCGAGCCAGGGATGCTCGTCTGGATCGCCTGGGCGATCGGGAACGGATACACCCCGTCATCGACGCCTTCGACCACCAGCGCCGGGACCGCGATCGTGCTCAGCAGGCTGGTATAGTCCGGCCGCAGCGCCAGCGCTTCCGCACCGATGACCATGCCACTCTCGGACGCCTCGGCAATGATGTCCTGGATCGCCGTTCCGGCCGCCGGCTGGGTCAGCAGGGTATTCCCGGTCAGCAGCATCGGGACGATGTTGGGAAGGACCGACGGTACGCCCTGGCGTGCCGACTGGATGGCGTAGCCCGCCCACTCGGCTTGTTCGACGATCGGCGCCGCCTGCGCCACGGTGTCGATCAGAATCATGCCGGAGAAACGGGACGGCGCCTCGCGATAGAGCTCCTCGGTGATGATACCGCCCATCGAGTGGCCGCCGATAATGGCCTTCGGCAGGTTGAGATGGTCCATCAGGGCCAGCACGTAACGCGCATACAAGGCCGGCGAACCATTACCACCAACCGCCGGCGACGACTTGCCGAAGCCGGGCAGATCCAGCGTGATGACCGTGAAGCGCGATGACAGCGCCGCCTGCTGATAGGAAAAAAGCGCACCGGACAACGGATAGCCGTGGATCAGCACCAGGGGGGTGCCGCTACCGCTGACCTGGTAGAAGATGGTCGATCCGTATGCGTCGAAATAACTGCCCTGGCGGGTATCGGCCGCTTGAGCCTGGGCGACGGTCGGAAGTTGCTGCGCCAGTGCAGGTGCTGCAACGGCAAGGCCCAGCAGGGCCGGAATGGCGAATAAACACGGCTTCATCGGGTAGTCTCCGCGAGTGAACGCGTGCAGGACTGGCCCGACATCGCGCGATCGACGCAAAAGACGATTGGCGCCTGTTTGTTTCTCGCCATGACCATACAAGAGAAAACGTGATCGGCCCGTTGGGTTCGTAGTCAGCCTATGCCTGTTTGTCGTGAACGAGAGCAGGTGCTGGACGCAATCCGCCAACCTCGATGCCGTTCCAGTTGCGCAAATCCGGACGCATGCAGGACTCCAGCACCGCATACTGTTCCGGCGTTGCCTCGATGTAGCGGGCGACCAGTGCTGCGATCGCGACCTCGGCCGCCCGCGATGCGCCGTCCGAGCACTTGACCGCGATCCCCAGCCCCTGCTCCGGCAGCGACACGACATGCATGCCTTCCGCTCCCATCTTGCTGAACACGGACAGGCCGAACGCCTGCATCAGTCGCGTATCGAAGCGTCCCTCGCCCGCAACCAGCACCGGGTTGGCCGCGACCGCCCGGCGTAGTCGGGCCGTTGCGCGGGCACGATCCGGATGGAGCCCGACACCGCTGCCGAAGCGTGCGAAACCGAGCGCCAGCGACCGCAACGGGATCGCGTAGGTCGGGATCGAGCAACCATCGATGGCGCGATTATCCGCGTCCATGCGGGCTCCGGTCATGTCCGCGGCCGCCTCGGTGACCTGGCGCATGACCGCATGTTCAGGGCGCACGTAGCCTGCCAGTGCATCGCCGTTGTCACAGGCAAGGCAGACGAACCCGGCATGCTTGCCCGAGCAGTTGTTGTGCAGCATCGACGGTTCCTGCCCGGCCTCGAACAATGCCCGCTGACCGGCCCGGCTGGTCGGCCAGTGGATGCCGCATTCGAGACATCCCGGATCCTGGCCTGCCTTGCGCAGCATCGAGGCGGCGGTCTGCGCGTGGATCGGTTCGCCGACATGCGACGCGCAGGCCAGTGCCAGCTCGGCGTCGGATAGGCCGAGACGATCCGCGGCACCGGTCTCGACCAGCGGCAGCGCCAGCAGGGCCTTGATAGCGGACCGCGTAAAGACCGGCGCCTCGATATCGCCGGCCTGGAACAGCACCGCTCCATCGGCATCCACCACGATGGCGCTGCCCGTATGCGAGGATTCCACACGCCCGCCGCGAGTCACCTCAACCAGATGCGCGTCCATTGCTGTCTCCCTTCCGGTGCGGCCGAATCGCGCGATGAAACCGCTTCGGTGCTGCGGCTCTTTACAGCGGACGAGACGTCGCCACAGGAGAATACGACCATGCCCAAGGCCCTGTTCGTGGAGATCGAAGCCAAGGCCGGCAGTGAAGCCGAAACCGTCGACTTCCTGAAAGCCGCCCTGGACACCGCCAGGAACGAGCCGGACACACGTGACTGGTACGCGCTGCGGTTCGACGAGCGGAATTTCGCGATCTTCGACACCTTCGATGGCCAGCTCGGCCGGCTCAAGCACATGGCCGGCGAGGTCGGGCGCAGCCTGGTGTTCAAGAGCTTCACCAGCCTCAACGGCTTGCCCGACATGTCGTCGTCCGAGATCATCGCCGCCAAGCTGCCGAACGGCACGGCGCAGGCAAAGCTGGCGCTCTATGTCCTGATCGAAACCAGGCTCGGCCAGGGACGCGATTTCGGGGAGTTCCTGGTCGGTGCCAAGGCGTTGGCCGATGCGGAAGTCGGAACGCTCGCCTGGTATGCCCTGCGGATCGGGCCGAACAGCTTCGCCATCGTCGATTTTTTCGGCAACGAGGCATCTCGGGACGCGCATCTGCAGGGAAAGATCGCCGCCGGCATCGGCGAGCAGGTCGGCCGGTATCTCGATGCCATGCCCGAGATCCGCAAGGCCGAGGTGCTGGCCAGCAAGCAGTCGGGCTGCGAGAGCATCGCGTCAGCCGATAAGCAGATGCATCCCGAACAGTCCGTCCGGATCGGTCCAGAAGCCGTCTGAACGCCATCCCGCCTTGGTGGCCAGGCTCATGAAGCCGTCGCGTGTATGCTTGTAGCTATCTTCGGTGTGGATGGTCTCGCCCGGCGAGAAGCGGATGGTGCGGCCAGCCAGCCGCACCGTCTGCGCGACGCGGCTCTGCAGGTGCATCTCGATGCGCCCCTCCCGCTCGTTCCAGATGGCGCGGTGGGTAAACGACCGGGGATCGAAATCGGCTCCGGCGATGCGGTTCACGTGGTTCAGGATGTTGCGGTTGAAGGACGCGGTTACGCCCTCCGCATCGTCGTAGGCCGGAATCAGCCGCGCCGGGTCCTTGCGCAGATCGGTGCCGACGACGAAGCAGGATCGTCCGTCGACCGAAAGGGTACGGCGCGCCTGCTCGAGAAACCGGACTACTATGTCCGGCCTGAAGTTGCCGATCGTCGAACCGGGGAAAAAACCCATTGCCGGAAACGCGGCGACGCTCGCCGGCAGCGCAAGGGGCTGCAGGAAGTCGGCGACGACGGGTGCCAGGGTCAGGCGGGGATGGCCCGATTGCATACGGTCCGAGATCGCCGCCAGCGCGCCGGGTGCGATGTCGATCGGGACATAGGCCGCGAACCGTGCACCCTCGGCGTCGAGCAGCCGGACACCCTTGCTCTCGTCGGATGCACCGTATTCGACCAGTGCGGCACCTTGGTCGGACGATCGCGGCGCATGCGCGGCGATCTCGCCGGCATACTGGTCAAGCAAGGCCACTTCGGCCCGCGTCACGTAGTATTCGGGAAGCTGGGTGATCCGGTTGAACAGGTCACAACCGGCCTCATCGTAGAAAAGCTTAGCCGGTAAGGTCTTCTGCCGGGTGCCAAGCCCGGACAGGATCTCGTCGAGAACCAGGATCTCCGGATCGTGGCCTGATGATGCGATGTCGTCGAGCATGCGGGCGATCCTACGGTGTCGAGCTACGGCAGTCGGCGGATGCTGGTCCTACAGATCGCGCGCCAGACGCAGGCCGGTGACCTGCCACCTCTTCTCGGGCTGGAAGAAGTTGCGGTAGCTGGCGCGATGGTGCCCGGGTGGGGTTGCCGAGGAACTGCCACGCAGCACCATCTGGTTGATCATGAACTTGCCGTTGTATTCACCGATCGCCCCTTCCTGTGGCCGGAAACGCGGATAGGCCAGGTAGGCGCTGTTGGTCCACTGCCAGACATGGCCGAAGAACTCGGGCAGGTCTTCGTATGCCGCCTCGAGTTCGGACTCGGTCGGCAACCTGGCATCGGCCCAGCGCGCGAAGGCATCGGCCTCGTACCAGCTCACATGCCGGACCGGCTGCGACGGGTCGACCGGCGCCAGTCCGGCCGGCGACACCGTCAGCCAGCCGCCCTCGCCGTCCGGTCGCCAATGCATCGGCGCGTCCAGGGCCTCGCGCCTGGCATGCTCCCAGCCGTCGGACATCCACAGCTTCGACGTCCGGTAGCCACCGTCGCGCATGAACTCCAGCCACTCCGAGTTCCGCACCAGCCGGTTGGCGAGTGCGTGCGGATGCAGCACCTGATGATGGCGCGGAAACTCGTTGTCGAAGCCGAAGCCGTCGCCGGTGTGCCCGACGCCCACCAGGCCGCCGAGGCGCTCGAGGAAACGGGTCGGTCCCACCGCACCTGCCAGCGGTTGCCAGCCCGGCAGCACCGCCAGACCCGCGTCGATCCAGGCCAGCGGGTTCTGGGCGAAGGCGTGCAGCATGTCGGTGACCAGCAGTTCCTGATGCTGCTGCTCGTGGTTCAGGCCGAGCGTCACCAGCTCGTCCAGACGGCCGGCGGTGTCCGGATCGGCCAGCAGTGTCCGCATGGCGGCATCGACATGCGCACGATAGCGGCCGACCTCATGCGCGTTCGGCCGCGTGACCAGGCCGCGGGTCGCTCGCGGATGTCGTGCGCCGACTGCCTCGTAATAGGAGTTGAACAGGAAGCTGAAGCTCGGATCGTAGGGCACGTAATCCGGCGCATGCGGGGTAAGCACGAACTGCTCGAAGAACCAGGTCGTGTGTGCACGGTGCCACTTGACCGGGCTGGTATCCGCCATCGACTGGATCACCTGGTCCTCTGGCGAGAGGGCGGCGCTCAGTGTCTCGGTGTGATTTCGAACCGTGGAAAACGCCTCGGCCAGGACGCTCGTACAATGACTGTCGATCGTCATGAAAGTCTGTGCCATTGGTCGCCCCGCCCCGCCCCGATGAGGTCCCAAGCCGGCATCGCCCGACTTGGTTCCCGTAGCGCGATCCCGGTACCGAACCGGGCCCCGGGATTCCCGGGGGTGTCGCGCTGGCCTAAACTATGGGGCACCGTTTTCGGAACACAATGATCCGGCCCGTTCAGCTTGGGACTTTACCGTGAACCAGCTCCGTCACGACCCCGCGCCCGACACCAGGCCACTCCTGCTGTCCCGCCGGTTCGCACCCCTGTTCTGGTGCCAGTTCCTGGCGGCGTTCGGCGATAATCTGCTGCGCAATGCACTCGGGCTGCTGGCCTTGTGGATGCCCGGCGCAGGCAGCCATGGCTGGATGGTGGCAGCCGCCGCGGGTGCGTTCGTGGCGCCATCGATCCTGTTCTCCGGCCTCGGCGGCGAGCTGGCGGACGGTGGCGACAAGGCTCGGCTGGTCCGGCGGCTGAAGCTTGCGGACGTTCCGGTGGCGCTCGTGGCCCTGATCGCTCTGGCACTCGGATCGGTGCCGCTGCTGTTCGCCTGCCTGATCGCCGCCGGCATCCTGTCCGCCCTGTTCGGACCGGTAAAATACGGGATCCTGCCGGATCAGTTCGATGCGGGCCGGCTGCCGGGCGCCAATGCGCTGATCGAGGCCGCGACGTTCGGTGCGATCCTGGCCGGAGCGCTGGCCAGTGGCCTGATGCTCGACACGGCAGGTGGACTTGAGGCGCCGGCACGCATTGCGGTCGGGCTGGCCCTCGTTGCGGCCACCCTGCTGGCATGGGCCTCCGCGCGGCTTATTCCGCAGATGCGGAGCGCGGCTCCGGCACTGCGTCCAAATCCCAACCTGGCCGCATCCACCATCTCGCTGCTGCGCGGGCTCGGCGACCGGCCGATCCGTCGCGCGGCGCTGGCCAATGCATGGTTCTGGATGGTGGGGAGCGCGGTCCTGTCACTGATGCCGGGGCTGGTGCATGGGCGGATGGACGGCAGTCCGGCCCTGGTCTCCCTGTGCCTGTGCGTGTTCGCCGCAGGCATCGCAGCTGGTTCGGGCCTCGCCTCGTTCCTGAGCGGCGGTCGGATCATCCTGCTGATCGCGGTTCCCGGCGCACTGCTGACCGGGCTCTCCCTGCTCGACCTGGATTACATCTCAGGGATCGGCCTGCATCGGGGCGATCCCGCGATCGGGCATGTGCTGGTGTGCCTGTTCCTCGCGGCGGTGGGCGGGGGGCTGATGGCGGTGCCGACGCTCGCCGCCGTTCAGGCCTATGCCGCTCCGGACCGCCGGGCCCGATCGGTCGCGGGCCAGAACGTGCTGTCCGCCCTGGGCATGGCCTTGACCGCGCTGGCGCTGATTGGCGGGCAGAAAGCCGGGATGACCGAACCCGCCCTGCTGGGGATCGCCGGCCTGGCCAGCGTGCTGGCCGGGCTCGTGATGCTGGCACGACTGAGCCCGAACCCGGCCGCCGAACTGGTGTGGCTGCTGTTCCGGCTGTTCTACCGGGTCGAGCTGCGGGGGGCGGAGAACCTTCCCGGGGTCCGGCCATCGGCCAGCGCAGCGAGACATGACTCGGTGATCGTCACGCCGAACCATGTCAGTTGGCTGGATGCGGCGCTGATGTTCGCGGTCATGGACCGGCCGCTGTTTGCGATCGATGGCGGGGTCAGCCGGCTCTGGTGGGTGCGGCCGTTCCTGCGCGTCGTCGAGGCGGTTCCGGTGGATACCGAGCATCCGCTTTCGATGCGCCGGATGATCGAGCAGATCCGCTCCGGCCGTCTCGCGGTGATTTTTCCCGAAGGCCGCATCACCACCACCGGCGCGATCATGCGGGTGCAGGACGGTGCCGCGATGGCCGCGGACAAGGCCGGCGCGATGATCGTGCCGGTGCGGATCGAAGGCCTGGAGGCGACGATATTCTCCCGGCTGAGCCGGGCGCAGGTGCGTCGCCGCTGGTTTCCACGCGTACGGCTGACCGTGCTGCCCGCTCGACGTCTGGAGGTCCGTTCCGATCTTGCCGGCCGGCGGCGCCGGGAAGCGGCGGGCCGCGCATTGCAGGACACGCTGTCCGACATGCTGCTGGCAACCACCGAGACCGGCCTTACGCTGTTCGAAGCGGTGGCGCGTGCCGCACGCATCCATGGCATGGGACGGATCGCGGTGCAGGATCCGATCCGCGGCACGCTCAGCTATCGCAAGCTGCTGGCCGGTGCCGCCGTGCTGGGGCGGAAACTGGAGCCGTATGCGAGCACCGAACGGCGCATCGGGCTGATGCTGCCGAACGCCAACGCCGCCGCGGCCTCGATCCTGGGTCTCGCTTCGGCCGGCATCGTGCCGGTGGTGCTGAACCCGCGCGCCGGTCTCGCCGCCCTGCAGGCCGCGATCGACGCGACCGGCTTCACTACGCTGGCCACCTCCCGCCGGCTGGTCGAGAAGGCGCGGCTCGGGCCGGTGATCGAGGCACTCTCAGCACGGGTCGCGATCCTGTACCTGGAGGATCTTCCGGTCGGTTTCCCGGACCGGCTGCGCGGCCTGCTGCAGCGTGGCCGTCCCCTGCTGACCGGCAGCGATCCGGACGCAGCGGCCGTCGTGCTGATGACGTCCGGCACGTCCGGCACACCGAAGGGCGTGGTGCTCAGCCACCGCAACATCCTCGCCAACATCGCCCAGGTGGGATCGCGGATCGATTTCGGACCTGCCGACAAGGTGCTGAACGTGCTGCCGGTGTTCCACGCCTTCGGACTCACCGGCGGCATGATGCTGCCGCTGGTGCACGGCATTCCAGTGTATCTCTACCCGTCGCCGCTCGACTACCGCACCATTCCGGCGATCGCCTCTTCCATCGGCGCTACGGCGATGTTCGGCACCAACAGCTTCCTGTCCGGCTATGCCCGCACCGCGCATGCGACGGATTTCCGGACGCTGCGGCTGGTGGTGGCCGGCGCCGAACCGGTTACCGCCTGGACCCGGCGGATCTGGAACGAGAAATTCGGCCTGCGCATTCTGGAAGGTTACGGTGTGACCGAGACGGCGCCGGTGCTGGCGCTGAACACGCCGCTCTCCAGCCGCGACGGTACGGTGGGGAGGTTCCTGCCCGGACTGCGAACCAGGCTGGTGCCGGTGGAGGGCGTCGATGAGGCCGGACGACTGCTGGTTTCCGGGCCGAACGTCATGCTGGGCTATCTGCTTCCGGACGCGCCCGGACAGCTGCAGCCGCCACTCGATGGCTGGCACGACACCGGCGACATCGTGTCGGTTTCGGCGGTCGACGGACATGTGACGATACGCGGCCGCGCTGCCCGCTTCGCTAAGATCGCGGGCGAGATGGTGTCGCTGGCGCAGATCGAGCGTGTCGCCAGCGAGCTCTGGCCGGACGCGGTGTCGGTTGCCGTGGTGCTTGCCGACCCGCGCAAGGGTGAGCGCATCCTGCTGCTGACCGACCGGCCGGATGCCACGCGCTCGGAATTCCTGCACCAGGCCCGGCTGGCCCATCTGCCCGACATCGCGCTGCCGTCGGAATTGCGTATTGCAGCGGCCCTGCCGCTTCTGGGCTCGGGCAAGCCCGACATCATCGCCGCGACCAGGCTTGCCACCGCGGGCCAGCTCGGCGAGCGCGCCGCATAGTGCGACGATCCCGGCCGAGCCGATCCTGAGTGTCTTCAGGCGACCGGTGGCGGATTGCGCTCGGCGAAACCGGCCTGGTGCCAGTAGGGATAGGGTTTCGGACGGTTGCTGGCAGCGTCGAGGGTCGCCACCTGGGCCACCGTGAGGTTCCAGCCGACCGCGCCCAGATTGGCCCGAAGCTGTTCCTCGTTACGGGCACCGACGATGACGTTGGCAACCGTCGGCCGCTGCAGCAGCCAGTTGAGCGCCACCTGCGGCACCGTCTTGCCGACCTCCTCGCCGACCTGCTCCAGCGCGTCGACAACCTGGTAGAGATACTCGTCCTCGACCTGCGGACCCATGTCGCTGGTCTTGTGCAGGCGCGAGCCGGCGGGGATCGGACGGTTACGACCGATCTTTCCGGTCAGGCGACCCCAGCCGAGCGGGCTCCACACCACGGCACTTACGCCTTGGTCCAGGCCAAGCGGCATCAGTTCCTGTTCGTAGTCGCGGCCGATCAGCGAGTAGTACGCCTGGTGCGCCACATGACGCGGCAGATTGTAGCGCTCGGCGGTCGCCAGCGACTTCATCAGGTGCCAGCCGGAGAAATTGGAGCAGCCGATATAGCGGAGCTTGCCGGCGCGAATGAGGTCGTCGAGCGCCGACAGGGTTTCTTCCTGCGGCGTCATTGCGTCGAACCCGTGCAACTGGAACAGATCGATATAGTCGGTCTGCAAGCGGCGCAGCGCCTTCTCGACGGCGTCGACCAGATGGAAACGGGAACTGCCCACCTCGTTGGCGCCGTCACCCGAGCGGAAGGTCGCCTTGGTCGAGATCAGGACCTTGTCGCGGCGGCCCTTAATCGCCTCTCCCAGCACCTCTTCCGCAGCGCCGGCCGAGTAGATGTCGGCGCTGTCGAACATGGTGAGTCCGGCATCGAGACAGATATCGACCAGACGCGACGCCTCGGCGACATCCGACGTCCCCCAGGCCTCGAAAAACTCGCCCTTCCCACCGAAAGTCCCGGTGCCGAAGCTGAGCACGGGAACGCGAAAGCCGGATCGGCCAAGCTGTCTATGGTCCATGATCGTCGTCTCCTTGATCGAGCAGGCGCCGACACAACACCCGGCACGCTCTTGATGCAACACGACGCCCGACGCGCCGAAGCGTGATCGCATCTGTTTGAACCCTGATCGGTAAGCCTGGCGTTACCGCCGGATAATCGGTGTGGAGAGCGATCATGCGCGCGTTGTGCTGGAACGGACGAAACGACATTCGGTGCGAGACCGTGCCCGATCCATCGATCGAGGACCGGCGCGATGTCATTATCCGCGTCACGAGCTGTGCCATCTGCGGGTCGGACCTGCATCTCCTGGATGGCCAGATGCCGACGATGGAACAGGGTGACGTGCTCGGGCACGAGTTCATGGGCGAAGTGGTGGAAGTCGGCAGTCCCGACCACGTGCTCAAGAAGGGCGACCGGGTGATCGTGCCGTTCAATATCAATTGTGGCGAATGCCGCATGTGCAAGATGCAGAATTACGCGTCATGTCTGCGGTCGAACCGCAACGGCGCCATGGCCGCGAAGATGTTCGGCTACCCGACCGCTGGTCTATTCGGCTACTCGCACCTGACCGGCGGCTATTCGGGCGGCCAGGCGGAATACGTGCGCGTGCCGATGGCCGACGTGGCGCCGATGAAGGTTCCGGAGGGCATGTCCGACGAGCAGGCGCTGTTCCTGACCGACATCCTGCCGACCGGTTGGCAGGCGCTCGACTACTGCGACCTCAAGGGGGGCGAGACGGTTGCCATCTGGGGCGCCGGGCCGGTCGGCCTGTTCGCCATCAAGTCCGCTGCCGTCATGAAGGCCGGCCGCATCATTGCAATCGAGTCCGTGTCCGAGCGCATGTCGCTGGCGCGCATCGCAGGTGCTACCGACGTCATCGATCCATCGACGGAGGACGTGATGGAGCGCCTTCGGGAAATCACCAATGGCGAGGGTCCCGATGCGGTTGTCGATTGCGTCGGCATGGAAGCTTCCGGACATCACGGCCTGCTGGGCGCGCTCAGCAAGGTGCAGGAGAAACTGACCTCGATGCAGCGTCCCTATGCGCTCGAGCAGATGATCCAGGCGGTACGCCCGAGCGGCATCGTGTCGGTTCCGGGCGTGTACGCGGGTCCGGTGCCGGTGAACATGGCGGCGATCGTGCAGAAAGGCCTGACCATGCGCAGCGGCCAGACCCACGTGAAGCGTTATCTCGAACCGCTGGCGAAACTTATCCAGGACGGCACGATCGACCCGACCTTCCTGATCACGCACCGGAGCGGTAGCCTCGATGACGGTCCAGAACTGTACAAGACCTTCCGCGACAAGCAGGATGGTTGCGTCAAGGTGGTATTCCACCTGGGCTGACGACGACAGCGCCCTGATCCTGTACCAGACACAGCAGGGCGCTCTCGAAGCTTTTTCCGAACGCGGCACTGTCGCCGAGTGTCGCGTTCCAGTTCTCGGATGTGAAACGTGAACGGTGCTGTCGGTGGGCAAATGGATCGGTTGCTATCGTGACGGCCCAATCGATATAGGCATCCAGATCCTTGGCAATGCCGTCCGTAACACCATAGACGTCGAGCAATCGTGCCGCCATGCGGGATGCGAATGAACGGCCGGGTAGCGTCACGATCGGCAACTGCATCCGGATAGCGTCGCTGGCCACCGTCCCTGCATTATAGGGAAAGGTATCAAGGAACAGGTCGGCCAGGCCGAGCCGGGCCATGTAGATTTCCGGCGCACACCGCTGTGCGAACAGAAGCCGCTCCGGACCGATTCCGACAGCCTGGGCCGCGCGGCGCATCGAGGCCTGCGACCACTGATTGTCATCGACCAGCCAGAGGACGGTATTCGGAGCCCGATGAAGGATCGAGAGCCACGCTTCGAACATCCTGGCCGTGATCTTGAAGTGGCCGCAGAAGCAGCAGAGCACGAACCGGCCCGGCGGCAGGCCAGCCATGTCGCGGGTCAGGCCCTGGGCCACGTCCCGGTGGCTGTCATTGGCTTGATAGATGCCGGCGATCGCCAGCGGCCTGGGCAGGTACGACGCCTCCTGTTCAGGCGGAATGACGAATTCGTCGCAGAGGATCCCGTCGAGTTCCGGTAAGGGTACTGGGCCGACGAAGCCGAGATATGTCAGCTGGAACGGTGCCGGCCGCCAACGCATGATCTGCAGCCTGCTTCCAGCCGTCAGACCGTTCAGGTCGATCAGGACGTCGATCTCGTCCGCACGGATCATGCGGGCCGCCTGCTCGTCGGTCAGTTGACCGATCATCCTCGCATGATCGAACGACGCCAGGATACGCCGGCGTATATCGCTGCCGTCTTCCCGACTCGAGCAATAGCCGAATATCTCGAATCGCTCCCGGTCATGCCGCTCGAATAATTCGGCGACCAGGTAGCTCATCGCATGCTTACCGTAATCGGAGGACAGATATCCGATCCGAATACGCTGGTGAGGATAACGATGTTCAGGCGCCAGTCGTTCGGAGCATACGGTGGTCTTTCGAAGAATCCACGACGCGGTCACCTCACATTGGACATCCACGTCGTCGGTCAGTGCGAGCACTCCGAGCGGGCCGCATGAGCCAAGCATGTCCTTTGCCGCAAGCCCGCTCGCTTCTTCGAGAACCGGCCAAAGACACATTTTCTGACGAAGATGGACCCAATGCTGAATCGCATCCGGCTGAGCCGGACTGATTCGGAGCGAACGTCCCAGCATCTGCTCCGCCTCGGCCAGTCGGCCGAGTTGCTCCAAAAGCCGGCCTTGCTGGTTCAACAAGGCCGTGCGATCCGCATCCGGTTGCAACGCGCCGGCCCATGTATCAAGTGCTGCATCGGACGAACCATCGGCCTCGAGCGCAAGACCGAGATTGACCGAAGCCGCACTGAAATTCGGCTTCAGGACGAGGGCCTGACGGTAGGCGAGAATAGCCGAATTCTTGTCGCCATGCTGGCTGTAGATCACGCCCATATTATACCAGGCGCCAAAACCATCGCCGCCGCACCCGCCGCCGGCGGCAATCCAGTTTCGATAGATCCGCAATCGGGCATCGGGCTCGATCGGCGGGACAGCATGCTCGACAGCCTGCGCGATCGACAGAAAACTGAGCTTACCAAGCGAGGTGTCTTGCAGAAGTTGATTCACCGCCCTGACCGCCATTATCCTGTCGGCCTTCAGCATCGTCCCTAAAGATGAACATGTTGATAACGGCGTCCCGCACTGTTCAGAACAGTGCGGAACGTCGTCAAATCAGTGAAACAACGCGTTTTGTTGTGCCGGAGTCATGATGGCGACCTGGTTGCTGGTAAACGATGCAATCTGGCTACCCGACAGCGAAGTGATCTGTGCCGTCGTCAGCGCCGGGATCTGCGTCGTTGTCAGTGCGACAAGATCGCGCGTCGAGAAGGCCACGAGTTCGGCGGTGGTGAAAGCTGCGACGCTTGCGGTGCTCAGTGCTTGCACCTGCATCGTCGTCAACGCAGCAATATTGGCGGACGTCAGAGAAACAACTTGAGACGTGGTAAAAGCCGATATTCCTCGTGTCGAGAGTGCAATGAACTGCATTGTCGTCAAGGATGCGAGTTGCAACGTGCTCAGCGCAACAATGCCGTCCGTCGTCAACCCCGGAAGTGCCGCCGTCGACAAAGCTGCCATATCGGCAGTGCTTAGAACCTTGATGTTGGCCGTGCCCAGTGCGGCAAGCTGCATCGAGCCCAGCGCCCCGACCTGCGTGCTGGTCAGCACGCTGGTCTGGAGCGTGCCCAGCACGCCGATCTGCGCGCTGCTCAGCGCCCTGACCTGCGCCGTGCTCAGCCCGGGCAACTGTGTCGTGGCCAGCGCCATGACCTGGCCGGTGGTCAGCGATCCCACCTGCGCCGTGGTCAGCGCTACCAGCTGGGCCGTGCTCAGAACCGCAAGCTCGGCCGTGGTGATCGCAGCGACGGCAGCCGTCGTCAGTGCCGCCAGCTGCGCCGCGCTCAGGACTTTCACCTGATCGGTGGACAGAACCGCCGTTTCGGCCGTGGTCAGCCCAACGATCGCCGCCGTGCTCAGGGCCATCACATCCGCGGTGCCGAGCACCTTGATGTTGGCCGTGCCCAGTGCGGCAAGCTGCATCGAGCCCAGTGCCCCGACCTGCGTGCTGGTCAGCACGCTGGTCTGGAGCGTGCTCAGCACGCCGATCTGCGCGCTGCTCAGCGCCCTGACCTGCGCCGTGCTCAGCCCGGGCAGCTGTGTCGTGGCCAGCGCCACGACCTGGCCGGTGGTCAGCGATCCCACCTGCGCCGTGGTCAATGCCGCCAGCTGGGCCGTGCTCAGAACTGCAAGCTCGGCCGTGGTGATCGCAGCAACAGCGGCCGTCGTCAGTGCCGCCAGCTGTGCCGCGCTCAGGACTTTCACCTGATCGGTAGACAGAACCGCCGTTTCGGCCGTGGTCAGCCCGGCGATCGCCGCCGTGCTCAGGGCCATCACATCCGCGGTGCCGAGCACCTTGATGTTGGCCACGCCCAGCGCGGCAAGCTGCATCGAGCCCAGTGCTCCGACCTGCGTGCTGGTCAGCACGCTGGTCTGGAGCGTGCTCAGCACGCCGATCTGCGCGATGCTCAGCGCCCTGACCTGCGCCGTGCTCAGCCCGGGCAGTTGTGTCGTGGCCAGCGCCACGAGCTGGCCGGTGGTCAGCGATCCCACCTGCGCCGTCGTCAGCGCCACCAGCTGAGTCGTGCTCAGAACCGCGAGCTCGGCGGTGGTGATCGCAGCGACGGCAGCCGTCGTCAGCGCCGCCAGCTGCGCCGCGCTCAGGACCTTCACCTGATCGGTGGACAGGACCGCCGTTTCGGCCGTGGTCAGCCCGGCGATCGCCGCCGTGCTCAGGGCCATCACATCCGCGGTGCCGAGCACCTTGATGTTGGCCACGCCCAGTGCGGCAAGCTGCATCGAGCCCAGTGCCCCGACCTGCGTGCTGGTCAGCACGCTGGTCTGGAGCGTGCTCAGCACGCCGATCTGCGCACTGCTCAGCGCCCTGACCTGCGCCGTGCTCAGCCCGGGCAGCTGCGTCGTGGCCAGCGCCACGACCTGGCCGGTGGTCAGCGATCCCACCTGCGCCGTCGTCAGCGCTACCAGCTGGGTCGTGCTTAGGACCGCAAGCTCGCCCGTGGTGATCGCGGAGACAGCGGCCGTCGTCAGTGCCGCCAGCTGTGCCGCGCTCAGGACTTTTACCTGATCGGTGGACAGAACCACCATTTCGGCCGCGGTCAAGCCGGCAAGTGTGGCGGTCGATATCACGGCAAGATCGGCGGTGGTGATGGCGGCAATGTTGGCCGATGTGAAAACCGCGAGCTGGCTCGAGCTAAAGCCGATGATCTGGGCCGTGGTCAGGCCGGAGATCGTGCTGGTCGACAAGCCGGCAACGGTGGCTGTCGACAAAGCAGCTATCTGCGTCGAGGTCAGGCTAGAGGTTGTCACCAAAAACTCCATTCAAGGCACATGGGATGTCGCCTTTTTGGGACGCTTCACCCTACCCGGAAGGTCATTAACAAATCCTGAACGGGCAGCGACGAGCGCGGCATCTCGATCACCGACAATCAGGTTTCGTTAAGAAATGCCGTCGCATAATTGGCAACGAGCCGACTCAGGATTGCGCAATGAGTTTTCAGGACAAGACGCTTCTGGTCGAAGGCTGGCGTGGCGTGAACCATTCCTATGCCTTGATCAATCAGCATCAGATTCTAGCGATGCGCCGGTTGGCCGGCCTGAAGCTGTTTCACCACGACCTGCCGTTCGCGTTCGCGCATTGGAATGCCACGCGGAACGATTCCGGATTCAGTCCGGATGACCGCGGTGTGCTTGATACCCTGCACGAACCGGAACCAGGCTCGGATGTCGTTGATGGCCTCTACCGGATCTGCTCGCCGTTTCGAACAGCCGGCAATGCCGGTTTTTCGACGCATCGCACCACGACGTTCATGATTACCGAGCTTGGACTCGCCCCGGATAGCTTCGCTCCCGGCGATGATCGCTCGCCTTTTTTTACACGCGATGAAAATATCATCGCAACGTCGACGAACTGGTCCAGGGACCGCATCATCGAATACGGGTTCGAGCAGGAACGGGTAAAAACCATCCCGCTCGGCGTCGACACCGAAGTTTTCAGCCCGATCTGGCCCGACGCACGGGCGCGAGGGCGGGCCGCGCTCGGTATAGGCGAGGACGAAACCCTCTTCCTCAACATTGGTCCGCCACTTTGGAACAAGGGCATCGATGCGCTGCTCCACGCTTTCGCTGTCTTGCGGATGCGGGGACTGAAAGTACGGCTGATGGTCAAGGACCAGCAGGATGTCTATGGCATTTCGCTGAACGGCATTATCGAGACGCTGAGTGCCGGCATTCCATCGCTGAACCATGATCTGGTTCGTTCCGCCATCACCACGGTGCCGATGAACCTGGCGCCACAACAACTGGCGACCTTGTTCGGGCTCGCCGACTGCTATGTATCGCCATACCGCGCGGAAGGGTTCAACCTGCCGGTTCTCGAGGCGATATCATGCGGTATCCCGACCATCGTCACCGCGGGTGGCGCAACCGACGATTTCTGCAATGACGACACGTCGCTCCGGATACTGGGCCGGTTTCATCGCAAGACCACCGACGCCGGCCTCATAGGCGCCTACATCGAACCCGATCCGGACTCGCTGGTCGATGCCATGTCGTCGATCGTCAACGGCTGGAGGCCCGACCGAACGAAATTCGACACGGCACGCCAGTCGATCCTGCAGCACTTCAATTGGCGGAACGCGGCGGAACAGACGGCTCGCCTCAGCCTGCTTTAGCGGTCGTAGCGTGCGATTGCCGGCACCCGCCGACCGCCAGGACATCGGCCGCTGCTTGACCTCGATCACCCATGGCGCGACACCGCAATTGTTCGAACAGAGCAATGAGATGGGGCATGGAGGCGGAATGACGTTACGCAGAACGACCGGGACGAACCTGATTCCATTGCTGGCGGCGCTTATGTTGCCGGCCACGGCTCTGGCGGCGGCCCCCGACCCCCTGATGGTCGCCACGGGCAACGACATTCCGGCACATGTCGATATGCCCAAATCCGGCTTCGACTACGTCAAGCGCGACGTGATGATCCCGATGCGCGACGGGGTGACGCTGCATACGGTCATCGTCATCCCGAAAAATGCACATGACGCGCCCATCCTGCTGACCCGCACGCCTTACAACGCCACCAAGCGCGCCACCCGCAACAACAGCCCGTCGATGCTGGCAACCCTTCCCCAGGGCGATGACGTCTTCGTCGCAGGCGGCTACATCCGCGTGTTCCAAGATGTGCGCGGCAAGTACGGTTCGAACGGCGACTACGTCATGACGCGGCCGCCGATCGGGCCGCTGAACCCGTCCAACACCGATGACACCACCGATGCCTGGGACACGATCGACTGGCTGGTGAAGAACCTTCCGGAAAGCAACGGCCGTGTCGGCATGACCGGCTCCTCCTACGAGGGCTGGACCGTCGTGATGGCGTTGCTGCACCCGCACCCGGCCCTCAAGGTCGCATCGCCCGAAAGCCCGATGGTCGATGGCTGGATGGGCGACGACTGGTTCCATTACGGCGCCTTCCGGCAGCCCGGACTCGATTACTTCACCGGCCAAATGACCGTGAAAGGCGAAGGCGACGGAATTACCCGGCCCGGCTACGACGATTACGCGACCTTCCTGAAGGCCGGCTCCGCCGGCGACTACGCCAAGGCAGCCGGACTTGAACAATTCCCGTTCTGGCGCCGGATGGCAGCGCATCCTGCCTACGACGCGTTCTGGCAGGGGCAGGCGCTCGACCATATGGTGGCGGCGAACCCGTCGAACGTGCCGACCCTATGGGAGCAGGGCCTGTGGGACCAGGAGGACATGTGGGGCGCGATCCATAGCTGGATGGCGTTGAAGGCGAAGGGCCACGAGGGCAACAATGTCCTGATCATGGGCCCGTGGCGGCACAGCCAGGTGAACTACGATGGCTCCAGCCTAGGACGGCTGAACTGGAACGGCGACACCGCCCTCCAGTATCGCCAGGACATCCTGCGGCCGTTCTTCGACCAGTATCTCAAGCCGGGCGCGCCCAAGGCGAACGTGCCGGCCGCCTTCATCTACAACACCGGCGAGAACCACTGGGACCGGTTCGCGCAATGGCCGCTGGCCTGCGACACCGGCTGTGCTTCGCCGATGACGCCGCTGTTCCTGCAGACCGGATTCTCGCTCTCGTTCGACCATCCGGCGGCAAATGCCGGCTCGGACAGCTATGTGTCCGACCCCTCCAAGCCTGTTCCCTATCTGTCGCAGCCGGTCGCCTTCGCCGACAGCTCACGCTGGAAACCCTGGTTGACCAGCGACCAGCGCAACGCCGCAAACCGGCCGGACGTGCTGGCCTACGAGACCACGCCATTGACCAAACCGGTGCGCATCTCCGGCCAGCCGGCGGCGGATGTGTTCGCCTCCACCACCGGAACCGATGCCGACTGGGTGGTAAAGCTGATCGACGTGTTCCCGGCGACGGTGCCCTCCGATCCCTCCATGGGCGGCTACCAGTTGCCGATCGCCATGGATATCTTCCGCGGACGCTACCGGCAGAGCTTCGCCAAGCCTTCGGCAATTCCAGCCGGCCAGGTCGAGCGCTACCGCTTCACCCTGCCGCCGACCAACCATGTGTTCCTGCCCGGCCATCGGATCATGGTGCAGATCCAGTCGAGCTGGTTTCCGCTTTATGACCGCAATCCGCAGCATTATGTGGACAACATCTTTTTCGCCAAGCCCGCGGACTACATAACCGCTACCCAGCGGATCATGCACCAGGGGGCCGAGGCCAGCGCAGTGTGGCTGCCGGTGGTGCCCACTCCCTGACAGCGGACAACTTGGCCGATCGGACGGGAGCGGCGATACTCCGCCCCGTACGACCCTGACCGGATCTGGAATTCACATGGAAGACCTCGAACGGCTGAATTCCGGTATTCCGGGCCTCGACGTGATCCTTGCCGGCGGCCTGGTCGCCGGTGCGTCCTATATCGTCCAGGGGCGCCCAGGCTCGGGAAAGACCATCCTTGCCAACCAGATCGCGTTTCATCAAGCGGCGCAGGGCAACAAGGTCCTGTTCGCGACCTTGCTGGCGGAGAGCCACGACCGGCTGTTCCAGTTCCTGTCGACGCTCAGCTTCTTCGATCATCAGCACGTAGGCACGAACATCCATTTCGTCAGCGCATTCGACGTGATGGAGGCGGACGGCCTTGCCAACGTGGTCACGCTGCTGCGGCGGGAGATCGGCAGACAGAGCGCTACGCTGCTGATCGTCGACGGCATGACAAACATCCATTCGCGCGCCGATGACCCTCTCGAGAGCAAACGCTTCATCGCTGAGCTCCAGGGCCATGCCGGTTTTGCGGGATGTACCGTGCTGTTCCTGACCAACTCGCGTGTCGAGGACGACAGTCCCGAACTTACCATGGTCGATGGCGTCATCGAGATGTGCGAGGACCTGATCGGGGGCAGGTCGGTTCGTCGCATGCAGCTTCGCAAGACCCGTGGCAGTGCCGCATTGACCGGGCTGCACGAGATCGAGATCACCCGTGACGGGATTGCCGTTCATCCGCGGCTGGAAGCCATCCTGAACTATCCCTCGATCCCGGATCAGGTCGTGGACGAGATGGCACGGGTCGAAAGCGGCATCCCGGCGCTGGACGAGATGCTGGGAGGTGGGCTGCCGCGCGCGTCATCTACCTTGATGCTCGGTCCGTCCGGGTGCGGCAAGACCATCATGGGCCTTGCGTTCCTGCAGAGCTGCACGCCACAGGAACCAGGGGTTCTGTTCGGGCTTTACGAGACGCCCTCGCGTCTGATGTCGAAGGCGAAGTCGGTCGGCATGGCGCTGCAGCCGTTGGTCGATAGCGGGGCGTTGCACCTGGTCTGGCAGCCACCGACGGAACGGCTTCTGGATGCACTCGGTCATCGGCTCCTCGATGCGGTCCGGACGACGGGAGCCAGGCGGGTGTTCATCGACAGCCTGAGCGCCATCGCACGGTCGGCGACGATTCCCGGCCGGACCCTCGATTTTTTCACCAGCCTGATGAACGAGCTGCGTGCTCGCGATGTCACCGTGCTGGCGACCTGGGAAATGCGCGACCTGTTCGGCGGCGAGTTGCAGACGCCGACGCCCGAGCTGTCCGGCGTGGTGGATAATCTTCTGCTGATGCGGTTCGTCGAATTGCGGGCCGAACTCCGGCGGGTGATATCCGTTCTGAAGATTCGTGACAGCACGTATGACCCGTCGCTGCGCGAATTGGTTATTACCGGCGAGGGGGTTGCTCTGAACAAGGCATTCGAACAGGTAGCGACCATCCTGGCAGGATCCGCGCAGACTCTTGGCCGTCGTTGATCCTGGTGGCATTCGGCCATGACGACCATTCTTGTGGTGGATGACGAATTCCTGGTGGGGGACGTTGTCGCGTTCGCGTTGGAAGACGAAGGCTATCACGTTACCCGTGCCGGCAACGGCCGCAAGGCGTTCGACCTGCTGGACCAGATCCGCCCTGCCCTGATCATCACGGACTACATGATGCCGGTAATGAATGGGCTCGAGCTCGCCGATGCCGTGCGCGCCAGCCAGGGCGACGACGCACCTCCGATCATCCTCATGAGCGGTGCACAGGCTTATATCGGCCGCGCAAAAGGCGACGTGTTCGCTGCCGTCTTCGACAAGCCGTTCAGGGTCAGCGACATCGTCGCCAGCGTCCATGCGATCATCGGTCCCGCCATCGTATCATGACGGCGCCGCGGCCCAGGGCGCCTTGATCAGGGCGTCATGCAGGAAATCCATCGTAACCGTCACCCGCGCCGGCCGCAGCGTGGTTGGCGGCGTCACCAGGCTGAGCGGTATGCTCGGCAACGACCACTCGGGCAGGATTTCAACCAGCCGGCCGGCCTGAAGCTCGTTCCAGATCAGGAAATCGGGTAGTGCTGCCAGGCCGATCCCTGCAAGCAGCGCCGGTACGACGGAATCGCCATTGTTGGACCGAACCGGACCCGACAGGTGCACGGTCACCTGCTCGCCGGACCGATGCGTGAATGCCCACCGGTTCGCGGTGGGCTGATAGGCATAACCGAAGCACGGTCGATCCTGCAGTTCGAGTGGATGGATCGGTAGTCCGTGCATTGCGACATAGATCGGCGACGCGACCAGCAGCAGCCGGACGTTGCAGATCCGGCGCGCACGCAGCGATGAATTTTCCAGACGCGCGATCCGCAGCGCGAAATCGAATCCCCCACCGACCAGGTCCACCATCTCGTCGCCGAGATGCAGGTCGATCGAGATCTGCGGATAGCGATGCAGCAGATCGGGCAGCAATGGCGCCACCTGCTGCTGCCCGAACGACATCGGCATGGCCATGCGCACGAGGCCCTTGGGCTGAGCCGTCCGGTCCAGCATATCGGCCTCGAGCGCTTCGGCATCGGTCAACAGACGCAGTGCGCGCGTGGCGATCTCCTCGCCGAGCGTCGTCAGGGACAGCCGGCGCGAGGTGCGGCTCAACAACGCGCCACCGATGCGTTGTTCCAGTCGCGCGATCGCCTTGGAAACGGTAGCCGTCGAAAGGCCGAGCTCGGCTGCAGCACCGGCGAACGATCCGGTGTCCGCCACCCGGGCAAAGACTGCCCAGGCTTCGAGATCGGGCAAAGTACTCATGGGGTCACATTCAGAAACGATGTCTTTCGAATGTTTCTGTTTTTAACGGATCGAGCAAGCGTCATCTTCAGAACCGACGGATGCCACAGGGCGTCCCCGAAGGAACAGGACGATGATCGAGCTCAGACCTTTCCAGACGCTTGGCGGTGCCAACCATGGTTGGCTCAATGCAAAGCATCACTTCTCGTTCGCCAGCTACCATGACCCGAAGCGCAACCAGTGGGGCGCGCTTCGCGTGTGGAACGACGACGAGATCGCCGGCGGCAGCGGCTTTCCGGCCCATCCGCACCGGGACATGGAGATCATCACCTACGTTCGCGAAGGCGCGATCACCCATAAGGACAGCCTGGGCAACAGCGGCCGAACCGAGGCCGGCGACGTCCAGGTGATGAGTGCCGGCAGCGGCATCCGGCATTCGGAAGCCAACGAGGAGCCTGGCCTGACCCGCATCTTCCAGATCTGGATCATGCCCGACCGCCAGGGCGGCGAGCCCAGCTGGGGTGCCCGGCCGTTCCCTCGCGATGCCCGCGCCGGCCGCTTCGTAACGCTGGCGAGCGGGTTCGAGCAGGATACGGATGCATTGCCGATCCGTGCCACTGCACGCGTGTCCGGCGCGACGTTGAAGGCAGGAGAGAGCGTGGAGTATCCGGCCGAAACGACCCGCCATATCTACCTGGTTCCGGCCAAGGGCACGATCGAGGTCAATGGAATTCGTGCGGAAGCGCGCGATGGAATTGCGGTCCAGGGGGAGCCCAGCCTCAGGATCACTGCGATCGAGGATGCCGAGATCATCCTCGTGGACGCTGCCTGACATCACGTCCGGCCCTCATTTCATCGATCAAGGAGCAACGAGCATGAGCAAGATCCTGGTTCTGTATTATTCGAGCTATGGGCATATCGAGACGATGGCCGGCGCCATCGCCGAGGGTGCACGGTCGGCCGGCGCCGAAGTCGACATCAAGCGCGTGCCCGAGCTGGTACCGGAGGAGGTCGCCAGGTCCAGCCATTTCAAGCTGAACCAGAGCGCGCCCATTGCCGAGCCAGACGAGCTGGTGAACTACGATGCGATCATCGTCGGCACGGGCACCCGCTATGGCCGGATGTCGTCGCAGATGGCGAACTTCTTCGACCGCACCGGCGGGTTATGGGCCAAGGGCGCGCTGATCGGCAAGGTCGGCGCCGCGTTCAGTTCGACCGCCAGCCAGCATGGCGGCCAGGAGACCACGCTGCTCTCGATCCTGACCAACCTGATGCATCATGGCCTAGTCATTACCGGCTTGCCCTACTCGTTCCAGGGTCAGCTCAGGCTCGATGAAGTAAGCGGCGGTACCCCTTATGGCGCCACCACCCTGGCCGGCGCCGACGGCTCCAGGCAGGTCAGCCAGAACGAGCTCGATGGCGCGCGCTTCCTCGGTGCCCATGTTGCCGGGCTTGCCACCAAGCTGGCAGCCTGAACACGTTGCAATTCAAATTCGATCGGACAGACCAGATGAAGACCACTCTGCTTACCGCGACCGCCGCCCTGGCACTCACCTGCGGGCTGGGAACGGCATTCGCACAGAGCGCATCGCATGAGCCCTCGACCGTAAAATCGGGCACCTACACCGTGGAGCCGGGCCATACCCAGATCGGCTTCAGCCTGCTGCATCTCGGCTTCAGCTATTATTCGGGCATGTTCTCGAACGTTTCCGGCACGCTCAGCCTGGACCCGTCCGATCCGACTGCGGCGAAGCTCGACGTCACCATCCCGATCGAGTCGGTTGCGACCACCAGCACCAAACTGGACGGCGAGTTGAAGGGTGCCGACTGGTTCGATGCTGCGAAATACCCCACTGCCACCTTCACCTCGACCAAGGTCGTCGCGATGGGCAAGGACGGCGCGAAGATCACCGGCAACCTGACGCTGCATGGCGTGACCAAGTCGGAGACACTGACCGCACACTTCGTCGGCGCCGGTATCAACCCGCTCGACAAGAAGTATACGGTCGGTTTCGAAGCAACCGGCACGATCAAACGGAGCGAGTTCGGCGTGAAGACCTACGTGCCGCTGGTTGGCGACGCCGTGCGCCTCACCATCGCCGGCGCTTTCGAACTGCAGGGCTGACGCTCTAGCCTGTCGACATCACATCGGTTCGGATGGAAACGTCCGGGCCGGTGTGGCGAATTTTCCTCACCGTGGCCGTGATCCGCCGTGGCAAGGCGCCCAAACGCATCTTTTCCGATTGGCGAGCGTTCTTCTACCGACACGTTCCGACAGGAAGACGAGACCATGATCACAATTCTCATCATCATTTTGATCGTCCTCGCACTCGGCGGAGGAGGCTATGGCTTTCGGTCGGGCTGGTATGGTGGTTCGCGCGGAACCGGATTCAATGGCCTTGGTCTGCTGCCGTTGCTGCTGATTATCGTGGTGATCGTGCTGCTGTTCCGTGGATATAATGGCGGCTGATCGGCAATCGGGAGATTGATGATGAAATCGCTTGTTCTCGGAACGGTGTTGCTGGCCTTCACGTTCGGTAGCGTGGCATCCGCCGCGCCATGTCGCGACACGCACGGCAAATTTGTTACTTGTCCGTTGGTCAAGCCGAAAAAATGTCGTGATGCGAAAGGAAAATTCGCAAGCTGCACGACGGCCACCACAACGACACCGAAGTAACCGAGCCTCGGCCGCGTGACACGAAAGGCCCGCCATCGGCGGGCCTTTTTTGTTGGCGAATAACGATCGGACCAGGCTCCCGGCCCGGAGTGCTGGAGCTTCTTGCGGGATCGTCATGACCGGATTATCGATCGTCGTTCCACATCGGCGATTCGTTCAGGCACATGACCGACCCCTTCGTCTTCGCCGTGACGGTCCTGGTGCTCCTGGCGGTACCCGGTCCTACCAACAGCCTGGTTGCAACCAGCGGAGCCGTTGCCGGTGTCAGGCGCTCGCTGAAGCTGGTTCCGGTCGAAGTCGCCGGCTACCTGATCGCGGTCACGGCGCTCGGACTGCTGTTGCGACCAATCATGGCGAGTTTCCCCGGGCTGGCGATGATCCTACGCGGAGTCGTCGGCATCTACCTGCTGGTGCTTGCGGTCAAACTCTGGCGGCAGGGTCAGCGGTCGATGATCCATGAAACTGACGCGGCCGCAGCGGGAGCGATCGGAATAACCCAGGTCTTCGTCACGACGCTGCTCAATCCGAAGGCAATCGTCTTCGCGCTCGGAATCATCCCGTTCGGCTCGCACCTCCTGCCAGCCTATCTGGCGGGGTTCGCCGTGCTGATCGCCGTCGTCGCGACCGCCTGGATCGTGACGGGCGCAACCCTCGGCCGGGCGGCGCATCGTCGCGGCCGAGGCCATGTCGTGCCTCGGGTCGGTGCCGCGACGATCGGCGCCTTCGCCATCGTCATGATGCTCGGTCCGATCGTGGCACGGATGACGCGGTAGGACGTCGATCCGGCTGCAGGATCTTGCCGTCGTGTTACCTTGACTGGACGATCCATGAGCCCGGATCTAGGTTTGCTCGAAATGGGAATCCCGATCGACCTTGCCGACGGTCTGGCTGCCGGGCGCCCCGGAGCCTCGAGGACCAGCCGGCGTCTGACCGGTGTCCGTCACCCGCACCTCTGGCGCCTTCGTCTCGCCTTCGCCATCACGTTGATCGTCGTTGCATGCCTGGCGGTCACGGGCAGTCTTGCCAGCCTCGTACTGAGCCGGGTGCTGGCGCATCGACGCGGCGCGGTCGGCCGGGGCATACTGCGTCTCAGTGCGCGGCTGACACTCCAGGTGGCAAGACTGACCGGCCTGATCCAATGCGATTTGCCGGCACTTGCGGAAATGGTCGGCCCGTACGGGCTGCTGCTCGTCGCAAACCATCCGTCACGGCTCGACGCGCTGTTCATGATCGCCTGCCTGCCCGACCTCGTCTGCATCACCAAGGCCTCGATCTGGGACCACAGGCTGTTCGGCGCGGCCATCCGGATGGCCGGCTACCCAAGGGTCGGTGATGACCGGCATTTCGCCAGCGTCGGCGCCTTGCTGCTCGACGGACATCGGGTGCTGGTGTTTCCGGAAGGAACCCGGAGCCCGACAGCCGGTCCTGGCCCGTTTCGCCCGGGCTTCGCGGTCCTGGCGCGACAGGCACAGGTGCCGATCCAGACCATCATGATCGAAACCGACTCCGACTTTCTCGGCCGGGACTGGCCCCTGTTGCGCGTTCCGGCACGGCCCGTCCGCATCGGCCTCCGTGTCGGCACGCGTTTCGATCCGCCGGGCAGGCAACCCGGCGATATGCGGCGGGTGGCACTCGCGGTCGAACGGGCTTTCCACGAGCAACCGGCCGATCCGCGACGGGACATGCCGGCGTGACCGCATCACCGACGCATCTGGTGCTGATCCCCTCCTACAATACCGGGGCACGCCTGATCGAGACGGTCCGCGAGGCCACGACGCAGTGGTCCAGCGTCTGGGTGGTGATCGACGGCAGCACCGACGGCAGCGAGCGCCTGCTGCACGACCAGGCGGCGAGGTTTCCCGGCCTGCGCGTGCTGGTTCTGGACCATAACCGAGGCAAGGGCGCCGCCATCCTGCACGGGCTGAAGCTGGCAGCGGTTTCCGGCTTCACCCATGTGCTGACCATGGATGCCGATGGGCAGCACCCGCCCGGCCATATCGGCCGTTTCATGGCGGCTTCCCGCGCCGATCCGGCAGCGATGATCCTGGGGCGCCCGGTATTCGACGCGCACGCGCCGCAGTTGCGCGTACAGGGACGACGCATTTCCAACTGGTGGGCCAATTTCGAGACGCCCGGCTGCATGATCGGAGACTCGCTGTTCGGCTTCCGCGTCTATCCGATCGCCGATCTGGTCGCGGTCATGCACACCACGCGATGGATGCGCCGTTTCGATTTCGAACCGGAAGCGGCGGTGCGCCTGTGCTGGCGCGGCGTACGCTGCATCAACCTGCCGGCGCCGGTACGCTACCTGCGCGCGGACGAAGGTGGGATTTCGCATTTTCATTATGGGCGAGACAATCTTCTGCTGGCCTGGATGCATGTTCGTCTCGTGCGTGGAGCGCTATTGCGAGTCATGAGACGCCGCTTGCGCGATTCCGAAACGCACTGATCGCGACGCGGAACCCGACATGCTCGAAATCGGTGATCAGCCAGCGCCTGACCCCATATTCCATGACGAACATCGCGATCGTGGCGGGCAGGCAGCTATCCGGCACGGCGATCCACCACCAGCGGATCGGCAACCATCCGGTCAGGCCGGCGGATAGCAGGCTCGCCGACAATCCGATCTGCAGCGCGAAGAACAGGCACCAGGCCAGGGTGACGTGGCGTGTGTATGCGGTGATGTCGGGCCGCAGCGTGCCGTGTATGCGACGCGCCATGAGCGTCACCAGCGGTTCGTGGCCCGGCCGCAGCGACCCTGCGAACAGCAACAGCAGGCTGGCCTGTATCACCGCATGGAACGACGCGGCATCGAGCAGCAGCACCAGCCTGGCCGGAGCCTGCAAGGCGGCCAGCCAGAGCAGGATCGCCGGCAACAGCCACAGCCGGGCATGGAGCGGCCGCTTGCGTGGGGTTCGCCGGGCATCGGACCCGGATCCAGCCAGCAGGAGGCAGCAGATGCCGGTGAGCTGCAGCGATGTCAGCACCTCGGCCGCCAGTTGCGCGTGACCCAGCGCCACCGCGAAATGGGCGGATACCGGGGCCGCCACCAGGCAGGCCGCTCCGGCGAGACGTCGGCTTGCAATCATCGAGCCCTCGTAAGGCGTTTATAAGGCAAAGCGGCAGTTCTCACTCCACACAATGTCTTTCCGAATGACGATATAATTGCTAGCTTCATGACAGTTCAAATACGTGAGACCGCCTTGGATACGTCCTTCCCGACCGACCGGCAAAGTTCATTCGAACGCGAGTTGGCGGAGCTGACGGTGCACACGCTGCAGCTCGAGATCGGTGCCGATGAGATCGATGCCATGGCGCCCCTGTTCGGCGAGGGACTGGGTCTCGATTCGATCGATGCACTGGAGTTGTCCCTGGCCATATCTCGTCGTTACGGGGTCGAGCTGAAGTCCGACGATGAGCGCAACGGCGAAATATTTTCGTCGCTCCGGAATCTCAGCGCGCACGTTGCAGCCTGCCGGACCTGCTGAGGGGCAGTGAACGGTATGCAGATCGTCTCGTTTCCGGAGTCCGTGCTGTTCCGCACGCAGGCCGGTCCGTTGACCGGGCGCGACCTGCTGCGGGCGGCACATCGGCTGGCCATGTCGATTCCTGCGGGGCCCATCATCAACCTTTGCCGCGACCGGAGCCGCTTCACCGCTGTCCTGCTGGCGGCATTGCTTCGCGGCGATACCAGCCTGCTGGTCAGCGACCGGTCGACGGAGCGGCTGCGCTGGCTGCTGAATGAGCAGCCGGGCGCAATCATCGTGACCGACACCAGTGATTTCGAAACCAAGCTGTCGCATCACAGAATTAACGAAATCGATTGCACCGTCTCGGAGAACGAGACCAATCCAGAAATTCCTTTCGATCGCCTGGTTGCGATCGTGTTCACGTCCGGCAGCACCGGCGCCCCGGTCGCGCATGAAAAGCGCTGGGGCGAACTGGTCCAACGCAGTCTGGCCGCTGTCACGCAGTTCGGCTTGCTGCACGAGGACGAGCCGGAAACCATCGTCGGAACCGTGCCGCCGCAACATATGTACGGGTTCGAGACCACCATCCTGCTGTCGCTGCATGCCGGGCTCGCCAGCATGTCGGTCGATGGGTTCTATCCGGCCGACATACGCCAGGCGCTGACCGCGGCACCGGCCCCACGCATTCTGGTCACGACGCCGCTGCAACTGCGTGCGCTGGTCGAGAGCGGGACAGCGCTGCCGCCCGTGCGGATGGTGATTTCCGCGACCGCGCCGCTCGCCGCCGAGCTCGCGTCGCAGGCCGAGACACGCTGGAACACCTGCGTGCACGAAATCTACGGCGCCACCGAGATCGGCTCGATTGCCAGCCGACGCACGGTCGCCGGCGACACATGGACGCTGTATCCGGGCATCGCCTTCCGGCCGGGCAGCGACGGCCGCACCGAAGTGGTGGCGCCGCCGGCCAGACCGCATCCGATCAGCGACATGATCGAGACGACCGACCTCGACGGAACCGACCTGGGCGGCTTCAGGCTGCTCGGCCGTCCCGGCGACCTGCTCAAGTTCGGCGGCAAGCGTGCATCGCTGGCTGGGCTGAACGCCATCCTCAACAGCATTCCGGGGATCGTCGACGGCGTGTTCCATGCACCCGACGATGCCGGCCTGCGTCTCGCCCGGCGGATGCAGGTGTTCGTGGTGTCGCCTACCCGGTCGGCGGACGAACTGCTCGGCGAACTGCGAATGCGGATCGATCCAGCGTTCCTGCCACGCCGCGTGGTGATCCTGGACGCGCTGCCCCGCAACGATGTGGGCAAGATCACGCGCGAAGCACTGGTCGGGCTGCACGAAGCGGCAGTGCAGCCGGCCCGTTCCCAGGCGTCATGAGCGAGCGCGATCTCGGCTCGTTCATGATTGCCGCCAACCATCCGTGCCTGCCCGGACACTTCCCGGGCCGCCCGCTGGTTCCCGGCGTCGTGCTGCTGGACGAGGTGTTCGCGCTGATCGAGGCCGATCCCGAAACGGCAGGCTGGGTCGTCGGCAGCCTGGCGAACGCGAAGTTCCTCAGTCCGGTCGGATCGGACCAGCAGATCGTGGTGCGCGTCCGTGAGATAGCGTCGAACCGGCTCGGCTTCGCCTGCCGCGTGGCGAAGGACGATGTCCTGACCGGCGTTCTCATGCTGGGTGAACCGACGTGAGCCAGGCGATCGTTTCCGGCTGGATGCGGCCGGAACGCGGCGGCTCCTCGTTGTGCCGGCTCATGTTGTGGGTGACGCTGCGGTTCGGCTGGCCGGTCGGGCAAGCGCTGCTGCCATTGATCACCGCCTATTTCCTGGCGACCGGGTCGGACGCGCGTGCGGCATCGCGCACCTATCTCGGCCGCGTGCTCGGGCGCCGGCCGAACCTGATCGACGTGGCCCGGCACTTCCATAGTTTCGCCAGCACCACCCTGGATCGCGTGTTCCTGCTGTCCGACCGAAGCGACCGGTACAGGATCACCATCGAGGGCGAGGAAGTGCTCGCGCGGGCCCTGGCGCTCGGCCGCGGCTGCATCCTGCTCGGAGCGCATGTCGGATCGTTCGAGGTGCTGCGCAGCATCGGACGCCATTCGCCGATGACGGTGAAGGTGCTGATGTTCCGGGGCAATGCCGGCGCCGCAACCTATTTGCTGGAACAGCTGGATCCGGAATTCCTGAACAGCGTGATCGAGATCGGTACGCCGCACGCCATGCTGCAGGTCAGCGAAAGCCTGGCCCGTGGCGAACTGGTCGGCATGCTGGGCGACCGTGCGCCGCACGGCGAGAAAACGATCCCGGTCGAGTTCCTGGGGGCCCCGGCGTTGCTGCCCGCCGGGCCGTTGCTGGTGGCGGCTATGCTGCATGCGCCGGTGGTGCTGTTCCATGGCGTGCGCACCGGCCCGCGCCGCTACCTGGTCGGATTCGAGCCGTTCGCCGACGAGATCGTGCTGCCGCGCGGCCGCCGTGACGCGGCGTTGCAGGGTTGGATCCAGCTTTATGCCGGCCGGATCGAGGCGCTGTGTCGGGCCTATCCATTCAGCTGGTTCAATTTCCACGATGTCTGGGCGTCCGGGCCCACGAGCACGCGACCATGAGGCGCGTCCTGCTTGCAGCCGGCCTCCTGCTGGTCGGCACTCCTGCCCTGGCGGACGATCTTGCCGACAGCGTGCTGCAGCGGCTGGCTCAGGTCACTTCCCGGCACGCCACCTTCCACGAGGAGAAGCATCTCGCTGCCCTCACCGCCGTGCTTCGCTCGTCCGGCACACTGGCCTATGCGCAGCCGGCCTATCTGGAAAAGATCACCCTCGAGCCGAAGCCGGAGCGGCTGGTGATCGACGGCGCCTCGCTCAGCATCACCGAAGGCAACGCCGCACCACGTGTGTTCGACATCGACAGCCACCCTGCCCTGCGCGCCCTGGTCGACACCATCCGTGCGCCGCTCGATGGCGATGTCGAGACGCTGCGCCGCGACTACACGATCCAGGCACAGGGCGATCTCGGAGCATGGCGGCTGACGCTGCTGCCGAGCCATCCGGCGCTCGCGCGCTTCGTGCGGAGCGTCATGCTGGATGGCGCCAATAACGGCCTGCGCACCATCCGTATCGAGCAGCCGAACGGCGACGTGCAGACGACGACCATCGACCCGGTGCCGTGAGCGTCGCATCCGGTCGGCGTCCGTGGCCGATCGCCGTGATGCTGGCCCTTGCCGGGCTGATCGCGATCCTGGTGTTCCGCGCCGTGCCGCTGCGCACCGATATGGCGGATTTCCTGCCGCAGGGCCGTACCGAGGCCGCGCGCTTCATGCTGCGCGAACTACGCGGCGGGTCGGCGTCGAGCCTGATCCTGGTCGGTATCGAGAACGCGCCCGTCGCGGCGCTTGCCCGGATCAGCAGTACGATGACCGGGACGCTGCAGGGCTCGGCGCTGTTCAGCCTGGCCAGCAACGGCACGCAGTCGCTGGACGGTCCGGACCAGGCGCTGTTGTTCCGCGACCGCTACCTGCTTTCGCCGGTCACCGTTCCCGATGCATTCGCGGCCCCTGCCCTGCACCGCGACCTGTCGGCGCTGCTCGACCAGATGCAGTCCTCGGCCGAGCCGCTGGCGCAGCTCTATGGCATGGCCGATCCCACCGGCGCATTCCTGGGGCTGGTCCGTGACTGGGGCGGTGGCACCAGGCTCCGCACCATAAACGGCGTGTGGTTCGCCGCCGGCCGCGATCGCGCGATGATCCTGTTGCGCACCCGCGCCGGCGGGATGGACATCGCGGCGCAGACCGAGGTCGACCGGACGATCCGCACGGCATTCGCGGCGGCGTCGCCCGGAAACGCACGGCTGCTGGCGTCCGGCCCGGCGGTGTTCGCACGCGCCGCCGCGCAATCGATTCGCGGCGATATCGAGATGCTGTCGATCGTCTCGACGGTGCTGGTCGCCCTGGTGCTGGTCTGGCGGTTCCGGTCGCTCTGGGTGCTGGCGACGATCGCGATCCCGGTGCTGCTGTCGCTGAGTGCGGCGATGCTGGTGGTGCAGGCGGTGTTCGGCTTCGTGCACGGGGTGGCGTTCGGGTTCGGCATGACCATGCTGGGGGTGACGCTGGATTATCCGGTTCTGCTGATCGGCCATCGCGATCGTGGCGAGGCCGCCACCGGCACGCTGCGCCGGATCGGCCCGACCCTCAGGCTCGCCGTCGTCACCGCTTCGCTCGGACTGACCGGCATGATGTTTTCCGGCTTTCCGGGCCTGGCGCAGCTCGGCCTGTTCTCGGCCGTCGGCGTCGCCACGGCGGCGGCCGTGACGCTGTGGTTGCTGCCGAGGCTGATCGTGGCCGCCGACCTGGCGCCGTTGCCTCCCGGCGATCCGGGCCGGCTGCTCCGGGTCGAGGCGCTCCGCCGAGGCCGGGCATGGGTGATCGTTCCGGTTGCCGGCGCCGTCGCACTGCTGGTCCTAAGACCGCCGTACGGCGAGACCGATCTGGCGGCGATGAGCCCGGTGCCGAAAGCCGACCGCGCGCTCGATGCCGAACTGCGCGCCGACCTGGGCGCGCCGGATGCCGGCCAGGTGGTGATCGTGCGTGCGCCGACCGCCGACGCCGTGCTGGCCCGCGAGGAGGCGCTTATGCCGATCCTGGAGCGACTGCGGACGAAGGGCACGATCGGCGGCGCGGAGCTTGCGGCACGAATCGTTCCCAGCCTCGCCACCCAGCGCCGCCGCCGGCAGGCGCTCCCCGATCCCGCGACGCTGCAGGCAAGGTTGACCGAGGCACAGGCCGGGCTGCCGTTCCGACCGGAGGCATTCGCACCGTTCCTCGCCGACATCGAACGGTCCCGATCGATGCAGCCGGTCATACCCAGCGCGCTGGACACGCCGATGCTGGCGGCCCGGCTGCAGCCGCTGCTGTTCGCCCGCGATGGCGGCTGGGTCGGGCTCGTCCTGCCGATCGGAGTGGCCGATCCGGCTGCACTCGCGAGCGCCATGCGCGGCCAGGAGGGGGTCATTCTGCTCGACATGCATCGCGAGGCCAGTGCCCTGGTGCTGGCCGACACGCGGCAGGCCTGGCACTGGCTGGCCTATGGCGGGCTGCTGGCGCTCGCTGCGCTGGCCGTGGGACTGCGCGATCTGCGCCGCCTGGCGCGGGTGCTCGGCGCGGTCGCGGCCGCTCTGCTGGTCACGCTGGCGGCGCTGTCGCTGAGCGGGATCGGGTTGTCGCTGATCCACATCGTCTCGCTGCAGTTCGTCGCCGGGATCGGGCTCGACTACGCGCTGTTCTTTGCCCGGCCCCAGCTCGACCGGGCCGAGCGGGCCCGCACCTTGCGGACGCTGGTGACCTGCAACACCATGACGCTGCTGACCTTCGGTCTGCTGGCGTTCTGCCGAACGCCCATCCTGCACGACATCGGCTTCACCGTTGCCATCGGGGCGATCCTGGCCATGGGCTTCAGCTTCCTGCTTGCCGCACCACCCCGCACCCGGTCGGACCCTGCCTGAATGCAGCCGCTCGCGATCACCGCCGGGACCACGATCAGCGCCATGGGGCGCGGCGTCGACGCGACCCTGGACGCGCTCCGCACGCGCCGCTCCGGGCTGCGGCCGGGCGATTTCGGCGGCATTACCGACGGGCATGTCGGGCGGGTCGACGGCGTGGAGACGCATGCACTGCCACCGGGCCTGACGGAATACGATTGCCGCAACAATCGGCTTGCGGACATGGCCCTGAACACCGATGGCTTCGCGTCCGCCGTCGCCGAGGCTCGCGCGCATTACGGCGCCGATCGGGTGGCGGTGGTGCTCGGCACCAGCACGTCCGGCATCCTGTCCGGCGAGGATGCCTATCGCGATCGGGATCCGGACACCGGCCGGTTGCCGGCCGGCTTCGACCACGAACACACCCAGGATATGTTCTCGCTGGCCCGATACGTGCGCGCGGTCCTCGAACTGCGCGGTCCGGCCTTCGTGGTATCGACCGCCTGCGCATCGGCCTCGAAAAGCTTCATCGACGCGCACCACCTGATCGAAGCCGGCGTGTGCGACGCAGCCGTGGTCGGCGGCGCCGACAGCCTGTGCCGCATGACGATGCGCGGCTTCGCGGCGCTGGAGCTGATCTCCCCCTCGCCCTGCCGTCCGTGCGACGCAGCCCGCACCGGTATTTCCATCGGCGAAGCGGCCGGTTTCGCACTGCTCGAAAGAGCCGGCGCACGACCGGTCGGTTCGCGCTCCGGCATCCGCGCCAGCCTGCTTGGCCATGGCGCCAGCAGCGACGGGCACCACATGTCGTCGCCGCATCCGCGCGGGGAAGGTGCGATCCTGGCGATGCGGCAGGCACTGGATCGCGCCGGACTCGAGCCCGAGGCGATCGACTATATCAACCTGCACGGCACCGGCACACGCGCCAACGATGCGATGGAAGATGTCGCGGTGACGGAGCTATTCGGCCGCGCCACCGATTGCTCGTCGACCAAGGGCTGGACCGGTCACACGCTCGGCGCATCCGGGATCGTGGAAACGGTGATCGCCGCCTTGTGTATCACCCACGGCTTCAAGCCGGGCTGCCTCGGCGTGTCAGAGGTCGACCCGACCTTCCAGTCGAGGGTGCTGGTCGAGAACCGGGACGGACCGGTGCATCGGGTCATGAGCAACTCGTTCGGCTTCGGCGGCATCAATTGCAGCCTGATCTTCGGGCCGGCCGCATGATGCGGGTGTTCGTGTCCGGAGTGTCGGTCTGGGGGCCGGGCCTTGCGGGCTGGCCGATGGCGCAGGCGGTGTTGCGCGGTGAGCAACCATGGATTGCCGAGGATACGATGCCGCCGGCACCGTCGATCCTGGCCGCGAACGAGCGCCGGCGCACCAGCGCGGTGGTTCGGCTGGCGCTCGTGGTGGCACAGGAGGCGACGGCGATGTCCGGGCACGATGCGGCAAGCCTGCACAGCGTGTTCGGCAGCTCCAACGGCGACGGCGTCGTGGTGAACGACATCCTGCAGGCACTGGCCGAACCTGGCCGGGACGTGTCGCCGACGCAGTTCCACAATTCAGTCCACAACGCCGCGGCCGGCTACTGGACCATCGGCGCCGGCACCCGCCAGCCGGCAAGCTGCCTCGGCTGCCACGACGCGACCATGGGGCTGACCCTGCTGAAGGCCGCCGCCGAGGTGCAGGTCGAGCAGGTGTCGGTTCTGTTGTGCGTCTATGACCGGCCGCTGCCCGAGCCGATGGCGGAGAAGCGGCCGACGGCCAGCTCGTTCGCCTGTGCACTCGTGCTGACCCCGGAGCAGGAACCGGGCAGCATCGCCTCACTCGCCGTGCGCTATCGGGCCGAGCCTGCCGACCCGGCTCTCGAGGCTTCGCGACGGGAGGCGTTGCACGGGCTCTGTTTCGGCAACGCCGCCGCCCGCGCGTTGCGGTTGCTGGAGAGCCTTGCCATGCAGCATTCCGATCGGATCGAGCTTTCCTGCCTCGACCAGAGTATCGAAATCATCGTGACGCCATGCTCGACCGCGCCGGCATCCTGAGCCTGATCCCGCATGGGGGCGCGAGTTGCCTGCTGGACCGGGTCGAGGCCTGGTCGCTCGGCATGGTCCGCTGCACCACCCTGTCGCATCTCGACCCCGATAACGTGCTGCGGCGGGCCGGACGGCTCGGCACGATCTGCGGCGCCGAGATGGGGCTGCAGGCGGCCGCCCTGCATGGTGCGATGTGCGGTGGCAAGGCGCCGAGCCGGCCGGGCTACCTGGCATCGCTGCGTGCGGTGGAGCTCGCAGCCGAACGGCTCGACGATACGGGCCACGGCATGCTGACCATCACCGCGATTCTCGAGCACGGCGACGAGCGAGCCCTGGCTTACAGTTTCGACGTGCAGTCGGCCGCAGGACGTTCGCTGGTCAGCGGCCGCGCGATCGTGGTTCTGCAGGCCGGGTCATGAGGCGAGCACTGGTGACCGGCGGATCGAGCCCGCTCGGGGCGGCGATCTCCACGCGCCTTGCCGCCGATGGGCTGCACGTGATCGTCCATGCCAATACCGCCTTGGCACGGGCGGACGAGGTCGTGGCCGCCATTCGGGCGGCGGGCGGTTCGGCGGAAGCGTTCGGCTGCGACCTGACCGACATCGCCAGCACCGAGATCGCGCTGGCGCCGGTGCTGGCGGCCGGCGTGCCGCACATCATCGTCCATAACGCGGGCACGCACGACGATGTCCCGCTCGCCGGCATGTCGGAGCAGCAATGGCGCCAGGTGCTGGCGGTGTCGCTGGACGGGTTCTTTGCCATCACCCGACCGCTGCTGCTGCCGATGATGGCGACCCGGTCGGGCCGGATCATCGCGATCTCATCGGTCTCCGCGCTGATGGGCAATCGTGGCCAGGTCAATTATGCCGCCGCCAAGGCGGGGCTGATCGGCGCCGTGAAATCGCTGTCGCGCGAAGTCGCCAGCCGCGGCATCACCGTGAACACGGTGGCGCCGGGGATCATCGCATCGCCGGCGGTAAGTGCGGTACTGGATGCGAAACAGATCGCGCAGATCGTGCCGATGAAGCGGGCCGGACGACCTGAAGAGGTGGCCGACCTGGTCGCATTCCTGGCGTCCGACCAGGCCGCCTATATCACCGGACAAACCATTTCGATCAACGGCGGAATGGCGTAGCCGGCGGCTGGCTGATATCGTTACATCAATACCTGCACTGCCAAGGACCGATCGATGAACCACATGGCCCAGCTTCGGGACTCCCTTGCCGATATGCCGGTCGAGTCCTGCGACGTGCTGGTAATCGGCGGCGGACCGGCCGGTGCGACCGCGGCGGCGCTGCTGGCCGAACGGGGCCGCGACGTGGTCATGCTGGAAAAGGATGCGCATCCCCGCTTCCACATCGGCGAGAGCCTACTGCCGCGCAACGTGCCGATCCTGGAACGTCTCGGCGTTGCCGATGCGGTGCACCGGGTCGGCGTGTTCAAGCGCGGCGCGGAATTCGTATCCGATGCATGCGGGCGCACCGTCGCGTTCCCGTTCGCGCTCGGCCTGAACAAGGACTACGTGCACAGCTACCAGGTGCGTCGCGCCGATTTCGACACGATCCTGTTCCGGAACGCCGAGCAGAAGGGTGCCCGCGCGTTCGAGAACACGCGCGTGACCGACATCAGCTTTGCCGAAGGTGGGCGCGGCACGCGGGTCACCGTGCAGGGGCCCGACGGCGAGACCAGGGTGTTCGCGCCTCGTTTCGTGCTGGACGCCTCGGGGCGCGATACGTTCCTGGCCAACCGTTTCGGCGCCAAGGAAAGCGACAAGCAGAATTCCACCGCGGCGGTGTTCGCGCATTATCGCGGTGCCGCGTTCCGCACTGGCGACACCGAAGGCTACATCACCGTGCATCTGGTCGATGATGGCTGGTTCTGGATGATCCCGCTGCCGGACGGCATCATGAGCGTCGGGTTCGTCGGCAACCAGTCGGCCTTCAGGAACCGTGTCGGCAGTCCGCAGGACCTGTTGATGGCGCGGATCGAAGCCAGCCCGAGCGTCAGTGCCCGCATGCGGAACGCCGAGCGCGTGTCGGAGGTCAGCACCACCGGCAACTACTCGTATCGTGCCGGCGCCGCCTGGGGCGAAGGCTATGTCATGATCGGCGACTCGTTCGCCTTCCTGGACCCGGTCTTTTCGTCCGGCGTTCTGCTGGCGATGACGGCGGCGGAGCGGGGTGTCGACGTGGCCATGGCCTGGCTCGACGATCCCAAGGCGGGCCGCCTGGCCGCGCGCCGGATGGAGCGCCGCACGCATCGCGAATTGAACAACATCGCTTGGCTGATCTATCGCATCAACACGCCGGTAATGCGCGAAATGTTCATGAACCCGCAGAACATGTTCCGCATGCGCGACGGCCTGATCTCGATTCTCGCCGGCAATCTGGGCGGCGGGATCCGTGCGCGGTTACCGGTCTTCGCGTTCAAGACCGCCTTTGCCGCCTTGTCGTTCAAACATCGCGCCCGCGCACGCCGCGATGCCTCGGTACCGGTCGCCGCCGAATAGATCAGCCGTTCGGCGATGGCGGGGTCGCGAGGCCCGCCTCGACCCGCGCGCTCTGCGCATCCACATACGCATAATAGTGCCGGTAGAACGCCGGGAAATCGTCGGGTGACCGTGCCAGTGCCGGATGATGGACCAGCCACCAGTCCAGCGGCTTCCGCTCGGCCCTGATGCGTGCGTAGAGCGATGCGAAATAGGCGAGGTTCGTCCTGAGGTCGTGATAGCGCGGCTGGTTCTGGAACCGCTCGAAGTTCGGCCGGTAGGAGCCGAGGATCGGATCGTCGTAGAAGATCAGTTGCAGGCTGGTATTGTAGATGTCGTTGTCGCGGCGCGGGCCTTCGGATTCAATGATCGAGCCTGGCTGCGTGGAAAGCCAGTCGCTCTGCATCAGGGACCGGCGTGCACCCGCGTCACGGAACAGTGCCGCCAGGTTGGTCAGGGGCAGTTCGTTGGTTCGCTGCATCAGGTTGACGTATTCGTTCTTCGGCACCGGAAAGCTGAACGCCGAGATCAGCAGCGGACGATTTATCTTCCACTCGTTCCACACGCCGGCCGCCGCCAGCGCATTGTGCGTCAGGTGGGTGCAATTATCCTTCAGCACGTTCCACAGGAACGGCGTCCGGCCATCGCGGTAGATCGCATTGCGGCCATTGAGAAACCCGATCATCCGCGTCATCTGGTCGGGCGTCAGCGGAACACGCGAGCAGTATCGCCCTCGCCCGAAATCGACGGCATAATCGGTCGAAACCGACATCTCGTACATCCAGTCGCGACGCGAGATTGCGGCCGGCTTGCCCTCGAATACCCGGTCATGGAACACGATGCCGTCGAGAATGCCGAGCGCTTCCGCCTGCCTCTGGGTTTCGGTGTAGACCGCGCGGGTCAGGCGCTGGCCCGGCTTCAGGGTGCCATCGAAAAAGAACGCGCTGCGTTCGGTGGCGACCCAGTTGGCGTTGCGGTAATGCGCATTGACGCTCAGCCCAACACCATCGGGACGATTCGCGATGCTGGTGTCGCACATCTTCAGGACCGGATAGTGCGCGTCATGGTCCAGGCAGACGCCGCTCAGGAACAGCACCGAATGCCCGCCCGGCCCGCCGCTGATGTCGGGACCGAAACCGGGCTTCTTGCGGATCTGCGAAACCGCGCACAGCTCGGCATAGGTGGGAAACAACGACTGGTACAGCGGTTTCGCCGTGATCGGCCCCGGTGTCTCGAAGTTCGACGCGCTGCAGGCCGACAGCCAGGATAAGGCGATCACTGCCGCCAGCCGGCTTTTCGTCGCACCCCGCATCGTCTTCCGCCGGATCACGCTGCCGACCGTCGTCGCCCGAGCCGGCAGACCGCCTCGACCTCGACCAGCAGTTCCGGACGGCAGATATCCGCCTCCAGCCAGACCATCCGGTCCGGTCCGGCCATCGTTTCCAGGCGTGCGGCGACGGGTGCGCGGTCGGTGCCACGACGCACATAGATCTTGAGCTGATGCACCTCGTGCATCTCGAAGCCTTGTGTCCGGCACTCGTCGAAAATGGCGTGAAGGTTGCGCATCACCTCGTCCGTCTGCGCCGCCACGTCGCCGGGATGCAGGCTCTCGTGCGACACGATGCTCGCGGTGCCGGATACCAGCAGAACGGGCTGGTCCGTCTCCGGATCGACGATCGTGGCACGGGCAAAGAGTGGGGGTGCCGCACCGTAGCGCTCCGGATAATGGTAGGCGCTAACCTGCCGGGGATTCTCGATGCGCAGGCTGGCGGTCGAGGATGCCAGGAAATAGACCTGCAGTTCCGAACCGTTGGTCCCGAGCGCCGAGGCCGCCGGCGCCGAATGCGGGTCTATGCCAGCAGCGGCAAAGGCGGTTTTTCGGCCTGCATTGAAATGCCGGTATCGTTCCTCGTTCGCTTCCAGCCGGGTGATGTCCGGGATGTAGTTGTAGAGCCGGATCAGGTTCGGGCATCCGGCAGCGCCGATGACATTGAACAGACGCTCGTACAGGTCGCGCGTAATGACCTCCAGCTCCGGTCCGGCCTCGACGGAAATTGCGCCGAACAGCAATCCATCGGTCGTTGCCAACGAGAAACCCTGGGCCTGGTACAAGGTTACCGGGTTGGCGCATGTCCAGGCCTCGAAGCGGGGCGGCTGATCCGTGGCAAGTGAGGGTAAAGCCAACTCCAGGCCGACAGCGCGCAATCCGACCGGCAGCTCATGTCCGAACCCGATCACGCCGAGAATCGGATCGGCCGCACGGCAAAGATCGGCCTCGCTCAGGAACTCGACTGCAAACATGGCTGTCACCCCGGATGGTCGCGGCAGGTGCGTCAGCCGGCCCACTGCTATAACAGAAATCCCTGGTCTTGGCGCCACGGCCAACCGGCAGGACGCTGTAAAAACGTGTATCGACGAGCTTCAGGTCCAGAGTGAGGCAGCGCTCGAGGATTTTGCACGATGGCCAGTCCTCGCGTTCGGATCATGAAAGTTCAGGTAAGCAGGACAATGTGCGCCGGCAAATGCAGTGGGCACCAGTGCAGGGCGAGGAGACTCCTCACGACCCTGCCGCTCCGGGTACCCAACCATTTCTGACCGCCAGGCTCTGCTCGAGCGTTGGCTGGACTTGACCAGGATACGCCTGCCCGCGCTGGCAATGCAGCATGGTTGGCCGATCCGGCTGGATCATTGCTTCATGCGTGTCTGCCTGGACGTATCCCTCGGCGCCCGGTGGGACAGCGTTGTGCCGCGTCCCGCGATTCGCACCCTGAGCACGGCGCAGCTTGCTCGGGCCGTCGCCCAGGCGGAGGCGATCATGGCCGATCCGGCATCACTGCCGGAACTGAACCGGGCCAGCCTGCGGATGCGGCACAAGGCATAGGCCGCCCTACCGGGTCAGCAGCAACCCTGCCAATGCCAGCAGCAATGCCGGTGGCATCACCAGCGCGCCTCGCGCCAGGAACTGGCCGAACGAGACGCCGAGCCCTTCGCGCCTGAGGGCGGTCAGCCACAGGATGGTGGCGAGCGAGCCGGTGATCGACAGGTTCGGGCCGAGATCAACGCCGATCAGCATTGCGTTCACCACCGGCAACGGCAGGTGGCCTTGCACCCCCGACTGGCCGGCGATCAACCCGGCCGGCAGGTTGTTCATCACGTTGCAGATCAGTCCCGTCCCGATGCCGGATGCCCATGCGGTCAGCCCGGCATTGTCCTGTGACGCTCGGTGCAGCGCCTGTGTCAGGGTCCCGAGCAGGCCGGTCCGATCGAGGCCTTCCACCAGCACGAACAGGCCAGCGACCAGGGGCAGCACCGTCCATGAGACGCCGCGCAACGTCGCCCATGGCGCCTCCCATTTGGTCAGCAGCACGAGGGTGGCGGTGGCGATGCCGGCGAGACAGGTCGGCAGGCCGAGCGGCGCGTCGAGAGCCGATGCTGCCACCAGCACGACCGCCGTGACGACGATGCCGACGAGTGCCACCACGCCGCCCAGCGGCAGACGCGGCTGCGCGATGTCCGAAATGATCGGCACGGACAGGCGGCGGCGCTCCAGCAGCAGCATCACCACGAACGTCGCGGCGATGGCCAGCACCGACGGCAACAGGAACGTGCCGAGCCATTGCAGCAACGGCGGCAGATGGTGGCCGTAGAGTACCAGGTTGGCCGGGTTCGAGATCGGCAGCACGAACGAGGCGGCGTTGGCGATGAAGGCGCATGCCAAAAGATGGGGCATCGGTTGAGCCTTCGCGGCACGGGCGGCGGCAAGCACTGCCGGTGTCAGCACCACGGCCGTGGCATCGTTGGACAGAAACACCGTCACCACGATGCCGATCGCATACACCAGCACGAACAGTCGGCGCCCGCTGCCGCGAGACTGGCGCACCGCGATGGATGCGAGCCAGTCGAACACCGTCCCGCGCCGCGCGACCTCGGACAGCAGCATCATGCCGGTCAGGAACAGGTAGACGTCCATTCCCCGGCCGATCGCCTTCAGCGCGCCCGCTGCCGGCAACAGCCCTGATGCGACCAGAAGCAGCGCGCCGGCAATTGCCCAAATAAACTCGGGCAGCTTCCATGGCCGGACAATCACGCCTGCGGTGGCCACGAAGGCGATGATCCAGACGGCCAGATGCGCGCCGCTTAATCCGCTCGGCATTCCTCGGCCTCCGGCAGCGTTTCGGGCATGAACAGGAAAAACACCAGGAACGCACAGATGGCGATCGCGGCAAGGCCGAGGAAGCCGGCCGGATAGCTGAACGCCTGGACCACATATCCGCCAACCACGTTGCTCAGCGCGCCGCCTATCCCCACCGCGAGGGCGACCAGTCCCTGCATGAGGTTGAAACGTCCTGTCCCGCTGGTGAGATCGGAGGCGATGATGACGGCGATCACCCCGAATATGCCCGCGGCCACGCCGTCGAGCAGTTGGATCGCGACGACGCCGTAAGCCGTGGTGATGAACGAAAACAGGATTCCACGTACCGGCAGGATGGCGAAGGCGAGCAGGAAGATCCGCTTGCGGCCGATCCCCGCCTGCATCGCCCGTCCTACCGCCCAGGCCACGCCGACCATCACCAGTTGCGCGCAGATGATGCAGGCGCTGAGTGCCACCGTGTCCTCGCCCGGATGGTCGCGGGCCAGCACCTGGCCTGCGAACGGCAACATCGCCGCGGTCCCGAAATGGAACAGCATGACCGAGCCCAAAAATACGATTACCCCCCGCCTGCGCAGCAGGGTTCGAAACGAAACCGGCTTTCCGGCGCTGTCCCGGCTCTCGCCGCCGCGTGCGAGATCATGGTCGATCTCGACCGGATTGATTAGGGTCACGGCAATCGCGCTGGCGACCGCGAAGCCGCAGACCAGATAGAATATCCAGTTGAGCCCGAAATAATGTCCGAACCCGCCGGCAAGACCGGCGGCCGTGAACGAGCGAGCATGGTTGAAGCTCTCGTTGCGGCTGATCCGGGCCGGCATCAGTCGCCGGCCGACGATGCCGAGCGACAGGGCCGCGATCGCCGGCGGGATGATCGCCGACGCGACACCCAGCATCGCCTGTGCCGCCAGCACCGGCCAGAACCCGCGGAACATCACGATCGCCAGGCAGCCCAGCCCGACGATGATGCCGGAAACCGCGATCATAAGCCGCTTCCAGCGAGACCCGTCGACCAGAAACCCGGCCGGGATCTGGCAGATCGCGGCAGCGACCGAGGAGGCCGCGAGGGCAATACCAATCGGTCCTGGCTGCCAGTGACGGGAACCGGCCAGGAAAACCGCCAGATACGGACCGACGCCATCACGGACGTCGGCCATCAGCAGGTTGACGCTGTCGAGGCCGAGCAGACTGCGTGGCGACGCCTGTGAAGTCTGCATCGGCCGCGTCCTCTACTATGCGGGGTGGAAGCAGAATCGCCAGGCGGAGGTACCGGAGCCCCAGGACCGGGCTGTGGACGGCGTAGTGATGCGGATCAGAAGCGCATCGTCGGGACCCATCGCCTCCGCGGCAGGGGGTCAGGCCAAGCTGATGAGCACCAGCACCAGTCCGACGACGCTGACACCCCAGACGATCGTGCGCCACGGCACCAGGCCGAGCCCGTAGGTCGGGATATAAACGAGCCGTGCCCAGAAATAGAGACCGGCGCCCCAGGCGGTCAGGCTCGTGTCGCGTCCGACCATGTGCGCCAGCAATACGGCGCCGATGAACAGCGGCAGGCTTTCAAAGAGGTTGCCCTGCGCGCGAACCATGCGGCCGGCAAGCCCGGTATATTTGGGATCATTGCCGTCGCGATTGCCGCTCGCCCACTGCATTCCGTCTTGGGGCCGCTTCACCGCCGCAGCGATGGCGATCTGGACGACCGCGAGGACGATCGTCCAGGCGAGATAGGATAAGGATGTGGTCATGGTAGCGGCAACTCCTGTCGGATACCGTCGGGACAGGATCGCCGACGGGTGCCAGGCTTATCGCTGCCGGACCGGATCGGTTCGCGCCCGGTTCAGGGATCCGTCACGTCACCCCATGCTGCCGGAACCAGGCGATGGCACGGTTCCAGCCATCCTCCGCATCGGCCCTGCGATAGCTCGGGCGGTAATCCGCATGGAAGCCGTGCGGCGCATCGGGATAAATGACGATCTCCACCACCTGGCCGGCTGCCTTCGCACGGGCCTGCGCCTCCCGGACGTCCGACTGCGCAATGCTGGTGTCCTGGCCGCCATAAAGGCCGAGCAGCGGGCATTTAAGTCCGGCCGCCAGATCGAGCGGGCTGCGTGGCTGGATCAATGTGTCGTCGGTCCTGACCGGACCGTAGAACGCGACTGCCGCCTTCAGCATCGGGTTGTGCTCGGCGTAGAGCCAGCTATCGCGGCCGCCGCGACAGAAGCCGACCACCCCCATTCGGTGCGGGTCGCCCTGGTGCTGGCCGGCCCAGGACGCGGTGGCATCGAGATCGGTGATCACCGTCGCATCCGGCGCCTTGCTGATGACGTCGCGCACGATCTGGTGCGGATCGGTCATGGTCGAGAGGTCGGCCAGTCGCGCGTAGAGTTCCGGGGCGATGCCGAGGTAACCCAGGTGGGCGAGCCGGCGGCAGACATCCTTGATGTATTCATGAACGCCGAAGATTTCCTCGATCACCAGCACGATCGGGAACGGACCCGCGCCGACCGGCCGCGCGACGTAGGCCGGCAGGCTGCCGTCCGCGACCGGGATGCGCACTTCGGCGGCAACGATGCCGGTGCTGGCGGTGTGGATCTCCTGTGCCTCGACCCGCGAAACCGCCAGGGTGAAACCGGTGATCAGGCTGCTCATGACGAACCCGCGTCGTCCGAGTGGAATACCTGCCGCGTCGGCCATGACCCGTCTCCCGAACTGCAACGACCGGTGTGTCGCGTCTCCGAATAACCGGACGGATCGGACGACGGGTCAATGCTCGCCGGCACCCGGCTTGCCCGATATGGCATGCGACCCTCACACTCCCGGCCAGTCCATCGCATCGGAGTCACATGACCGGCTTTTCCAGGCGCCCCGTCGCCCTTTTGCTCGCTGCCGGATTATCGGCGGCTTCGTCCGCCCGGGCCGCGGAAGGGTGCTTCGAGCAGTTGGCGGCAACGCGGAACGACACCCTGGGCCAGCCGATTCACGCCCGGCCGACACCGGACGGGCGGTCGGTGCTGTTCCTGCGCAGCGGTCCCCGCGACACCCATCTCCGCCTGTTCCGCTTCGACCTGGCCACCCGCACCGAGACCGAGCTGGCGCGTCCCGCCGACGCGCCGGAACAGCTTTCGGTCGAGGAGAAGGCGCGTCGCGAACGCGCCCGGATGACGCTGACCGGCATCACCGACTTCGCCATGTCGCGGGACGGCGGCACCGTGCTGGCGACCCAGGCGGACCGGCTGGTGCGCATCCTGCTGCCGGGCGGCCAGAACAGCCCGGTCCCGGGTGTCGGCTGGATCGCGCCGCGCCTGTCGCCGGATGGCGGCTTCGTCGCCGCGGTCAGGGACAACGACCTGCATGTCATCGATCTGTCCAGCGGCCAGGACCGGCAGATCACCTCGGGCAGCACCGATACGCTGACTCGTGGCCTGCCGGAATTCGCGGCGTCCGAGGAGCTCGACCGCCCGGACGGCACCTGGTGGTCGCCGGATGGCGGCACGCTGCTGTACGAGGAAGCCGACACCTCGGGCGTCGAACGCCACTACATCGCCGATCCGGAACATCCGTCGGTCGCACCGGTCCAGTTCCGGTATCCACGCGCCGGCACCGCGAATGCCCGGGTGCGGCTCGGGCTGGTCTCGCGCAACGGCGGCGCCACGCGCTGGGTCGACTGGGACAGCACGACATTCCCCTATCTGGCCCGCGTCGTGTGGCCGGTCCACGGACGATTGTCGCTGGTGGTGCTGAACCGGGCGCAAACCGAGGAACGGGTGCTGGCCGTCGATCCCGCGACCGGCCATGCCACGACGTTGCTGACCGAAACCGACCCGGCCTGGGTCAACAGCACGACCGAGCTGGAACGGAACGGGCTGGCCCTGCCGCGCTGGCTGCCGGACGGCACCGCCTTCCTGTGGGCGGCGGAACGCGATGGCATCTGGCGGCTGGAACTGCGCCATGCGGACGGCACGCTCGATCATGCGGTGACCGGGCCGAAACTGCCGTTCCTGTCGCTCGAGGATGTGGACGCGGACGCTGGCACCGTGACGCTCAAGGCAAACCCGGACCGGCTCGGCTCGGCGCTGTACCGGGTTTCGCTCGGCACCGGCGCAGTCGTGCCGGTCGCCGTCGAGCCCGGCCTGCACGAGGCCGCCTTCGCCGAGGAGGCGCACGCGACGGGTGGGCGCACGATCTTCACCGATGCGTTCGCCGGTGCCGACGGGAGTGCCGCCACGCTGGTGCGGGATGCGGCCGGGCACGTCCTCGCCACCCTGCCGAGCCACGCGGAGGTACCCGCATCGATCCCCAAGGTGGAGTTCACCCAGGCGGGAGCCCGCGCGCTCGACGCGCTCGTCATCCGGCCGGCCGGGTTCAGGGCCGGACAGCATTATCCGGTTGTTCTGTCAGTCTATGGCGGACCGAGCTTCAAGATGGTGTTCCGCACGCCGCGCCTCTACCTCGAGGACCAGTGCATGGCCGATCGCGGCTTCGTCGTGGTCAGCCTGGACGGGCGCGGTACACCGGGACGCGGCCATGACTGGGAGCGGGCGACCAAGAACAACCTGATCGACCTGCCGCTGGCCGACCAGGCCGACGGGGTGCAGGCCCTTGGCAAGCGCTATCCGGAAATGGACCTGTCGCGGGTCGGAGTAACCGGCTGGTCGTTCGGCGGCTACTTTACCGCGATGGCGACAATCCGTCGGCCGGACCTGTTCAAGGTAGGGGTGGCAGGCGCGCCGGTGGTCGATTTCGCCGACTACGACACCGCCTATACCGAGCGTTACCTGGGCACGCCGCAGGACGATCCAGCCGGCTACCGTGCCAGCAACGTGCTCACGTATGCGGCCTCGCTGTCGCGGCCGCTCCTGCTGATGCACGGGCTGACCGACGACAACGTCTATTTCCAGAACACGGTGAAGCTCACCCAGGCCTTGATCGCCGCCGGCCGACCGTACGACCTGCTGCTGCTGCCCGGCACGCACCTGCTGCCGGACCCGCTGCTGCGGGCCCGGGTATCGGAGGCGCGAGCGGCATTCCTCGAAGCCAAGCTGAAAAACAACGGCCCCGCTCGACCCTGAAGGATCGTGCGGTGCCGGCCGGCCTCAGACCTTTACGGTCGAGGCCCGGTAGATTGCGTCGACGGACTTCGCCAACACCTCGTCGAAGGCCGCGTCGCTCATCGAGTGGGTGAGGCCTTCGGTCAGTGCGCGCGAGAAGCTGGCGATCATGCCATGGTTCCTGGCGAGGCGCTGGCAGGCGTCGGCCTGCGGATAGCCGCCCGACAATGCCACGACGCGGGTCACCCGCTTGTGCTCTATCAGCGGTGCATAGAGATCGGGGACATCGGGGATGGTCAGCTTGAGCATCACCTTGTCGTCGTCCGGCTGCGCATCGAGCGCCTTGGTGATCTCGGCCAGGAGGATGGCTTCGGCACCCGCCTTGTCCGGGCTCTTGATCGACACTTCCGGCTCGATGATCGGCAACAATCCGTGGCCACTGATCTGTGCCGCGATCTCGAACTGCTGTGCCACGATGGCGGCGATGCCGGTCTGCGACGCTAGATTGATGACCGAGCGCATCTTGGTGCCGAACACTCCGAGCTTCACGGCCCGCTCCAGCAGCGCATCGAGCCCGGGCATCGGCTTCATCAGGCTGACGCCGTCGGCCTCGGCTTCTACGCCCTTATCCATCTTCAGGAACGGGACCACACCGCAATCGTCCCACAGGAAGCTCGGCACCGGCTTGCCGCGTGCCTGCCCGTCCATCGTCGCCTCGAACAGGATGGCGGCAATGACCTTGTCGCCGCTGAACGCCGGCGCTGTCATGATGCGCACGCGCATCTCGTGCATCAGCTTGAACATCTCGGCATCGCCATCGTAGGCGTCGTCCGGGATGCCGTAGAGCCGCAGGGCTCCCGGTGTCGAGCCGCCGCTCTGGTCGAGGGCTGCGATGAATCCGCCCTTGCTCGAGACCTGTTCCAGCATCTGCTCGTTTGCCATGATCGTGTTCCCTACCCGAAACCGCATACGCTCAGGCAAAGCGCATCCGGCTCTGACCGATTGTTCCTCGTAGCCAGATTGGCATGGGGCCAGAGAGTGACGCAATCGCCACACCCGAGGTAACCGGAGTCCCTCCACGCTCATGAGCGTGGAGGGAGCGGGTGCAGTGCCCTGATCACAATGACGCGCACGTCTATATTATAAACAGCACATCGGACCCGCATTTCGATTCAGGAGAACACGCAATCGGGTCGGGCTCCAGTCGCTCACATGCGCATTGGATGCGTTATCGTAATTTACTCGGCAACATACCGAAACGATAGTTTACGCCTATTGAAACATAGGATATCAGATTTACAACAAGACCAAACCGTCATCTGTTCAGTCAAACGTCAAAAGACCATCAAACACAAAGAGCCTCCGTTTCCAATTGCAAGCGGAGTTCGCAGCTTCTTATTCTTTTCAGGACTTGAGAAACGGCGATTATTTCTAATCCAGGGAGAATCCAACACATGCTTTTACCCGCCCGGAATGAGCAGGCGATTCCATTGCCTCCCGTCGCAGAGGTCGACATCGAGTTGGCGATCAAGTCGATTGCAGCGGCGAACGACGAACAGGCAACGATCGGCCTGGACAGGACGAACGGAAGCGGAAACCAAGGCCACGCCGAATTTCCGATCGACACCGCACATATCCGCAAGGTTCTTCGCGCAAGAAGCCAGCGGCGAAAGTCGGACCTCGGTTTTCTGCTGGAGTGGCCCTCCTGGGACATGCTTCTCGATCTGGTCGCCACCAAACTCGAAGGGCAACACGTTTCCGTGTCTTCGCTCTGCCTGTCCAGTGGTGCGCCGCAGAGCACGGCCCTGCGCAAGCTGTCGCTGCTGGAAGGCAATGGCCTGGTGGTTCGCTACGTCGATGGCAACGATCGCAGACGGATCTGCCTGACCTTGACCGACGAGGCGGTGGCGATCGTCTCGTCCATGGTGCAGGAGGATATCGCCTTGCTCGATCCACGCACCGTCACCGCCCGTCCGGCTGTGAACAGCCGTTGAACTTTCGCTACGCATAGGCGGCGTCGAGAAACTCCTTCTCGAGCATGACGGCGCGAGAGAAAAAGTCTTTGGCAATGTCGGGATGTTGCGGGCCCACCCGATCCAGCTCGCCGCGCAGGAACGCGACAAAGACCCGGAAATCCGGATTGTCATGCAGGGTGATCCATTCGCGGTGGACGAAGTTCGGCGGCAACGGCTGCGCCGCCTGCGAAGCCCAGTCCAGGTAGAGCCATTCGGCGACGCACAGGACTGCCAGGGCCGCCGCATAACTCCCGCTCGCCGCCGCTTCCTGCATAAGCCGCTTGAACCCGGCAGTCGGCGCCGCGTCCGGGACACCATCCCGCTCCGCTTCGCCCAGCTCGAGCGCTGCGAACGCACGGAGGAAATAGGTGTTCTCCTCGCCGGAGACGAAGCCCGCCGACCGCCCGAGCCGAAGTCGTGCCGCCAGGGTGTCGGCCGTCGCCATCGCCGCCCCGAGCAGCATGAGAAAGCTATCGAGAAACCGATGGTCCTGGATCAGGTAGCGCGCCATCGCCCGGTCGGAAATGGAGCCGTCGCACAGTTCGCGCACGAAGCGATGCCGCACCGAATCCGACCAGGCCGGCTGGCTCTCGCGCCGGAGCGTTTCGCTGAATGTCTCGCTCACCGCTGCACCTGCCTGGTCTTGCGGCTCACGACGGCACGATGCTGCTGCCGCAGCACCGCCTCGATCCAGTCATTGAGCCGGTCGGTCAGCGCTTCCGCTTCCTCATGCTCCGGATAGGCTTCGGGGAAGCGCAGGGCCAGCCAGCGCCACGCCACCAGGCGCTTGTGCCGCTTCTCAGCGCGATCGAGTTCCTCGTGGGATGCACGGTCGGGTGGCGGCAGGCGGCTTACCGACGGCGGCGCCACCGTCCGGCCCGCACCATGCTCGGCTGCCCAGCCCGCAAGCCGGGGTATGCCGCTATCGCGCTCGTCCACCGGGCACATCGCATAGGCCCAGCGCTGTTGCAGATCGAGCCCGGCCACGCCTTCGAGTGCGGTGGCGACGGCAAAGGCCTGACTCATGTCGGCGAGCCGGTAGTTCGGGTCATCGCGCCGCAGCACCGCGCGACGGATGCGCGCCAGCACACCGAACAGGCTGTCGGACCCGATCTCGGCCGCGACGGCGCGCACGATGTCGGAGTCCGGCTGTACGATCGGCCGCAGATCCGGCGGCTCCACCCAGGGTGCGGCCAGCATGTTCCGCACGAAGGACGGGCTCCCTGCCCCGGCCAGCACCGCGACCACGCCGCTTTCGTGCCTGCCGTAGCGCCCGGCCCGGCCGCCGATTTGCTTGATCTCCTGCGGCAGCAGATCGCGGCTCTGGGTGCCGTCGAACTTGCGCAGAGCCGCGAACACCACGCGGCGAATATTCAGGTTGAGGCCCATGCCGATCGCGTCGGTAGCGACCAGGATGTCCGCCTCGCCGCTGTTGAAGCGCGCGGCCTCGGCACGCCGCACCTCCGGGCTCAGCGCCCCATACACCACGGCCACCCGTCGGCCGGCTGCCTGCAGCGTCGCCCGCATATCCAGCACGTCGCGCCGGGAGAACGCGATCACCGCGTCGCCGGCCTGGAGCGAGCCAAGCGGCACCGCCTCGGACGCCGCCACCAGCGGGCCTTTGCGTTGGAGGCTCATCTCATCAAGCGGATCGCCACACAGGGCGGCGATGCGACGGACCATCGGCACGCAGTCCGGTGCGCCGAGCACGAACACGTGGCGGGCCGGCGCGCCCATGATCGCAGCGGTCCAGGCGGCGCCGCGATCGGCGTCGTAAAGCATCTGCGCCTCGTCGATGATCGCCACCTCGACCGGGTTGTGCAGCGGACACATCTCCACCGTTGCGGCCAGATGCCGGCTGCCCGGCTCGACGATCCGCTCCTCGCCGGTGGCGAGCGACGCCACCACGCCGCGGGCCGCCAGCGCCTCGCGGAACTCGTGCGCCAGCAGCCGAAGCGGAGCCAGCGCCATGCCGCTGGCCGCGTCGGACAGCCGGTCCAGCGCCAGATGCGACTTGCCGCTGTTGGTCGGCCCGGTGACGAGGGTGATCTGCCGGTCGAGCGCACGGGCGGTGGAGAAATGCGCGGCGTAGCGATCCAGCGCCGCCACCCGCGCGATCGCCGCGTTGCCGCTCCGGTTCTTGCGGCCCACGGGACCGCCAATTTCCAACGGCACGCCGACATCGTCGGCGCGGCGCCATTCCGCCACCTCCGGCCGGAGCCGGGCCAGCTCGACCGGATCGAACTCCCAGCGCTCCCCGCCCTTGCCGGGAATGCGGCGCGCGACCGGCAGGTGCCCGGCCGCGACCCAGCGCAGCACCTCCTTGATCGTGCAGCCCAGCAGCGCCGGGATCTCGCGGAACTCGACCAGGCTACGTTCCCAGTCGCGCAGCCGTTGCAGTTCCTCGCGCCGGCCGGTGCGGGCGGCCCCCTCGGCCGCGCGACGTTCCCGGCGGCGCTGATCCTCCTGCGCGACCGCCACCGCCACGAACGGCGCGTCCGGGGGCAGGTCGAACGCATGGGCGACGGCCTGTGCCAGCTCCGCATGCTGGGACGCGGACAAAACACGCCCGCCTGCCTCGAAAAGCTCCTCGATGGCGATATCCAACGCACGCGCGGGTTCCGGCGCCAGCGCACGCAGCCGCGTCAGGACGACCGTGTCGAGTGCCTCGCGCAGTGCGCGCTCATCCGCCGCCGGATCGTCGATGCGGGCAGCGGCTTCGGCCGCATCGAGACGCAGCACCCAGATCTGCCCGTCGCGTTGCGACAGGTCGACCAGCCGCGATGACCAGCCCTTGCGCCGAACTTCGCACAGGGCTTCGGACACCGCATCCCGGTCGGCTGGCAGCCGGCGCGCGACCAGCCGGACCAGCCTCGGCAACTCCTGGGTTTCGACGGCGAGCCCCGCCGCCTCGATCGCGGCTTCAGCCGGTGAGAATATCGTCATGACCGCCGCTTAAAGCATGATTGGGCCGGGAACGCGTGTTTCCCCCCGATTCCGGGTGGGTTGCGGATGGTGCCCGACGATCCGGCAACGCCCAATCGGTCGAGGCCGGCACAGGTCTTCGACGGTTCGGAGTCCCAGGCAAACGGCGGATCGCCTGTCCGCACCACACGACGCGGGATGGAAAATCGGTCCCGCGCAACTTCTAGGCACTGATCCAGGCTGCGGTGACCCCGGACGAGGTGAAGCGCCCAGAGGCCCGGGTCTGCTGGCCTCCCGGCCCGAGGCGCAGGACGTCGACGTTGGTGAGCGACACCAGGATCACCGTGAACTGGCGAAACTGCTCCTCGGCGGACAAGTGCACCTGCTCCGCGGGGTCCGCGATCGGAGTTCCCGGGGTGGCACGGTGCCCATACGTGTTCCGGGCGTTCGGCGACAGCGCGTCCCACCGCCCGCGAGCGATCTCGTCGTCGCGGTGCAGGCGGGCAGTGCCTTCAAAACGAAGTTGCAGGTGCTCCGCGTCCGACCAGGCCAGAAGGGCGACCTGACCAGCATGTGCGATGTCGCGCACCTTGTCGGCTCGCGCGTCGGAGTGCATTTCGACACAGGGCGGCGACCGCACGAAGCTTCGCAAGACCAGCGTCCTCAGGCCTGGATGCATGCCGGGTGACAGCGTGGCGAGCTGGACGTTACGCAGATCCCCCTCGTGGTTCCGCACCGACCGTTCGAGCGCCGCGAGGCCTGCTTCGATGAACTCACGTACTGATGCCTGCATCCAGGAGCAAGTCTTTGCGGCGATAGAGGTTGCTTTCCAATCGATCGATGAATGCGCCAGGCACCGATCATCCCGAATTGGACAAGCGGATCGATACGGGCGCCATATTCATCGACAAAAAGAATACCGACCAGATGGAAACCGGGATCATACGTATCGGCATCGACCTCGTCGGAAGTAAGACTCCGGCATACGCACCATCCTTCGCGAAATGCCCGAACCGTCGGGGTCGGCCGAGCGCTTCGTTCCGGTTCGCGGCCGGGACGCGGTCCTGGCCCGGGAACTGCTGGGTCCCTCATACGGCGCCGTCCAGGCGATGAATGGAATCCCGTGACGATTATCTCGCCGATCCTGCAGTTCGGAACCAGCCGCTTCCTGCAGGCGCACGTCGACCTCTTTGTGTCCGAAGCGCTGGATCGCGGCGATGCAATCGGCACGATCACTGTCGTGCAGACCACGCGGAGTGCCGCCAGTGCCGCACGTATCGCGGCGATGGCCAATGGCGGCGGGTATCCGGTCCGGATCAGGGGCCTGCGCGACGGAAAACCCATCGACGACGTGACGCAGGTGCATTCCATCCGCCGTGGGCTCCAGGCAGATCAAAATTGGTTGGAAATCCGCCGTATCTTCGTCGAGGACGCGATGGTGATCGTGTCCAACACCGGAGACCAGGGCTATGAGCTCGACCCACTGGATCAGGCTGGGTGTCTGGCAAGCATGGAGATCCCGCCACGAAGCTTCCCGGCCAAGCTTACGGTGCTGCTGCATGCGCGATGGCAGGCGAGGCCGGATGCGCCGCTCTCCCTATTTCCCTGCGAGCTCATAACGAGAAACGGCGACAGGCTGCGAACCCTGGTCTCCGGACTTGCGGCGGCATGGGACTTGCCTGCCGGATTCGTCGCCTATCTCCATGCAAGGTGCCGGTGGGCCAACAGCCTGGTCGACCGGATCGTATCGGAGCCGATCCTGCCGGTCGGCGCGATCGGCGAGCCGTATGCGCTCTGGGCCATCGAGGAGCAGGACGGTTTGGTCCTGCCATGCCGCCACGATGCCATCGTGCTGACCAACGATCTGGCACGCTACGAACGGCTGAAACTTCATCTGCTCAACCTGGGCCACACGATACTGGCCGAGATCTGGCAACGTTCCGGACTGTTCCCGGACATGATCGTTGTCGAAGCCATGAAAACACCTTCCATGCGCGCCGAACTCGAAGCGGTCTGGACCGAGGAAGTCTTACCGGTGTTCGACGCGGACGGTCTTGGAAATCAGGCGCGTGCCTATCTCGATGAAGTCCGCGAGCGCTTCCTGAACCCGTTTCTCGCACACCGGCTTTCCGACATCGCGCAGAACCATCAGGAAAAGAAGCGCCGGCGACTGGCGCCGGTGATCGCCGCGGCGGAACGCCAGGGACTGCCGATTGCGCAGACCCGCCTGCGGGCAGCTCTGGAGGACAAACCCGAATGATGTTTCACTCCTGATTCAAACGTGACGACGACTGCCCACGTCATCACGTCCGGACAAAATGGGCAAAGGAAACACACACCATGTTCAGGACCGTTCTTTTCGCAGGCATGACCGTTCTCGCGACGATTCCATCCGCGATGGCCGCGGGCAGGCCGATCGAGTCCATCGGAATTACCGTCGGTTCACTCGGCAACCCCTACTATGTCGCGTTGGTGAAAGGGGCGGCTGCGAAGGCGCGGATGATCGACCCCAATGTGAAGGTCATTTCGGTTTCCGCGGACTACGACCTCAACAAGCAGTTCACCCAGATCGATAACTTCATTGCCGCGGGCGTGAAGGTGATCCTGGTGACTGCAATCGACAAGGACGCCGTCCTGCCTGCGATCAAGCGGGCGCAACAGGCGGGCATCGTCGTGGTCGGCGTGGATGTTCTTGCGAACGGCGCCAACGCAGTCGTTCAGACCGACAATGTTGCCGCCGGAAGCATCTCCTGCGGTTACCTCGCGGAGAAAATAGGCCGCAAAGGCAACGTCATCATCGAGAATGGCGAGCAGGTTTCGGCGGTGGTCGATCGTGTGAAGGGCTGCAAGACCGAACTGGCAAAGTTCTCGGGCATCAAAATTCTGGATAGTAGCCAGAATGGCAAAGGCTCCCGCGAAGGCGCCATGGCCGTGGCACAAGGCTACTTCGTTCGATATCCCGACATCGCCGGCATCTTCGCGGTAAACGACCCGCAAGGCCTGGGAACCGACCTTGCGGCGAAGCAGGCGCACCGAACCGGCATCGTCATCACGTCGGTGGATGGTGCGCCGGACATCGTGGCGGCGCTCAAGGGCGATACGTCCATCCAGGGATCAGCGTCGCAGGACCCGTTTGCCATGGGTGGGATCGCGGTGACACAGGCCGACGGGATCATGAACGGTCATCCGCCGGCGCAGAAACTCACCCTGATGACGCCCAAGCTGATCGATCGCAGCAACGTTGGTACCTATATCGGCTGGACTCAGCATTAACCGGAACTCACTCGTCATTATGGTTCGGGCACCTGGAGTTTGTTGCCCGGTCCATGATCCGCAATCATCCGTCAACGACCGGATCGTGACTCTGATGAACCAGTCCGGCGCTTGGACTATGTTGTCCGCTGCGAGGCTCCGTTAGCTAACGGGTCGTGGCGTATTTGCGGCACCGCCGTCAGGTAAATCCTCGATTTCTACTCTATCCATAGCCGGACAAGCACCGTGCGCATGCGAAGCCTTCGCGACGGATCGGGACGCACAACCAAAGACCGCCGCCGTCGCTGTGCATGCCAGGCTTGGCGCAGGTCACCGCGCAAGCTCTCAGTCGACTGAGTATAAAAACCTTAGGCTCGGTCCAGTATACGGAGGTTTTTAAAACGGGCGGATGGTCATTTAAACCGAGCTACCTGGCCTGGCGTCATGCGCTCAGGGATGCTTGAAAAGATCGCTGCCACAAGACATGGGTCAGAGCGCCCAAACCGCGCATCCTGACAATCTGATCGGAAGAATTCGACCTGCCGTGCCCCACGAATGCGGAGGGTCGTCCACCTCAGCGGTTTTTCAGCATCCTGCCGGGGCAACTATCGCGCTCGGCGAAAATGCTCGCCATTTCCGCCATGTTCTCGGTTCCCCAGCTGCACAACGGGACGATCGCGTCGGCCAAGCTGCAACCGAACGGGGTCAGCGCGTAATCCACGCGTGGCGGCACCTCCTTGTAATCGGTCCGCACCAGCACGTGATCGGCTTCCAGATCCTTCAATTGCTGGATCAGCACCTTGTCGCTGACGCCCTGAATCGTGCGCTTGAGTTCACCGTAGCGCTTCGGGCCGTCGAGCAGGAAGTACAGGATCAGCGGCTTCCACTTGCCCGAGATGATGCGGAGCGTGGCGGAAAGCCCATAGGAGTAGCCGTAAAGGGTACGATCTTCACGGTCCAGAAGGCGCTGCCGCTGATGGGCCAGGGCGGTTCGATCATCCTGACCGGATCCAGTGCCGGCACCACGGGCGCACCGGCATTCAGCGCGTACAGCGCGAGCAAGGCGGCAGTGCGCAACCTCGTGCGGAGCTGGACGGAGGACCTGAAGGGCACCGGCATCCGGGTAAACGTGCTGTCACCCGGGCCGACGGCAACCGAACTCGCAAAGGCAGCGCTCGGCGAGGAGGGCATGAAAGTCTTCGCCTCGATAAATCCGCTCAAGCGCATGGCCGATCCGGCGGAGATCGGAGCCGCGGCTGCCTTTCTCGCGTCGTCGGACAGCACCTTCATGACCGCCAGCGAGGTCGCCGTCGACGGCGGCCTGGCGCAAATCTGACGCGCTACGCCCGGCCCGGCGCTTTATTCGATTGTTCGGAGCGCCGTAGGGCGTGATAAGTTCGAGTAAAATACATGAGCTATGCAATTATTGGCTTCGGCAAGATCGGCCCAAAGCCGCGTTGAAGTATCCATTGCAAACACTCACTACCCGGAAAGCTTTGCATCCGCTGCAGCCGCGATCGGACCCGAGATCATTCCCCAAAAAACGGGCGGAAGCCGTTAAACGAGATCAAGCACAATGTTTTCTAGACTTCTTACTGTTGATCGATCGACTAAAAAGCAGCGCGACACTTACTTGTCCGCGTTTGCTAGGCATCCTACCGATGATCCCTTCTGGCAGCTGCGGACATGCTTCCGTCCGCCAACGATGATTGTCTGAGAAATCGCAGAGAACCTTGGGCGGGCGGCGGAAGCGTTGCTAGCTGGCAATCGTGATGAGGCCAAACTTCATATTGATGTTGCCAAATGTGCAGAGATCCTGACCTAGGGAATACCTGTAATGTCGACAGTAAACCCTGAAATAATTCGTTGGCGACCAATCGATGAAAGTACTTTTTCTAATCAGCGTCGCTTTGGTACCCAAACTCCCACTTCCGCGCTAAAAACCGCCATGTATCGCCGGGATGGATGGCGATGCCGTTTCTGCGGCACGCCCGTCATCATTCCGGAAGCGCGGACGCGTATGATCAACCTGCTCCCTGGTTGTATTCATTGGAAA
>JBPBQO010000107.1:0-1531 GCA_050954785.1 Janthinobacterium lividum | reverse complement strand
CCTGATAGGCGAAAGGCAGCATGTCCTCTGCAAGCCGCGCCTGGATCAGGGAATCCGGCGAAAGGTTGCGTTCGGCGCAAAACGCTTCGGCCTTGTCGATCATGACCTGCTCCCCAGAAATCATGCCATTGGTAAGTTAGCTCGTCAGATGGAGACGAGTGATGCGGCGAGGCCGATTTACCGAGGATCAGATCATTGGCGTGCTGCGCGAGCATGAGGCTGGCGTGAAGACGGCGGACCTGTGCCGCCAGCACGGGATCAGCGATGCGACGTTCTACAACTGGAAGTCGAAGTACGGCGGCCTGACGGTGTCCGACGCTGCACGGCTGCGGGCGCTCGAGGATGAGAACCGACGGCTGAAGAAGCTGTTGGCGGAATCGATGCTCGATGTGTCGGCGTTGAAGGATTTGCTGGGAAAAAACTGACCCGGTCTGCGGAGCGCTACGCTGCGGTGGAGAAGTTGATGGCCGATCGCGGCTTCTCCGAGCGTCGCGCCTGCAGGCTGATCGGGGTCAACCGGTCGGCATGGCAATATGAGCCGCTTCGCGGGCAGGATTATGCTGTCCGCGAGCGGATGCGCGAGATCGCGAACGAGCGTCGTCGCTTCGGCTATCGACGGCTGGCGATCCTGCTCAAGCGCGAGGGCAAGGGCATGAACCTGAAGAAGGTGTATCGGCTATATCGCGAGGAGCGGCTGACGGTGCGCAAGCGTGGCGGGCGCAAGCGCGCGCTGGGTACGCGGGCGCCGATGGCGATCCCGCAAGAGCCCAACCAGCGCTGGTCGCTCGACTTCGTATCGGACTCGTTGGCCTGCGGCCGGCGGTTCCGCATGCTCAACGTCATCGACGACTACAGCCGGGAATGCCTGGCCTGCATCGTCGACACCTCCTTGTCGGGTAGGCGCGTTATCCGTGAGCTGGCCGCCATCGCCGAGCGTCGCGGGCTACCCTGCATGGTAGTCAGCGACAACGGCACGGAGCTGACCAGTCACGCCGTTCTGGCCTGGTGCCAGGACACGGCCGTCGAGTGGCACTACATCGCGCCCGGCAAGCCACAGCAGAACGGCTTTGTGGAATCGTTCAATGGTCGCTTGCGCGACGAGTGCCTGAACGAGCACCTGTTCCCCTCGCTGGCTGCGGCGAGACGGATCATCGAGGCATGGCGGGCGGACTACAACACCGTGCGTCCGCACAGCAGCCTCGGCGGGATGGCACCCGCCGAGTTTACCAACCGCCCCCGCCAAGGGCATATGGACACCGAAGCTAACTTATCAGCGGCCTGAAAACGGGGAGCAGGTCACCATCGGCGGGCGCCGGCGCAGCGAGTTCGGGCGAAATCGCCCGAAAATCGGAGTGAAAAACCGTTAGAGGGTTTCCTACAGCCGGATCGGTGCGTAAGTGGGTTTGACCCTATGGGTCTTGATGAACAACAGGCGGTTCCACGAGACAAGATCGAAAATATCTTAGTGGGTCCGATTACCTTATCGTGCATTCGCGACGGCATCGGCGGTTCCGCTGAGCGCTAGGTCGCG
>JBPBQO010000106.1:0-1734 GCA_050954785.1 Janthinobacterium lividum | reverse complement strand
CTGGATCCCGGCGCAGATCCGGGTGGTTCGCATCACCCGGCCCAAGCGGGCCTGCCGCTGCTGCGGCACCCTGCATCAGGCGCCAGCCCCGGAGCGGGTGCTGGCTGGCCGCCTCGCCACGCCTGGGCCGAGCGCCCACGTGCTGGTCAGCCGCTACTGCGACCACCTGCCGCTGTATCGCCAGAGCAAGATCTTCGCCCGCCACGGGCTGGAGATCAGCCGCTCTATCCTGTCCAGCTGGATCGGCGCCGCCTGCTGGTGGCTGGAGGCGCTGCACGAGCGGCTGGTCGCCCACGTCATGGCAGGCGATCGGATCTTCGCCGCCGATACCCCGCTGCCGGTGCTCGATCCCGGGCGCGGTCGGACCAAGACCGGTCGCCTCTGGGCCTACACGCGCGACGACCGCTCCTACGGCAGTAACATCCCGCCCGCCGTTGTCTTCCACTATGCGCCCGACCGTACAGGTGCTCGTCCAGCCGAGCACCTCAAGACGTTCCGCGGCATCCTGCAGGTGGATGACTACGCCGGGTTCGAGGCGCTGGCGGACAAGGGCACTGTCACCCTGGCCGCATGCTGGGCGCACGCCCGGCGCAAGTTCTTCGAGCTGCACGAGGCGGGCTCGCCCGTCGCCACCGAGGCGGTGCAACGGATCGGCGAGCTCTTCGAGATCGAGGCGACGATCCGGGGTCTGCCGCCAGACGAGCGGCTGCGCGTGCGCCAACAACGGTCACTGCCCCTGGTCGGGGTCCTGCAGGCTTGGCTGGACCTGCAGCTGTCGCGCCTGCCAGGCCGGAGCCGGCTAGCCGAGGCGATCCGCTATGCGCTCGGACGGTGGTCGGCGCTGAGCCGGTTCCTGGACGACGGACGCATCGACCTGGACACCAATCCCGTCGAGCGCGCGATCAGGCCCATCAGCTTGGGCCGCAAGAACAGCTTGTTCGCCGGCAGCGAGGGCGGTGCGAACCGGTGGGCGATCGTCGCTTCCCTGATCGAGACTGCCAAGCTCAACGGCGTCGAGCCTTTTGCATGGTTGCGCAACAGCCTGACGATGATGGTCGATGGTCACCCAGCGAGCTGTCTCGATGACCTGCTGCCTTGATCAGGTCGAGCATGCTACAGCTGAGATTGGTGGGAAGCAGACATAAGCAGGTCAGACGCTACTGGCTGCTTTGCGCCAATAGCGGACGTTCCGGGGCATGATGTCATCCCCCGTTAGCGGACATCGACCGACATGATCCCGTAGTAGCTGCGTATGGTGAGGGCGACGGCGTCCAGTCCGACGCGCCTAGGCCGGCTCAGATTACTCTGAATACTCGAAGAGCTGTGTCGCCAGCGGAGATACGGCAGTATTTTGATAGTAGCCGAGTGCCGGTCGGTTCTAATTTTGGATTAAATACCGGCCGACGCGGTCTTCGGCCGCCCCGCAACCTTCCTGGGAGGTGCGGGTTTGGCCGGTTTAGATCCATCAAGAATGCTTCTGTAAGCAGCAATCGCTTCATCAAGAGCCCTCTGGTGTTCAGCCCACCTCTGTTGCGGACTTTTACCTTTCGATGTGCCCGGCAGATCGAAGGTTCTGCCCTTAGCTTCAAAGTCCTTCTTCAACGCACTCAAGCGATCAGTAGCATTTTGCATATAATAACGGAACGTCCAGTCTCTTTTTTGTCTGTCTTGGCCATATGTAATTGCGTTGTTTTGTACAAGCTCTAATAAAAACCCCTCGACATCATTGAGCAT
>JBPBQO010000105.1:0-1787 GCA_050954785.1 Janthinobacterium lividum | reverse complement strand
CGGTCACGCCGGGGGGAAGCACCTCGTCGCGGTACTCCTGCGGCTGCTGCTCGAACAGCTCCCACGACGGCATCGACACCACGCGCGAGCGGACACCCTCGCCGTTCAGCGTCTCGTGCGCGCCCATCGCCAGTGCCACCTCGCTGCCGGTCGCCATCAGGATCACCTCCGGCGTGCCTTCGCAGTCCGCCAGGATGTAGGCGCCCTTCGCCACACCCTTGGCCGACGCATACTTGCTGCGGTCCACCGTGGGCAGCGCCTGGCGGCTGAGGATCAGGCACACGGGCTGCTCCTTGAGCGGCAGGATGGTGCGCCAGGCTTCCGCGACCTCGTTGGCATCGGCCGGACGCATGGTGATCATGCCGGGAGTCGCGCGAAGCTGGGCGAGCTGCTCGATCGGCTGGTGCGTGGGACCGTCCTCGCCGACGCCGATGCTGTCGTGGGTGAAGATGTAGACGACCGGCAGCTCCATGATCGCCGACAGCCGGATCGGCGGCTTCATGTAGTCGCTGAAGATCAGGAAGCCGGACGCGTAGGAGCGCAGGGCATTCAGCGCCAGGCCGTTGGTGATCGAGCCCATCGCGTGCTCGCGGATGCCGTAGTGCAGGTTGCGCCCGCCGTAGTTGGTCGCCTCGAACGAGCCGGCACCCTGGAAGGTCAGGTTGGACTTGGTGGACGGCGCGAGGTCGGCGGCGCCGCCGATCAGCCAAGGCACGTGAGGTGCTATGGCATTGAGCACCTTCTGCGACGAATCGCGGCTGGCCACGCCCTTCTCGCTCGCCTCGAACACCGGGATGTCGGCATCCCAGCCCTCGGGCAGGGTGTGCTGGTTCATCATGTCCATCTCGGCCGCCAGCTCGGGATACTGCTCGCGATACTTCGCGAACATCGCGTCCCACTCGGTGCGCAGCGCATGGCCACGCCTGCCCATCACGTCGGCGAAATGCTCGCGCACGCCGTCGGGAACCAGGAAGCTTTCCTCGGCCGGCCAGCCGTAGGAGGTCTTCGCAGCCTTGATCTCGTCGACCCCGAGCGGCTCGCCATGGGCCGCCGCGGTCCCCGCCTTCTTCGGTGCCCCGAAGCCGATCGTGGAATGCACGCGGATGAAGCTCGGGCGGTCGGTGACGGCATGGGCCGCCTCGATCGCCGCGGCCAGGGCATCGGTGTCGTTGGCGTCGTCGACGTCGGCGACATGCCAGCCATACGCGTGCAGCCGGGCGGCGACGTCCTCGCTGAACGCGAGGTCGGTGCTGCCCTCGATGGTGATGTGGTTGCTGTCGTAGATCCACAGCAGGTTGGACAGCTTCAGGTGGGCGGCCACCGAGGCGGCCTCCTGGGTGACGCCCTCCATCATGTCGCCGTCGCCGCACAGCACGTACACGCGATGGTCGAACACGGTGAAGCCGGGCTTGTTGTAGCGCGCCGCCAGCCAGCGCTCCGCCATCGCCATGCCGACCGAGTTGCCGCAGCCCTGGCCGAGCGGGCCGGTCGTGGTCTCCACCCCCGAGGTCATGCGATACTCGGGATGCCCCGGGGTCTTGCTGTCGGCCTGGCGGAACGCCTTGAGGTCGTCGATGGTCAGCGCCGGGGCGTTGCGATCCTCGTGCTCGTTGACCGCGCGGATTCCCGCGAGATGGATCAGCGAGTAGAGCAGCATCGATGCGTGGCCGACGGACAGCACGAAGCGGTCGCGGTTCGGCCAGCTCGGCTCGGCCGGATCGGTGCGCAGGAAACGCTGCCACACGGTGTAGCCGACCGGCGCCAGGGCCATGGGCGTGCCGGGGTGG
>JBPBQO010000104.1:0-2210 GCA_050954785.1 Janthinobacterium lividum | reverse complement strand
ACATGAGCTCCGATGCCCGACCGAGATCACCGCGCCGCTGCGCCATCTCGACCTCGGAACGGGCCTGGTCCAGCCGCTCCTTCAGCTTCTGGGTCTCGTTGACGCGGTCCTTCTCCGAACGCCAAGTCGCTGTCAGCGCATTCGAACGCTCCTCCAGGTCGGCGATCTCGACCTCGAGCCTGGACAGCCGGTCACGGCTGGCGGCGTCGTCCTCGCGCTTCAGCGCCTCCCGTTCGATCTTGAGCTGCATCAGCCGCCGGTCGAGCTCGTCCAGCGCCTCCGGCTTGCTGTCCACCTGCATGCGGAGCCGGCTGGCCGCCTCGTCCATCAGGTCGATCGCCTTGTCGGGCAGATAGCGGTCGGTGATGTAGCGGTTCGACAGCGTCGCCGCGGCGACCAGCGCGCCGTCGGTGATGCGTATGCCGTGATGGAGCTCGTACTTCTCCTTGATCCCCCGCAGGATCGAGATCGTATCCGCCACGGTCGGCTCGCCCACGAACACCGGCTGGAAGCGGCGGGCCAGCGCCTGGTCCTTCTCGATGTACTTGCGATACTCGTCGAGCGTGGTGGCGCCGATGCAGTGCAGCGTGCCGCGTGCCAGCTCGGGCTTGAGCAGGTTCGACGCATCCATCGCGCCGTCCGCGCGGCCGGCGCCGACCAGCGTGTGCATCTCGTCGATGAACAGGATGATCTCGCCGGCGGCGGTCTCGATCTCCTTGAGCACCGCCTTGAGCCGCTCCTCGAACTCGCCGCGGAACTTGGCGCCGGCGACCAGCGCGCCCAGGTCCAGCGCCATCAGCCGCTTGCCCTTCAGCGCCTCCGGCACGTCGCCGTTGACGATGCGCAGCGCCAGGCCCTCGACGATCGCGGTCTTGCCGACGCCCGGCTCGCCGATCAGCACCGGGTTGTTCTTGGTGCGCCTGGCGATCACCTGGATGGTGCGCCGGATCTCCTCGTCACGGCCGATCACCGGGTCGAGCTTGCCGGCACGCGCGACCTCGGTCACGTCGCGGGCATACTTCTTCAAGGCGTCGAAGCCGGCCTCGGCGTTCTCGCTGTCGACCTTCCTGCCCTTGCGTATCTCCGCCACCGCCCGCTCGAGCGCCTGCTTCGAGGCGCCTGCCTGGACCAGCGCCCGCCCGGCCGGCTGATCCATGCCGGCCAGCGTCACCAGCAGCCGGTCCTGGGCAACGAAGCTGTCACCGGCCTTCTGGGCATCCTGCTGCGCGCCGTCGAGCGCCCGCACCAGCTCCGGCGTGGCCTGCGGATGCCCGGCGCCACTGCCCTGCACCTTCGGGAGCCGGCCCAGTTCCGCCTCGACGGCGAGGCGAGCCACCTGCGGATCGCCGCCGGCCGCCCGGATCAGACCGGATGCAGCGCCTTCCTCGTCGTCGAGCAGCGCCTTGAGCAGATGCTCCGGCGTGAGCCGCTGGTGGTAATCGCGCAAAGCGATCGTCTGGGCAGCCTGCAGGAAGCCACGCGACCGCTCAGTGAACTTTTCCAGATCCATCTTTCCCTGTCCCTCTGTATCAGGCGACTGGCGTTGCGGACCGATGCCAGATCAGCGTCCCCCGAGAGGCAACGCATGGCCGGTCCTGCCGTAACAGGATGTGGTGCCGCGCCGTCGGCGCTCAAGAGCCGCGCCGGAGCCTGCGCTGCCGTCACCGAACCGCGGAACGACTTTCCTGAGCAGCCGCTACATTGGCCCGCTTCAGTGTCGCTGCCGCCTCGTCATAGACGAACGGCAGGCAGGCAATTCGCCGGCCGGCGGTGACCGGCGTGACCAGATGCATCAGCGAGCAGGAAAAGACGATGGCGCCACCGGCCGGCGGTCGATAGCCACGACGGCCGAACTCGGGGAATACCAGTTCGCCACCATCGAAGTCCTGGTTCAGGTTGATGGAGACGGCAAAGCGGCGATGTTCCGTCGCCGTGACGGTATTGTCCCGATGCGCTCCGAAGCAGCCGTGGTCGCTGGCATCGTAGGATGCCAGAATCAGCCGTTCGAGCTGGGTGGCCTCGAACTGGTACACCTTGCGTATCTCAGGCACGACCCGCCGGACGATCCGGGCCTGGATCTGCTGGACCAGCCCGGCATCGCGAACGTTGCAGTCCCGTCGACGCTTGAAGTTCGTGTCGGTCACGGTCTGCGACGGACCGCCCGCCTTCTGGGTGAACACCCCGGACTGCCGGCTGTCCGACCGGTCGTA
>JBPBQO010000103.1:0-2484 GCA_050954785.1 Janthinobacterium lividum | reverse complement strand
AGGCCGCGGTCGTCAGCTTGGGGTGGTTTCCGGACCTTCCGGCTGGGCTGAACGGTTCTGCTACCGACCTCATTGCGGCCAGAGGCCGACAGTTTGGCCGTTCCCGAAAGCGGTCAGTCGCCAGCAGCGCCGCGAATAGTCCAGGCCCGTGTCAGATTGATCGAAGCTGTTCAACAATTACTCGTTGCCGGGGAAAGTGGGGCTTTCCAGGGCGGGTCGCTGGGCTTCGACCTGCCGCTTGTGTCCCGCCGACATCGCCGTCATACCGCACCGCCGCGCTAGGCGAGCTGCACCCTCGCCTGCCAAGGTTCTGACGACGAGAAGGGAAGCGTCCGTGACTGATTCGAAGATCGTTCTCATCGACCATCATCCCGGCCGCTCCGCCCAGACCATCGGTCTCGCGCGCGAACTCGGAACCGATCCCGACCTTATTCACCAACCCTCCGTGGGCGTGGTCGGCACCAAGGGCGATAGCCAGTGTTACCTCGGCGTCACGGCGAAGGTCGAAGCGATCCACGCTCGTCTCAAGAGCCGTATCGGCACTGCCCAGGGCCAGCTAAAGCTGCGACTGGTGCAGCCCGAGTACACCATTGCCACCTCAGACGGCATCCGCAACGGCACGCGCGAGATGCGTTACTCCCTGATTGGCCGCGAGGTGACGCATGACGCGCTCTGCGAGCACCTGGAGGCTACGGGCCTGGCCGGGACCATCGCGGTAGTTGCGTGCGACAAGCCGCCTGTCGGCACACTCGCCGCGCTGCTTGAGCACAACCAGCCGGCGATCATCATGTCCGACGGACCGATCCATCCCGGCCGCGACCCGCAGACTGGCGAGGCGCTCGACATCGTCAGCGCCTATCAGGTTGCTGCTCACCCGGACCCAGCCTACCGGCACCATATTGCCTGCCATGCCTGCCCTGGCATCGGCAGCTGCGGCGGCATGTTCACCTATAACACCATGCAGACCTTCATCGGCGTTGTCGGCATGCAGCCGCTGCACATGGTGGCGCCCGCCTCCGATGACCCGCGTCGGCAGGATGGGTTTCCGGCCGAACTCGTCGAACACCTCGTCAACATGATGGAGGCCGGCCTGCGGCCGCGCGACATCGTCGTGCGTGACTCGCTGCGGAACGCCATGATCGTGGCGATGGCGGTCGGCGGCTCGACCAACGTTACCTTGCACGCGCCCGAGATCGCGCGCGCGGCCGGCTATGGCGACTTCTGGCGGGAGATCATGACCCCGGAGGAGTTCAACCACCTGTCGCAGCATGTCGTGCCGGTGCTCACCAACGCTCGACCCTACGGCAAATACTCGATGGTCGACATCGATCAGGTCGGCGGGGTGCAGGTTATCGTGCGGGAGCTCCTTGAAGCCGGACTGCTCAACGGGGAGGTCATGACCTGCACCGGTGAGACCCTGGCGGCCCAGGTTGCCCGTCTCGGGACAGGGCGCGCGGACGGCAAGGTGATCCACCCTGTCGAAAGCCCCTACAAGCCGACTGGCGGCCTACGCGTGCTGGGCGGCAATCTGTCGCCTGACTTCTCCGCCATCCTGAAACTTGCGGGCGTTGAGGGCGGCTTGGAGAACGGCGTCTTTCGCGGCAGAGCGCGAGTCTTCGAGGGCGAGCAAAACCTGTTGGACGCGCTGGACCGCACGCCCGAGCGTTTCCAAAACCACGACATGATCATCGTCCGCTACGAAGGGCCGAGCGGCGCGCCGGGCATGCCGGAAATGCTTGATCCCACCTCGCGCATCACGACGCTGTGCCGCGAGCGGGCCATCGTGGTGGGCCTGATGACGGATGCGCGGTTCTCCGGCGGCTCGGTGGGGCTCGTCATCGGCCACGTTGGCCCAGAAGCGGCTTTAGGTGGCCCGATCGCGTTCATCGAAGACGGCGACGAAGTCGTGGTGGACCTCAACACGAACGAGTTGACCTGCACCGCCCTCCAGGATCCTGCCACGCTGGCGCGGCGCAAAGCAGCCTGGGACAAGGTCGTTGCGGCGAACGGCGGCGTTCACCCGAAGTGCGGCATTGCCGACACTCGGCTGCTCCACCGCGCCCGTCATACCGCGGTATCGGCAATCCGTGGCGGCGGCCTACATCCGAACCGTGAGGTCTGGGTGCGCAAGCCTCGTCCCGCCGAGCGCTCTGGGTTCACGCCGTCCAACATGTATAAGCCCGAGGTGACAAGGGCGTTTTAAGGCGTCAGCAGCTTGCTGAGCGGCCAAGCCGCGATGGTGGCCCGCCGGGGGGCCGCTGCGCGGTACCTCACAGCGGCTGTAAATAGCGGCACGGACTTCTGCAACGGAAGGTCAAGACTGTCAGCATGGCCGGAGCGTGCCGGAAGTCTTCATTATGCAACAAAGAGGTTGCGAGAGGCGGATTGGGCTGGAAGTAGCTTCGGCCGTTTTCGGTCTCAAGTCGGACATAATATGGGTGATTGGCGGGTCCTGTGAGCGGACGTTTGCTATGCCGACCGAAA
>JBPBQO010000102.1:0-3454 GCA_050954785.1 Janthinobacterium lividum | reverse complement strand
TGCGGCCATCCGCGCTTCGGGCCGTTCCCTGCCTTGTGGACACCGTCTCGGATGCGACACCCCACCGTCGTGCGGCTTCCTTGGCCAGCAGGTGGCGAACGTTGGCAGCGGCGTTGACGATCGCGGTGCCGCTGTCCTGCATCGAGTGGCTGCCGGCGGTGATCCCCTCGTCGGGCGTGCGCGCGGTATCCGCGGTAACCAGCGTCAGGCTTTTGTCAGGCAAGTCGAGCTCATCCATCGCCAGCTGCATCAGCGCGGTCTTGATGCCCTGGCCGAGCTCGACCTTGCCGGTGAAGACGGTGGCGTGACCATCCGGCGCGATCCGGATCCACCCATCGAGGATCGGCTGGGTGGACAGGCTGCCCGGCAGGTCGGGCCGCACCTTCTTCGGCCCACCGCCGCCCTCGCCGCCCCCGGACATGCCCTTCGACTGGCCATCGTCGGGAGCGGCAAAGGCGGTATCCGTCATCGCAAAGAACACGACCAGCCCGCCGCCGGCCAGCAAGTCTCGCCGATTGGGCGCGATCACGTCACCGGCTCCGCAGGGTTCGTCACGCCGCCGCCGCGCATCGCCGCCGCCCTGCGCACGGCTCGGAGAATGCGAAGATGCGTCCCGCACCGACACAGCGATGGACTCATCGCGCTGCGCATCTCCGCCTCGCTCGGGGTGGTCGTGCGGCGTAGCAAAGCTTCGGCGCGCGCCATCATGCCGGGGATGCAATAGCCACATTGCGCCGCCTGCTCGATCTCGAACGCCTTTTGCACGCTGCCGGGATGCTCGCGCGTGCCCAATCCCTCGACCGTCGTGATGGCGCGCCCGGACAGCGCGGCGATCGGCGTCAGGCAGGAAAACACCGGCTGGTCGTCCACCAGCACCGTGCACGCCCCGCACTGGCCGAGCCCGCAGCCAAACTTGGCGGCGACCAACTCGAGATCGCCGCGCAAGACGTACAGCAATGGCGTTGACGGATCGACATCGACGCGCCGGGTTGCCCCGTTGACGGAAAGCTCGATCATGGCTGGCTTTCCTTGCGCGCCTTGGCGACTTCCTTGTCCAGATCGCCCCAGCCTACGGTGCCGTAGCGCGCCTGGAGATACGCCGTGACCTGCGCAACCTGAGCATCGGTGAGCGTGCCGCTGAAGCCAGGCATGTACGGTCCCCGCCCACCGACCGGCGGGGCCACGCCGTGGATGATCGTCTGGATCAGGTCGCGCGGGGTAGCTTCGTGGAAGTGCGTTCCGAGCTGCAGCGGCGGGCGCCCGGCGATCATCATCGGTGCGCCCGGTTCGTGACACACGGCGCAAGCGCCCGCGAATAGCGCGGCCCCTTCAGAATGGGCGCGGGTCGCCGCGAGCTTACGGTCGGCGAGCGCGGGTTCGCGCCGAGCGGCTCGGGCTCCGGCGAGCAGCGCTGCATAATAGGTCGCGATCGCCCGCACGTCCACGTCAGGCACCTGTGACAGATTGTGCGCCACCTCGCCCATTGGACCTGCTGCGGCAGCGTGCGTGGTGCTGAGGCCGCTGCGGAGATAGGTGTCCAGTCGGTCGACCGTCCATGCGCGCACTGCGGGCGACGCGGCGTTGAGCGGTGGTGCGTACCACCCTTCTGCCCAGCCGCCGGCATAAGGGTGATCGCGCTTTTCGTCGCCAAGGACGCCGCGCGGGCTGTGGCAGCCGCCGCAATGCGCAAGGCCTTCGCCGAGATAGGCGCCGTGGTTCCAATCGGCGTCGTGTCGCGGGTCGGCGGTGAACGGCGCCGGCCTGAAGAACAGGAGCTTCCATCCCGCGAGAAGCGGCCGGAAGCCAAGCGGCGGGATAAGACGGTTCGCGGGCGGCCTGCCGCGCACCGGCGTGCGCGTCATCAGATACGCATACAGCGCGGCAAGGTCGCCGTCGGCAATGCGGCTGAAATGATCATAGGGAAAGGCGGGATAGAGGTGGCTGCCATCGCGCCCGACGCCCTCGCGCATCGCCCGGACAAATGCCGCCCGCGACCAGCCGCCGATCCCGGTTGCCTGATCCGGGGTGATGTTGGAGCCGTAGAGTGTGCCGAACTGGGTCGCGATCGGGACTCCGCCTGCGAAGGAACGCCCGCCTGCCGCGGTATGGCAGCTTGAGCAGTTGCCGATCAGCGCGAGCGCTCTGCCACGCTCGATGTCCTTTGCAGCAAAAGCGGTGCGAGTTGGGGTTGGAACTTCGGCGATGGACGAGCGGTGTGCGAACACGAGAAAGGCGGCGAACAGGAAGACGATCGCGATCAGTATAAGAGTAAGAATTCGACGGCCCGGTCGCGCAACCACGCTCATGCCTCGATCCGTCGGCGATCATGCGTCGGACGAGACCTGCCGCCTTCGCCTCCACGGGGCTGACGGACCTGAAGCATCGGAAAAATCCGGCATACCTTCTGCTGCTGCATGGTCATCGAACGATCCCAAGCCGGGTCGGATGCACCACGCTGGAAATTGAGTTGGAGGCCACACCGACATCGACAAGCGACCCGCGTACTCTTTCGAAGCTTATTGCAGCTACCTTAAGTCAGGCAGGCTGCGTGTACGAACAACCAAAATTAAGTATAATTTTCATGGCGCGAGGATCGAGGCAATCGTCGAGGCAAGGGCGAGGATGTTTTTCATCTCCACCAATGTACATTGGTATGATTTGCGCGAAGCATAGCCGGTAGATACAGTTACTTGATCCTGACCTGCGTGAATGTTACATCGGCTCCTTCATGCTCAGTGAGTTCCGTCATTGGCAATGGGTCTCGCGTTGTGTTGAAGTTCCAAAATACTATCCTTGAAATGATCGCGACGGGCGCGACGCTTGCGAGCACCGCAGACCGCGTGTGCAAGGAAGCGGAAAAGCTTGCTACCGGCGTTATCTGCTCGATCCTGACGATCGACCGGGCGGGCCTGATCCACCCGCTCGCCGGGCCAAGCCTTCCGCCCGATTATTCGGCAGCATTGGACGGCTTGCCGATCGGCCCGAACGCCGGATCGTGTGGAACCGCAGCCTACCTCCGTGAGGAGGTGACTGTCGTCGACATCGAAAACGATCCCCGATGGGCCGCATTCAAGCATCTGGCGCTCCCGTTCAATTTGCGGGCATGCTGGTCCAGCCCGATACTCAGTGTGTCCGGCGAAGCGATCGGCACATTCGCCTTTTATTATGACGAATGCAGGGGCCCGACCGAGCGAGAGAGGTCGATTGTCCGGCAATGCGTTCACCTGTGCATTATTGCCCTCGAGCGGCACCAGCGTGTCGTCGACCATGAGCGGCGCGCGTTCACCGACGCGCTCACTGGCTTGGGCAACCGGGCAGCGTTTGATGCCGCTCTGGCAACGCTCGATTGCGATCTGCCCGGGCAATGGGGGCTACTTGTTGTCGATCTCGACAATCTCAAGGTCGTCAATGACACCTTTGGCCATCATGTCGGCGACTGCCTGCTGAAGACGGC
>JBPBQO010000101.1:0-13048 GCA_050954785.1 Janthinobacterium lividum | reverse complement strand
TGGCGGCGGGACAGGTCGGTGATCACTGCTCCCGGCTGGCTCGGTCCGAGCAGGCTGCGCTGCACCAGCATGAGCACGTAGACCGCCGCCATCACCAGCCCGACGGCGCCGAGGATCGCGGCGGGCGGACTGACCCGATAGGTACCGAGTAGGGTCAGAAACTCGCCGACGAAGTTGCCGAGGCCGGGGAGCCCGAGCGACGCCACACCGAAGAACAGGAAGATCGCCGAGAAATGCGGCGCGCTGTGCCAGAGCCCGCCCATTTTTCGTAGGTCGCGGGTGTGCAGCCGGTCCTGCAGGGTGCCGACCAGGATGAACAACGCGCCGGTGCTGACCCCATGCGCGATCATCTGGATGACCACGCCCTGCAGGGCCAGGCTGTTCCAGGCGAAGATGCCGAGCAGGACGAAGCCGAGATGGCTGACGCTGCTGTAGGCGACCAGCCGCTTCATGTCGGTCTGCGCCATCGCCAGCAGTGCGCCATAGAGAATACCGATCACGCCCAGCGCCAGCGCCACCGGCGTGAACAGCCGGGCCGCGTCCGGGAACAGCGGCACGGTGAACCGGATCAGGCCGTAGGCGCCGGTCTTCAGCAGGATACCGGCGAGCAGCACGCTTCCGGCGGTCGGCGCCTGTGTGTGGGTGTCGGGCAGCCAGCTATGGAACGGCACCACCGGCAGCTTCACGGCGAAGGCGATGAAGAAGCCGAGCATGAGCAGCATCTCGGTGCCGGGCGGCATGCGGGTGCCGAGGAGCTGGAAGTAGTCGAAGGTGAATAGCCCGGTCGCCTGGCGATGCGCGAACACGAGCCCGAAGATCGCCAGCAGCATCAGCAGGCCGCTGCCCTGGGTGAACAGGAAGAACTTGATCGCCGCATGCACCCGGCGTTCGTGACCCCAGATGGCGACGAGGAAATACATCGGGACCAGCATGATCTCCCAGAAGAAGAAGAACAGGAACAGGTCAGTCGACAGGAACACGCCGATCACGCCGGACGTCGTGGCCAGCAGGCACACATGGAAGAAGCCGACATGCTCGGTGATTTCCTTCCACGAAATCACCACGCTGACGACCGAAAGGGCCAGTGTCAGCCAGAGCAGCAGCAGGCTGAGCCCGTCCATGTCGAGCCGCAGGCCGATGCCGAGCTGCGGGATCCAGGACGACGAGAAATGCGCGAGCCAGCCGGCGCGCAGGCCGGGATCCGGAGTGGCGACGGACAGGGCGGTCAGCAATCCGGCATCGACCAGCAGGGAGCCGATCGTCAGCCAGCGCGGCCAGTTCGAGCGGCTGGCGCCACCGAGACAGGCGATCAGCGCGCCCAGCAGCGGGACGATGATGAGCAGGGGGAGCATCATGCGAATAATCCGATCGCAAGAGCGGTGATCGAGCCGGCCGCGACCCAGCCTGCGTACCAACGGACGCGCCCGGTCTGGGTGAGCCGCAGCGCATCGTGGGCATGGCGGGTAGCAACGCCGATGCCTTCGTAGAAACGATCGATGATGTCGTCGCGGTTGATGTGCACCAGCCAGAGCAGCGGGCGGACGATCAGCGCGTCATACAGTGCGTCGAAACCCCATCCGGTGCGGAGCAGGCGGGCCGGGGCGGACTGGCTCGGCGCGAGTTCGGCATGGGACGAGAACCGCCACCACGCCAGGCCGATGCCGACAAGCGGCACAAGCGATGCGACCACCAGCGGCCAAGCCGACTCACCGGCGATCTCGACTGGCGCTCCGAACACGCCGCCGAGCAGGTGCGGCATGATGGCGCTCGAACCGAACAGGGCGGGCGTCTGCAGGAAGCCGCCGATGAGGGCCAGCACCGACAATACGCCGAGCGGCAGGCCGATGCGCCAGCCAGTGACGCCGTGCGGCACGGTGTGCACCGGGCCCAGGAACACGATGAAGAAAGCGCGGAAGATGTAGAGCGCGGTCAGGAACGCGCCGACCAGCCCGGCGCACCAGAGCACGCGGCCCGCGGCACCGCCGTTCCACGCGCCCTGCAGGATCGCTTCCTTGCTGTAGAAGCCGGCAGTGATCAGCGGCAGTGCCGCCAATGATGCGCTGCCGATCAGGAAGCACCAGAACACGCCCGGCATCCTCCGGCGCAGGCCGCCCATCTTGAAGATATCCTGCTCGTGGTGCAGGCGCAGGATGATCGCGCCGGCCGACAGGAACAGCAGTGCCTTGAAGAAGGCGTGCGTGACGAGGTGGAAGATCGCCGCATCCCAGGCGCCGACGCCCAAAGCCAGGAACATGTAGCCGATCTGGCTGATCGTCGAATAGGCGAGGATGCGCTTGATGTCGGTCTGCACGAGCGTACTGGCGCCGGATAGCAGCAGGGTGACCGCGCCGATCGCGCCGGTCACCAGCATAGCGTCCGGGGCCAGTGCAAACAGCACGTGGGTGCGCGCGATCAGGTAGACGCCGGCGGTGACCATGGTTGCCGCGTGGATCAGGGCTGATACCGGCGTCGGCCCGGCCATCGCGTCGACCAGCCAGGTCTGCAACGGCAGTTGCGCCGACTTGCCGAGCGCGCCGCCCAGCAGCAGGAATGCCGCGATGGTCGGCATCAGGCTGCCCTGCGGCCAGGTACTCGCGGCCTGTTGCATGAGCGGCTGGATCGACAGCGTGCCGAACCGGGTCGCCAGCAGGAACAGGCCGGTGATGAGTGCGGTATCACCGATGCGGGTGACGATGAATGCCTTGCGTGCGGCACGGCCGTTGGCGGGATCGTCGTACCAGAAGCCGATCAGCAGGTAGCTGCACAGCCCGACGCCTTCCCATCCGACATAGAGCGCCAATAGATCGTTGGCCAGGACGAGCAAGAGCATCGCGGCGACGAACAGGTTCATGTAGGCGAAGAACCGGGCGTAGCCGGCGTCGCCGTCCATATAGGCCGAAGCATACAGATGGATCAGGAACCCGATCACGGTAATGACCAGCATCATCGCCAGCGACAGGCCGTCGAGACGCAACGCCACGTCGGGAGCGAACGAACCGATCCTCATCCAGTGCCACAGGGTCAGGTCGAACGGCGTCACCGCTCCACCGGGTTCGATCTGCGTGATCGCGACGATGCAGGCCAGGGCTGCGGCGATGCCGACGGAGCCTACGCCGACGATGCGTACGCCGCCCGTGCCCAGTCGTCGGCCGGCCAGCATCAGGACCACGCTGCCGAGCAACGGGAAGATCAGGACGAAGGCGAGCAGCGCGTGCATCGTTCATCCCCCCAGGATATTGCCGGTATCGGAATCGAGCGTCGGACGGCGGGTCTGCAACAGGAGGATCAAGGCCAGTCCGACCGAGATCTCGGCGGCGGCCAGCGTCAGCACCAGCAGGAACATGATCTGCCCGTCCGGCTGGCCCCAGCGCGCGCCGCCGGCGACGAAGGCGAGGCCTGTCGCATTCAGCATGATCTCGATCGACATCAGCATGAAGATCAGGTTGCGTCGGATCAGGACGCCGGCGAGACCGAGCGCGAACAGGATCGCGGCGAGCAGGATTGCGTTCTGCGGTGAGACGGTGCCCATGGTTTCAAACCCCTCTGCCGCTTTCGCGGCCAAGATGGAAAGCGCTGATCAGGCCTGCCAGCAGCAGGATCGAGGACAGCTCGACGGCGAGCAGATACGGCCCGAACAGGGCCAGCCCGACCTGCTGCGGCCCGACCACGGCGACACCGGTCGCTTCGCCGCGTCCCACCACCCCGGCATAGAGCAGCTCGGCGCCGAGCACGGCGGCCAGCAGCGCCGGGCCGGCCCAGCTACTCGGTGCCAGCCAAGCGTTCTCGCGGGCCGCGTCGTCGGCATCGATGTTGAGCATCATGATGACGAACACGAACAGGATCATGATCGCGCCGGCATAGATGATGATTTCGAGCGCGGCGGCGAACGCAGCGCCCAGCGTGTAGAAAATGGTCGCCACCGCCAGCAGCGAGACGATGAGATACAGCAGCGCGTGCACGGTGACGGTGCGGGTGATGACCATGGTCGTCGAGATCACGGCGACGATGGCGCTGAGGGTGAAGAGCAGGTTCATCGCAAATCACGGCAGCAGGCTGTGGATGTCGACCGGCGGGTCCTCGCGTTCGGCCTCGCCTTTGTCCTTGCCGGGCACGGCCATTCCGGCGACGCGGTAGAAATTATAATCCGGGTATTTGCCGGTGCCGCTGATCAGCAGATCCTCTTTTTCGTAGACGAGGTTGGGACGCTCGTATTCGCTCATCTCGAAATCGGGGGTGAGCTGGATCGCATAGGTCGGGCAGGCCTCCTCGCACAGGCCGCAGAAGATGCAGCGGGAGAAGTTGATCCGGAAATATTCGGGATACCAGCGGCCCTGGTCTTCGGTTTTCTGCAGGCTGATGCAGTCGACCGGGCAGACCGCCGCACACAGGTTGCAGGACACGCAGCGCTCGGCGCCGTCCGGATCGCGCGAGAGAATGATCCGGCCGCGATAACGTGGCGACAGATACGGTTTCTGTTCGGGATATTGCACCGTCTCGCGACGGTGGAACATGTGCAGGAAAGTCAGCCAGAGCGTGCGCACGGAGCTGAGCATTGCGGGAAATCCTAGGGCGAGACGAGAAGCATCACTGCGCCGGTCACGGCGACGTTCAGAAGACAGACCGGGAGCAGGACTTTCCAGCCGAACGCCATGAGCTGGTCGTAACGGGGCCGGGGCAGCGCTGCCCGCAGCAGGATGAAGAAGCAGATCAGCACGCCGGTCTTCAGCACAAACCACACCAGCGGCGGCAGCACCGGGCCGAGCCACCCGCCGAGGAACAGGGTGGTGACCATCGCGGCGATCAACACGATGCCGGCATATTCGGCGATGAAGAACATGCCGAACTTCATGCCGGAATATTCGGTGTGGAAGCCGGCGCCGAGCTCGTTCTCGCCTTCCGGCAGATCGAACGGCAGGCGGTGCGTCTCGGCGATCCCGGCCAACAGGAACGTCACGAAGCCGAGGAACTGCGGCACGATGAACCACAGATGGGTTTGCGCCAGCACGATGTCGTTCAGGCTGAACGAGTGCGCCAGCATCACGGTGCCGAGCAGCGACAGGCCCATGAACACTTCGTAGCTGACCATCTGCGCTGCCGCGCGCATGCCGCCGAGCAGGGCAAACTTGTTGTTCGAGGCCCAGCCGGCCAGCACGACGCTGTAGACGCCGAGCGATGTCATCGCGAGAAAGAACAGCACCCCGACATTGAGGCCGCCGGCCAGGCTCCAGCCTGATGTCACCGGGATGACCGCGAAACCGAGCAGCACCGTGACCATGCCGATCGCCGGCGCCAGCACGAACACCGGGCGGTCGGCGAACGGGGGCGTCCAGTCCTGCTTGAACAGCATCTTCACCCCGTCGGCGACTGCCTGGAGAAGTCCGAACGGGCCGACCCGGTTGGGCCCGTAGCGGTCCTGCCAGACGGCCAGAAGTCGCCGCTCGACCCAGGTGAGGAAGGCCGCCGTGCTCAGCAGTACGACCAGGCTGACGACGATCTGGAAGATCCCGAACCCGATGGTCATGCGGCACCCGGCGTGATCGCGGCCCATTGCGGTGCGTCGAATGCCGCGAACGGTGCTGCATGGGCGGGATAGCGCGCCACGCCGTCCGGCAGGCTGGGATCGGTGGTGACCGCCACGGCGTGGCCGGTGCCGTCCAGGGTCAGCCGTATCGTGTCCCCGAGCCGGGCATGCATGGCGGGCGAGACCGAGAGCGACGGCGGGGCGATGCGGGAGGCGCAGGAGGGCGACCGGTCGCTCAGCTCCTCGGAGCCGAACAGGCGGCCGGCCGGCAGCACCAGCAATTCATTGTCGCGTGCCACGAACGCTACCGGAATGACCGGGTGATAGGCACCGGCAACCGGGCTGGCGTCCAGCAGCCTGATCCCGGGATCGCCACCCTGCAACGGGCCGCCGACCTCTTCCTGGAACTTGTTCAACGACTGCACCGAGTTCCAGGACGGCGCCCAGTAGAACGGGCGCAACGCGGCCGGCATGTCGCCGTAGAAGCCTTCCATGGTCGAGCTCAGCGGCGCGTCCGGATTGGTTTCCGGCATGCGGTCGCGCACGCTGATGTCGGCCTGCGACGCGGTCCGTCCGCTGAAGCGATGCGTCTCGCTGCGGATGCGCGCGCCGTTGATCCGGAAGGTCGCACCCGGTGCCGCATCGCGCACGGCCGCAAGGGCCGGATGGGCCACGCCGAGGGCGGCGATGACGTCGTCCAGGTTGGCCCACGAGAAATCCTCGTTGCGTCCCGCGGCGCGTGCCGCGTCACGCAGCCAGCGCCAGGAATCCTGGATCGGCGCGGCGGGATAGCTCGCCTGGAAGAAGCGTTGTGCCCGGCCCTCGTTGCTGACGAGGGTGCCGTCGGTTTCGGCGAAGCTGGCGGCCGGAAGAACCAGGTCGGCCAGTCCGGAGGTCGCACTCTGCAGATGGTCCAGGACGATCACACGGGCCGCAGTTCGCAGCGCCCCGGTCAGCCGCTCGTCCGGCATACGGCGGGAGAGGTCGTTTTCCAGCACGATCACCGTTCGGGCGTCGCCGCTGTCGAGCGCCTCGATCGCGGAGTCCAGCCGCTGGCCGCCAAGCATTGCCAGTCCCATGCTGTTGCACTCGGGCATCGTCAGGACCAGCCGCGTGTCGGGCCGGGTGCGGTGCAGCGCGCGCGCGATATCGGCTGTGGCGTTCAGCATCGCCTGCGAGCCGCACTGGGTGCCGCTGACGATCAGCGGCCGCTTCGCCGCCAGCAGCGCGCCGGCAATCAGGTCGGCCTGCTGCGCCAAGGCATCGGGCAGTGCCGGGGCCGCGCGGGCCTCGGGATCGATCCGGTGCGCGATCGCGGCGCCGAGGCGAGCGATATCGTCCGGTGCCAGGTGTACGCAGAGGGTGGATACCGGATCGAGATCGGTCGAGGCCGGCGTCACCTGGAACAGCGGGGACAGGACGTCGTCGCCAAGGGTCCGGACGGCGGCGTCCAGCCACAGCGGCACCTTGGCGTCGTTCGCCGCTTCGAACGAGGCTTGCCGCACCGACTGCCGCAAGGCGAGGCCGAGGCGTGGTGCGGTCTTGCAAACATCCTCGCCCAGGACGAGCACTGCATCGGATTGTTCGGCCTGCTGCAAGGTCGCGATGGCGGCCGGATGCGCGCGCAGGATATCGAGCGTCGTTTCCAGCAGGGTTTGCTCGAGATCCGACACGCCGAAATGGAAGTGCGCCCGACCGACCAGGGTCTGGAGGGCGAAGTTCGCCTCGAGCGACGCGCGCGGCGAACCGATGCCGATGACCTGGCCTTCACGCAATGCATCGGCGAAGCGCTGCACCGCCTCGGCCGCATCGACCGGCTGCAGCACGCCGGAGGCATCGCGCAGCAGCGGCGTGCGCACCCGTCCGGCCGCATTGACGAAGCCGTAGCCGAAGCGTCCGCGATCGCACAGGAAGTAGCGGTTGACCTCGCCGTTGTAGCGGTTGAGCACGCGACGCACGATGCCGGCGCGTTCGTTGACCATGGTGTTGCAGCCGACCGCGCAATGCACGCACACCGAGGGTGCGCCGCGCATGTCCCACTTCCGCGCATAGTTGGCGGAGAACGGCTTGTCGGTGAACACGCCGGTCGGGCAGACCTCGACCAGGTTGCCACTGAAATCGCTTTCCAGCGTTCCGCTCTCGTGCCGGCCGAAAAACACGCTGTTGTTCGAGGCGAACGCGGCCAGGTCCTGTCCGCCGGCATAGTCGCGATAGAAGCGCACGCAGCGATAGCAGGCGATGCAACGGTTCATCTCGTGCTTGACGAACGGGCCCAGGTCCTGATTGCGATGGGTACGCTTGGTGAAGCGGTAGCGCCGGTTCTTGTGGCCGGTCATTACCGTCATGTCCTGCAGGTGGCACTCGCCGCCTTCCTCGCAGACCGGGCAATCGTGCGGGTGGTTGGTCATGAGCCACTCGACCACGCTGGAGCGGAAGTCCGCGGCCTCCTCGTCCTTGATCGAGAGACGGGCGCCTTCCGTCACCGGTGTCATGCACGCCATCACGATGCGGCCGCGCGTGTCGTCCGGGCCGCTGAACTGCTTCACCGCACATTGGCGACAGGCGCCGACCGAGCCCAGCTCCGGATGCCAGCAGAAATACGGAAGGTCGCTGCCGGCGGACAGGCAGGCCTGCAGCAGATTGGTATCAGCCTTGGCTTCGAATTCCTTGCCGTCGATATGGATGATTGCCATCGCCTATCTCCAGGGACAGTGCCGCTCGCGGACATGACGCTCGAACTCGTCATGGAAATGTTTGAGGCCGCTTTCCAACGGTGCCATCGCACCGGGTGCATGCGCGCAGAAGGTGCGGCCGGGGCCGAGCAGCCCGACATGCCGGTGAAGCTGGTGCAGATCCTCATCCTCGCCGTCGCCATCCTCGAGCGCACGCAGCATGCGCTCGACCCAGGGCAGGCCGTCGCGGCAGGGAGTGCACCAGCCGCAGGATTCCTGGGCGAAGAAATGTTCGAGGTTGCAGATCATGCCGACCGGGCATGACCTGTCGTCGAGCACGATCGCTGAACCGGTGCCGAGCCGGCTGCCGGCCTTCTCCACGCTGCCGTAATCCATGGCGGTGTCGAGCTGGTCGGCGCCGAGAAAGGCGGTCGATGCGCCGCCGGGCAGCAGGGCGCGGAGTTGGTAGCCGTCCTGCATGCCGCCCGCATGCTCTTCCAGGATCTCGCGCATCGGGGTGCCGATCGGCAATTCCCAGGTGCCGGGGCGCTTCACCCGGCCGCTGATGCCGTACAGCTTGGTGCCGCCATCAGCGCCACGGCCCAGGCTCTTGAACCAGTCCGCGCCGTTGGCGATGATGTGCGGGATGTTGCACAGCGTCTCGACATTGTTGACGACGCTGGGCGCCCCCCACAGGCCGCTGACCTGCGGGAAGGGGGGCTTGCTGCGCGGCTGCGCGCGACGCCCTTCCAGTGCCGTCAGCAGCGCTGTTTCCTCACCGCAGATATAGCGGCCGGCGCTGGCATGGATATGCAGGTTCAGCGAATAGCCTGAGCCGAGTATATCCTCGCCGAGATAGCCGGCAGCCTGGGCCTCGCCGATCGCCTGGGTCAGCCGGGCGATCGCCAGCTTGTATTCGCCGCGCACGAAGATGTAGCCGTCGGTCGCGCCGACCGCGTAGGCGCTGACGATGACCGCCTCGATCATCTGGTGCGGGTCGCCTTCCAGCAGCAGCCGATCCTTGAAGGTGCCGGGCTCCATCTCGTCGGCATTGGCGATCAGGTAGCTGCGACGGCCCGGCTTGCGCTTCGGCACGAAACTCCATTTCTGGCCGGTGCCGAAACCTGCGCCTCCACGGCCGCGCAGGCCCGACTTGGTGACTTCGCCGACTACATCCGCCGGCGTCATTCGCAGCAGTGCGCGCCGCATCGCTTGGTAGCCGCCCGCGCGCTCGTATGTCGCGCAGTCCGGCGGCGGGGCATTGGGACGGATATTGGTGGTGAGCGGGCGTTCCATCACGGTATGGCCTTCGCGGTTCCGTCGATGATCGCGTCCATGCGCTGCTCGTCGAGGTCGCCGTACAGTTCGTTGTCGAGCATCATCGCGGGTGCATGATCGCAATGGCCGAGACAGACAGTCGGCAGCAGGGTGATGTCGCCATCCGGGGTGGTCTGGCCGGGAACGATCCCGAGCCTGCGGCGCAGATGCGCGTCCAGCCGGTCGCGCTGCATCAGCCAGCACGACACGCTGTCGCACAGCAGCAGCACGCGCCGGCCGACCGGACGACGGAAGATCAGGTTGAAATAAGTGGCGACCCCGTCCAGGTCGGCCGGCGACATGCCGAGCAGCGGCGCCACCTCGCGGAGGTGCGCGTCACTCACCCAGCGATATTCTTCCTGCACGCGCTGGAGTGCGGCGATGCAGGCCGCACGCGGATGCGCCTCATGCTCGCCCAGAGCACGGATCTCGTCGCGCAACTGCTCCGACAAGGGTTCGTCGGTGCGGGGCTCGATCATGTCAGCGGTCGACATCGGCCATCACGAAATCAATGCTGCCGATGATGGCGATCAGGTCGGCGACAAAGGCGCCGCGGCTGATCAGCGGGATCATCTGCAGATGCGCGAAGGAGGGCGTGCGGATACGGGTTCGATAGGACGTCGTGCCGCCGTCGCTGACCAGATAATAGCTGTTCAGCCCCTTGGTGGCCTCGACGCAGGCGCGCGCCTCGCCGGCGGGAATGACCGGTCCCCAGCTTACATTGAGGAAATGGGTAATCAGCGTCTCGATGTCGTGCATGGTTTTTGGCCGTGGTGGCGGCGTCGCCAGCTTGTGGTCGGCCATGACAGGGCCACCCGGCATCTGGTCCATGCATTGGCGAATGATGCGCAGGCTTTGGCGCATCTCCTCGATATGCACGACGATCCGGTCGTAGCAGTCGCCTTGCGTTGCCGTGGGAATATCGAATTCTAGCTGGTCGTAGCAGGAATAGGGCGCCCGGCGGCGGTAGTCCCAATCCAGGCCGCAAGCCCTGAGGCCGGGGCCGGTGATGCCCCATTCGATCGCCTCATCGAGCGAGTAGGCACCGACACCTTTAGTGCGTGCCTTGAAGATGCGGTTCCGCATCACGAGCTTGTCGTATTCGTCGAGCCGCTTCGGCAGGTAGTCGAGGAAGGTGCGGATCAGCCCGTCCCAGCCTTGCGGCAGGTCGCCGGCAACGCCACCGATGCGGAACCAAGCGGGGTGCATGCGAAAGCCGCAGATCGCCTCGATGATTTCCAGCACACGCTCGCGGTCGGTGAACATGTAGAACACCGGCGAGAGCTGCCCGACATCCTGCGACATGGTGCCGTAGAACACCAGGTGGCTGGCCAGCCGGAACAACTCGGCCAGCATCACCCGGATCATTTCGGCGCGGGGAGGCACGGTTATGCCGGCAAGCGTTTCCACCGCCATGACATAGGGAAAATTGTTCATGACGCCGCCGAGATAGTCGATCCGGTCGGTGTAGGGGATGTAGCTGTGCCAGCTTTGCCGTTCGCCCATCTTTTCGGCGCCGCGGTGATGGAAGCCGATATCGGGCACGGCCTCGACGATCTCCTCGCCCTCGAGCTGGAGGATGATGCGAAACACGCCATGCACGCTGGGATGGTTCGGCCCCAGGTTCAGGAACATGAAGTCGCTGTGCTCGCTGCGCCGCTTCATACCCCAGGCTTCGGGGTTGAAGCGAAGCGCTTCCTGCTCGGCGATCTCCTTGTCCTCGGTGAGATCGTACGGGCCCATCTCGGTCGCACGTGCGTAATGGTCCTTGCGCAACGGATGCGTGGTCCATGTCGGTGGCGTCAGAATACGGCGCAGGTCGGGATGGCCCTCGAATTTGATCCCGAACAGATCCCAGATCTCGCGCTCGTACCAGTTCGCGTTCGGCCACAGATCGACGATGCTGGGACTGGTCAGGGACGACATCTGTAACGCAACCTTGAAGCGGATTTCCCGATGATCGTCGAATTGCATCAGGTGATAGATTAGCGTGAAGTCCGATGCCGGCTGATCGTCGCGTCGCGTGCGCTGCCGCTCATCGATCGCGGTCAGGTCGAACAGCATCATTTTGGTGGGCGCTTCTTGCTTCAGGGCCGCGAGCACGTCATGGATCGTGTCGCGATCGCTCCAGCTTGTTTCGACGTCGTCGCGCACCGTCTGCCGATGCTGTCTGAACCCGGCCGCTGAGGAGCGTCCAGATGCCAGATCGATGTCGCGTGCAACCGGCAGATCCATCTTGGGTGGTTCCTACACGGTATCGGGTGAGCGCAGGTCGCGCATCGCCTGACGTTCCGGACGCTTGATATCGCGAAGACTGGGCCTCGGGACGCGCTCGATGCCCTGGGGGCCCACCATCCAGCTCAGCGGCCGGCGTTCCTTGCCGATCATGCTCTGCAAGAGCATCAGGCCTTCGAGCAACGCGTCGGGGCGAGGCGGGCATCCGGGAACATAGACATCCACCGGCAGGAAGCTGTCGGCACCCTGCACGACACTATAGATGTCGTACATCCCGCCGGAGTTCGCGCATGCGCCCATGGAAATCACCCAGCGTGGCTCCAGCATCTGGTCGTAGAGATGCTTGATGACCGGAGCCATCTTCACGAACACGGTGCCGGAAATGACGATCAGGTCGGCTTCGCGCGGCGTCGAGCGCAGCACCTCGGAGCCGAAGCGGGCGATATCGTATTTACTGGTGAACGATGTCGCCATCTCGACGTAGCAGCAGGAGAGACCGAAATTGAACGGCCAAACCGAATTCTTCCTGCCCCAGGCCACGAAGTCCTGAAGGCGCCCGAAAGCGAGGTTTTTGGTGACCGCTTCGCTGAAGGTGGTGCCCTTTTCGGGATGTGGTCCGGTCCGGCCTGGTACGGGATCGGTCGAGGTCAGCGACCAGCGCATCGTTCAACTCCGTTCGTTTGCTGTCATGACGGTCCTGTTGGGGCGCACCCGGCGCGGATGCGGTCCCCATTCCAGCGCGCCGACACGCCAGAGGTAAATAAAGGCGACGACCAGGACAGAAAGAAATACCATCATGGTGATATATCCGGCCCATCCTGCCGGCCTGACGACCAGCGCCCAGGCAAAGATGAAGACCGCTTCCATGTCGAAAATGACGAAGAACATCGCGATTACATAGTATTGAACCGGAAGTCGTAGTCGAGCCGTTCCGACCGGAAGTATTCCAGACTCGAACGGCAGCCGCATCGCACGGCTGTCACGGACGCCGCCGAGGACAAAGGACAGGCCGATCATGAGTGCCACCAACAGGAAGGTCGCACAGATGTAGAGACCCAGGACGAGCATGCCGGACGAGTCCAACACGACGATACCCCGCTTTCTCTGGAAGTCGGTGACACTGGAAAGCGTCAGTGCATATCTACGCTATGCGACTAATTCCGGAATGGAAAGGGTTGATTATTTGTGCATTGCAATAGTCGGCATCACGAAACAGAAGCTGGAATGCGCGGTCCGCAAGTTCGCGGCGTCATCGGCGCACGCCTCGGTTTACAGCGGGCGACCGGCGACCTCTGGATACCGT
>JBPBQO010000100.1:0-17257 GCA_050954785.1 Janthinobacterium lividum | reverse complement strand
ACGCGGTCGGGCGCACCCGGCGCTTGGCGATCATCGCCGAGAAGGCGTCCTTGTGGACAGTCTCCTGGTCCTTCATGTGGCGCAGGATGTCGCCGGTTTCGGTACGGCCGAGCACGGCGAGCTGGCCCGCGTAGATACGTTCGGCACCGTATTCGCCGGCATGATCGACCCGGATCATCCGCGCGATCCGGGCGGCACCCATGGTGTCGCCGGGCTGGCGCGGCGAGAAGGACGAACGGCGTATGTCGCTCAACTAGGCTCTCCGTGACGATGTCAGCAGGCGCGGCAGCACGATCTGCCCGATGACCAGCAGGGATACCGCATAGAGCAGATCGATCATCGCCATCGACACCGGCAGCCACTGGAACAGGCGATTCGGCGAATCGCATGGTTTGGCGGGCCGGGCCGGCATCGAGGCGAGCCGCTCGGCGAAGCTGCCGCCGCTGAAATGCGGGGCCATGCATTCCGGCAGCGGGCTTGGCCACCAGCCCTGCTCGACGCCGACATGGATCCCGGCGATCGCGATCGCCGCAAGCAGCACCAGTGTGATCAGGATGCCGATCGGCCTGGCCGGACGCAGTTCCAGTGCCGCCAATCCACTCCAGACGAACCCCAGCACGATCAGGGCACGGTACGGCCAGCGCTCCCAGAGGCAGAGCGCGCACGGCGCCATGCCCTCGAGATGCTCCGCCCACCACACGCAGGCGATCGCCCAGAACCCCGCCAGGGCCCAGAACCCGCCCTGGAGCAGGCCGGCCTCGCGTCTATCGATGGGCGGCATGCGGCTTCCGCTTCGGGGTTGCATCGAGCACGGCCAGGAAGTCGCGGGCCCAGCTCGCGGCGGTAACGCGATGCACGGCCTCGTTCATCGCCTCCCACCGCCGGGACCGTTCCTTCAGTCCCATGGTCAGCGCCTGGTCCAGCGCTTCGGCGATCTCGTCCGGGTCGTATGGATTGACCATCACCGCGTCCACCAGCTCCGGTGCCGCGCCGGCGAAGCGAGACAGCACCAGCACCCCCGGATCGGCTGCATCCTGGGCCGCGACATATTCCTTGGCGACCAGGTTCATCCCGTCCCGCAACGGCGTGATCAGCCCGACGGCGGCGCGGCGGTGCACGCCGGCCAACACCTTCCTTGGCAGCGCGCGGGTGATGTAGCGCAACGGGATCCAGTCGATTTCGGCCCAGTTGCCGTTGATGCGGCCGGACAGCTCATCCAGCTCGCGGCGCAGCGCCTTGTATTCCGCGACCTCGCCACGCGACACCGGGGCAATCTGCAGGAACGACACCTTGCCGCGATGCTCCGGGAAGCGTTGCAACAGCCGCTCGAAACCACGGAACCGCTCGGGAATGCCTTTCGAATAATCCAGCCGGTCGACGCCGAGGATCAGTGCGCGGCCATTCAACGCCTGAGTCAGGCGCCCCATTTCCTTGCTGGTCTCGCCACGCAGCGCCTGCTTGGCGAACGCGACCGGATCGATGCCGATCGGGAATGCCTGCGCCCGGACATCGACACCGAGTGCCGCCAGCGACTGGTTCATGTTGTCGGCGTCCTGCTGGGTCTGCACACCGACCACGTCGTAGGCGGCGAGATCGGCCAGCAGCAGATCGGCGCCGGGAAGCGCGCGGAACAGCGCTTCCGGCGGAAACGGGATGTGCAGAAAGAAGCCGATCTTGGATTTGACGCTCTCACGCCGGAGCGCGGCGCCGAGCGGGAACAGATGGTAGTCCTGCACCCAGATGACGTCGTCCGGTTTGAGCAGCGTTTTCAGGCTGCGTGCAAAGATCGCGTTGACTTCGAGATAGGTCTCCAGCTCCTCGCGGCTGTACTGCATGAGGCCGAGCCGGTAGTGGCACACCGGCCAAAGGATGCCGTTCGAGAACCCCTGATAGAAGCCTTCATGCTGCTTTGGCGTGAGATCGATGGTGGCGTAGGTGACGCCACCCTGCTCGGTCAGCTCCGGTGTCGGCGCAGGTGATTCCTTGCCCTGCGAGCTACCCGACCAGCCGAACCAGAGGCTGGGCTGGCCCTTGATCGCATCGGCGAGGCCGACCGTGAGGCCACCGGCCGGCTGGGTCCGCTCGCGCGGCGACGGAACCCGGTTCGAGACAATGACTAGCCTTCCCATGAATCTGCCATGTTCGAGCTGCGCGCCAGTTCGCCGAGCCAGACCCGGAAGGCGTCCGGATCGGGGAAGTCGTCCGGAATACGGAAACCGAGCCCGCCGAGCGCTTCGGCGCCACGGATGCCATCCTCGTCGGTCACATCGTCCCCGATGAAGATCGGGATCCGGCCGGCGAAAGGCGGTTGCTGCATCAACTGGCCGACCGCGGTGCCCTTGTCGATCCCACCGGGCTTCAACTCCCAGGCCATCTTCGCGGTCTGCAGATGAAACCGGCGCTGCGGGTCCTGGGCCAGCAGCGCTTCCGCCTCGGCCTTGAGAGCAGGGCCGGCATCCGGTGCGCCGCGGAAATGCAGCACTAGCCCCGTCTGCTTGCGCTCGACGCTGGCGCCCGGATGACCGGCCACGATCCGTTCGGCCTCGGCCAGCCAATGCGTGGGCAGTTCGGGCAGGACGGCACGCACGATCGGCTGGTCCGGCGCATGCCGCACGGCAATTCCGTGTTCGCCGGCAACGGCATACGGGATGCGCGGGATGAAGTGGTCGATCTGCGCGATCGGCCGGCCGCTGACGACCGCGAGGGCGCCACCGCACCGGTCGCGCAAGGCAGTGAGGACTGCCGGCAGGCCTGGTGACACCATGACGGAGTCCGGGGTCGGCGCGATGTCGACCAGGGTGCCGTCGAAATCGAGCAGGAACGCAGCCCGTGATGGCGGCGGCAGCCGGGCGATGGTCGGGTGGCGGGTGCTTGTGCTCATGCTGACAGAACCAGTGTCGAGCGGACCGGTTTCACGACGCGGCCCGGCAGGCCGCTCGTCAATTCCGGGGTCCGGCCGGCGGGTCCGCCGGCGGCGTCTGGGAGGCACCCAAGGGTGGGGTGCCGGACGGATAGACCGGATCGGGCTGGGTGTCGTCGCCCGGTGTCTGGTCGTTGACGGGAGGATGCGGCGCGGCGGATGCGCCGGCAGTACTGTCGGGGTCGGTTTCGGCACCGTTGTCGGCGTCGGTCAGCCCGCCATCGTTGGGGTTCGCGGACGGGCCCGCGGGCGACTGGCTCGACGCCATGTCCGGCGGCGGTGGTGCGGGCGTGGGCAAGGGCGGTGCCATTGGGGCGACCAGGTCACCCTGGCACGTCACGAGCTGCACGCCATAGATCGGGCTCTCGAACACGCCGACCGAGGGCTCGCCCGCGAAAGTCCAACCGGTGAACGGCTGTACCTCGCCGCGCTTGTCCTGGATGTCCAGGAACGCGCCGGAATCGCGTGGAAGCCCGTCAGGACGGTCCATGCAGCTCCGGACGGTGACGTTCAGGGTCTTGTAAATGCCCGTCTCACCGGCCTTCAGGGTCAGGGTCTCAATATGTGCGTCCAGCTTGTCGAGCACACGTACCACCGCCTGAGACCGGCCCTGCCACGCAGTCGGGATCGGCATCACCGGGGCCACGACATAGGAGGCGGCAACCGCCGACCCGTTCGCAGCCATGAGCATGGCGAATGTCGCCGGAGCGAACGGCGCCCTCATGCCGAGGGTGTACCGCGATGCGGGCTCGGCAGGGCCTGGATCGTCTCGATCAGGATGCGGCGCATCCCAGCCTCGTCCACGCCCATCAGCACCGCATCGTCGAACACGTCGCGCAGCATGGTGTGCAGTTCGGCCTGATTCTCGGTAAGCACACGCAGCTTTTCGCGACAGGCGATCGGCGATCCGTCCGCCTGCGGCCAGGTCGTGGTCACGGTTGCGGGCTGGCGGGCGTTGACGATACGGCCGGCGCAGGAACAGTCCCCGGGGCATTCAAGCCCGACGGCTTGGGTTTCTGCGCGGTCATCGCATCCGTCACGCTGAAGATGAATTTGCTCAGCAGTTGCTCCAGGCTGATCGAGCCCTGGGTGAGGTCGATCCGGCTGCCCGGCTTCAGGATCGCCTCGGCGCCACCAGGGTCGAGCGCCAGATATTTGCCGCCGAGCAGGCTGTCGCTGGTAACGACCGCCGAGCTGTCGGTAGGAAGCTGGATGCCGTTGCGCACGGTGAAGGTGACGTTCGCCTGGTAGGTTTTCGGATCGACCTGCTCGGCAACCACCTGCCCGATCGCCACGCCGGCCAGCCGGACGTCGGAACCGACAGTGAGCCCGTCGATGTGGCTGAACCTTGCGGTCAGGCGGTAGCCGTCTTCTGCACGCCGACCATTGCCGATCACGGCGAACGCCAGCAGGCCGACAAGGGTCGCGAGCACCGCCAGGCCGGTCAGGAATTCGATGACGCGGCCGTCGCGACGTGGTGAATGAGCAAGGACCGGTGCGGAATTGGCGCCGGCAACCGGCTGGTCGAGCGTGGCCATGATCTCAGGCGTCCGGGGTCCAGGATTCGTAGTCGCCGGTCGCATGCGGCCGCAGCCCACCACGATAATCGCTGCCCGGCGGACGATAGCCGGCAGGATCGCCGGTGCGGTTCGCCTGGAACGGGATCTGCCAGGGCTGGCGCGTGGTGGCCGCCAGGGGCGCATCATCAGCGTAATGCAGCCAGTTCCACCATTCGGCTGGCACCGCCGAGGCATCCTCGTCGCGGTTATAGATCACCCAGCGGCGAAACCGCTTGGTATAGCCTCCAGGCTTGCGCGATTCGTAATAGGCGCGGCCATCGGCATCGCGGCCGATCAGGCGGCCCCTGAGAAGGGTGAAAAGGCGGGTGCCGATGCTGGTCATGGTCGCAACCTATACGCACGAGACGGCTACGGGTCCATCCGTCGGGATGCGGCACCACGACGCGGCTTCCGCCACCAATCGCCACGGGCTAGCATCCGCGCCATGGCACAGATCCCCGACCCGACCGGACACGAGACCAGCGCAACACCTCCGGGCCAGGGTACCAGCCGGGCAAGCCGGGGGCGCTGGAACGGGGTCAGGATGCGGATCGCCCATGCGGCGGCCGACCCCGATGCCACGCCCCGGCGCATCACCTTGCCGACCGACTGGGACGACGAGGCGGCGCAGGCACTGGCGGCGATGGCGCCCGGCGACGGGGCGGCCTCGCTTGCAGAAATGGCCGATCGCTGGATCGACCGGTTGGCCGACCTGCCGGGTGCGGTCGATGGGATCGGCCGGCGGCTGGCGCGGCTGCTGCTTCTGCGGCAGGCGGCTCCCGGACACCTGATCTGGACCGGACCGGCCCCGACCGGAGCGAACGACCCGCCGGTGTTCGTGCTGAACCTGGCCGGGTTCGTGAAGCCCGGCAGCGGGTTCGAGACCGAGAGTTATACCGAAGCGCTGCACACCCTCTCCAGCGCGCTGCGCCTGGTCGAGCCGAAGGCGCCCGTCGCCACCGGCCGACCGCTCCTGTTGCTGACCAACCTCGATGCCTGCCTCGCCGGGCTCGGGCTCGATTACGATGGCGAGCCGGGTCGCGACGTAGCGCGCTGCCTGGCCACCGCCGCGGCCGGCGTGATGCGCGGCGACGAGGATGGCGGCCAGTTGCCGCTGGTGCGTCCGCCGAGCTCCTGCGTGGTGCCGGGACTGGCCGCCCTGGCGGCCGTCGTGCGGGAAGCAGCACCGCCGGGACAACGAATCGAGACCGGGTTTTCGGCGCCGGGACCGGTCGATGCGCTGCTCGGTGTCGAGGGATGCGGGTTCGCGCCGATCTTCTCGCCACTGCGGCCCGACGGACGCCTGTCCGAAAGCACCCTTGCCCGCCTCTCCGGGCGCGGCCTCACCCCCGAGGCGGCACTGGCGCTGAGCCTGTCCGGCGACGGCGTGCTGCCCCGTCCCGGTCGTGACGCATGGCTGGCGATGCACCGTGCCCTGGGCGGGCTGGTGGATCGCATGCCGCCGCTTCCAGAGCGGCAGCCGACAACGTTGCTGGCCGGGCCGCTGCGGCGCGAATTGCCGGCGCGCCGGCGCGGGTTCACCCAGAAGGCGGCGGTCGGCGGTCACCGGCTGTTCCTGCAGACCGGCGAATTCGAAGATGGTAGCCTCGGCGAGCTCGCGATCACGCCGCCACGCGAAACGCCGGCGATGCGCGGGCTGATGGACGCGTTCACCCGTTCAGTCAGCCTGGGGCTGCAGCATGGGGTGCCGCTCGAGGCCTATGTCGAGGCGTTCGCCTATACGCGGTTCGGTCCGGCCGGGCCGGTCGACGGCGATGGCGGCATCGCGCATGCGACGTCGCTGCTCGACTACGCCTTCCGCATGCTGTCCGAAGCCTATCTCGGCCGCACCCTGCCCGACGCGCCGCACGCCGACATCGACCCGCATGCGGACGATCGTCCGCTGCTGCCGCTGGACCTGCCGGAAACCGGGTTCCGCCCCAGGCAGGGGACCTCTCCCCGGACCGGGCGAACGGTTCTTCGCGTCGTTGGAGGCGGATCATGAGCGGCCTCTACGTCGAGCGGCTGGCAGCGCTCGGGATCGTTCTTCCGGTGGCCGCGGCACCGGTCGCGAACTATGTCGCAGTCGTGCGCACCGGATCGCTGCTGGTGGTGTCCGGACAACTTCCCCTGGTCGAAGGCCGGCTGAGCGCCAATGGCAAGCTTGGCGGCGGCATCACCGTAGAGGTCGGCGCGCAGGCAGCCCGCCAGTGCATGATCAACGTGATCGCCCAGCTTCAGGCAGCACTCGGCGATCTCGGAAAAATCAAACGGGTGGTGCGGTTGGGCGGGTTCATCGCCTGCACGCCCGATTTCATCCAGCATGCGACGGTGATGAACGGCGCATCGGACCTGGCGGTCGCGGTGTTCGGCGATGCCGGCCGGCATGCGAGATCGACCATCGGCGTGCCGTCCCTGCCGCTCGATGCGCCGGTCGAGGTGGAAGGCTTGTTCGAGGTGGAAGACTGTTAGAGACCAGCCTGCGTTCCATATCGGCCTGATGACAGACGCGGCGCCCTCCCTCTCCCTTTCGCTCCATCCGACCATCGCCTCGATCGACGCGGCCGATTGGGACGCCTGTGCCGGCGACGACAACCCATTCGTCAGCCACGCCTTCCTGTCGGCAGTCGAGGAAAGCGGCTCGACCGGCCGGCGTACCGGCTGGCTGCCGCAGCATGCCGCCCTGCGCGACCAGGGTGGGCGGCTGCTGGCGGTGGCGCCGATGTATGCGAAGTCGCATTCGCACGGCGAATACGTGTTCGACCATGGCTGGGCGCAGGCGTTCGAGCGCGCGGGCGGGCACTACTACCCGAAGCTCCAGGTAGCATCTCCGTTCAGCCCGGTGCCCGGCCCTCGCCTGCTGGTGCGGCCGGACAGCGGTTATCCGGCTGCTGCGATGACCGTGGCGCTTGGGCAGGCGCTCGCTCAGGCGTGCGAGGAGCTGTCGCTATCGTCGGTGCATGTGACCTTCTGCCGGGAGGCCGAATACGAGGCGCTCGGCGCACAAGGATGGCTGCAGCGGCTGGGTACGCAGTTCCATTGGGAAAACAACGGGTTCACCAGCTTCGAGGATTTCCTCGGTGCCCTCAGTTCACGCAAGCGCAAGGTGCTGCGACGCGAGCGGCGCGATGCCAATGCGGCCGGGCTCGAGTTCAGGACGCTGCGGGGTGCGGACATCGAGCCGAAGCACTGGGCGGCGTTCTACCGGTTCTATCAGTCCACGGTCGATCGCAAATGGGGCAGCGCCTACCTGACCGAGCGGTTCTTTCCGCTGCTGTCGGAACGGCTCGGCGACCGGGTGGTACTGATGCTGGCCGAGCATGACGGCGAGCCGGTGGCCGGGGCACTCAACCTGATGGGACGCGACGCGCTGTATGGGCGCAACTGGGGCTGCGAAGGCGACTGGCCGTTCCTGCACTTCGAACTCTGCTACTACCGGGCCATCGATTTCGCGATCGAGCACGGCCTGAAGCGGGTCGAGGCGGGTGCGCAGGGCGAGCACAAGATCCAGCGCGGCTACCTGCCGAAGCCGACCTATTCCGCGCATTGGATCACGCATCCCGGGTTGCGCGACGCGGTTGCCGACTACCTGGTGCAGGAACGGGCGTCGCGGATCGAGGAGATGGAAGAACTGGCGACTTTGTCGCCGTATCGCCGCGGAGAGAATGACGGCTGACACCGAAAGGGCACGCTCCGAAGAGCGTGCCCCAGGTTACATTTTGATCAGACCGAGGCTTTCTTCATATTGTCATCGATCTTGGCCAGGAAGTCCTGGGTAGTGAGCCATTTCTGGTCCGGGCCGATCAGGATCGACAAATCCTTGGTCATGAAGCCGGACTCGACCGTGTCGATGCACACCTTCTCCAGTGTCTCGGCGAAGTTGGTGACATCCGGGGTGTTGTCGAAGCGGCCGCGATAGATCAGGCCGCGGGTCCAGGCGAATACCGAGGCGATCGGGTTGGTGCTGGTCGCACGGCCCTTCTGGTGCTCGCGGAAGTGGCGCGTCACCGTGCCATGCGCAGCCTCGGACTCGACCGTGTTGCCATCGGGCGCAAGTAGCACGGAGGTCATCAGGCCGAGCGAGCCGAAGCCCTGCGCCACGATGTCGCTCTGCACGTCGCCGTCGTAGTTCTTGCAGGCCCATACGTAGCCGCCCGACCACTTGATCGCGCAGGCAACCATGTCGTCGATCAGCCGGTGCTCGTAGGTCAGGCCGAGTGCGTCGAACTGGGTCTTGAACTCGGTGTCGAAGATCTCCTGGAACACGTCCTTGAACATGCCGTCATAGGCCTTGAGGATCGTGTTCTTGGTCGAAAGATACACCGGCAGCTTGCGTGAGATGCCGTAGTTGAAGGTGGCGCGGGCGAAACCTTCGATCGAGTGCTTGGTGTTGTGCATGCCGAGCACCACGCCCGGACCCTTGAAATCATGCACCTCGAGTTCGAGCGGCGCGCCACCGTCGGCCGGCTGGTAGGTGAGCGTCACCTTGCCCGGGCCGGCGATTTTCGTCTCGGAGGCACGGTAGATATCGCCATAGGCGTGACGGCCGATGACGATCGGCTGGGTCCAGTGCGGCACCAGGCGCGGCACGTTCGAGCAGATGATCGGCTCGCGGAAGATCGTGCCGTCCAGGATGTTCCGGATGGTGCCGTTCGGGCTGCGCCACATCTTTTTCAGGCCGAACTCGACGACGCGCGCCTCGTCCGGAGTGATGGTCGCGCACTTCACGCCGACGCCGTAGGTCTTGATCGCGTTCGCTGCATCGACGGTGACCTGATCATCGGTCTGGTCGCGGTATTCGATGCCCAGATCGTAGTATTTCAGGTCGATATCGAGATACGGGAGGATCAGCTTCTCCTTGATGAAGCTCCAGATGATGCGTGTCATCTCGTCGCCGTCGAGCTCTACGACGGGTTCCTTCACCTTGATCTTGGCCATGTTTCCATCCCGACTGGCGCAGAGCGCTCGCGTGCGCACTGCTTTGGTTTTCGTGCAGCACGCAAAATCGCACTTGCTACAGAACCCGGCAAGCGGCGAAGACCACTTGCGAATGATTATCAATCTGGATTAGGCTTGAGGAACCAGGTTGGAGTTCCCGGTCATGCAACGTCATCTCTCGGCAGGCACGATGGTTCTGAGCACGCTCATGTCGGCTCACAGAGCCCAGGATCAGAGACCTCGATCGACAGGTGCGCCGGATGTCAGGCAGTTGCTAGCGTCGATGGGCAAGCACAGCAAAAGGACGGCGCCACATGTGCAGCGCCGTCCGGATGCGGATCGTTCAAATGACCGGAGCCGGAGCGGCCCGACTCTCTAGCCACACCGCGCCGTCAGACTGGATCGACCTCAGGCGTCGGCTGCCTCGTGCTCCTCGGGAGCCACGATCAGCGCATTGGCGACGACGCCGGACTGCTCGCGGATTCGCCTCTCGATTTCCTCGGCCATCGCCGGATGGTCGCGAAGGTACTGCTTGGAGTTTTCGCGGCCCTGGCCGATCCGGGTACTGTCGTAGCTAAACCAGGCACCGGCCTTCTCGACGATGTTCGCCTTGACGCCGAGATCGATCAGCTCGCCCATCTTGCTGACGCCCTCGCCATACATGATGTCGAACTCGACCTGCCTGAACGGCGGCGCCATCTTGTTCTTGACCACCTTCACGCGGGTCTGGTTGCCGACGATCTCGTCGCGCTCCTTGATCTGGCCGATACGGCGGATATCCAGGCGCACCGACGCATAGAACTTCAGCGCGTTGCCGCCGGTGGTGGTCTCCGGGCTGCCGAACATCACGCCGATCTTCATCCTGATCTGGTTCAGGAAGATGATCATGGTGTTGGAACGCGAGACCGTGCCGGTCAGCTTGCGCAACGCCTGGCTCATGAGCCGGGCGTGCAGGCCCATATGGTTGTCGCCCATGTCGCCATCGAGCTCGGCGCGCGGCACCAGGGCCGCAACGCTGTCGATGACCAGCACGTCGATCGCACCGGACCGTACCAGCGTATCGGCGATCTCGAGTGCCTGTTCGCCGGCATCGGGCTGGCTGATCAGCAGGCTGTCGATGTCGACGCCGAGCTTGCGAGCATAGCCGGGATCGAGCGCATGTTCCGCGTCGATGAAGGCGCAGGTTCCGCCCTTCTTCTGGGCCTCGGCGATCGCGTGCAATGCCATGGTGGTCTTGCCGGAGCTTTCCGGCCCGTAGATCTCGACCACCCGACCACGCGGCAGGCCGCCGATGCCGAGCGCTATGTCGAGTCCGAGCGACCCGGACGACACCACGTCCACATTGTCGTTCGTGCGCTGCCCCATGCGCATGATGGAGCCCTTGCCGAACGCTCTTTCGATTTGGGTCAGTGCGCCTTCGAGCGCCTTGCTCTTGTCCATGTCTGCTCCTTGGAGCGCATCCTGCGCACGCGTGTCGTTGGCCGAACCTTACCGCACGGAGCTTAACGAAGCAGCGCCCTTGCTGGCTTCATAATAAGCTTCATACCTTACCTATTCGTGTCCGGGTCGTGGTGAGCAGGCCATCGGACCGGTGCTCTCTCGCCTGAGAACAAATAGGGCACAGGCGTTCCGATTGCCACTGTCTCAACCGATTTTCTTTAGTCCTCGAACCGTCTCGTCACCGGATCGGCTGGGAACCCGGCGGCGGACGCTGCAGCCGCCAGACATAGGCGATAATTCCCGCCACCACCTGGAAATGTTCCCGCGGGATCTCCTGGTCGAGTGGCACGGTATAGAGCGCCCGGGCCAACGGCGGATTCGAGACCAGGGGCACCTTGTTGTCCTCGGCTATGGCGCGGATCCGGGCCGCGATTTCGTCGACGCCCTTGGCGACGATCCTTGGCGCACCCTTGCCGCCCTGGTCGTAGGCAAGCGCCACCGCAAAATGGGTCGGGTTGACGATCACGACCGTCGCCCGGGACACCGCATCCATCATCCGCCGCTTCGAGCGCTGCCTGCGTATCTGGCGCTGGCGCGCCTTCACATGCGGATCGCCGTCGTTTTCGCGGTGCTCGTCGCGCAGTTCCTGCTTGCTCATGCGCAGTTTCGATATATGCCGGTAGCGGACCCAGCCGACATCGAGCCCGGCGATGACCGCCTGCACCGCCAGCAGCATCAGCAGGGCATGCAGCACGATCCCGGCGGCGCGGTTGGCCAGCGTTCCCGCATCCCAGGCGGTCGAACCCAGGAGCACCGGCCACAGCCCTTCGAGCACGTGGCGCAGCACCAATGCGAACGCGATCAGCTTCACCAGCGCCTTCAGCGTCTCCATCAGATTGTCGCCACCGACGATCCGCATCAGCCCCTTGGCCGGACTCACCCGGCTCAGTTGCGGCATCAGCCCGGCCGGACGCAGCAGGAACCCTGTCTGCAGCAGCGTGATCCCCACCACGCCTACGACCGCCGCGAGAACGGCAGGTGCCGCAAGACCGACGCCGAGCATCACCATCTCGCGGACGACCGCCATGCCGCCGGCGCTCATGTCGACCTGCCCGACGCCGCTCATCAGGCGCTGCATCCTCAGGATGAAATGCGTGGTCCGCGCCGGACCGGTCATCGACATCGCCAGAAGCGCGAAACCGATCACGGTCACCGATTGCAGCTCGCGGGACAGGGCGACCTGTCCCTCTTCGCGCGCGTTCTCGAGGCGCCGTGCCGACGGGGCCTCGGTCCGGTCATCCTTTTCCGACGCGGCCATCCGGCGTCAGAGCCCGGGAAGCGCGGCGAAGCTGGTCGAGACGCTGGCGAGCCATCCTTCCAGCATCCGCTGCAGCACCAGCCCGAACACCAGCAGCCCGCCCAGCACCTGTCCGGGCAGTGCCAGCGAATAGACCTGCAGCGACGGTACCAGCCGTGCCAGCAGACCGAGCATCACCTGCCAGACCAGCCCGGCGATCACCAAAGGCGCCGCCAGTTGCAACGACAGTGCGAAGCAGGCTTCGGTCGCCTGCGCCACGCTCTGCGCGGCATCCCCCACCGGCAGCAGGGTACCGGATGGAAACAGCCGATAGCTCCCGGCCAGGGCGCCGAGCGGCAACGCATAGAGACCCGACGACAGGATCAGCACCGGTCCCGCCAGCGCCAGCAACCGGCTGGTGCCGCTGGTCTGCGACCCGAGCTCGGGGTCCGGCTGCAACACGCTGGACAAGCCGATCTGAACGGCGGCGATCTGGCCGGCGATCGGCAGGGCCAGCGCCATCAACCTGGCCAGCCAGCCGATCAGCAGCCCGACCAGCAGCTCGCCGCCGACCATTGCCAGCACCCGCAACGGCTGCTCGCCGACATGCGGGATCAGCGTTTCGACACCGGGCAGGATCAGCCCGGTGATCGCCAGGGCGAGCCCGGCGCGCACCACCATCGGCGCATCGCTCTCGCCGAAGCCGGGCAGGACCATGATCGCCGCACTGACGCGCGACAGCACGATGGCGAATCCGAATGCCCAGTCCGGCAGGGACGCGAGCAGAAGCTCATCGGTCATCCACGATCGGCCCTGTCGCCAACACGATCATTGGCCACCGGACGCAATCAGCCGGTCGAACAGCAGATGCGTGTAATCGGTCAGCGTCACGAACATGAACGGACCGGCGATGGTCAGCGCGACGCCGAGCGCCAGCAGCTTGGGCACGAACGCCAGCGTCGATTCATTGAGCTGGGTGACGGCCTGGATCAGCGAAACGATCAGCCCGACCACCAGCGCCGCAACCAGCGCCGGTGCCGAAAGCTTCAGCACCACCATGAACATGTCACGCAGGATCAACCCGACGTCACCTTCCTGCATCTCGACCCTCCTGGCCAAATTTTCTAAACATTCTGTTCAGATCGACATCTTCATGATGTCCTGATACGCCTGCACCACACGGTCGCGGATCGCGGTAGTGGATTGCAGCGCCATCTGCGCGCGCGACACCGCCATCACCACATCGGTCAGATTGCCCTCTCCGGAAATACCCTTGGCCGCCGCGACATCCGCCGCCTGGCCGGTCTGCACCACGCCCTGCAGCGCCTTCGCCAGCGTATCGCCGAAGCCGCTGCCGCCGGCGGCATCGGCATCGGCAATGCCGTCGGTGCCGGACGTGCCGCCGATGCCCGACTGCGACTGCACCCGCGCATACGCGCTCGCCGCCGTCGACGGCGCCACCAGAAGCCGGCCGTCGCTCATTTGAGCAGATCGATCGCGCGGGTCATCATCGAGCGCGTCGCCTGCATGACATTGAGATTCGCACTGTAGGAACGCTCGGCTTCGCGCATGTCCATGAGCTCGACGAAGCTGCTGACGTTCGGTGTCTTGACGTAGCCGCTGGCGTCCGCCGCCGGGTGCGACGGGTCGTAGCGCGTGGTGAACGCGGCCATGTCATGGCCGATCTCCTTGACGGCGACTTCGGATTGGCCGGATTGCCGATCCAGCGTTTCGCCGAAGGTGACGGTTTTGCGTCGATACGGGTCCGCACCGGGCGTCGATCCGGTGGTGTCGACGTTGGCGAGGTTTTCGGCGATCACCCGCAGACGCAGGCTCTGCGCATCCATGCCGGATGCGGAGATATCCATCGCCTTCGAGAGGTCCATCAGCCTTTCCCGAGTGCTGTGGCATACATGCTCATATATTTGCCATACAGGTTGGTCACCAGACGCTGCTGCGTTTCGGTATCGGCCACCTTGGTCATCTGCTCGTCCAGCGCGACCGCGTTGCCGTCGATCGAGCGCTGGTGCGGACGGGTCTCGACGCTGCTGGCGGTGTCGACCGTTCCGGCCAGATGCATCGGGTTGGTCTGGACCGGTGCCACCTGAATATTGGCGAGGCTCTTGCTGAACGACGTCTCGTCCCTCGGCACGAAACCGGGCGTATCGGAGTTGGCGATATTGCGGGCGAGCACACGTTGCCGGTCATCCAGCCAATCGAGCCGGCTGGCCGCCAAACCCAGGAGGTCAATCTGACCGGCGCCCATGGCGAAACGCTCCTCCAGCAGAAGCGACCGCCGCTCCGTGATGCAGGATGACGCGACTTCCTTGACGAACAGTTAATTCCGCCGAACGGCTCCTAACGTTGCGTTAGGAAATAGCCCTGCATGCTGGGTTGCACTGACCCCCGGCAAAAGGCCGTCGCATGCCCATGAACGACCTGTTGAGCGCCACCGGCGCGCTTGCCCTGGTGATCGGGCTGATCGTCCTGCTGCGGTTCGGCAGCCGGTTCGTGCAGTCGCGGCGTCCGCACGCCACGTCGATACAGCTCAGGCTGACCGGACAGCTTGCCCTGGATGGCCGCCGGCGGCTGCAACTGGTCCAGTGCGGATCCGGCCAGGTGCTGCTGCTGACCGGAGGCGTCACCGACATCATGCTTCCCTGGCCGCATCAGGCGGAGCCTTCATCGTGAGCCACCAACGCATCCTGTTGACCGGCCTGCTCGCGTTCGTGCTGTGCATGGCGCCTCAGTTGGCCCATGCCCAGGCGGTCAGCATCGATTTGGGCCATGCCGGCGAGGCGGGTGCCACGGGCAGGCTGGTGCAGATCACCGCGCTGATTACGCTGCTGTCGCTGGCGCCGAGCCTGATGGTGATGGTGACGGCATTCACCCGGATCGTGATCGTGCTGTCGCTGCTGCGCAGTGCGCTCGGCGCACAGGGAACGCCGCCGAACACGGTGCTGATCGGGCTGGCGCTGTTCCTGACCTTCTTCGTGATGCAGCCGGTGCTGCTGCAATCCTGGACCAACGGCATCGTGCCGCTGATGGACGGGCACGTGGCCGAGCTCGATGGGCTGAAGGCGGCGGCCGAGCCGTTCCGCCACTTCATGCTGGCCAATGTCAGGCCGCCGGACCTACGGCTGTTCATGGATATCGCCAAGCTGCCCCCGCCCGCCACGGCCGCCGATACACCGTGGCGCACGCTGGTTCCGGCGTTCATGATCGGCGAGCTGCGACGCGGTTTCGAGATGGGGTTCCTGCTCTATCTGCCGTTTCTGATCATCGACATCGTGGTATCGAGCGTGCTGATGAGCCTCGGCATGATGATGCTGCCGCCAAGCTCTATCTCGCTGCCGTTCAAACTCATATTCTTCGTGCTGATCGATGGCTGGCACATGGTCGCCGGCAGCCTGGTGCAGAGCTTTGCGCCGGGGTGATGGCTGAAACTCCGAGGATCGCCTGCGTTACGACACGGCAAGGGAGCATGTCATGACCGACGAGCATATGGAACAAAACATCAATCATACCGATGGCCAGCAGGATACCGGCAACCACAAGAAGCCGGATGCACCCGACGCCAAGGGCGCCGACAGGTTCGGCGGCACCCGTGCCGGTGCGGAAAACCTCGAGCCGACCGGCAAGACCAGCATCCAGAAAGGCACCGACGTCGAACAGGTTCAGGCACTCGACGAGTCGCCGGCGCCGGATCTGACCAACCAGCACGGCGAGCATGCCGAACGCGCTCCCGAACGCGACGAGCGTGGCCGCCTCTAGCAGTCCGGACTTATCCAGGTCCGCCAGATGATGACCGCAGCGAGTTGAAGAACGGCCAGAAAATTGCGTGCCAGCTTGTCGTGGCATGTTGAACGTTTGCCTCGGCATCTGCTTTGGGAGAGCCTGTGATAGGCACAAATGATAAAGGCGGGCTGACACAAATGTCCGCCCGCCTTATCGCCGGCCCCGCCAAAGCCGACACTGGATAATGTGAAAGGCGTCAGCCGGGTAAAGCCATCAACGTCCGTAACAGCCTAACCTCTAGAGCTTTTTCCGATCGAGAAAGCAAGACGATCGGATGATGCTCTAGTTCACGAAGGCCGAGAGCACGGTCATCTGCGCCCGGTCTTTGCCGTTCAGCGGCTCGACGCTCATCGGGTATGTTCCCCACCACGGACCACCGGCCCAGTAGGTAACGGCCACCATTCCATCGGCCTTCATCTGCGCGAGACCGTTCAGCAGCTCGGTGTTCCAATTCGGACTATCGTTGCCAACGCCGACCTCGCCTACCATGCACTGCACAGCGTTGGTCCGGCACCAGGCACCAAATACCGCCACCCTCTGTGCGATGGTGTTCACCGTTACACCAAGAGCTGCTTCGGTTGCCCAGGCGAAATGGGTTCCGGAGCTATCGCGATCGCCGTAGACATGGGCCTCGAACATCATCTTCTGCGCCGGGTCGCGAAGCGCATTCATGGTCACGCTCTGCGTGTTCCAGGAACCAGCGCTCGCCCAGGCATCACCCTCGACTACGATAAGCGTATTCGTATCGGCGGCACGAACCCCATTGATGCCGTACTGCGCCAACGACTGCCAAATACCATGTGCGGGAAAACCGTTCGGCTCGTTCATCAGATCATAGCCAAGGAGCCCGGGATTGGACTTGAGGGCACCCGCTATGGTGGTCCAGGCCGCGCCGAACAAAGGCCCGCCAACACCGGCCGACGACGCCATCTTAATGGCATTGTAGGCCCCATAATTATGCAAGTCGACAATCACACCCATGCCTTTGGTGCTGGCATAGGTCATGAGCTTGGTTATGTAGCCGAGATATTTCGTATCGAGCGCGAGAGTAGGCGACGCCGAAAGCAGACCGGGTTGAAGACGCTCCCACAGGATGGGAAGGCGAACCACCTTGACGCCTTTGCTTGCGTAGTAATCAAGCTCGCTGGTCGTCGGGACGGCATAATCGACGTTCGCAACACCCGGCTTCTTTCCCGAGGCCATCTCCAGACCGGACAAATTCACGCCAGGTTCCATGGACAGGCTTACCGAGGCAGCCTTGACCGCGGCAATAGAGAAATCGACACTACCGGCCGAGCCGATTTC
>JBPBQO010000099.1:0-18693 GCA_050954785.1 Janthinobacterium lividum | reverse complement strand
TCGCCCAGCAGACGCACCAGTTCGCCACGACGCGGCGCCGGCACGGTGCGCCAGGCCAGGTGCGCTTCGTGTGCGTGTTCGATTGCCCGTGCCACACCGGCGGCGTCGGCCTCGACCAGCCGGGCGGTTTCCTCCCCGGTCAGCGGCGACCGGGCCACCAGCGTGCCACGATCGAGCGATGCGCGATCGACGCCGAATGCGGTCAGCAGCGCGACCGCCTCGGCGGCAACGGATACAGGACGGAGCGAGGTGGACTGGTCGAGCAGTGTCATTCGTTTCGGCTCCCGGGCCCTGAAATCTGTATGGTGTCGAACACGGTCAGACCGCCCGCGAGGATTGGCCGACGGTCTCGTAATGCTGTCCGAACCGGTTGGCGAGGAAGTCGGCGAGCGCGATCTCCTCCTGCCGGACGAACCCGTGGCCACGCACCTTCTGCGCCGCCAGCATGTCGAGCACGGTGCAAATGCCGGATGCGGTGGTGATCTGGATGGCGCTGCGGGTCACGCCGCCGATCGATGCCGAGCGGATATGGTTGGCGTAGCTTTCCTGCATCAGCCGCCCCTCGCGCATCCCGGTGACGGTCACGAACACGATCACCACGTCCTGCATAGTGATCGGGATCGCCGACTCCAGGATGTCCTTGAGCAGCGGACGACGGTCGCGCAGGCCAAGATCATGCAGCAGCATGCGCATGATGGCCGCATGTCCCGGATAGCGGATGGTGCGGTAGTTCAGGTTGCGCACGCGGCCAGCCAGCGTCTCGCACAGCGAACCGAGGCCGCCGGAGGTGTTGAACGCCTCGTAGGCGACGCCGTCGAGCGCGAAGGTTTCCAACTCCTCGAGCGGCATGGTCTGGCGTAGGGTGCCGTCCACGATCGCCTCGCACGGCTCGCAGTACTCGTTGATGACGCCGTCGGTGCTCCAGGTCAGGTTGTAGCCGAGCGCGTTGGACGGAAACTGCGGCAGCGCACCGACCCGCATGCGCACGTCCTGAAGACTGTCGAAATGCTGCACCAGATCGTGCGCCACGATGGTGATGAAGCCCGGCGCCAGACCACATTGCGGGATGAAGGCGGTATCGGCCCCCTCGGCCAGCCCGCGCACGATGCGTGTGCTGGCAACATCCTCGGTGAGGTCCAGGTAATGCACTCCCGCAGCCTTTGCCGAGGTGGCGATCCGGGTGGTGAGCTGGAACGGCCCGGCATTCAGCACCGCGAACATGCCGCCGAGCGCCTGGGTCAGTGCCGTCTCGTCGGCGATGTCGATGACATGGCGCTCGACCGGCTGGCTGGTATGCAGTCGCGTCAGCTGGTCGGCATCGCGATCCAGCACGGTGACCGCGTAGCTGCCGCACGACGACAGCAGCTCGGCGATCATGGTTCCGATCTTGCCTGCCCCGATAATGGCGATTCTTTGCATGGGCCGGGCCTTCCGTTCGCTGAATGCCCATCCTGACGCAGGTCCGGGCGACGGCGAGATGCCGAACGGCGACGATCGCCCAACGATTTCGGCGCAATGCCGAGACTGCCGACGAACTGCCGAAACCGTGACCGGCCCGGTTGATCGAAGGCATGATCTGACCAAATGATGCGTCGGCGCCGATCGGGCCCGGACAGCTATCGCGGGATCGACGTGTACGTATCAGACGACGCCAACGCGCTCTTGGCCGCGACCGAATTCATGCAGGATGGCGGCGATGCCGGACTTCGGCTGCGGGCAATCGACTGGTCCGGTTCATCGCTGGGAGATCCGGTCGGTTGGCCGCACAGCCTGAAGGCTGCGATCGGCCTGCTGCTCCCGTCACGTGCACGGATCTGCCTGTTCTGGGGCCCGGACCTGATCGCGTTCTACAATGACGGCTACGGTGTTGCGATCGGGGAGAACCATCCCGCGGCACTTGGAAGGCCGGCTCGCGAGGGCTGGTCTGCGCTATGGGACGTGCTGGAGCCGCTGTTGCGTGGCGTCATGCGGACCGGGGAAGGTTTCGAGGAAGGTAGCCACCTGTTCGCGCAGGAGCGGCACGGCTTCGTCAAGCACACCTATTTCGACATTTCATACAATCCGGTCCGTGGTGCGGAGGGTCTGGTCGAGGGTGTGTTCTGCATCGTCAGCGAGCAAACGAAGCGCATCGTCGACGAGCGCCGGCTGAACACGCTGCGGGTGCTGTCGCTGCGCCAGGGCATCGGCACGGCCGACGAGGCGGCACGCAGCTTCGTGGAGGTGCTTTCCGACACCGGCCTGGCCGATACGCCCTGTTCGATGGTGTATCTGCGCCGGCATGACGGCACGCTTCGGTTCGTGGCCGGGCATGGCGGCGAGCCGGAACCGGACCTCCTCGAGGTCCAACCATTGGGTGATCCGCTCGTCGATTTCAGGCTGGCCGCACTGGAGCGGGTGGGTCGGACCGGCCTGGTCGAGACGCTCGACGGCTATGTCCTCACCAACCCGCCAGTGGACGCCGCCAACCGGCTGGTGCTCCTGCCGCTGCATGCCGGGCGCGAGATCACCGGCGTGCTGGTAACGACCGAAAACAGGCATGTGCAGCCGGGACCGGATTATCGGCGCTTCTTCGAGCTGCTGGCTGCCGGGCTTTCGGCCTCTCTGTCGGCGGCACGCGCGCTCGCGGAGGAACGTGATCGTATCGCTGCCCTGGAACAGCAGGTCGCAGCCGCCCTGTCCGAGCGGGCGACCGCGGAAGCAAAGTTGCGGCAGGCGCAGAAGATGGAGGCGATCGGCAGGCTGACAGGCGGTGTTGCGCACGATTTCAACAATCTGCTTCAGGTCGTCGGCGGCAACCTGGAGCTGCTGAGCCGCGACGTGGCCGGTAACGAGCACGCCGAGCGCCGGATCGGCAATGCGCTGGCCGGCGTGGCGCGGGGCGCCAGGCTGTCCAGCCAGCTTCTTGCCCTCAGCCGCAAGCAGACGCCGGCGCCGGCGTCGAGGGTGGTCCATATCGAACGGCTGGTTACCGGACTGGACGATATGCTGCGGCGATCGCTGGGCGAGGCGATCGAAATCCGGACCACGATCGGCGACCGGATCTGGAACGTGCTGATCGATCCGGCGCAGTTGGAAAACGCCCTGCTCAACCTCGCGATCAACGCTCGCGACGCGATGGAGGAGCATGGCGAAAATCGTCATCAGCTTACCATCCAGGTCGACAATGCCTGGTTCGACGATGGCTATGCACAACTCCATCCCGGTGTGACCGCCGGCCATTACGTAATGGTGTCGGTCACCGACACCGGCTGCGGCATGACCCCGGAGATCATGGAGCAGGTGTTCGAACCGTTCTTCTCCACCAAGAAAGAGGGTCGCGGAACCGGCCTCGGGCTGTCGATGGTGCATGGTTTCGTCGAACAGTCTGGCGGACATATCAGGATCCACAGCGAGCCTGGACACGGCACCACCATCCGGCTCTATCTGCCGCGCACGATGCAGGCCAAGGACACCGACATCTCAATACCGACCGGTCCGGTACAGGGTGGCAACGAAACGATCCTTGTAGTGGAGGACGATGACGGCGTGCGCGATACCGTCATCGCCATGCTGGACGAACTTGGCTACCGGGTGCTGAAGGCGAAGGATGCGGCCGGTGCGCTCAGCGTGATCGAGAGCGGCATGCGGGTGGATCTGTTGTTCACCGACGTGATCATGCCGGGCTGGTTGCGCGGCCCGGAGCTCGCTCGCAAGGCACGCGAACGCATTCCCGGCCTGCCGGTGCTGTTCACCTCGGGCTATACCGACGATGCGATCGTGCAGGGCGGCCAGCTCGATGCGGGCGTGGGGCTGCTGGCCAAGCCCTACACGCGCGAGGCGCTGGCGAACACGCTGCGCCAGGTGCTGCCGACACATGAGACCAGCGATCGCGACGCACCGGGATCGACGACGATCCTGCGGCTGCTTCTGGTCGAAGACGATTCCTTGATCCGCGACAACAGCGCCGAGCTGCTGTCCGAGGATGGTCATGTCGTGACGCAGGCAGCCAGTGCCGAAACGGCGATCGAGGCCCTGGAACAGGCGCCGGTCGACGTGCTGATCACCGATCTCGGCCTGCCCGGGATCAACGGGCTGGAACTGGCACGCATCGCGCAGCGGCGCTGGCCGACTTTGGGCCTGGTGTTCGCCACCGGCGACGACACTGTCGATATCCCGGTATCGGGCCCGCTGGCGGAGGCGGTGCTGCTTCGCAAGCCCTACGACAGGAAATCCCTGGTCACGGCGATCGCGACCGCATCAGCCGTTCGCCGGTCAATGCCGTAGCAGTGCAAGCAGCACCTCGGCGAGAATGAGCACGACGATCACGAACTCCATGGCGGCCGCGCGACCGCCCGAAGCTTCCTCGTAAAGTGCCGTATAGGTGTCGCGAATGATCGACAGCTTGCGGTCGACGGCAGCACTCACCACGCTGACCCGGAACAGGTCCAGCGCCGCGGTATAGATCCGGGCGAGATAGACGTCCTCGGTGACCTGGAGCGCGTTGTCGACCTTCTCGGTCAGCTCGGTCACTTCGGCGACCAGCGCATAGAAGCGGCGTGCCAGGCTCGCAAAGCGGCGCGAGCTCAGGAAGCCGCCGAGCCGGTGCGTTTTCTCGACAAGGTCGTACATGCGCGGCAATTCGTCGTCGAGCAGCTCGTCGTAGTAGCGCATCTCGAGCAACTGGGCGTTCGCCACCTCGATCACGTCCAGCACGTCGGAATCGCCGCGCGGTTCATACAGAAAGCCGCGGTCCCAGGTCAGCACCACCAGATCGTCGGTGTAATAGGAAAAGCGCTTGCGCATCAGGTCGGCGCGCGCGCCTTCGGACAGAGGCAGCTGCTCGCCGGATAGCAGCGGCGTCAGGTCGTATCCGTCCAGCAACGAGGCTGCCGTCATCGGCCGGTCGAAGGCGTGCACGACGCCGACAAGGTAGTCTTCCTGCAAATCGGATCGTTGCGGACGCGTCATGGCGCCGTCGAGCACCGCGTGCAGCTCGCCGGCAAGGCGAATCCAGACCGGATGGTCGGAGCCGGGTCCGACCGCATCGTCGATCGCATTCAGCCGCTCGGAAAACTCCAGCCAGCCCATATCCTTGACCGGCACGGCGAGCGACAGGGTGAGCACGCCGAAATCATAGAGCCGCGCTGTGACGGCCGCTGTGACCTGACCGTCGGGCAGGGTCAGCAGCACCGCCTCGAGCGGCAGCACGATCGGCGGCACGTCGTAGGACATGGCCTTGGGCAGTGTCGTGTTGAGGCGCTTGCGTGCGCTGCTGGTGCCGGTATGGCGATGCCAGAGGTCTGCCGCCTGAACCAGATCGGCGGAATAGGAAAAATCGAACAACCGATAGGCGATGATTTCGGCCGAAACGATTTTCAGCGCGTCCTGGACTGACAGCGGAAGGCTCCCTTGATCCGACGATACCGCACCGAGTGTAGCGTGCTCGGGGTGTTTCGTCTGCCCAGGCGAGTTTTCAGGATGGCGAACGGGCGGTGGTACGCGTCCTTCCGGACCCGATGCGGTGCCGGCCCTGTCCGAGATGGAGAACACCGATCGCCTTGCCGGCGGACCTGGGATGCCGTATCCTGTATACCAGATTGACAGGAAGCGCCGAACCTTCGGCGCGTGCGTGACATCCATCACGCCCAGCCACATGGGGCCATACGTTGCAGCCTCCGAAGGCATCCCGTTCAAAAAAGGGGTCCAGGATGAGCGATCTACAGACCGACGCCAACAGGCAGTCGAACGCTCCAGGAAGCAACGTCAAGAAGGACTTGCTTCCCTACAGCGGATATTACTCGAACTCGACTGCCGGACATGATCCGGAACTGACCGAGACCGGCTCCGGAACCAGGATGGGCGAATACATGCGCTCCTTCTGGCACCCGGTCTGCATGGCGATCGAGCTGACGGATACGCCGCGTTTTCTCAAGATCATGGGCGAGGAACTGGTCGCCTTCCGTGACAAGAGCGGCCAGGTCGGGGTGCTGCACGCGCACTGCGTACACAGGGGTGCGTCGCTCGAATATGGCGCCATCCAGGAGCGTGGCATCATGTGCTGTTACCACGGCATGGTGTTCGATGTGGACGGAGCCTGCCTGCATGTTCCCTATCCCAAAGGCGAGGAGGCCGAAGCCGGCAAGTTCGCCTGCTCGATCCGGCAGGGCGCCTACAAGGCCTTCGAGCGGCATGGGTTGATTTTCGCCTATATGGGACCACCGGAAAAAGAGCCGCCCTTTCCGGAATGGGAAGCCAATTTTACGGTTCTTCCCGGCGACGAGCTGGTCGCCTACAGCAATTTCCAGCACTGCAACTGGCTGCAGGTACAGGACAATGCGGCCGACAACTACCATCCGACAGCACTTCACGCCGGCAAGAACGTCGTCGACGGTCATTACCAGGGAACGACGTTCGACGAAGTAGGGGCATCGTCGATGGAAGTGGCGCCCGACATGCAGTTCGTCCCTGTTCATCAAGGGCGGAGCCTCGCCTGTTCCGGCGCCCGGCGCGTCGACAAGGACCGACTGTTCGTGCGCGTGCAGCACCAGGTTCTCCCGAATTTGAGTCTCCACGCCTATACGTCGGAGGATGGCAAGAAACAGAAGCTGTTCAGCCGCTTCCACATCATTCGCTGGACGGTTCCGGTCGACGACGTGACGAGCAAGATGATCGGCTGGCGCGTCATGGGTCCGGGGATCGATACCCGCGGCGTCTGCGACAAATCCCTGGTGGGATACGAGTCAATCGATTTCCTCGAGGGCCAGGTCGCCCTGCGACGTCCGGAACGCTTCGGGCAATACAAGCTGGAGGATCTGCCGCCGATCCCGAGCGATCATCGCGCCCGTCCAGGCTACAAGCAGGCGCAATATGCGCCTGGCGACTACGAGGCGATCATCAGCCAGCGCCCGATCGCCGTCCATGCGATGGAACACCCGACGAAGTTCGATGCCGGACTCTATGCATTTCGCAAGATGCTCAGGGACGCGGTCCGTGGATCCAACCCCTCCGCCTCGGCCGACGGGTTCGCGGAGTGGCTACGTGACCTGAGCGGCGAACCCAACAGCTATTGCTGCGGCAACGTCCTGAATATTCCCGAGGCCGTGGTCGTTGCCGACGAGGTCGCCAACCGGCGCAAGATCGCCAAGCACGTCGTCATGCTGCTGACATCGAGCGACAATCTGCGTGGGCAGGAAAGATCCGATTTCGTGCGCAACGGTCTCGATACACTCGAGAGGTCTCTGCAAGCCAGCTAGTTTTTTTTGAAAGTGAGCAGCCACGAGCGGCTGCTCATGAAAGGTTCCCGATGAACGTAATGACCGCCGATCATGACGACGCCACGTCGAAAACGCTGTCGCTGCTCGTGCGTCAGGTCCGGTTCGAGGCCGTCGGTATCAATTCATATGAACTTGTACATGCCGATGGCCATGCCCTCCCGTATGCCGAGGCCGGAAGCCACCTGGATATACATCTTCCCGGCGGCCTGATCCGGCAATACTCGATCTGCAACGACCCGGCGGAACGCTTTCACTACATCATCGCCGTCCTGAATGATGAAAAGGGCCGAGGTGGATCACGGCTGTTACACGAACTCGTGCAGGTCTCGAATGTTCTTGCCACCTCCAGGCCGCGCAACAACTTCTCCCTGGCCAGGGACGGACGCCACCACATCCTGATCGCCGGCGGCATCGGCATAACGCCGCTCAAGGCGATGGTGCACGAGCTTGTGTCGCAGGATGTCGATTACGAGCTACATTACTGCGCCAAGGCCCCGGAACACGCAGCATTCCACCAGGAACTCGCCGGGCTTGGCGACACCGTACGGTTTCATTACGATAGCGGCGATCCGGCGAATGGCATGGACATCTCCGGGCTTCTCAAGACCCACGACGCCGGAACGCATCTCTATTATTGTGGTCCCGGCGGATTCATGGGCGCGTGTGCCGCAGCAAGCGCACACTGGCCCGCCGGCACGGTTCATAGCGAATATTTCAAGGCTCCGGCCGAACCGGCTCCGGTTCCCGATAATATCGATAGTGATTCGACGGACAACTTCATCATCCAGATTGCCAGCACCGGCATCGAACTGGACGTTCCTGCCGATCGCAGCATCGTCGAGGTGCTGCACGAGGCGGGTATCGACCTCGACACCTCATGCGTGTCGGGTCTGTGCGGAACGTGCAAGGTGAAATATTTGAGCGGGACGGTCGAGCACCGGGATTTCATCCTCTCCGAGGACGAAAAGGTCGATCATCTGACGGCTTGCGTCTCACGTGCAACAAGTCAGAAGCTGGTCCTGGATCTCTAGCCGATAACCACCCCATCGTTCTATGACTGACCCAATGTATCCCCGAGCCAGGTGCGGAACGCCAGGATGGAAGGGGAAGACGCTTGTGCTTCCCGATAGGAGAGGAAGTGTATTTCCTGCTCGAGCCCGCGATAACGGCCGCCTCCCAACTCGACGAGTTCGCCGCTTGCCAGTTCATCCAATGCAAAACGCCGGCTTTCCAGGGCGATACCCAGTCCCTGTGTTGCCGCCGAGATGGCGAGCGCGCCACGATCGAACGACGAGCAGTCGTTGAGTTCGGGAACGGATAGACCGTTGACCGCAAACCAGTCGGCCCATCGCACCGGATTGACCGTCGAGTCGATCAGCATCGCGCCGGCTGCCGGCCCCTGCAGATCCCACCTGGCCGCCACCTCCGGGGTGCAAAGCGCAATGGTTTCCTCATTGCCAAGTGGCTCGACGATCACCTTTGGCCGGGCAGGCGGCGATCCATAGGATATCATGACATCGAGTTCCTCGTGGCGTGCCAGATCGATCGCTTCCGTCCCGGACGATACGCGAAGCGACAAGCCGGGATGGAAACGAATGAAATCGGGTAGCCTGGGCCCGAGCCACTTGGAGGCGAAACTCGGCGCGCAATAAATACTCAAATGCTCCGCCGGCGATATGCGTGCGAATGTCGAACAGGCTTCTTCGATGACTCCGAACGCCGAAGAGAGATCCCGTCCAAGTCGCGCACCGTCGGAATTTAGCTCGACATGAATTCCCCGGCGCAGGAACAGCGACCGGCCGAAATATTTTTCCAACGCCCGTATCTGATGACTTATCGCTGAAGGCGTTAGGTTCAGTTCTTCTGCCGCAGCCGTGAAGTTGCCGCACCTGGCCGCTGCTTCGAACGCACGCAGGGCTGACAGACTTGGCAAGCGGCGCATCATAAAACCTGTGAATCGAATTCACATATCGAAGGAAAACTCATCGTTTGTCAATGATCGAGAGATCGCCGAGACATAACCGTAGCGACACACCGGAGTCGAGCCGACCCCGGCAGCCAACGATGCGCAAGAGTTGCTCAGGATAAGAAAGGTTTAGAAGATGCTGGACTCAGTCGACAACCGCACTTCGCTTTATCAACCGGAGCAGGCAGGCCTGATTTTTCCGGAAATTCCCACCTTCTCTTCTTTCGAGGAGGAACGCACTTACCGTAAGCAGCATCTGGTGGCTGCCGTCCGGGCTTTCGCGATGCATGGCTTCGATTACGGCTTCGCCGGCCATCTGACGGTTCGGGATCCGGAGCGTCCGGAGCTGTACTGGACAAACCCGATGTGCGTCCATTTCTCGCAGGTCAAGGTGTCGAACCTGGTCCTGGCCGATCATGCGGGCAAGGTCGTCGAAGGCACGCATGCGATCAACCGTGCCGGATTCGTGCTGCACTCCGCGGTGCATGAGGCCCATCCCGACATTATCGCGATGTGCCACGCTCACACGACGTACGGCACGGCCTGGTGTGCGACCGGTCGCCCGCTCGACATGATCAGCCAGGATGCGGCCTGTTTCTATAACGATCATGTCGTGATCGGCGCCTCCGCCGGCGCGGTGGCCGTCGAGCGTGAGTCCGGTCAATCGGTCGCAAGCTACTTTACCAATGCTCGTGCGGCGCTGCACCAGAATCACGGCCTGCTGACTGCAAGTCGTCACAGTATCGACGACGCGGCCTTCTGGTTCATCGCATTGGAACGGTGCTGCCAGGTTCAATTGCAGGTCGAAGCGTCCGGCGTCAAGCCGATGCTCGTATCCCAGAAAGGTGCGGAATACAGCCGCAAACACGTGGGAAACGATTTCATCGGCTGGCTGCACTTCCAGACCATCTATAACCAGATCGTTGCCCAGCAACCTGACATGTTCGATTAGACCGATACCATACAGGCTGACCCGGAGGTTCTCCGCGTTCCTCCGGGGTCCAGTTCGACTGTCTGCCAGGCTGTCCTGGAGAACAAGACCGGATCAAGCGGCCGACTGGATGCCGCGGGCTCCGCAAAAGAGACCGTAACGGTCCATCTTCCGGAGGAACCAGATGCTGCAGACAGTCCCGTTGGCCGAACTCGCCACGATGCCGCCAGTGAAGGACGGGCAATCCCGCCTCTACCTCAAGATCACGCGCCGGCTCATTCCCATACTTTTTCTCAGCTATACCGCGGCCTATGTCGATCGCGTAAATGTCGGCTTCGCGAAATTGCAGATGCTTTCGGATCTGCACTTCAGCGAGGCGACATATGGTCTGGGAGCCGGGATCTTTTTCGTCGGTTATTTCCTGTTCGAGGTTCCGAGCAACATCGTCCTGAGCCGGATCGGAGCCCGGCGCTGGATCGCATCGATCATGTTGATCTGGTCGGTTTTCTCGCTCGCCACCATTTTTGTCCGCACACCCCTCCCCTATTATCTGTTGAGGTTCGGCCTGGGTGCCACCGAAGCGGGTCTTTTTCCCGGCATCATCCTCTATCTGACTTATTGGTATCCGCCATCGCGCCGTGGCAAGGTCATCTCGCTTTTCATGACCGGAATCCCGGTGTCCGGCCTGATTGGCGGCCCACTCTCGGGCTGGATCCTGCATTCGATGTCGGGCAGCTACGGGATCGCCGGCTGGCGCTGGCTCTTTATGCTGGAGGCTACTCCATCCGTGATCATGAGCCTCATCATCTTCCTGTTTCTCGACGACGATGCGACACAGGCGAAGTGGCTGTCTCCTGTGGAACGCGACGAAGTTGCGGAGCGCGTCCTGGCCGAACATGGGGATATCGTCTCTCATTCGATGCGTGACGGCTTTGCCAACCCGATGGTCTGGATCATGAGCGCGATCTATCTCTGCTTCACCGCAGGCTTGTACGCGGTCGGGTTCTGGCTCCCGACCCTGATCAAGGGCATCGGGGTAAAGGATACTCTTTCGGTCGGCCTGTTGTCGGCAATTCCTTATCTTGCCGCGACGATCGCAATGATCGTCGTCGGCAGAAGCTCCGATCGCCGGCGCGAGCGGCGCTGGCACATTACGGTGCCAGCCCTTGTCGGCCTGCTCGGCTGGATCATCAGCATTCGTTTCGAACACGATATTGCCATCGCCATGATCGGCCTTACAATCGCAACCATCGGGGTCATGACCACGGTCTCGCAATTCTGGTGCTTGCCGACAGGCATTCTGACGGGAGCCGCGGCGGCCGTGGGCGTAGCGATCATCAACTCGATCGGCAATCTGTCCGGCGCGCTCGTCCCTTATCTGGTCGGCATCGTCGTCGATGCGACTAAATCCACCGATCTCGCGGTCTATATGCTGGCTTCGATCATCACGGTCGGCGGTCTATGCGTCCTGACGATACCGAAGCATCTCACGGATCGGTAGTTATTTTGGCAGGCGCGAATACCTAACTATAGGTAATGGGAGAACTGACCATGGAAGTTTTTCGCTATTGGATTGGAGCATCCCCCGAGGCTCCCCTGCAGCAGATTCAAGACGTGGACACACTTTACAAGGCATTCAGCACGCTCGACGATGAAGCCGTCGTTGAGCAGTTCGGGACGCCCGGAAGCATGATCCTTCTGAAGGTGGAAATTCAGCAGGAAGTCGCACTCGATTTCACGATGCCGGCGACGGTCATCGCGTTCGAACATCGCAGGGAGACCAACGGATAGACTGGCTGGACCGGCCTCGTGCCGGGTCCCGTTCAACCCGGAGGCAGGGCTCGACGAAGGCGTTCTGTAACATAGATCCCGGATTCATAGGCATGGGAGGAAGCCGCCTGGCCGCTTCCATCGATATCCCCGGCAACGATACGGTCCACTATCTGCCGGTGCTGGCGCCATGCCTGTCGACGAAGCTGGTTGGCCTCCAGAGCCAGCACCATGGCCCGTTGCAGATGCGGCCATAGCGGCTCCATGACTTCGGCGATCGAATAGTTTCCGGACACGCCGTACAAGGCACGATGAAAGTCGATATCCGCCTGGACACGTATAGACATAGCCTTTTTGCCGTCGAGCCTTTCACCTGCTGCGAGCAACGCTTGCAGGGTGCCTATTTCGCTTTTACCGAGTGTGCCGGCGACCATTCTCTGTGCCGCGCCACGGGCCGCCAGTTGTTCCAGGGCGGATCGTATAAGATAGAGATTACCCACTCTCTCCGGATCGATAGGGGCGATCTCGAGGCCTTGCTTGCCCGAGTCCCGCACGAGACCCTGGTGCTTCAGTACCTGCAGAGCATGGCTGACCGGTGCCCTGGAAACACCCAGGTCGGCCGCTAGATCCGCCTGGACGATGCGCTGCCCCGGTACGAGCGACGTATCCACTATCGCTGCCATGAGACGCTGGTAGACGATGTCCACGAGTTGGGGCGTGTCGGCGACCCGTTCCATTGCCACGGCAGACTGTCCTTCCATCCCGTGCCGGGTGCACATGCGCTACAGCAACAGGCGCGGTGATAGCATGGGATTTGCCCGTCGCCAGGGCAGGCATCGCGTGTGGTTGATGGAGAAACGTCGACCCCGACGGCGACAGGCGCCCGACCACGCTATAATCGTGGCTGCAGCATCAGCCTGAGGGACAGACCATGTCGAAAGTTGCCGTTCTGGACGATTGGCAGGGCGTCGCGCGACAGAGCGCCGACTGGTCCGACCTCGCCGCCCGTGCCGACATCGTCTTCTTCCAGGAGGCCTTCGCGGACGAGGATGCGGCCGTTGCGGCGCTGGCCGACTTCGACATCCTGCTGTCGATGCGCGAACGCATGCCGATGCCGCGCAGCCTGATCGTCCGGCTGCCGAAGCTCGCCATGATCGGGATCACCCTCAAGGCCAACGCGGCGCTGGATGTCCCCGCCTGCACCGAGCAGGGCATACTGGTCTGCTATACCGAAGGCTACGGCAACGGCGGCGCGAATTTCGCGACCGCGGAACTGGCGCTGGGTCTGCTGATCGCGGCGGCACGCGCCATTCCGACGGGCGATGCCAATATTCGCGCGGGCCGCTTTCAGCATGGTGTGCCAACCGGCATCGGCCTGGCCGGCAAGACGCTCGGGATCATCGGGCTCGGCCGCCAAGGCTCGAGAATGGCGCGCTATGCCGAGGCACTCGACATGAACGTGCTGGCCTGGAGCGAAAACCTTACCGCCGAGACGGCCGCGGGAGAAGGTGCCGAGCTGGTCTCCAAGCAGGAGCTGCTCGAACGATCGGACGCGATCAGCCTGCATGTCGTGCTGTCGCCGCGCAGCCGCGGTCTTATCGGCGCCGACGACATCGCCCGCATGAAGCCGGGGGCGATTCTGGTGAACACCTCGCGCGGGCCGCTGGTCGATGAGGCCGCGCTGATCGAGGCAGTGCAGGCCGGCCGTATCACCGCCGCCCTCGACGTGTTCGACCGGGAGCCGCTGCCGGCGGACGATAGGCTGCGGTCGGCACCCAACACGGTACTGACCCCGCATCTCGGTTATGGCGTTGCCGAGACCTGGGCCGCCTTCTATCCGCAGAGCGTCGAGAACGCCCTCGCCTTTCTTTCCGGCAGCCCGATCCGGGTGCTCAACCCGGACGCCGTCGGGATCAGGGAGGGGTCGACACACGGGTAGGTGAGTCTGCCGGCCATGCGCAGGAGCTGGCGAACGACTGCACGCTCCGCACGTTCCCTTCGCTCAATCGAGGAGACAGGGACACATGAGCAAGAATGGAACGACCTGGTACGTCGTGGCGGATGGCGGCAAGGCCCGCATCCTGACGTTGGGCGACAACGGAATGCATACCCTGCAGCAGTTCGACAATAGCGGCCGTGGCGATACCGACGAGGACCCGAGCGGCGGTACCAGCCAGCTCAAGGCGCCGAAATCCGATCCACATATGCAGGCCAAGTCTCATTTCGCCAAGCTGGTCGCGGCTCGGCTGAACGAGGCGGTCCGCACGGGCAAGGTCGACGAGATCGTGCTGGCGGCATCTGCGCACGTGCTGCACGACATTCGCGAGGAACTCGACAAGGCCGCTACGGCAAAGCTGGCCAAGTCGTTGAGCAAGGACCTGACCAACATACCGGACCACGACCTTGCCTCGCATTTCGCCTGATCCACACCGGGTTTACGGGCCATTGGCCCGTGGACGCGCCCCAGCTTCTATCGGGAGGTTATTCCGTTGCGCATCATGACGTCAGCTTTCGCCACCTCGAAATCCGGCCGCTTTTTGCTTGCCGTGCCGTTCGTGCTTGCGGCCTGCGGCGAGGTCGGTGCGCCGACCAAGGCCGATATCCAGCAGGTGATCCAGACACGCATGCAGGCAGCCAACCAGCAGACCTCGAACCACACGCTGGGCCTGTTCAACGGACCCTATGACGTCAACGATTTCAGCGTGACCGCTGCCGACTGCACCGCCAAGGATAACGGTGTCTATGGCTGCACGGTCACTGCCGTGACCAAGAAGGGCACCAATACGGCCCAACTGCAGTTCAAGAAGGTCAATGGCGCCTGGACGCTGGTTCAGCCCTGAGCCAAAGGCTGGCCGGTCCATTCGGTGACGTGATCCGACAGGGCCGGCCGCCTGACCGAAGCGGGCACATCGCTCGGAGTTCCGACGAACAGGAACCCAGCCAGCATGTGCGGTGGCTCGATACCAAGCGCAGCCTGGACCATCGGGTCGTAGGAGTTCGCGCCAGTCACCCAGATCGCGCCGAAACCTTCGGCATGAATTGCATTCAGCAGGTTCATCGCGCCGGCTGCCACAGTCATGAGCTGCTCGCTCTCCGGTATCTTGTGGTCAGGCCGCAGATGCGCGCCGAGCGCTACGATCAGCGGCGCACGCAGGAACTTGCCACGCTGCTTCTCGATCATCGGCGGCGTGGCATCCGGCTCCCGTGCCAGCAGCGCCCGACCGACGATATCAGCCAGGGCATTGCGGGCCTCGCCGCGGATCAGCACGTAGCGCCAGGGGGTCAGCCTGCCATGATCGGGTGCACGCAATCCGGTTTCCAGGATGCGGTCGAGCACCATACCATCCGGCGCCGGATCCTGCAGCGCCGAAAGGGAAACACGGCTCAACATCGTATCGACAGCTAGCATCTGCTCAGTTCCTCGACGGCCAGGCGATCGGCACATGACCCAGATCGTGGCCATGGAGGCGGGCAACGGTCAGGGCCGCCGCAGGTACCGACCAGGCCAGAATGCGCGGGCTTGCCAGCAGCCGGCCGGATGCGGCCAGCGCCCGAGCGAGCGCACGCACCGCTTCCGTGAGCGACGTTCTCATCTCACGCGCCGGCACCAGCCGGGACAGCGCACGATCGAGCGCCGGTTCCTCGGCATGCTGTGCTGCGGCCAGCGCACGCAGCAAGCTACGTTCGTCGAGCGTCACCTCGGGTTCCTCCGGCATCGCGACATCCAGCCCCACCGGGCCCGCCTGACCATCGAGCGCGCAGGTGCCGCGGCCGATCGTGCTGCGGATCAGCGAGGCAGCCTGTTCGAGGTCAGGGCTTTCGGGGCCATCGATCGATGGTCCGGATCGTGGCGACAGTATTTTTCGGAGTAGCCGGATCGCGACCCGTTCCTCGTCCGCCATGGAGGCAACCTGCAGCGACGGCCGGGCGATGCCGTTGGCGACAGGGTGGTTCGTGCTCATGCGATGCAACCTCGACCAGACGCTACTAATGAGAACCGCTCGCAACACGACGGCAAGTGGAAAGATCCTGCCTGACGCTGTCGGGCAAACCCGGTCGCTAGCTTGACCGGCCAAGTTCGGCAGCGATGGCCTGGCTCAACGGCTGTTCGTCCACGCCGACATCGGGGGCGAAGCGTCCGGCGACCTTGCCGTTGCGGCCGATCAGGAACTTCTCGAAGTTCCAGAGAACATCGCCATCCCTGGACTCGATGCCATGCTTGGCGAGACGCTCGCGCATCTGTCCGTCCGGCTTTTCCTGCGCCGTCGGGACAGAACCGATCAGGGCCTCGTAAAGCGGATGACGTCCGGGTCCATTGACCTCGATCTTGGAAAACAGCGGAAAATCGACACCATAGGTGGTGCTGCAGAATTCCTGGATATCCGCTTCCGTGCCCGGCTCCTGGTCACGGAACTGGTTGCACGGAAAGCCCAGCACCACGAAGCCGTCCGCCTTGTACAGGGTGTATGCCTGTTCCAGCGATTCGTACTGCGGTGTCAAACCGCACTTCGACGCAACGTTCACCACCAGCACGACCTGGTCCGCGTAGTCGGCAAGCGATCCGCTGGTGCCATCGATCCGGCGCAAGGCGATGTCCTTGAGGTCGGGCATAAGCGTATCTCCTGGGACAGGCGGCGGATCGAAGCATCCGGCCGGACCGGCGGAGGTTGGCGCGTGTATGATCGGGAGGCAAGCAGCGCGTCGTTCCGCACCCCACCCGCCATCATGCGTCAGTAGAAGCCGGGACCAAAGCCGCCACCAAAGCCCGGACCGAAGCCGCCACCCCAGGGACCGAAGCTCCAGGCCGGGTCGCTGTACATCTGTGCTGTCATCTGCTGCTGGTCGGCGAGGTTCTGCTGGAACTTCTGCTGCTTGTAGGTCGAGAAGGCCTGCGCCGAGCCGACATAGAGGCAACCGCACACCAGCGGGTCCGAATAGAGATAGACGTAGTTGCCATTCACGGAGCGCATGACGAAGTGATGCGGCGGCAGTTTTTGCAGCATCGCCTGGCGCGCAGGCGTATCGGCCGGACGGGCGACAAAGCCGGCCGCTACCAGCATGTCCTCCTTGGCAGCGACGCGATCCTGCTTGGTGGCGCAGGCGCCGAGCAGCAACACCAGTGCCGCCGTGCAGAGGGCGGAACTGACCGGAGTTCGAACACTGGACTGGATCATCGTCACGCCTTTATGCATCGACCGCATCGGGGACACGGTGTGTCCATGATGACGCCTGGACGAGCGGGCCGTTCCCACGCCCTCGAAGGGCATGCGGGAGTGGCCTCGCGATAATCGATCCTGTAGGGAAAGCGTCCATGAATGCCACCGAAAACTCCGCGCCCCGTGCCCCTGACCTCCACCCGGCAATGGCGCGACACGCGACAATCCAGCGCGTCACCGGCGAGACCGACATCACCCTGTCGCTGACCCTCGACGGGACCGGCCGGTCGCGGATCGAGACCGGGATCGGTTTCCTCGACCACATGCTGACCGCCCTCGCCCGGCACGCGCTGTTCGACCTCGAGATCAAGGCGATCGGCGACCTGCACACCGACTTCCACCACACCACCGAGGATATCGGCATCGTGCTGGGCCAGGCGCTGGTGCAGGCGGTCGGCAACAAGGCGGGCATCCGTCGCTACGGCCACGCCGTGGTGCCGATGGACGAGGCGCTGGTCGAGGCCGCGATCGACATGTCCGGCCGGTCGTTCCTGGTCTGGAACGTAACCTTTCCACGCGACAAGATCGGCGAGATGGATACCGAGCTGTTCGAGGAATTCTTCCGCGGCTTCGCCAGCAACGCGCAGCTCGCCCTGCACGTCACCCAGAAGGCCGGGACCAACAACCACCATATCGCCGAGGGCTGCTTCAAGGCGGTGGCACGCGCGCTGCGTGCGGCAACCGAAGCCGACCCGCGCACCGCCGGCGTGGTGCCCTCGACCAAGGGGGTCCTGTGACGCTCTACAGCACGCATTTCGCACCCGCCGACCCGACCCGTCCGGAGCAGCCGCCGATGCTCGTGCCGGAGGGGTTCTCCTGGTGGGGCCTGGTAATCGGCTGGCTCGTGCTGCTACGGCCGGGAAGCTGGCTGGTGGCGCTGCTGGCCGGTATCGCCACGCTGCTGATCGGCATGCTGTCGCACCGGGTCGAGGCGGCCTGGGTGCTGCTGCCCGGACTGCATCTGGCGGTGGCGTTGTTCGCCAACGACTGGCGCCGGTGGGAACTCGGCCTGGCCGGCATGGCCCCCGGACCGATCGTGGCCGGGCCCGACCGCGACACCGCCCTGCTCCGCCTGATGGACCTGCGGCCCGACCTGCTCGGCCGGGCGCCGGCGGCTATCTCGTGAGCGGCCAGGAGCGTGCGGCCGGCGGTCGCATCGCCGTCGTCGACTACCAGAGCGGCAACCTCGCCTCTGCCTCACGAGCGCTGGAGGAAGCCGCGTCCCGCGCCGGCATCGCTGTCGAAGTCCGGGTGACTTCCGATCCGGACTGGATCCTCACCGCCGATCGGATCGTGCTGCCGGGACAGGGCGCGTTCGCCGACTGCGCACGGGGCCTGTCCTCGGTGCACGGGCTGCGCGCCGCGATCGAGGATGCGACCAGCGCCGGCACCCCGTTCCTCGGCATCTGCGTCGGCATGCAACTGATGGCCGAACGCGGCCTCGAGCATGGCGAAACGCCCGGCCTTGGCTGGATCCGGGGCGAGATCGCACCGATGCATGCACCGGGCCTGCGTCTGCCGCAGATGGGCTGGAACGAATTGGCATTCACGCCGGGC
>JBPBQO010000098.1:0-23704 GCA_050954785.1 Janthinobacterium lividum | reverse complement strand
GGGTCCAGGGCTCTGTGATCCTGCCTGAACGCTGCCATGCTGCAGCAGCACGACTTCCAGGATCTGCAGGAGGCTGGCCGCGACCTCGAGGTCGACGAGGTCACAGGCCTGATGAATGGCAACGAGGATTCGTTCGGGAAGCCGGCGATGCTGACGGGGGATCACCGCCTGCGGGTTCCGGGTCGGTCGTCGGATATCGTGCATCGGCACGAGATGGACATCGTCCGGTCCTGGACCTCCATCGTCGAGCCATGGTTGATCAACTCTCATGCATGGTATCCCAAACGAACGACCCGCGCCGAGCGGACGCCCGTTATTATATCGTTATACCCCTAACATTGTGTTAGAGAAAGGTATTGATGATATTTCAGTCCAGAAACATCATCGGCTTGCTGTTGAGGCCACTCGCCGGAGTGGCCTCACGACCTGCCGACCCTGATTTTTCAGGCGTGCCTGGCTGCCAGACGCACCTTGACAGCAACTGGCCCGGTTCCGCTACTTTCCGGAACGTAATGAACGGCGTCGCCGCGTTTCAGCGCCTCGAATCGACCGCTGGTTACGCTGTCCCGATGAAAATAGAGCTGGGTGCCGACATTATCGATCAGGAAGCCGTGGTCGGCGCCCGGCTCGATCAATGCGATCTGGCCAGCCAGGGCATCGGCACTGGTGGACGGTGCGCTGGTATGGTCGATCTGCTTGGCTTTAAAGGCTTCGAGCTGCTTCTCGGCGGCCTTGAAGGCCTCCCGCAGCGAACTGTAGACGTCCGGATGGGCATGACGCTCCCTGGCGTGATGCGGCTCCCGCGACACGACGAGGTCGCGGCCGGGCACCGATAACGTCACGTGGACCTCGAACAGGTTCCCGGTCTGGTGCTGCTGGTGCAGCGCCTCGACCGAAACGCGGCATCCGGTCAGGTGACCGTAGCGAACTTCAAGCCGCCTGACCTGGCGCCTGATCTCGGCCTCGACAGACTCCGAGGCCTGCAGATTGTGGAAGGCGATCTCGAGCGGACGATCCATGGTTTTTCCCTCGAACTTTGTCGTCCGCCGGGATCCGGTCTCGCCGGAGGCGGACGTTCGTCTGTCTTCACATTGTACGAACCGGCGATTTTGACAACGCCCGATGTTCGACCCGGACAGCCTATCGCGCCGATCAGGAGAAGACGATGGTCTTGCGTCCGTTAAGGATGACGCGATCGTCGAGGTAGGTATGCACGGCACGCGCCAGAACCCGGCGCTCGATGTCGCGGCCCTTGCGCACCAGATCCTCCGGCGTATCGCGATGCGAGATTCGTTCCACGTCCTGCTCGATGATCGGGCCCTCGTCCAGGTCGGCGGTGACAAAATGCGACGTGGCGCCGATCAGCTTCACGCCGCGCTCATGCGCCTGGTGGTACGGCCTGGCGCCCTTGAAGCCCGGCAGGAACGAATGATGGATGTTGATGCAGCGGCCGAACAGCTTCGACGCCAGCCCGTCCGACAAAATCTGCATGTAGCGCGCCAGCACCACGAGGTCGGTGCCGGTCTCCTGCACCAGGCGCCAGATCCGGGCTTCCTGCTCCATCCTGGTGTCGCGGGTGATCGGCAGCGTGTAGAATGGAATATCGCCGATCGTCGCAAGCCCATAGATTTCGCGGGGATAGTTCGAGACGATGGCTGAGATGTCCATCGGCAGCTCGCCGGTCCGCCAGCGATAGATGAGATCGTTCAGGCAATGGTCCGGACGCGACGCCAGGATCATGACCCGCCGGCGATCCGCCTGGCTGCGCAGGCTCCAGTGCATCGAGAAATGCGTCGCCACCGGGTTGAAGCCATGGCGCAGATCCTGGATCGACCCTCCGGCATTATCCACGACCGCGAACACGATGCGCATGAAGAAGCGGCCGGTCTCGAGATCGTTGAACTGCTGCGCGTCCAGAATATTGCCGCCGCGCTCGAACAGGCACGCCGTGGTCGCGGCGACGATCCCCGGCGCATCGGCGCAGGAGATCGTCAGCACGAACGAATGCGCGGAGGTCATTGTCGTGTCAGGCAGGGACGGAAGTTGCGGCCGGCCAGTCGGCGCCGATCGAGGAGGTAAACGCTTCTTCCCAGGTGCCGGTCGTGGAGGCCCGGCTGTATTCGGTGGACCGATTCTCGAAGAAGTTCGCGTGTTCCACCGCGTTCAGCATGTCGTCGAGCCAGGGCAGCGGGTTGCTCTCGATGTTGTAGAGCGGGTCGAGCCCGAGCTGCATCAGCCGGCGATCGGCAACGAAGCGGATATAGGTTTTCACCTGGGGACCATCGAGACCTTCCACCGGACCAAGCTCGAAGGCGAGATCGATGAACGCATCCTCGTGATGCACGATGGTGGCGCAGATCTCGGTGAGTTCGGTGCGGAGCTGTTCCGTCCAGATTTCAGGATTTTCCTGGATGAACACCCGGAACAGGCGGATCACCGACAGGCAGTGCAGCGTCTCGTCGCGCACCGACCACGTCACGATCTGGCCCATGCCCTTGAGCTTGTTGAAACGCGGGAAGTTCAGCAGGATCGCGAACGAGGCGAACAACTGCAGGCCTTCAGTGAAGGCTCCGAATGCCGCGAGGGTCTTGGCGATCTCATGCTTGTTCTCGACCGAGAACCCCTGCATGTAGTCGAACTTGTCCTTCATTTCCTTGTAGCCGAGGAAGGCGGAATACTCGTCCTCGGGCATGCCGATGGTGTCGAGCAGATGGCTGTATGCAGCGATGTGGATCGTCTCGATATTCGAGAACGCCGACAGCATCATCAGGATTTCGGTGGGTTTGAAAACCTGGCTGTAGTGCTTCATGTAGCAGTTGTTCACTTCCACGTCGGACTGCGTGAAGAAGCGAAAGATCTGCGTGACCAGGTTCTGTTCCGACGGCGTCAGGTTGCGATGCCAGTCCTTCACGTCGTCGGCGAGGGGCACCTCTTCCGGCAGCCAATGCACGCGCTGCTGGGTCAGCCAGGCATCGTAGGCCCACGGATAGCGGAACGGCTTGTAGACCGGGTTCGCCGTCAACAGGTCGAAACGAGGGGGGACGATCTGGTCCATGGGTTCTCTCTTTCGACGGAGAGGCCGGACCGGTGTGCCCCGCCGGCCATCCCGCCATGCATCTGGTCCGAAAGGCGCAGCAGCCTGTCGAGATCTTTTCGTTGGGGCCGCCGGCAGCGTTCCGCAGGATCCCCGAGTCGATCCCACGATTATGCCCGATCGCTCTCAGCACGGCCAGCAGGTTTTGGGGCAATCACCCCATGTTGGGGTAGCACCGAAACCATACCACAAGATGTGGTAGTTTCTCTGCAGAAGTGGCTTAGTAGTTCCGAATGTCGTCGATCTCGTTCATCCCGAAATCGTCCCGATCCAGATAGGCGAGGATCGCATCGGCAGCATCGTCAGGCGACGTCAGCCGGCCCTCGGCATGCAGTGTCCGGAAGCGCTCCCGATCGGGCGCGTCGAGGCTGCGTATGGTCTGCTGCATGGCGGTGTCGAGCACGCCCGGTGCCAGCGACACGGCGCGCACCGAGGCACCCGTCTGCCCGGCATATTCCGCGTTCAGCGAGCGGATGAAGTTGTCGAGCCCGGCCTTGCTGCTGCAGTAGGCGCTCCAGTGCGAGACCCCGCGCCTGCCCGCTCCGGACGAGATCGCCAGGATGCGCCGGGGCACCGGCCAGGCCCTGGTCGCCTCGAGGAAGCCGGCCGTCACCAGCATCGGCGAGGCGAGGTTGATGCGCAGGTGCGCCTCCACCGCATCCGGGCGGAGGTTTTCCACCGGCACCAGCGGATCGAGGGAGCCGGCATTCAGGATCAGCACCGATGCCTGCGGCTCGCATCCTGCGAGCGTCCGGATCACCCAGTCCTGCGCTGCCGCGAGGTCGCCGAGGTCGAGCCGGGTCCAGTCGAGCCGGCCCGCATGCTCGCGTAGTTCGGGGGCCGGGCCACGGGCTGCGGCCACCACATGGTGACCGTCCCGAAGCAGGCGGACCAGCATCGCGGCACCGAGACCGCGCGAGGCGCCGGTCAGGACATGCAACGTCATGGCGCATCTCCCGCGACGTAGCGGACGGTGATGTCGCCCAGGCCGTCGCAGGCCCCAGTCACTACGTCACCAGGCAGCACCGGCCCGACGCCGGCAGGGGTTCCGGTCATGATCAGGTCGCCCGGCGCCAGTGCCACGAACCGCGAGAGAAAGGCGATCGCCTCGGCGACGGTCCAGATCATCTGCGACAGGTTACCGGACTGGCGCAGCACGCCGTTCACCGTGAGGGTGATCGCGCCCTGCAGCGGATCGAAACCGCTACTGGCCGGGACGATGGTACCGATCGGGCAGGACTGGTCGAATCCCTTGGCCAGCGCCCACGGCCGGCCGAGCCGCTTGGCTTCCGCCTGCAGGTCGCGACGGGTCATGTCGAGACCGACAGCATAACCGTACACATGGTCGAGCGCCTGGACCGGATCGATGGCGCGGCCGCCGATGCCGATCGCCACGACCAGCTCGACCTCGTGATGCAGCGATGCGGTCTCGGGCGGAAACACCAGCGTGCCGCCGCCCGGCACCACCGCATCGCCCGGCTTGGCGAAAAAGAACGGCGGCGCACGATCCGGGTCGCCCCCCATCTCGCGTGCATGATCGGCGTAGTTCTGGCCGACGCACCAGATCCGCCGGACCGGGAACGAGCTGGCCGCACCCTGCACCGGTATGGTCGGGATGGGTACCGTAATCGCGTTCATCGTGGGGGTTCTCTTCGCTGGAAGCCCGACCGAAGGAAGCATGCGGGCGCCCGTCCAGGCAACCGCACGCGTTGCCGGGCGATTCCGCTGGGTTCATGCCAACGAAACTCGAGGGAAGCAGCGATGAGCCGGGCGTTCGTGTCGGAGGAAGCGGAAGAGAGCCGGGCGGCAGCGGTGCCGGAACGGCCGGTCAGCACCCATCCGAACCTGGTGACGCCGAACGGCCTGGCGCTGATCGAGACGGCGCTGGTTTCGGCACAGTCGGCGCTGGCGGACGCAGCTTCCGACGACACCACGCGGCCACGGAGGCTGCGGGACCTGCGCTACTGGCAGGCACGCCGCGCTACCGCGACGCCGATCGAGGCGCGCACCTCGCCACCGGACGAAGTCGTATTCGGGGTCCTGGTCACGGTGAAGCGCGGCAAGATCACCAGCCGCTTTCGCATCGTCGGCGAGGACGAGGCCGATCCGGCGCAGGGCCTGCTGAGCTACGTCGCACCCCTGGCGGCGGCCTTGCTGGGCGCGGAGGCAGGCGAGACAGTGGAAATCGAGGGTCGCGAGCCGGTGCAGGTGGTGGCGATCGAGGTCTGACGCCGCCCGACGCATACCGGCCAATGCACACGATCCCGCCCGCTGGTGTATAGCGCGGCCCATGCGACGTCCCATCGGGGCTTCGCGCACCTCCAGGTTCCGGATTGCCGCCATGACCGCCGACCAGCCTCGTCCGCTCCTCGTCACCCATAGCGGCAAGTTCCATTGCGACGAGGTGTTCGCTTACACCGTGCTGCGTCTGGCGCTCGGGCTGCACGAGCCCGGCCGCGATCACACGCTGGTGCGCACGCGCGCGGCCGACATCATCGAGGCCGGCGACATCGTGTGGGATGTCGGTGCCAGCTTCGATGCAAGCGCGAACCGCTTCGACCATCATCAGCGCGGCGCGCCGACCCGGCCGAACGAGACGCCGTTCTCGTCCGCCGGCCTGATCTGGCAGGTATACGGCGAACGGGCCGTGGCGGCTTTGATGCCTGCCGGAGCCGAGCGCTTCGCCAGCCAAATCGCAGGCGACCTCGACGCCACCCTCGTGCTGCGGATCGACGAGATCGACAACGGCGTCGCGGTCGACGGACCCGGCCGCGACAATCTCGGGTTCTCGACGCTGGTCGGCGAGTTCAACCCGACCTGGGACGATCCCGCCGGCAGCGGCCCGACCGCCGGCGATACTGCCTTCCTGGCGGCGACCGCGTTCGCCGAAACGGTGCTGCGCCATCGCGTCGATGGGCTGCGTGCGCGCATGGATGCCGAAGCCACGGTGCTCGGCGCGCATCGCTCGGCAGAGGACCCGCGCCTGCTGGTGCTGGAACGGGGCATGCCGTGGAAGAACGTGGTGCACAACCACGCGCTGCCGGTGCTGCTTACCGTTTCGCCGGCATCCAACGGAAACTGGATGGTCGATACGGTGCCACCGGAGCCCGGCTCGTTCGCGCAGAAGCTGCCGCTGCCGGAAGCCTGGGCCGGACTGCAGAATGCCGAACTGGCCGCGATAAGCGGCGTGCCGGACGCCGTGTTCGTGCATCTGCGACGCTTCGTCGGCGCCGCGAAATCACGCGACGGCGCGCTGGCCATGGCACGGATGACGCTCGCGCGCTCGACCTGACGCTGATCGCTTCATAATCGGCCATTCGATCGCGGTCACGCCAGGCCAGGGCCGGATTGGTGGGAACGAAATGCAGCCGACGGCTGCTCCCGCCAGGGTCCAGAGCCCGTCTTGCCCTGGATGCCCCGTGCCTGCTCAATCGGCGAAGTAGCGCATACGTTCGAGATCGGTGAGCAGTCCAGGGCCGGTCGGGTACCATCCGAGCCGCTCCTGCGTGAGCGCACTGGAAGCCAGGAGATCCATGCCGACAAACACGGCAAGCCATCCGAAATGATCTGCCGCCTCTTCCGGAGACAGACGAACCACCGGTACCTTCAAGCCACGGCCGATGGCTTCCGCGATATCGCGTAAGGGGACGCCTTCCTCGGCGACCGCGTGATATCTGGCACCCGCCTGCCCTTTCTCCAGAACCAGCCTGTAGAGGTGGGCGACATCGAGCACGTGCGCCGCCGGCCAGCGGGCAAGTCCGTCGCCGACATAGGCCGAGATCCCTTTCTCGCGAGCCAAGGCGACCAAAGGGGTGATGAGGCCCTGTTTGACCGTGTCGTGAACCTGGGGAAGGCGTACCACCAATACGTTGACACCAGCCGCAGACATGGACGCTCCCGCCAGTTCCGAAGCGACGCGAGGAATTGGGTGAGTGGAATTGAAGATGTCCTCGGTCGCAGGCCGGCCCGGCCCGACGCTCCCTATTCCCACCCCGGACGTGACGACCAGGGGCCGGTCGGATCCGATAAGCGCAGAGCCGAGAGCCTCGATCGCACGCCTGTCCTTTTCGCAGTTCGCGATGAAGTTCGAGAAATCATGGTCGAAGGCGGTATGAATCACGCCGTCCGCCCCGGCCGCCCCGCTGGCCAGACTGTCCAGGTCCTCGAGATCTCCTCGATGCACTTCGGCGCCGGCGGCGATGAGAGACCGGGCTCCTGCATCCGACCGGGTCAATCCTATGACCTGATGACCGGCATTGATGAGTTCCGGAACGAGGGTCGAGCCGATAAAGCCGGTAGCGCCGGTGACGAACACGCGCATGGGACAGTCTCCAATGGATAGGAAACCGATATCGGCCAGGTTCTCATTCTGTTAAAGTAGTGACATTATCATGGTATAGAAACCAACAGGATCGGCATGCACGTCAAGATCGACAGCCTGCTGGGAACCTACCTGAAGGATCGCCGCACCCGGCTCGACCCGGCGGCCTTCGGCTTCTCGGCAGCGCGCAGACGAACGCCGGGGCTACGCAGGGAGGAGGTCGCCCAGCGCTCCAACATCAGCCCGACCTGGTACACATGGCTGGAGCAGGGACGTGGCGGCGCTCCCTCGGCGGACGTGTTGAACCGGATCGCCGTGGCGCTGATGCTGACCGACATCGAGCGCGAACATCTTTTTTTGCTGGCGCTCGGGCATCCACCGGAGGTCCGCTACAAGGCGGCCGAAGGGGTCACTCCTCGTCTGCAACGCCTGCTCGATGCGCTCGAGGTCAGTCCCGCCTTGATCAAGACGGCCACCTGGGAGGTCGTTGCATGGAATCGCGCTGCCGCCGTGGTGTTGACCGACTATGGCAAGCTGCCTCCGGACCAGCGCAACATCCTGCGCCTGATGTTTGGCGATCCTCGTATTCGGGCTGCGCAATCCGACTGGGAGAGCATGTCCCGCTTCGTGGTCGGAGCATTCAGGGCGGATGCGGCGCGCGCCGGCGCTTCCGCCGAAGTCGGTCAACTCGTCGACGACCTTTGTCGGCTGAGCCCCGAGTTCGAGGCGCTGTGGCGTGACAACGACGTCAGGGGTCACGGCGAAGGGGTCAAGCAGTTCCGGCACCCGATCCTGGGCTCGATCGCGCTGGAATATTCAGCGTTTGCCGTCGATGGTCGTCCCGACCTCAGCATGATCGTCTATAACCCGGTCATCAGTTCGGATGCCGACCGTATCCGATCGCTCCTCGGCTCGCAGCCAGCATCGACGTGAACCAGGGCCCGACTCCGAGACTGTAGATCGGAAGTACGACAGGCCCGGCTCTGGACTACTCTGCCTCGCAGTCGATGCCCATTCGGACCTCAGCCTGCTCGTCTACAATCCGGCGACACCGGTCGATCGGCAGCTCGTCGAGTCTCCGATCGAAAGCAGACCGGCTCTAGCTGCGGAGTAAATCGGGGATGTTCCGCTCCCGACCTCCTCGGCATCGCCAGGCCGTTCAGCGGCAAACTCGTCATGCAGCCGCTTGGCGGCTCATCGAGCGCAAGGAAGGAATTCGCGATGACCCTGACCGTCCGGGAAGCCATGCATCAGGATGAGACGGAGGTCTCCGACCTGTGGGGGCAATGCGGCCTGGTGGCAAGTCATAACGATCCGCGATCCGACTTTCGTTTTGCCTGTTCCGGCTCAGCGTCGACTGTGCTTGTCGGACTGGAAGCCGGTCGGATTATCGGAAGCGTCATGGTTGGGCACGACGGGCACCGTGGTTGGCTTTACTACGTCGCTTGCTCGCCGGATCGTCGAAAATCCGGCGTCGGACGCCAAATGGTAGCGTCGGCAGAAAATTGGCTCCGCTTGCGAGGCGTGGTCAAGGTCCATCTCATGGTGCGCGAGACGAACGCAGAGGTGACGGAATTCTATGAACGCCTCGGCTTCGAATTCATGCCGCGGATCGCCATGGCAAAGTGGCTCGACCAATAGCCAGCCGCCGCACGTTCGGTCCTGGCGCAGCTCAGCGTCGCCGCGGTAACACGAGCGAGCGCGACACCGTGTCGAGATCCTCGCCCTGCAGGAGGCACAGCAGCGCGTCACGCTTGCGCTGCCGTGACATTCATTTGCCACGGCCAGTGCCCATGGCATCCAACCGATGCGTCGTCATCGTCCATCCCTGTCGCGAAGACCATCCGCCTACGGGATGTCCCGTTCGACTGTGAAGCGGAGGCGTCATGACGCGGACCGGACGAGATGACCCACTGGACACCATCACCTGCTACACCCGGGACGGTAGTTCATTTCCGCTGAAAGCAGTCGATGGTCAGGAATACAATGTCGCGGTCCGGAGGTTACTGGAGCCGCATATTCTCTCCGACGACCTTGCTCATCATGACCATCGCCGCCGTCGCGAGCCGCCTGCAGATATTCGGCAATCCCATCGTCTATACCGACGAGGAATATTATCTTCTTGTCGGCGAGCGGATACTGCACGGAGCGGTCCCGTATATCGACCTGTGGGACAGGAAGCCTGCCGGCCTCTTTCTGCTTTTTGCGGCCATCCGGGAACTGGGAGGCGACGGCGTTCTCGCCTACCAGATCGTAGGTACGCTGTTCGCAATTGCAACGTCGCTGTTGATCGTCCGGATAGCTCTCGAATTCAGCAACCGCTGGGGCGCCATTGCGGCCGGCGTTGCGTATATCACGTGGCTCGACCTTGGCACCGCCGGTGGAGGGCAGTCTCCTCTATTCTATAATCTTCCGGTCTGCGCTGCAGGCTTGATTACCCTACGTGCAGTCCAGGGCTCGACGAAACCGTTTCCGAACCTCACCGGCGCCGGTGCGAGCGCGATGCTGCTGATGGGGCTCGCGATGCAGATAAAATACAGCGCCATTTTCGAAGGCATCTTTTTCGGAATCGTGTTTCTCGTCCTGACCTGGGAAAAGTTCGGCATTGCCGGCTTCCTGTCGAACGCCTTTCTTCTGATCGTGATCGCGCTGTTGCCCACGCTTGCCATCCTTGCCGCCTATGCCACGGCGGGCCATGGCGAGGCCTTCATCTACGCCAATTTCATATCGGTATTTCAAAGAGGCAACCCTAGCGGCCTCAAGCTGCTCAGGAACCTGGGCGCCACCGGCCTTGTCCTCGTGCCGCTCATTCTGTGCGGGATCGGGCGGCCGGTGCGCGCCGATGTCCCGGCACAGGCGGCGCGGCGTTTCGTTCTTCTCTGGCTGGCGGCATCGGTCGGCGGCTTCCTGGTCTTCGGCACCTACCTGCAACACTACCTGCTTCCCGTGTTGGTCCCGGCCGCCGCCGCGGCTGCGGTCTTGTTCGGACGCGGACCAAGCCGGCTTCCCGCCTTGCTGCCGATTGCCGTCGCATTCATCGCCGGCCAGCTGTTGCTCGCGCATGATGCGCGCCACCGTGGCACGGCCAGGCAATTCACCGCGATCACGCACTTCATCGATCCGGACGGGTGCCTGTTCGTTTATAGCGGCGAGCCCGCCTTCTATCGGGCGACCAAGGCCTGCATACCCACCCGCTTCGCCTTTCCAAGCCAGTTGTCGCGACTGGGAGAGGCCACGGGCATCGGGACGAACCCGGTGACGGAAATTACCCGCATCATGCGGACCCATCCTGCGACGGTCATCGTGAGCCAGCCCTACAGCGACGAGGACATGGCGGCGCGCCAGGTCACCCTCGACGCGCTGAACAAGAATTATGTCCGCGTGCTTCATACCAGGCTTGGCAGCAACGGCGTCGACCTGTTCCGCCTGCGCCCGGACGAGCCTTGATCGGGCATCGCGGAAGCGGAACAGGTCGACGCCGTTGCATTCGCTGATCAGTGCCAGGTTTTATCCGCTGTTACCGGCGCATGAACGCCAGCACCGCATCGGCCATGCGGTGCGCAGCGCCCGGGTCGCGCCGGCCGAGCGAGAGTGCGGCCATCGTTTCCTGCCTCTCGCGATAGAGTGCATGCCGCGCCGGTGCGGCGCGGATCGCGTCCATGAGCTCGGCCGGATCCTCGACCACGTCGCCCAGATGCCAATGCGCGAAGCTCGGATCGTCACGCCAGGAAAGCCCGTGCGCATTGATGAACACGCAGGGACGGGGCACCGACAGGAACTCGTAGACCTGGCTGCTGACGTCGCCGACATAGATGTCGGCCGCAGCGGTGTAGCTCATGTCGACGGATCGGTCCGAACCGGTATCGATCAGCACGGTGCCGGAGCTGCGCTGGTTCCACCGGTCCCGCAGACGCTGGCTGCGTCGCCGGAACAGCTTCACATGCGGGGCGACGAGCAGGTTGAACCGCTCCTGGTTGCGGAACTGCCCGATCATCGGCTCGATGAAACGCGGCCAGGACGAAAAGGAAGGCGCCTTGTGCGGGTTGTAGAGCACGGTCGGCCGGTCGTGCTCGAACAGCGGCGGCAGCGTATCGCGCAGCCGTTCCGCGGTTTCGAGCTTCACCGATCCGGTGACCGCATGGTCGTCCGGCCGGATCAGCCCTTCTCGCAGCATGCGGTCGGCCGTCTTCGACCCGGCGAGCAGCACGAAGTCGAACACCCTGACCGACCGGTCGAACCCGCGCGCGCGATCGCCGGAGCCATGCGGGCTGTAGATCAGCTTCGGCCGCCCGATGCCGACCCGCCTGGCCAGGGCGGCGGTATCCTCGACGACGAAAATCGCATCGAACCGGTCGAGCTCGGCCCGGTTGTCCCAAAGCACCAGGGTTTTCGCCATGCCCAGGAATCGGACCCACTGCACCAGCCTGGTCGGCAGCGACCGGCGCAGGCGACGGGTCGACATCGGCGGTGCGCCATAGGCGAGGCGGATGCGTTCGAGATGGGCCGGCGCGTCCGGATCGTTGTAGTAGCTCACCACCTGCACACCGGGACGACCGGCCAGCTCCAGCGCCACCGCGGCTCCGTGGTAGCACTGGTAGGCTTCGGCAATATAAAGGAAGGCGATGTTCATCCTGTTTCGGTCCGCAAGCCCAGGCGCCTGATACGACAATGCACGCGTCGCCCGAAATCTCTCCCGGACCGGGACCGAGCGGCACCTTCGGGTCGGTGCTCCGCAACATCGGCTGGCTGCTGGCCGGCAAGGGCGTCGGCGCGGTGCTCAGCCTGGTCTATCTGGCGCTAACCGCACGAACGTTGCGGCCGGAGGCATTCGGCCAGTTCACCCTCATCCTCGCGACCGGCCAGGCCATCGCGGCGCTGGTGAGCTTCCAGTCCTGGCAGATCGTCGTTCGCCACGGCATGGCGCATCTTGCCGCAGGCCGTTTCGAGCGGCTGGGGCGCGTCGTCGCCTTCTGCACCGCCATCGACTTCGCGGCGGCCGGGGCCGGATGCGTACTGTCGACGATCGGGGTGCTGCTGCTGGGGCCGGTGCTGGGCTGGTCGGCCGCTCTGTCCCATACCGCCCTGGCCTTCTGCGTCGTGATGCTGTTGTCGGTCCGCTCGACTCCGGTCGGGGTGCTGCGCCTGTTCGACCGGTTCGCGGTCGGTGCCGCGGCGGACGCGACCACGCCGATCATGCGCTTCGCGGGCAGCCTTGTCGTCGTGGCGATCCACCCGTCGATCACCGGGTTCCTGATCGCCTGGGGTGCGGCGGAAATCGCGACATCGATGGTCTACTGGTTCATGGCGCGCCGGGTCGCGGCGCCGTCCGTGTCGCTTCCGACCCTGCACGGCGCCTGGCAGGCACCATCGGAAAATGCCGGCCTGTGGCGGTTCACCTGGATGACCAATGCCGGCACCACGCTCGAGGCGGTCGGCAAGCAGTTCGGCGTGCTCATCGTCGGGCTGGCGACCGGCCCGGTCGCCGCCGGAAACTACCGCCTTGCCTTCCAGCTCAGCCAGTCGATCGCGCGGATCTCGGACATGGCGGCGCGCGCGATGTTCGCCGAACTGGCACGGGCACATGTCCGACAGGTCCAGCCCGCCATACAGCACCTGGTGCGCCAGCTTACCCACCTGGCCATCGCGGCCGGCGGCGTGGTGGTGGTGGTGGTGGTGCTCGGGCCACCGGCGCTCAGGCTGATCGCCGGTGACGGTCATGCCGGCGCTACCCTGCCGTTGCAGTTGCTGGGATGCGCGGCGGCGGTGGATCTGGCGGCGGTCGGGTTCCAGCCGCTGCTGATCGCGGTCGGACATGCCGGCCGGGCGCTGCTGCTGCAGGCCGCCGCAACCCTCTGCCTCGTCGTCGCGATGGTCATCCTGCTGCCACCGTTCGGTGCCGTCGGCATGGCGGCCGCGATGTTGATCGCATCCACCTGTGCCGCCATCCTGTTCGGGATCGCCGCGATGCGTGTGGTGCGCACGAGCTGACGATACAGGACCGGAAATCGAGGATGACGACGACCATGCCAATCCTGTCCGACCTGCCGTTCGGCCGGCTGCTCGCCGCGGTCGCGGCCATGTCGGTGTCCGCCTGTGCCATGCAGGGTCCGGCGGATCCACCGACGACCCGGTTCGACGGCATCTATACAGGAACGCAGGCCCCGGACTCCGGCGAACAAGGCTGCGGCGCCGGCGTGCATTCTGTGCGGTTCGAGGTTTCCGGGACCCGTATCTGGATCCACACCCACCATCGGCATCGTCATCTCGACGGTACCGTCGATGCGGGCGGGCAGGTCGCGATGGGCGACGGGAACGGGACACGCACGCTCACGGGAACGATCGTCGGCAACCAGTTGACCGCGATCGAGACCACGATCCGCTCGTCTAAGAGCCGCTCGCTCCTGGACAGTTACCAGGGGAGCGCCTGCACGACACGGATCGACGCGATACATGGCTCGACCAGCGGTGCCGCAGCCGACCCGCCCGACTGATCAGCCGGAACCGTCCGGCATCTCGCGCCGCCACCATGCAACCGTTTCCGCCAGGCCTTCCCGCAGCCCGATCGTCGGGCGCCACAGCTCGGGCGGAGGTTGCAGCGCCCGATCGGAACTCCAGTCGCGATACAGGATCTCGCGCGCTTTGCCGCGGCCGAATACGGCGGGCGTTCGGGTGATCGACGCCCAGACATCGGTCGCCAGGCCGGCACCAAGGAACACCAGGTCGGGCAACGGCCGGAAACGCGGCGTGCGGCCGAACGGCAAGGACGCGATTTCCACGATCTCGCGCCAGCCGTATCCGTCCGTGCGTGCATCGGACACCTCGTAGACGACCGAGGATGGCCCGGGGCTGCACAGGGCCACCACCGACGCAGCGGCATCGCGTGCGTGGAGCATCGCGATGCGCGGCTCCGGTGCGGCCGGAACCGGCACATTCCGGCTGCTGGCCATGCGCAGCGTGGCGATTCCTTCCAGATCCCACGGGCCATAGACCACGCAGGGACGCAGGATGACCCAGTCGCCGCCGGGCAAGGCCGCCTTCATCGCGTCCTCGCCTGCGCGCTTGCTTCGTGCGTAGACCGAAACGTCCGGCGTCCGGGCCGCCTGCGACGAGACCAGCACGAAACGAGCCGCCGGCGCGTCACGGGCGACGATCGCAGCCAGTCTCGCGGTGCCGTCCCGGTTGACGGAAAGAAAATCCGCCGGCCCCCTCGCTTTCACCAGGGCGGCGGCATGCACGACCACGTCGGCGCCCCGCACCAGACGCGACAGGGATGCCTCGTTACTAAGGTCGCCCGGCACCAGCTCGAACGTGCACGCCGCGAGCAGGGGATGGACCGGGTCGCGGCGCGCCAGCAGCCTGACCTGCCAGCCGGCCGCGCAGAGGGCCGCAACGACATGCCGGCCCAGGAAACCGGTGCCGCCGGTGACGGCGGCGACTGGCTTGGTCACGCCCGACTGGCGGCCGCGAGCGATCCTGCGAGGTAGCGTTGACGGACCGCCGACCGGCTGAGCTTACCCGACGAGGTGTATGGCAGGGTGCCGGGTTGCAGCAGCACCACCCGCCCATCCAGCCCGTGCTGGGCACGGATGGTGTCGGCAATGGCAGTGGTGAGCGTTTCGCTGGTGGTCTGGTCCGACAGCGACCGGGCCTCGGCGGCGAGGATCAGAACCTCACGCCCGTTCTCATCGATCGAGAAGGCCGCGACATTGCCGGTTCTGACTTCCGGCAGAGTCTCGATCGTCCATTCCAGGTCCTGCGGCCAGATATTGCGGCCGTTGATGATGATCAGGTCCTTGGCGCGGCCGGTGATCACCAGGGCACCATCCAGCCCGTAGCCGAGGTCGCCCGTATCGAGCCAGCCGGTGCGCGACAGCACCGCGCTGGTTTCCTCGGACCGCCGGTCGTAGCCGAGCATCAGGCTCGGGCCACGCACGAAAATCCGACCGACCTGGCGGGCCGGCAACGGCTCGCCCGCTTCGCTCCGGATCTCGATCTCGTGGCCCGGCAACGGCCGGCCGCACAGGACGACGGTCCGGGCCCGGCTGTCGGGATTGGTGGGGGCCGCGGCGATATCTTCCTGCTCGAGCCGGTCGAGATCGATGATGTCGGTCTCGATGCCGCGTCCGATCGGTGCGAAACTGATTGCCAGCGTTGCCTCGGCCATGCCGTAGCTGGCAACGAAGCTGCCGGCGCCGAACCCGTGCGGCGCGAAAGCGTCGACAAAGCCCGCCAGCACGGCCGGGCGGATCATGTCGCCGCCGATGCCGGCGATCCGCCAGCAGGAGAGGTCGAGTTCCAGTGCACTCGCCTGGCGTTCGCGACGCGTGCACAGGTCGTAGCCGAAGCTCGGGCTGTAGGAGATGGTGGCGCGGTTGCGCGAGATCAGCGACAGCCAGAGCTGCGGGCGCCTGGCGAAATCCGCGGTGGCCAGAAAATCGACGCTGATCTGGCCAGCCATCGGACTGAGCAGGAACCCGACCAGACCCATGTCGTGATAGAACGGCAGCCACGATACCGCCCGGTCGCCCGGACGGATTTCGAGCCCATGCTTCAGGATTCCGGCGACATTGGCCATCAGCGCACGATGCAGCACCACCACGCCGATCGGGAACCGCGTGCTGCCGGACGAGAACTGCAGGTAGGCGACATCATCCGGCCTGGTCGACGGCAGCGGGGCCTGGGACGGCGCGATGTCGGCCAGCTCGGCAACGGTGGAACAGAGACGCAGGCCCAGTTCGGCCGCGAGCGGCCGTAGCCAGTCGATCAGCGCGGCCGGTCCGAGCAGTGCCGTCGCCCTGGCCTCGACCACGAGCCGCCGGATATGCGCCTCGTAGTTGGCACGTCCACCGAATGCCTGTGGCAACGGCAGTGGAGCGGGAACCAGCCCGGCATACTGGCAGGCAAAGAATGCCCGGACGAAATCCGGGTGCGTTTCGGCAATGATCGCCACGCGTTCCGCCTGCGCCAGCCCGCATCCGAGCAGACGACGCGCCAGATCGAGCGCCTCGTCACGCAGCACGCCATAAGGCAGCGCCGCGGTGAGGTCGCCACGGACGGAATAGAAATCGAGGCCGGTGTCGCCCTGCGCCGCATAATCGAGAGCGTCGAGTAGCGTCGGGAAGTCGCCATTGCACGGCGACAGGCCGCTGGAAGTGGGGGTGCACCCCAACATTTCGTTCTGCTCCAAGGTGCGATCGCGATGGAGAGCAATCGTTGAGAAACCCGTATCCGCCTCCTGCGTCATCGTCAAACCAAGGCTTGTTCAGCCGGTCGAAACCGTCCCGAGGATGGCTTCGACCAGAAGCAGGTCGCCAGGACTGTCCACGTCGATCGCCGCTTCGGCGAACGGCATCTCGACCACTCCGAGCACAGTCCCGGTTCTACGCCCGAGCAACCGCACCATGATGCCAAGTGTGACAAGCCGCGACATATAGGCGAGCAGGGCGACCGGGCCAACCAGCCATGCCATCGACAGTGGATGCTTGCGCTTGTGTTCCAGCGACCGCCAGAACTCTACCACATTCATTGCCTTGTCGGTACGGAGCATGAACAGGTTGCAGCCGCTGAACCGCCCATCGCCGAACCGCAGCCAGGTGCGCGTGGTTGCCGGATAGGCCGCGAGGATGGTTTCCGCTCCGGCCAGGGCCGCAACGGCATCGGCCGTGCCGCTGCAATGGGACACGAACCAGGACAGCATCGCCGGTGTCAGCAGGGCATGGTCGGCGGTGGTGAGCAGCAGCGGCGTCCCGAACTCCTCCAGCATCAAGGCCACCGTACGGCTCGGCGATCCTGCGGCGTCGCGGGCAATCGTGTCGGGCACGAAGGCGATCGATGCGAGCAGGTCGTCCGCGCCCTGGGCCGCCACGACGATCCGGCCGATCTCCGGGCTGGCACGCAGCGCCTGCAGCACACGCAGCAGCATCGGCACCCCGGCTACCGGCAGCAGCGCCTTGTGCGCGACGCCAGCGGCGACCGCCATCGGATCCGCCCGGCCCTCGCGGCTGCCGGCGAGGACCAGCGCGGTCAGCTTCGGTGCATCGCCGGGGCTGCCCGGGCCTTCAGAGCTCACGTGAGGAGCGTTTTTTCATAGACCCGGTAGATCTTGTAGGCGCGTCCGCCGACCGCCTCGGCCAGGTGGCGCATCGGTGCGTTGCTCTCCAGCACCCAGGATATCTCTACCGAGGTTATGCCCAGCGCGATCGCCTCGCGACGCATTGCCTCGACGATATGCAACGGCAGCAGGCGCCCGAGCAGGCTGTTGTCGAACCGACGGCTGACGCCCATCAGCGGAACCCGCGCAGTCCTGACGCCGGACCGTTTCAACCGCCACAGCAGCCTCGCCCAGCCGAACGGCAGCAGCCGGCCGGACAGGTCCCGGATCGCCTCATTCAGGTTGGGCAGGCACAGGCCAAAGGCCGCCGGAATGCCATCCACCTCGGCAAACCAGACCAGGCGGTCATGCAGCAGCGGCCGCAGGGCACGCGACATGTGCGTGACCTCTTCCTCGGTGATCGGCGCGAAGCTCCAGTTTTCAGTCCAGGCCTCGTTGAAGATCCCTACCAGCGCCGCGATGTCGGCTTCCAGGGCATTCCAGCGCATCGGCCGCAGCGTCACGTTGGCCGGCAGGCCACGGGCGACCAGCGCCGCTGCCGCCGGCGGCAGGGCGGCCGTCGTGTCGCACAGGTAGGCGTACAGGTCCTGGACCTTCTCGTAGCCGAGTGCTTCGAGCCGTCCGGCTGCATAGGGCGGGTCGTGCGGCATCATCAGCATCGGCGGAGAATCGAACCCGCCGACCAGCAAGCCGACTTCCTCGTTGATCGACAGGTTGAACGGGCCCTGCACGCGGTGGAGCCCGCGAGCCCGCAACCACGCCTCGGCCGTTCGGAGCAGTGCAGCGAATACGTCCGGGTCGTCGATCGCGACCAGCATGCCGAACTGGCCGGCATCCGTGTTGGACGACAGGGCATCCTGTTGCGCGCTGATGCGGCCGACCACGCGCCCATCCCGCCAGGCGAGCCAGAACATGGCCTCGGCATGGCGGAAGAACGGGTTGCCTTTCGCGGTCAGGGCGGCGCGGCGCTCGGAATGCAGCGGCGGCACATAATTCGGATCGGCGCGGAACAGACGGTCCGGCAGTCGGATGAAACGACCCAGATCGGCCCGGCTACGGACCGGAACGATGTCGATACTGCCAGATTCGCCCGTTCCTGCAGCGGGCCTGCTCAACTGGTCCTGCCGGGCCGGGGCGGATGGTCCCGCGGTGGACCGCCGGACAGCGTGGCGACCCAGGGGAAACGCACGGCCTCGGCACGGTCGTAGCCGAGGTTGAACACGTGTGGCGAGCGCTTCCGCTCGCGGGCCGACGCATAGTAGGTGCCGAACAGGCGATCGAGCAGGAACGAGGTGATCCCGAAATTGCCGTGCTCGTCCTGGAAATGGTGCGTCAGGTGGAGCTCTTTCATGCGTCGCAGCAGCCGGTTCCGCGGCTTGATGTTCAGGTGCTGGATGCAGTGGCAGAACTCATACACGCAGGTAATCAGCAGCCCGGCGAACACCGCCGCCGCCGCACTGCCGGCGCCACCGATCAGCCAGCCGAGCGGGATCAGGATCGACAGGATGGTCGGCAAGGTGGTGAGCGGCGAGCCGAACAGCACGTCCATCCGATGCGGATCCTGGTGATGGTCGAAATGGATCCGCTTCCACAGCGATGCAGTCAGTTTCGAGCGGTACAGGAAACGGCTGTGCAGGATGAAGCGGTGGATGCCATACCAGGCGGCCGGATAGGCCAGCGCGGTGGCCAGCATTGCAGCGAGCGGATGCCAGGGATCGGTGCTGATGCAGACGGCCGACACACCGCTGATCAGCGCACCCGCAAGATAGACGTGGACGGCGGGATGGCTCGCATACGCTGGAACCAGATCGCGTAGCGTCATGCGGCCAAGGTCGAAGCTGCGACCGTGTTTCCGCCAACTGGAATAGATCATGGCCTTCGAGTGCAGCGCCGATCGGTTGCTGTCAAGCAAACGACACCTGGACGATCAACCGATTTCGGCCTGCTGCAGCCTGACCGCGCCGACGGCTCCGAACACCAGGGTCGCGGTCCAGGCGGCAATGACCGGCGGCAGAGTGCCGGCATTGCCCAGGGCCTGCAGCAATCCGGCCGCCGCCATCGCACCGAGGCCGAAGGTCAGCACCTTCATCGTCTCCAGTCCGCTGATGCCGGATCGCGGCAGCGCCAGCAGGAGCGGCGTGGCCAGCAGCACCATCAGGAACGGATCGAGCAGAGCCACGATCAAACTTTGTAACTGAGTTCGGTAGTAGGCGGCGCCATGCGCGCCGACCCAGTGTCCCCGGAGAGTCGCGAGCAGCCGCCCCAGAGTCTGGCTGTCCGCGGGACGGGCCAGCTCGACCATGTTGGCCGGAGGTAGCCCGTGCGGCCACTCCAGATCGGCGCGAGTCTCGGTGCCGTCCCGGTCCGGGCGATCGATACGAACGTCATGCAGGATCCAGCGTCGGTCGCGATAATCTGCCGAGCGCGCGTCGAGACGAGCCGACAAGGCACCCGATGCAGAACGCTGCACGATCATCAGACCATTCAGGCGCTTGCCGTTCCGCGACACCAGGTCGATCGCGGCCACATCGCCGTGGCTGCGCAACCACACCCGGTCCGGCGCCGGCGTATCGGCCGGTGCGGTCGCGGCCCACCAGTCGGCGAAGCCGCGCTCGGTGCGTGGTGCGACTTCCGTCTGCAGCACGAATTGCAGCCCGGATACCAGCAGGCAGGCGGGCAACAGTGCCCACAGGACGTGCCACAGGCTGAGCCCGGCAGCCCGCATCGCAGTCGTTTCCAGCCCGCCGGCCAGCCGCATGAAGGTCAGCAACGCACCGAGCAGGGCCGCAAGCGGCATCATCTCGGCAAGCAACGTCGGCAGTCGCAGGGCAACGTAGAGGCCGATGGCGGCGATACCCCCACGAGTCAGGATCGCACCGGTCCGATCGAGCAGGTCGAGCAGTTGCAGGATCGCGGCCAGCCCGAACAGGCTGGCCAGCAGCCGGCTCAGGAACAGCTTCGACAGATAGGCGCGTAGCATCAGGCGCCCGGTTCAGGCTGCAGGCGACGCCGGGCGCTGCGTGCGACGGCATGCAGGCCGGCCTCGATCGTCTCGGACAGGCGGTCGATCAGCCCGTCCCCGCCATAGCGCTCGGCACGACGGAAGATGCCGAAGCTGGCCGCACCGAACACCACGAAGGCGCCCCAGAGCAGCGGCCTGGGATCGATCCGCATCGCGATGCCGAAGGACTGGGCCAGTTGCAGGGCATGATAATACAACACCAGGATCAGGACGCCGGCCACGACGCGATAGGGACGCCCGCTCCTCTGTCCGGACAGGCCGAACGGGATCGCCAGCAGCGGCAGGATCGCCAGCGACAGCGATCTCACGATCCGGCTGTGCAGTTCGCCGTCCAGCACGCGCCGCGGAACGACCGGATGCGGCTGCCGACGGGCGGTCCACAGCTCGCCGATCGTCATCTCGCGCTCGTCGAACCCGCGTGGACGAAAGCCGGGCAATGCCAGCACGAACGGCCGCCTTATCGTGGTCTCTGACGAGGACAGCATGGTGGTCTTGCCGTTCGGCGCCCGCTCCATCTGCTCGGGATGTTCCAGTTCCAGCAGCAGTTCGGTCCGGTCCGACGACAGCAGGAGCCGGCCACCGGGTGCCACGGTGATCTTCTCGTGGCCGTCCGCCTGATGCTGGTAGATGAACACATGCTCCAGCCGGCCGGTGACCGGATCGGACCGGTCGGTGGTGACCAGCAGGTTGCGCGAAACACGGGTGATTTCGCCCGGCGGTATGCTGCCGTTCCAGCTTCCGGTGGTCGCCACCAGGAACGCGGCCCGATAGGCATAGCGGGAATAGGGCTGTGCATAGCCGTACAGGCCGAAGCCGCCGAGGGCGACAAATACGCCCATCAGCATGAACGGCCTGGCGATCCAGGCGAGCGAGAAGCCGGCATTGCGCATTGCATCGATCTCGCGACCGCCATCGAGCCGGGCGACCACGAAATAGATGCCTATGAACAAGGCGGCCGGCAGCGCCAGGCCGAGATAGAACGGGATCAGGTCGACCAGCATCCGCATGACCGACGCCGCAGGGACATCCTGGGTGGCCACGAGGCCGAACAGCCGCAGCAGCCGTTCCAGCAACAGCGCGGGCAGCACGATCAGCAGCGTCGCCGCGAACGGCCGGGCCAGGGATGCCAGCAGATAGCGCCCGACCGTGCCGCCCGGGCGCAGGTGCACGGAGCGTGCGGACGCGTCCGACACTGATGGACCGGGCCCTGCCTGGCCGATCATGCCTGCTCCATGGCGGCAAAGAGCCGTCCCGTCGGCACGTTCAATGACATCGCGATCGAGGGTAAACCGTCATTGTCCCGGACTTGCAGGCTGCGAAGAATCGCGCAGACTGGCGCGCATCATGAAAGTTTTCGAGATGCAGGCAAGATTGGCGAGTGGATTGTCCTGGCACGTGGGCCATCCTGCCTCGGCTCGTACGCGCCGTCGACCGGTGACGCTGATTCTTTCGTGCGGCCTGTTGGGGTCCAGCCTGATCCTGGCCGGCCCTGCCCGGTCCGCGGACCAGACCGCCGCTGCCTGTCCGGCGTCGGCTACCGGGGCGGTCGGCACGCAGTTGCATATCGCACTGACCGGCTTGCGGAACGACGATGGCGCCGTTTCCGTCACGCTCTACGGCGAAAAAGCCAAGTCGTTCATGGCGCATAGAGGCTGGATCGCCCAGGTCCGGGTCAAGCCGGCAGGCAGACAGACAGAGGCATGTTTCGCGGTGTCCGGCCCCGGCACCTATGCGGTCGCGGTGTATCACGACGCGAACGACAATCACCATTTCGACCGCACGTTCCTGGGCTTGCCTGCGGAGGGCTACGGCTTCTCGAACGACGCGCCCACGCCGATCGGACCACCGCCCTTCAGTGCGGCCAAATTCATCGTACAACCCGGCGGCACCGCGATCTCGATCCATCTGCGCTACTGACCCGACCGTCAAATCCGCAGCGTCCAGTCGCCGGCGGCGCGGAACTGGCCGGATGAGGGATCGTAGCGCCGCGCCACGGTCGTGAGCCGCCAGCCCTGGCCATCGCGCTCGACCCGATGCAGGTGCCATCGCGCCAGTTCCGGCCGGCCCAGTCCGGCAGACGCGGACGGCAGGCCGATGACCGGGATCGGCCTGGCCGGGCCCGCGAGAAAGGCCAGGCGGGTCACATGATGATGCCCGTGCAGGACCAGTTCGGCGCCATGGCGGTGCAAGAGGTCGGCCAATGCCGAGCGGTCGCGCAACGCCTTGCGTCGCCCGCCCTCACCGATCACCGGCGGATGGTGGATCAGGACGACACGGAACAGGCCTTCTCGCGCGGTCTGCTGCAACCAGGCCTCCGCCTGCGATAACTGTTGCGCCCCGACCCGACCGGAGGCGAAAAAAAGCGGCGTCGGGACGGCGGACGACAAGCCGATCAGCGCCAGCGGACCACGGCGGCGCAGGAACGGAAACGCCGGCGAAGCCCCTGGAAGGGTATCCGCGTCGCTGCGCATCCAGGGTTCCCATTGCCCGATTCCATCCGCCCAGGGCGCGGATACCGTGCAATCGTGGTTGCCCGGGACGACGGAGACATGCTCCGGCTGTCCGAGCCGCTCGAGCCAGCGTCGTGCGGCGACCATTTCCACGGACGCTGCCAGGTTGACCAGGTCGCCGGTGACCGCGAGATGATCCGGCGCAAGCGCCGCCAGGTCGGCCAGCAGCGCTTCAAGCGGAACCATCGTCGAGATCAGGCGCCGCTTGCGCCGCCAGGAAAGAAGGGCCAACTCCTGCTTCGGCCCGAGACTGTGCAATGGTGGCATCCCGGCGGGCAGCGGCAGATGCGGATCGGTGAGATGAGCAAGACTGAAAGTCACGTGCGGTTCGGCATGCAATGGTCTCTGGCCGCGGCGGCGTTGCTTCGGCGTCGGCCGGATTTAGCGGAGCCGCAACTCTAGCATGCCCGACGGAAGCATCGGCGGGTTCGAATCGGTACGCCCTCGAGGGGATACTCCTCTCGATCGACGGATCGGGGTGATCAGCAACCCGCGCAGTTATGGCCACCGGCATGCCGTTGCCAAAATCGAAGGCGCGGCAGGGGTTCTCCTGACGCAACCGGCGGACCGCGCGTCCCTTCTCGACACGCTGCATGGATTTGCTGCCTCCGGCATCGACCTGGTGGTGGTGAATGGCGGCGACGGC
>JBPBQO010000097.1:0-30264 GCA_050954785.1 Janthinobacterium lividum | reverse complement strand
ACCGAAGTAGTAAAAATGCACTAATAGACACCGCCAACATATCCCTTCCATCATATTCTACTGTCAATGAACAACCGCTTCGGAGACCCTACCCTTAGCGAGGCGAGGAAACTAGCAGACCGACCGGTTGGAGCCAAGCTCTTTTCGGCGACCACTGCTGCGGTGAGGGGGATTTAGGCTCGCTTAGCCTCTCGGTCAACAGGAAAAAGAGCCCGTTCGAACAAAGTCGCGATCGAACGGGCTCCGGGCGCGTTCAAATCGGTTGGTGGTAAGCCCGAAACCAGTCGACGAAACGCGGGATTCCCACGTCCAGCATGGTCGTCGGCCTCCAGCCGGTCAGCTCCTGGGCGGCATCGACCGAAGCCCAGGTCGCAATCAGGTCAGCCGGCGGCCGTGGCACCATGCGCACCACCGCGCGTTTTCCCAGAGCCTGCTCCAGCAGCGAGACCATATGCGCGACCGGCTCGCTGTGTCGGTTGCCCAGGTTGAGGATGCGCACCCGTTCGACCCGCGGGTTCGGCGGCAGATCCAGCACGCGCAGCACCCCGTCCACTACGTCGTCGATGTAGGTGAAATCGCGCGCCAGCCCCTCCCCTTCGTAGAGAGTCACAGGTTCACCCGCGGTGATTGCCCGGGCAAAACCGTAATAGGCCATGTCCGGTCGGCCCCACGGCCCATACACGGTAAAGAAGCGCAGGCCGGTCTGCGGCATCCTATAGAGATGGCCATAGGCATGGGAGATCAGCTCGCCGGACCGCTTGGTCGCCGCATAGAGCGAGTTCGGCCGCTCGACCCGGTCCGTCTCGTGAAACGGCAGGCTCTCGTTCAGCCCGTAGACCGACGAGGACGAGGCGAACACCAAATGCTCGAGCCGGCTCAGCCGTCGCGCCGCTTCCAGCAGCGTCACGTGTCCGAGCACGTTCGCTTCCACATAGGCGTAGGGGTCGATCATCGAATGCCGCACACCGGCCTGGGCCGCGAGGTGGACGATGCGGTCGATGCCCGGCTCGCCGGCGAACAGGGTGGCCAGGCCCTCGCGATCGGTGATGTCCGCTTCAACGAACCGGTAGCCGGGCAACCCGTGGAGCTGATCCAGCCGGGCACGCTTCAGCGCCGGATCATAATAGCCGTTGAGGTTGTCGAGCCCGAGTACAGCCTCGCCTCGCGCCAGGAGGGCTTTCGTCACATGGTGCCCGATAAAGCCGGCACCGCCCGTCACCAGAATCGTCATGGCGGCCACTTTATCCCAAGCTGCATAAACGGCTTGTGACCCCGCCAGGTCGTGTCACGCAAGAACCGGCGCTCGAACCTTCCCGAAATGGCGGCGTTCTCGGGCTGCGCGATGCGGGCGTTCACAGAAGCCCGCATCCTTCAGTTCCAGCATGAGAGACCCAGTCATATGGCAACCACCCCGCGCCTTCATCCGACCCGCACCAAGCTCGAATCCAACGCACGTACCGTTGCGATCGAGGTGCTCAACAAGCGTCTCGCCGACGGCATCGACCTGTCCCTGATCACCAAGCAGGCACACTGGAACCTCAAGGGTCCGCAGTTCATCGGCGTCCACCTCATGCTGGATGGGTTCCGCACCGAGCAGGACGACCTGAACGACAAGATGGCCGAGCGCATCACCGCACTTGGCGGCACGGCATTTGGCACGACGCAGGTTATCACCAAGGACAGCCAGCTCGCGCCATACCCCACAGATATCTACAAGGTTGCCGATCATCTCGCGGCCCTGATCGACCGCTACTCGGTGTTCGGCAATGCGGTACGCCAGAACATCGACGATACCGACGAGGCCGGCGATGCCGATACCGCGGATCTGCTCACCGAGGTCAGCCGCGCGATCGACAAGCAGCTCTGGTTCCTCGAGGCCCATGTTCAAGAGCCGACCGGAGAAGTCCGCGACGGCGACGGCAAGGGCGCGCGTTAACAGCCGCGACGCTCGCTACAGGATCGGGCCGGGGCATCAGCCCCGGCCTTTTTCTTGACCGATCGTTCAGGAGACCGGATAAATTTTCAGCGTTTAGCGGCGAGAGATGCGCTTTCGATCGTATCGCCGACCCCGATCCCGAGCTTCGCGGTAAGTCCGCCCTGCAGCTCCAGGGTTGCCTCGACCGTCCCGTGGCTGTCGACATTCGCCAGGCTGTACGGGACCGTATTCTCGGCGATGTGGCCAATCTTTCCGTCCTCGCCGATGAACACCATGTCCTCTGGAACCGGGCAGTTCTTCATCCACATCTGGCTCGGCTGCGGCACCGGCCAGGGAAACAGCATGCCGCTGTCGGCCGGAATCATGATCCGGAACATCAGGCCGACCTCCTGCTGACGCGGCGTCCTTGCCACCTCCACCATGAAGTCGTGCCGCTTGCCGTCATGTCCGACGATGGTCAGCTTTTCCTTTGGCAGCACCGGTTGAGCGGCGGTTGGCTCGGCATCCTGTGCCCATGCCTGACCCGCCATCGGCAGCAGAAACATCGCCGACAGGGAAGCCGGAATCATTCGGCCTTTCAGCCACCGTGGCTGCGTGAAACCCATCATCTTCGATTCTCCAGAACAGTCCCGACCAGTTGCCGGATTTGCCGCCGCACAGGACCCTCTCGCGGAGCATCTGCCAAGGTGGTGAACCAGTGTTCCGGTGGATTGCGGCCGGCGCCGCGTGGAAACCGCAGCGCCCGCAGTACCGCTTCGGCGGCGGGCGGCAGCACCGGCGGCACCTCGATCCGGTTCAGCACGGCCCACAGGATCGCCCAGCAACGACCGGTGGAGAACGGATTGTAGCCGCCGCCGCCGGTCACGATCAGCGGCACGTCGAGCGTACCGGCGAGGTCACGCAAATTTCCGACCGCGTCGGCCAGCGCTCGATTCGAGAGGCACAGCCGGGATAGCGGATCCTCCTCGAGCGCGTCCGCACCGCACTGGACGAACACCGCATCCGGCCGATGCCCCCGCACCAGCGGCAGGATCGCCTCCTGCACCAGGACGCGCATCTCGCTGTCGTTCAGCCCGGCCGGCACAGGCAGGTTACGCGCACCGCCGCCGCCACGATCGTCGGCCAGTCCGGTAAAGGGCCAGCGCTTTTCCTCGTGCACGCTCACCGTCAGCACGCGCTCGTCCCGGACGAAGGCGTCCTGCACGCCATCCCCGTGATGCGCGTCGAGGTCGATGTAGGCGATGCGCTCGAGGCCGAGCTCCTGCCAGACCATCATTCCGAGCACGACGTCATTCAGGTAGCAGAAGCCGGATGGCCGATCCGGACGGCCGTGATGAGTGCCGCCGCCCAGGCAATGGACGATGCCGGTTCGCGCCGACGCCCCGGCGCTCATCCTGGCCGCCAGCATCAGCCCGCCGGCGCCGGTCATCGGCCGCCGGTACATCTCGGGATAGATCGGATTGGAGCCGACGCCGATGGCGTAGCGGTCGCGCACCGCCTCGCTTACCTGCTGTTCCGCCTCGGCGGTCCGCAGAGCTGCCACGTAACCCGGATCATGGAAGCGGATGACCTCCGCCGGCTCCGCCATCGGCGCGTCGACGTAGAATGCAGGGTCGATCCATTCCATCGCCCGGATCAGGTCGAGCGCCACCGTCACCCGCGGCACAGACAACGGGTGCCATCGGCCGAACGAGGAATGCCGTGTGATCTCGCTGCCGATCAGCACTGGCTGCGGAGCAGCCGACTTAGCGTCCTGCTGCGGAGCGGCCGGCTTGAACTCCGGCGATGGCGCCGCCGGCATAGACAGCTACCGCACCAGGAACGGGTTGGTCCGGCGCTCCTCGCCGATGGTCGATCCCGGCCCGTGCCCCGGTACGATTGCCATATCGTCACCGAGCGTCAGCAGCTTCGACTTCACGTCCGCAATCAATCGGGCGCCGTCGCAATACGGGAAATCGGTGCGACCGACCGAGCCCTGGAACAGGGTGTCTCCCACCAGACTGAATCGCTTCGTCTCCTCGATGAACACGATATGTCCGGGCGTATGTCCCGGCACGTGCAGCACCTTGAGCCGGCAACCGGCGTAGGACAGCTCGTCGCCTTCCTCCAGATACCGGTCCGGCGTCACATCGTGCATGGCGGGAAGTCCATATTCGGCTGCCTGCTTGCTGATGCCCGTCAGCAGGAAAATGTCGCGCTTGTCCGGCCCGATCACCGGCACGTGGCTGCCGTCGGCCAAGGCCGGCAACGCATCCCGCAGCTCGGCCGCGCCGCCGGCATGATCGAGATGGCCATGCGTCAGCAGGATCGCATCGATGGTGACGCCGTTGGCCCGGACACGATCCAGGATCTTCGGCACGTCGCCGCCGGGGTCGACCACGACGCCGCGTTTGGTCTCCTCATCCCACAGGATCTGGCAATTCTGCTGGAATGGCGTCACGACGACGATCTCGAGTTTTGGTGTTGGCACGAACCCGTGCTCCCTTCGGCTTCTATTGCGTTATGGAGGCTGGCGCGCCGGCGATCCAGGCTGCGGGCCATCACCATCGCCCGATCCAATCGAGGCCTGCACATGACCGAGACTTCAGACCTCATCATCGATGACCCATTGACCGTGGCCGCGCGCTGGCACGCCGAAGGCGAGAGCGTGGCACTGGCGACCGTGACCGAAACCTGGGGCAGTTCGCCGCGACCGCCGGGCAGCCGTATGGCGATCAGCGCATCGGGGCGGATTGCCGGGTCGGTCAGCGGCGGCTGTGTCGAATCCTCGGTCGTCGAGGCGGCTCTGGAAACCCTGTCGGACCGGCAGCCGAGGCTGTTGTCGTATGGCGTCAGCGACAGCAGCGCCTGGTCGGTCGGACTGGCATGCGGCGGCACCATCCGCGTGTTCGTCGAGATGCTGTCGGCAGAGACTGCGGGACCATGACGCCAAACACTCTTCATCGTCTGGCGCAATTACAGCAGGAACGACGGCTGGCAGTGCTGGTCACCCGAATACCGGATGGCACGCAACTGCTGCTGCTGGAACGTGACGGGATCCTTGCGGCCGACAACGCCGATCACGGCGACCTGCCGGTCGAGCAATTGATCCCGGCGGCCACGGACGCTGCGCAGTCCGACCGGAGCCGACTCGTTACGATCGATGCGCAGGACTGGTTTCTGCACGTGCATGCGCCCCCGCCCCGGCTGCTGCTGGTGGGTGCCGTGCATATCGCGCAGGTGCTGGCGCCGCTGGCCCGGGTGGCAGGCCTGGCCGTCAGCGTGATCGATCCGCGCGAGAGCTTTGCCACCGCCGAGCGGTTTCCCGGCATTGATCTGGTGACGCTCTGGCCGGACGAGGGGCTGCACGCGCTGCGCGTGGATCGCCACACCGCCATCGTGACACTGACCCATGATCCCAAGCTGGACGATCCGGCGCTCGACGTCGCCCTGAGTGGCCCGGCGTTCTATATCGGCGCACTCGGCTCGCGGAAGACGCAGGACTCCCGTCGCGCCCGGTTGCGACAGGCCGGGTTCGACGAACCGGCGATCGCGCGGGTGCGCGGGCCGGTCGGTCTGCCGATCGGCGCGATCGGCGCCAGCGAGATCGCGCTGTCGATTTTGGCCGAAATCGTCGCGGTCCGGCGCGGCGGTGCACTGGCCCGCCGGAGCGACTGGCCGGCATGAGCCTCCCCATGCGAGATCGGCCTGACCGCGGGTCCAGCCCGACTACGAGTATCGTCGGCGGGTTGATCCTGGCGGGAGGTGCAGGGACGCGGGCGGCTCCTTACGACAAGCTGCTGGCGCCCGATGCAACCGGCCAGCCGATGATCGCCCGCACGATCGCGCAGGCGCGTGCCAGCAGGCTCGACCGGCTGGTCGTGGTGCTTGGCCACGACCCCGACCGGATCAGGCGGGCGATCGAACCGGGCGACACGTCATTGCCCGGTATCGAACTGAGCTTTGCGCAAGCCGAGGATCATGCGGAGGGGATCGCCGCAAGCCTGCGGTGCGGCATCGCCCGCGCGGTCACCGAGAACTGGGATGCGGCGATGATCTGCTTGGGCGATATGCCGCTGGTGACCACGATGCTGATCGATCGGCTGATCGTTACTTATACTATTGCAACGCTTCGACCCGACGCTGTGCTGCCGCTGGTCGGCAGTCGACGTGGCAACCCGGTATTGTGGGACCGCAGGCTGTTTCCGGACCTTCTCTCGCTGGTTGGCGATACCGGTGCCCGCTCGCTGCTGTCGCGGCCGACGACACGCATCCTGTCGGTCGAGACCAGCGAGGCGGGAGCGCTGGAAGACTTCGACACGCCGGAGCGTCTTGCGCTGTTCGCCCTGCACGGGCGTTGACCGGAACCGCCGTGACCGCCAGAGATGCCGCCGTCGATGCCGCCATCCGATCAACAGGAGCCCACATGGCCAAGATCATCCGCACCGAGCCGAACCCGATCCTTTCGAAGGCGGTCGAGTATCATGGCTTCGTCTTTACCCAGGGCATGGTCTCGCGCGACCTCGCACTGGATATCGCCGGCCAGACCAGCGACATCCTGTCCCAGCTCGACGAGCTGCTCGAGCACCATGGGACCGACAGCACACGTATCCTGCAGGCTCAGATATGGCTCAAGGACATCAATGATCGCGAGGCGTTCAACGCGCTCTGGCAGGCTTGGCTTCCGGCGGACGAAGCGCCCGCGCGTGCTTGCGTGCAGGCCGTAATGGCGAACCCGAGCATGCTCGTTGAAGTCATGCTGATCACGACAAAGTGATTTCGAAACCGATTCGGTGTTATGTTGATTTTAAGCAACATGTGCTGTCCACTCGTGGCAGCCATGCAACAGCCCCTGTTCATTTCGGGTTCGAGCTGGTCTAGAATTCTATAAAATGGAATTGACATGCAGCGTTTAGGACGATTGTCCTAAAGTTCCGTCTCCCGACCGGCTGGATCTGTCGAATTTACCTATAATCGATGACGTGTCCGGCCGGGCCGTTGCCAGGGTTGCATTCAGGTTGTTACCACCAGTTCACGACGTAGTGAGGCTGGAGGCCGGGATGCATTTGGGCGCGATCAAGAAGCTGGTTCAGGGCGCCCTTTTCGCCACCTCCTGCCTGCTCCTGCTTCCCTTGACTCAGGCTAACGCGCATTCACGCCATCACTCACGCCACCATAGCCCTCGTCATTATGCGATGAGCGGTGGTTCCGTGATCCAGTGCGTTGCATTCGCCCGCTCCAATTCCGATGTCGCCTTGTCCGGAAATGCCGTGAACTGGTGGCAGAATGCCGAGGGTGTTTATGCACGCGGTATGGCTCCTGAAGTCGGCAGCGTGTTGAACTTCCGTGCCAATGCCCGCATGCGCCTCGGCCACGTCGCTGTGGTGACCAACGTCGTCGACAGCCGCACCATCCAGATCGACCAGTCGCACTGGAACGCGCGTGGCATCAGCCGCGACGTGTCCGTAGTCGACGTGTCTGAGAACAACGACTGGACCGCGGTTCGGGTCGGCATGGGCCACGATGCCAACTACGGCAGCATCTATCCCACATACGGCTTCATCTACGCCCGCCCGGATACCACCGGCCGCATCATCACCGCGCGTAGCGACGTCATCGTGCCGCGCCTGGGCAACACCGCGCCATCCGACCTCCGGGCCGGAACCGAAGTCGCCGAAATGCCGATCATGGCTGACGGCGCCAGCCTCTCCGCCGGCAGCCTGTCCGACGACGCTCCGAACCGCGGCCTGCGGTAACCCGTCCTGACTTGAGACGGATCGGGTCGAAACCCTCCCTACTCCTGCCGCAATGGCAGGCGATGTTCATCGTCTGAGCGGGACGAGGACCATTATGACCATTCGCAGTATCGTCGGTACCGGTGCGGCCGTGCTGATCGGGTTGACCGTCCTCGGGCAATCGGCTTGGGCGGTTCCCGGCTATGTGGACCAGCCGATCAACCTGCGCGCCGGACCCGGCACGGATTATCCGTGGATCGCATCGCTGCCGCAGGGCACGCCCACTGAAATTTTCGGCTGCCTGCCCGGTTGGAGCTGGTGCGATGTCGCCACCGAAGGCCTTCGCGGCTGGGTCGCCGGTCCCGGACTGCAGCTTGTCTACGACGCGCAGGATGTACCGCTCGAGGGTTACGGCGCCCAGCTCGGCCTGCCGCTGATCGGCTTTGATTTCGGCAACTATTGGGGACGCTATTATCGCGGGCGTTCCTGGTACAGCCAGGTCGATCGCTGGCACGGCCCACCCGGACGCGGCGGCGATCATGGTCCGGGATGGGATCATGACGGAAGAGGCGGCGAGTTCGGTGGCGGGCGACCCGGTGGCGGCGGTCAGCCAGGCGGCGATCATGGTGGCGAGCGACCCGGTGGCGGCGGTCAGCCAGGCGGCGATCACGGTGGCGGGCGACCCGGCGGCGGTGGCCAGCCAGGCGGCGATCATGGTGGTGGTCACCCCGGCGGCGGTGGCCAGCCCGGCGGCGATCATGGTGGCGAACGACCCGGCGGCGGTGGCCAGCCCGGCGGCGATCACGGTGGCGGGCATCCCGGCGGCGGTGGCCAGCCAGGCGGCGATCATGGTGGTGGTCACCCCGGCGGCGATCACGGCGGCCACAGTCAATGATCGGATTTTTCGCACTGCTCGGGCGGGTTTTTACCGAATGAACTCTTCCGTAGTCTGATCGGCCTCACGCACCTTCGGAAACGGTGTCTCCGAAGGTGCGTACCGGCGATCGCCTCGAGCCGGCGACGTCCTATCGATCATGGACACCGACCTCCGGATCGCGTCCCATCCGTCGTCCGCCCCCGACGACGAGGCCTGCTCCACGATGCTTCTCGACCCCCTGCACCAGCCCGATGCCACCACGCTGCATGACGGCGTCGTCATGATCAGGGACCAGGGCCGGCTTCATCCGCTGACGCTCGGCGGCCAGCCGGTACGGGCTTTCGCACAGGGCTGGCATGCCGGCGCCCTGTCCCGCCTTCTGCAGCCGTTTCTGTTGCTGGAATTCCATGACGGCTCCGGCGATACCGGCGTGTGGCTGCTCGATACCGGTTACCGCCATCTGCGTTCGAGCCTGGATGGCCTGGCGCCGGATCTGCACGGTCAGATCGCGGACGTCGTGGCACCGGTTCTGGACTGGCTGCGCAACGACCGGCTTTCGGACGGACAGCCAGAGCCGGTCACCGCCTTCCTGTCACTGCAACCGCGATTGCGCCGTGAGCTCGAGTCGCTGTGCCTGACCGCTCCGAATGCGCCCAAGCCCAGCCACCCGCCGCTCGACGACCGCCGTTTCGCCACTCGGCCGACTTCGGTACTAGCCGACCACACGTTGGCTGTGCGCCAGGAAGACGGCCAGCCCGGGATGATGATCGGCGCCACAGGCCTTGTCGTGCTGCACGGCGACACGCCGGCGGTGCTCAATCCGGGTTGGCACGCGGCGCGCGCATGTACGCTGGCGTTTCCGACGCTGATCCTGGAGCTGAGCCATGAGAACGGCGAGACGGCGGTCTGGTATCTCGACCATGACGGACGCATGACCGGGCATCAGGCGAACATCCTGCATCCGGCCGCACGCAGCCGCCTGGCCCGTGCGATCAGGCCGCTGTTCGACCAGCTCTGGGATACGCTCCTGCTGCAACCGGCGAACGGGCTGACCGAACGGTTGATTCGCTTTCTGGCCCTGGCAGAGGGAATTCGTCTCGACCTGCTGGCGCTGATGCTCGGTAGCCGGTCCGAAATCGGAGTCGCCGTGCCGACGCAGGTCTGGACGCTGACGGACACGTTGCCACGCAACCTGGGCTACGTCGTCAAGACACGAACCGGCAGGGTGGTGGCGCTCGATCCCGAGCATGCCCGCGCAACCTGCCAGAGGTCGTTGCAGGAGAATTTCATCGGGCAGATTGTCGACGGTGAGACCGGCTGGCCGTCACCGGTCGACGGTGTCCTGATCCGGACGCGGCTGGAGCCGCTGTATTTCGACCATCTGTGTTTCGCGTATCGGCTCCACGATCCGCGTCACGACCTCACCTTCCATGTCGTGGCGCTGGAATGGCACTTCCGCACCTTCGCCCTGTATTTCCCCGGGACCGACCTGCTGGTCGTCGCCGACGAGGCCAGGGCCCTCCGCACCCGCCAGTATTGTCTCGATTTCGTCGCCATGATTCAGCGTCACCTGACGGTGTATGGCCAAAGTGTCGCGATCGGACAGGCAAGGGCCAGGACGCACACCGACGGCGTGCACGGCCCGCTGGTGCAGGCGTTCCGTGGCGAGCCGACGCTGCATGTCGGCCATTATCTCTGGCAGGATTTGAGCGGGCTCGATGAGCTGGTGCGCCGCGTTCCGGCCGGAAAACTGCCGCACTGCCTGGTGTTCGACAGTCACATGCAGGCCGAGATGTATGGTCCGATCGACCGGATCTACCCGCAGCTCGAAGGCCGGGTGATCCGTCGCAACAGCTCGTTCGACCACAGCATCCGCACCTTCTACGAAACCGGCACGCGGGTGATGAAAATCACCGGGATGGTCGTGGCACGCAGCGTCGGCGAGCACGTGATGGACGCGATCGGGCATGACCCGGCCTGGGCGGACACGTGCGCGGAAGCCGATGCGATCGAGCCGAAGACGCCTGTCGTCCTGCTCGGCCTGCGGGTCGGCAACCGCACCATCGAGGATCAGGCCGGGTTCTGCAGCCGACTGATCGCCGACCTCGTCGAGGCATGCGCACCGGTCCGGCCGGTGATCGTGCTGGATGGGCACAATGCGGGGGCGGATGGTGCCGTCTATCGCAGCATGGCCGACAACCGGCCCGGCGTGGCGCCGTTCGTCGAGACCGAGCGTGCGATCGCCCGGATCGTTGCCGCGACCTGCGCAGAGCTCGGCATACGCCTGGTCGATACGATCGGGCAGCCGATGGCGGTCAGCCTGATCTGGTGCCGGCGGGCGCAGTTTTTTGTCGCACCCTGGGGTGCGGCGCTGGCGAAATATCGCTGGGTCTGCAACAGGCCGGGCCTGGTCATGACCGGACACTGGAACATGAGCCAGCGCGGCGACCTGGACATCTACCACACTCCCCAGGTGATGGAGCGTCCGTCGGAACTGCGATTCGTACCGGCCGGGCTGGTCGAGGACATAATCGTCGACGGCGAGCCGCCCGACCGGGCAAACTTCCGTGTCGACGAGCCGAAAACGTTCGCTCTCGTGCGGCGCTTTGCCCGCGAATACGGCATCGGCCCGACGTCCGGCTAGGGAGCAGCCACCGCTTCCTCCATCCGGAGGCGTGGCCAGGACGAAAGCCAACCCTTCGCCTCGACGCGCTCCAGATACTGGCGGTGCTTGCTGCCCTGGAAGCCGGGTGCCGGCCGCAGAACCAGTCCGAAGAGATCGGCCAGACCGAGCGGCGCGTTGACCTCGAAACCATCCTGCATCGTCCGGCGGACAGCAACGGCCGTCGCCGTCTCGGGCCAGCAGCGCATGGCATCTTCTGTCGAACGGTAGGGTGGATCGCCGTTGCGCACATGCATGCGCGCCTGGTTCCTGACCGACCAGTCGATGGCTGGATCCAGCCTTCGAAGCGTTGCCTCGATCCCCGCATCCGCGCCTGGCTCGGTCCGCCGGCGGTCGAACCACAGCACGTCGACATCGCCATCGACGCTGGCCGGACGACCATGCAGCGCGTCCCAGACCGCGTTCCTGACGAATCCCGCGCCGATCCAGCAGTCGGGCAGCTCGAGCTGACGGATTATTCCGAGGATGCGCCATCTCGAAGGGTCTGCCCTCAGCCAAGCCTCGATCGATCCCGCGTTGGCGACGTCCGGCATGATCGGCTTCAGGACTGGCTTTTCATGGGTGCACGGTAAGCCCCGGCCTTGTCGAGATGCGGACCGAGCCGCCCGGTCAGCATGAGTACCGCCATGCGTGCATCGCTCAACAGCGACCATACGGGATGGCCGAAGGTCGCCGGCTTATTTCCTTCCAGACCGAAATGCGCGCCCCAGGCGGCGCCATAGCCGACCAGCGGGGCTGCCGCCGCAAAGCGCCAATCGCGGCGGAAGATCGACGTCCCGACCAGGATCAGGGCGGTACCGGTGCCGGCGCAATGAACCATACGGGTGATCGGCCTGGCATGGGCACGCAGGTAGCGGGGCCAGAACTCGGTGTAGGTCAACTCGTTTTGGATCATCTTCGCTGTCGGCTCCGGCATGATTGGCACCTTCCCGATCCTGGCCTGCATGTGGCACATGAACCGACGACTACGAGCCTCTCGGCCCCAAGGAGACGGACCATGCCAGACGGCGCCCTCGACCGCACAACCTCGTTCGCCGGGTTTCCGGGCAGCGGCCCGGCACCGATCCGCCATGACTGGACCCGCGACGAGGTCCGGGCCTTGATGGCGTTGCCGTTCCCGGACCTGATGTTCCAGGCGCAGGCGACCCACCGGGCGCATTTCGACCCGCGCGACGTGCAGATCTCGACGCTGCTGTCGATCAAGACCGGCGGTTGCCCCGAGGATTGCGCCTATTGCCCGCAGAGCGCCACGCACGAGGCGCCGATCAAGGCGACCCGGCTGATGGCGGTGGATGCTGTGCTGACCGAGGCCCGCGCGGCCAAGGCGGCCGGGGCCAGCCGGTTCTGTATGGGGGCTGCCTGGCGTTCGCCGAAGGACCACGACCTCGAGACCGTCTGTGCGATGGTCGAGGGCGTGAAGGCGCTGGGCATGGAAAGCTGCGTCACGCTGGGAATGCTGAACGAGGCGCAGGCCGGCCGGCTGCGCGAGGCCGGGCTCGACTACTACAACCACAACCTGGACACCTCGCCCGAATTCTACGGGACGATCATCACCACCCGCACCTACCAGGAGCGTCTCGATACGCTCGGTCATGTGCGCGACGCCGGCATCAACGTGTGTTGCGGCGGCATCGTCGGCATGGGCGAGACCATCGATGACCAGGCCGGGCTGATCGCCACGCTGGCATCGCTGCCGAAGCATCCGGAGAGCGTGCCGATCAACATGCTGGTGCGCGTCGCCAACACGCCGCTGGCCGAGGCCAACGCGGTCGACCCGATCGACTTCGTGCGGGTGCTGGCGGCAGCCCGCATCACCATGCCGACCAGCCACGTGCGCCTGTCCGCCGGTCGCGAGGGCATGAGCGACGAGACCCAGGCGCTGTGCTTCCTGGCCGGTGCCAACTCGATCTTCTATGGCGAGAAGCTGCTCACCACACCGAACCCGGCGGAGAACAGCGACATGCAGTTGCTGGCCCGGCTCGGCATGCGGCCGGCCTGAGACCGCCCGGACCCTGCCGCCGTGTCGGTCGCGCAGCCTGGACGGGAGCCTGAAAACAGGACGCGCCGGTCGCGGCTGCGCGGCGCCCGGATGCTGCGCCGTCAGGGAACGGTGCCGTCGCCGCTGCTGATCACCGTACTGCTGGCATTGCTGACCGCGGTCGGCCCGATTTCGACCGACATGTACCTGCCGGCGTTCCCGGCGATGCGGGTGGCGTTGAATGCCCAGCCCGGCCAGACGCAGATGACACTGGCGGCCTGGTTCCTAGGGCTCTCGATCGGCCAGATCACCCATGGACCACTGGCCGACCATTATGGCCGACGTCCGCCGCTGCTGTTCGGCACGATGCTCTACACCCTGGCCTCGATCGGCTGCGCACTGTCGTCGACGATGAACGACCTGTCCTGGTGGCGCCTCTGGGCGGCATTCGGGGGCGCTGCCAGCCTGGTGATCCCGCGTGCGGTGATTGCCGACGTGGTCAAGGACGGTGCCGAGGCCGCACGCATGCTCGGCCGCATGGTGATGGTGATGGGGGTGGTGCCGGTGCTCGCGCCGACGCTCGGCGGGTTCATCACCGAATACTGGAACTGGCGCGGCATCTTCTGGGTCGCGGCCGGCTACGGCGCCCTGTGCACCGGACTGATCTATGTGTTCCTGCCGGACACGTTGCGCGCGCACCGACATTCGCGGCTGCGGCCGACCGAGGCGCTGATCAACTACATCATGGTCTGGCGGGAGAAATCGTTCCGCGCGCACGCGCTGGAAGGCGGGTTCGGCACCTTCAGCCTGTTCGCGTTTCTCGGCGGCGCGCCGGCAGTGTTCCTGCTGCGCTACCACCTGTCGCCGGCGAAGTTCGGCGCGGTATTCATCCTGAATGCGATCGGATACATCGTCGGCGTCCAGTTCAATGCTAGGATGATCAGCCGTTTTGGCCCGGACCGGATGCTGACCGGCGGCTCCGTCGGCCTGATCGCCACCACCATGGCGATGCTGTTCATGACCGTGTTCAGGCTCGGCGATTCGCTGGGCATCGCGATCGGCATGATGGGCTGCATGGCCGCATTGGGTTTCGTGCTTCCGGGGGCGGCGCTGGGCTCGGTCCTGAACCATGGCCGGACAGCTGGTGCGGCATCGGCGCTGTACGGCACGATCGTGTTCTTCATCGGCGCGATCAGCACCATCCTGGTGGGCTCGATCGGATCGGAAAGTCCGGTCGCGATGACCAGCCTGATGCTGGTCGGCGCGCTGCTGGCATTCGTGTGCGACCGGTTCCGGCCACGGCCGAAAACGGCCTGACACCAAGCCTGTAAAGAGTTCGGCTCAACAGACACGCACCTTGGAAATGAAGCTGTTCACTTCAGCCGACAGATGCTCCGCCTGACGTGAGAGATTTCCGGCGGCACCCAGCACCTGCCTGGCCGCACCTCCGGTATCGTTCACCGCACGGCTCACGCCGGCGATATTGGTCGTGACGATCCGGGTGCTCAGGGCCGTCTGCTGCACGTTGCGGGCAATCTCCGCGGTCGCAGCTCCCTGCTGCTCGACTGCGGCGGCGATCGAGATGGTGACTGCGCTCATCTCCTCGATCATCGCCGCGATGTCCGTCATCGCCTGAACCGCCCGGTTCGTTGCCTGCTGCACCTGGGCGACCTGGCCACCGATCTCCTCGGTTGCCCGCGCCGTCTGGTGGGCAAGGCTTTTGACCTCCGATGCGACCACCGCGAAGCCCCTCCCCGCATCGCCGGCCCGCGCGGCCTCGATGGTCGCATTGAGAGCCAGCAGGTTGGTCTGGCTGGCGATGGTGTTGATCAGCCCCACGACCTGACCGATGCGGCCAGCACTTTCGGCCAGCGCCCGCACCGTGTCATCGGTCTGACGCACGCTCTCCACGACCTTGCTGGTGAGAGCGGACGAGGCAGAGACCTGGCGATTGATCTCGGTGATGGAGGAGGCAAGCTGCTCGGATGCCGCAGCCACGGTCTGCACGCCCATGCTGGAATCCTCGGCCGCACGAGCTACCTGGGTCGCCTGCCGATCGGTGCCGACAGCATTGTCGGTCATCAACCTGGCAGTGGATTCCATCTCGGTCGACGACGAGGTCAGCACCGAAACGGTGCTGCCGATCTGCTGCTCGAAGAGCCCGACAAGCGTCTCCAGACGCAGACTGCGTTGCTGGCGTGCCTCGCGTTCGGCCGTCTGTTCGGCCAGCAGGCGGTCCGCGGCAAGCATGTTGTCCTTGAACACCTGCACCGCTTCGGCCATCCGGCCGATTTCATCGCCACGCTCGAGGCCGGGGATCGTGGCTTCCATGTCCCGCCCGGCCAGACGTCGCATCGAGGTGGTCATTGCCCGGATCGGTCCCGATATGTGCCTGATCAGGCCGAAGGCGGTGGTCAGGCTCAGGCAGAACGAGACGATGATGCCGGAAACGATCATCCACCAGGTTGCCTGGTAGACTTTACGGCTGAGGTCACCCGCGGCCAGTCCGCCCATCTGGTTGTAGTTCATGTCGGACGTCATGAAGTCGATCAGCGTCCTGAAATCCGCATCCGACGTGGTCTTGTAGTTGAGAAGTGCCGGAAATACCTGCCCGTCATCCTGGAGCTTGATCGTGTTCTCGAGGTCGTTACGGTAGGCGGGCCAGATACGGTCGAAGATCGTTTTGTATTGGTCGCGCTGCGTACCGGGATCGAGAAGTCCGTCATATTGGCGGCGGACCTCGTCCACGGCGTCCGTAGCCGCAGCCAGTTTTACCTTGAGGTCCTTGCGCTCGATCTTGTCGAATGCGTTCGTCACCATGTAGCGCGCTTCCCAGCGCCGCACATCCTGCAGATCAAGCGCCAGCTTCCCGGCCAGGAGCCCGCTCGGGAGAAAGTCGTCGCGGATGTGTGCCGCCGCGACATTCATCGCACTCATCCGATCGAGCGCCAGAATGCCCATCACCATGGACAGGACGGTCAGCAACGCGAAGCCACAACTCAGCTTGGTTCCCAGGCTTGGTGATAGGTCTCGCCGCTCGCGGCCAAGTTGCGGACGCGGTATCTGATGCATGACGATGCTCATCTTGCTGATGGATGGTCATCGATCGTGACAGGTTCAGGTTAGCAAATGCTTACCGGCCTCGGGTCATGCGATGATCGCCAGCCACCCGCGGATGAAAATCGTCGATGAAACGGCCCGGTTTCGCTCTGAAGTCAGGACATGAACGAACTGGGAGGCTTATCCGAAACTCGATGTTCCGCGAGTTTCGGGATTCTCGATCACCCGCCGGCTTCCGTCCACTGCGCTTTCCGAACCTTTTTTAAGAGTTCTTCAGCCGGGCAGGAAATCCGGCACGGACAAATACCGCTCGCCGGTATCGTAGTTGAATCCGAGCACCACTGCGCCCTTCTCCAGCTCCGGCAACTTTTTCGAGATCGCCGCCAGAGTGGCACCGGAGGAGATGCCGACCAGCAGTCCCTCCTGCCGGGCCGACCGGCGGGCGAACTCGCGCGCTTCCTCGGCTTCGACCTCGATCGTACCATCCAGCAGGTCGGTGTGCAGGTTCTTCGGGATGAAGCCGGCGCCGATGCCCTGGATCGGGTGGGGACCCGGATCGCCGCCGGAAATCACCGGAGAGAGCGCCGGCTCCACCGCGAACACCTTGAGGTTCGGGAAGCGCTGCTTCAGCACCATGGCGACGCCGGTGATATGGCCGCCGGTACCGACACCGGTAATCAGCACGTCGATCCCGTCCGGAAAGTCGGCCAGGATCTCCTGTGCCGTGGTCCTGACATGGATGTCGATATTGGCCGGGTTGTCGAACTGCTGCGGGATCCAGGCGCCCGGCTGCTCGGCGGCAAGCTCGTGCGCACGTGCGATCGCGGCCTTCATGCCGCCAGCCTTGGGGGTCAGGTCGAAGGTCGCGCCATAGGCCTGCATCAGACGGCGACGTTCGACGGACATCGAGTCCGGCATGACCACGATCAGCTTGTAGCCCTTTACCGCCGCGACCATCGCCAGCCCGATGCCGGTGTTGCCCGACGTCGGTTCGATGATGGTGCCGCCGGGCTTGAGCGCTCCGCTGGCTTCGGCCGCTTCCACCATGGCCACCGCGATCCGGTCCTTGATCGAGCCGGCCGGATTGCTCCGCTCGGACTTGATCCAGACCTCGGCGTCCGGGAACAGACGGCTGACCCGGATATGCGGCGTCTTGCCGATAGTCTGCAGAACGCTGGTAGCCTTCATGATCCTGGTACTCCTGGGGGCGCGTGGGGCGTGCGACGGGCTGACAGGCCGCACGCGGCGCCGCTGGTCAGTTGGTCGGCGACTTGTCCTTACCTTTGCCCGGATTGGAGGTGTTGACCAGTTCCGGGGTCTTCTCGGCACCCAGCGTCTGCACCTGCGCCGTGTCGATACGCTTGGTGCGGGTGAACGGCTCGAGCTTTTCCGAGGTGCCGCTTTTCAGCGCCCTGACGATACCCTCCAGCACGCGAACGTCGGCATAGCCTTCCTCGCCGTCGGGCTCCGGGTCGCGGTCGTTCAGGATGCAGTCCGAAAAATATTTCAGCTCGCCGCCGAAATGGTCGGTGCTTTTGAAGCTCTTGCTCGACTTGCTCTCGCCGATGGTGATCGCCTGCTCCAGCGACATCCCGTACATGAAGGCCGGGCTCATCACGATGCTGCCCTTGGTGCCGGCCACAGTGTAGGTGTCGATGGTGTTGGCGTAGTAGCTGACGCTGAACTGTGCCAGCCGGTCGCCGGGAAAGCGCAGCGTGACCGCGACGGTATCGTCGAAGTCTCCGGTGAAGCCGGCCTGCGGATGACGCGTGCCGATCACCGATACCACCTCGGTCGGCTCGTCGCCGAACACGTAGCGGGCGGCATTGACCGGGTAGGGACCCATGTCGAAAATCGGTCCGGCCTCGATGCCGCTGGAGGCACGGTGGTTGGCCGGGTCGACCATCTGCGCGAACGTGCTGTTGAACGAAATCAGCTCGCCCAGATCACCGGCGCGGATCCTGTCGATCATCGAGAGCGTCGCGGGTTCGAAATGCAGCCGGTAGGCGACCATCAGCTTGGCCGTGGACCCCTTCTGCGCATCCAGGATTTCCTGGCACTTCGCGGTCGAGATCTCCAGGGGCTTCTCGGCGAGCACATGGATGCCGGCTTTCAGCGCAGGAACGATGAATTCCGCATGACGCCAGTTCGGCGTCGCCAAGTAGATCGCGTCGACGGTGCCGGAGGCGAGCATCTCCTCGAACTGGTCATAGCCATAGCAGGCTTCGACGCCGTATTTCTCGCCGACGAGCTGGGCTTTTTCCTCATCGCCGGTGACGAAGGCGGTCAGTTCCGAATTGCCGGTATGGGCCACGCCCGGCAGGAATGCCTCCTGCGCGATGTCTCCCAGTCCCACCACGGCGTAGCGAACTTTCCGATCCGATTTCAGGCCGAGCGCCGATAGGATGCTCATGATCGTCTCTTCTCCACCAAGCGCGCCTTTGCGCAATCTCGCGAAGAACACCTGATCCCGGGATTGGCTCCCCTGCCCTCACCGTTGTGATCGAGCAAAGCGCCACGACCGTGGCCACCCTTACTTGAAGGCGGAGAACACCTGGGCGTCCTTGTTTTCGCGCATCAGCGTGTTGAAGCTGGGGATGGTTTCGAAGCCCAATCCCTGCGGCACGTCGGTTTCCGGATCGGCGACGACGGCGGCATAGCTGGCACCGGAGACTTTCTCCCACTTGCCGGCCGGCTTCTTGACCTCGAGATTGACCACGGTGGTCTTGAACACCATCCGCACGATGGCTTCCTTGGGGTTGCGCGGCTTGGTCAGGCTCGGACAGTCGGCGATCATCCGCCAGCCGTTCTTCAGCGCCCAGGCGGTCAGTTCGTCGCGGTCCATGAGGCGTTCCTTGGTTGCCGAAGATCGGGGTACGCTCGAATCACCCTGCATCGCAAGGCGGGCAGACGATCGGGGAAGGCAGGGCAGGATGACGGACGAGAACAGGGCACCACCGGATCGGCTGGACCGCTACCGATGGTTCAACCGCCTCACCACGCGCTGGAACGACAATGACGGCTACGCCCACGTCAACAACGCGATCTACTACAGCTTCTTCGACACCACGATCACCAGGATGATGCTGGCTCTCACCGGGTTCGACATGCAGCGCAGCGAGGTGATCGGACTGGTGGTGGAAAGCGGCTGCCGGTATTTCGCGCCGCTGGCTTTCCCCGACGAAATCAACGTCGGCCTGCGGGTAGGATCTCTCGGACGGTCCAGCGTTCGCTATGAAATCGGCCTGTTTAGGGACGATGCCGCGCAGGCCTCGGCGCAGGGGCATTTCGTGCATGTGATGGTGAACCGGTCCGACAATCGGCCGGCGCCGATCCCCGAGGAGTTGCGGACGGTGTTCAAGACGCTGATGCTGCCGGGATAATCCCGATCGCTTCAACTACCGAGGACGACCACGCCTATGAGCTATACTCCCTCCCCCACCCGCTACGACGATGCAGGCTTCCGGCGTTGCGGACGATCCGGCCTGGTGCTTCCGCCGGTCTCGCTCGGGCTGTGGCATAATTTCGGCGGCGAGGACGTGTTCGAGACCGGCCGGGCGGTGATCCGGCGCGCGTTCGATCGCGGCGTCACGCATTTCGACCTCGCCAACAATTACGGCCCTCCGTACGGTTCGGCGGAAGAGAATTTCGGCGCGGTGCTGGCCAAGGATTTCGGTTCCCACCGCGACGAGATGATCATCTCGTCCAAGGCGGGCTGGGACATGTGGCCCGGACCGTACGGCGTCGGCGGCTCGCGCAAGTACCTGCTTGCCTCGCTCGACCAGAGCCTGAAGCGGATGGGGCTCGATTACGTCGACATCTTCTACTCGCACCGGCCGACGCCGGACGTTCCGCTCGAGGAGACCATGGGCGCGCTGGCGCAGATGGTCCGCCAGGGCAAGGCGCTCTATGTCGGCATCTCGTCCTACGGTCCCGAGCGGACCAGGCAGGCGGCGGAGATCCTCAAGGCGGAAGGCGTGCCGCTGCTGATCCACCAGCCCTCCTATTCGATGCTGAACCGCTGGGTCGAGGACGGCCTGCTCGACACGCTGGGGGAGCTCGGCGTCGGCTGCATCGCCTTCTCGCCGCTGGCGCAGGGGCTGCTGACCTCGAAATACCTGAACGGCGTTCCGGACGGTACCCGCGCCTCGAAGGACACCTCGTTCAGCACCCGGTTGCTGTCCGACGACAATCTGGCCCGTGTCCGTGCGCTGAACGACATTGCCCAGGCGCGCGGCCAGAGCCTGGCGCAGATGGCGATCGCGTGGGTGCTGCGCGACGAACGCGTCACCTCGGCGCTGATCGGCGCGCGGCATGTGAAGCAGCTCGACGACTCGCTCGACGCGCTTAACAACGTTTCGTTCAGCCAGGACGAGTTGGCGCAGATCGATCATCACGCGACCGATGGCGGCATCGATCTCTGGCGCGGCGTCTCGACCGAATAACGCCTCAGTCCCGGCCCGGGACCGTGTTCTCGTAGCGGTCCCAATGCGCCAGCAGTTCGTGCAGCACCGGCGCTCCGACGCGCTGGTTGCTGTCGAACGCGGCGACCTGGCCAGGCTCCTCGTCGCCGATCGAGGCGGTAACCCCGGTGCCGGGCGGTGGCTCGGAGAAGTTGCTGGCGGTGCGCAGGACCATGATCCGGTTAGCATCGACGAAGCCCTGGGCAGCCAGCACCAGCATCTCCTTCTCGTAGACCTGGCTCTCCATGTTGGTCATGACGAACAGGCCCTGGCCTGCCGTCCACAGCTTGACCCAGTCCTCGGCCCAGCGCGTGCGCGGCTCGCCGTGCCAGTAACGGCGTGCGCCCAACGTCTCGCCCATCAGCACGAACGGAGGCCGCTGCGCCTGGGGAAAGCCGGCCCAGGCGGCGCGGTGGCGGCGCAGGCTGTCGGTGTCGGTTAGCGGGACATTGCGGGTCATGTCGAATGCCCAGGCGGCCAAGCGCTGGTTGAGCCGGTAGGCTTTGGTGAGCTGAGCCACGTCGGTCACCGAGCCGAAATGGTTGGGATTGTTCGGAAGTTGATTCGGGCGCACGGCGCCGATCGCCCACAGGCCGTAGGGCCAACCGGCCGGCAGGGTGCGGTCGTCGATCTCGCGCAACTCGTCCCCATCGACCACCCATCGCGCCCAGGCGGCACTGCCGACCGAGGCGGCGCGCGGGTCGACGCCTGAAATGCCGGTGAACAGCCAGTAGGTGTGGCGCAGATCGAAACGCGGATCGAGCACGAAGGCGGCAAGGTCGGTCACGCCGTGACGCAGCACCATCCCGTACAGGCCCTGGCGGTTACGGCGTACCACGTCCGGCGCGCCGCGCACCGGCACCTTCTCGTCCAGGTGCTCGCGCTCGACCCAGTCCTGGAACTCGCCGGGCGCATCGCCGGTATCCGCGCCATCCTCGAAGTTGGCGACAACCACCACACGCACCTTGATCGGCTGCTCCGCAGCGCGGACGTTCGGGACCGCCAGAAGAAGCAAGGCGGCAGACAGCAGGGCAAGTTCGATGCGCAAGACGGCGTCCTTGGATGGGTGTGAAAGTCCGTAGCTTGCATGATGCGTGCCTGGGTTGCGACGCGGGGTCGGGTTCCAGGGAAGAAAGGCTTGCGAAAGCCCGTCGGCTGACCGACATGGCTGCCTCATGGCCTATGCGGTGAAGGAAATGTTCGCGACCCTCCAGGGCGAGGGTGCGCAGGCAGGGCGTGCGTCGGTGTTCTGCCGGTTCACGGGCTGCAACCTGTGGTCCGGCCGCGAGCAGGATCGGGCCGAAGCCGCCTGTCGATTCTGCGATACCGATTTTGTCGGAATGGATGGCGAGGGCGGCGGCCGCTTTACCGATGCGACGGCGCTGGCCGATGCGATCCTGGCCTGCTGGCCCGGCGGAAGCGCCCGGCGGTTCGTCGTGTTCACCGGCGGCGAGCCGCTGCTGCAGATCGACGACCTGTTGCTCGCGGCGATGCGTGCACGCGGCTTCGAGATCGCGGTCGAGACCAACGGCACGCTGGCGGCACCGGCCGGGATCGACTGGGTGTGCGTCAGCCCGAAGGCCGGCAACCCGATGGTCCAGCGGGCAGGTGCCGAGCTCAAGCTGGTCTTTCCGCAAACGGACATCGATCCGGAAAGCCTGGCCGGACTGGCGTTCGATCATTTCTTCCTGCAGCCGATGGATGGTCCGGCGCGCGCCGCCAACACCGAGGCGGCGGTGGCCTATTGCCTGGCGCATCCGCAATGGCGGCTCAGCGTGCAGACCCACAAGATGATCGGGATCCCGTGATGGTCGAACCGGTGGGCAACGATGGCGCGCTGGTCCTGCTGTCCGGTGGCCAGGATTCCGCGACCTGCCTCGCCTGGGCGCTGGACCGGTTCGACCGGGTCGAGACGCTGGGATTCGAGTACGGCCAGCGCCACCGGGTCGAGCTCGATTGCCGCGCCTCGATCCGCACCGGGCTGGGTGCGATCGATGGCGCCTGGGCGGGAAGGCTGGGGCCGGACCACACGCTGGCGCTGGATGCGCTCGGGCAGTTGTCGGATACCGCGCTGACCCGCGACGCCGAGATCACGCTCGGCGCGACCGGGCTGCCCAACACCTTCGTTCCGGGCCGGAACCTGCTGTTCCTGACCTTCGCGGCGGCACTGGCGACCCGGCGAGGCTTGCGCCACATCATCGGCGGCATGTGCGAGACCGATTATTCCGGCTACCCGGATTGCCGCGACGACACCATCAAGGCTCTGCAGGTGGCGCTCAATCTCGGCATGGATGCGCGCTTCGTGCTGCACACGCCGCTGATGTGGATCGACAAGGCACAGACCTGGACCATGGCGGAACGGCTCGGCGGCGAGCCTTTGGTGACGCTGATTCGCGACGAGAGCCATAGCTGCTACCTGGGCGACCGCACCCATCGGCATGCATGGGGCTTCGGCTGCGGCACCTGCCCCGCCTGTGACCTGCGCCGCTCCGGCTGGGACCGTTATAAGGCTGGCGTTTCGCATGCTTGAGCTGCAGTTCACACGCCGTTTCTCGATGGGGCACCGCCTGATCGCCGGTGCCGCCGAACGCTGCTCGCTGCCGCACGGCCACAACGAGTTCGTCACGGTCATGCTGCAGGCGGTGCAACCCGCGTCCCTGGACGGACGCTCGAACATGATGGTGCCGTTCGAGCAGGCCAAGACGCGCTGGCACCGGTTCGTCGACGAGCGGCTGGATCATGCGTTGCAACTGTCGGACACCGATCCGCTGCTGGCCTGGTTCCGCGCCAACGAGCCGGCGCGGGCGGAGAGAATCGTGGTCACGCCCGGCGATCCGACGACCGAGCTGATGGCGTGTCTGCTGATGGCCAAGCTCGGTGCGATCCTGCAGGCGGACGGCAACCTGCTGCGCTGCGCCGGCATACGCATCGAGGAGACGCCGACCAACACCGTGACGTTCACCGGCGACCCGATGGACATGCTACCCGCATCCCTCTCGGGGGTAGAGGGCTGGTGGCTTCGACCGGATATGAGCATCGCCTGATGGAGAACGATCTTATGGAAGACGCGGGGAGCGGCCAGGGCGCCGCAGGACTGACGCAGTTGGGACGGCACACGACGCAGCCGTCGAGCCCCGACGAGGCACAATTGGAGCGTGTGCCGGCGCCACATCCCGGCCGGCGCTATCTGGTGCGTTTCACGGCGCCGGAGTTCACGTCGCTCTGCCCGGTCACCGGACAGCCTGACTTCGCGCATCTGGTCATCGACTACGTGCCGGCCGACTGGATTGTTGAGAGCAAGTCGCTGAAGCTGTTCCTGACCAGCTTCCGCAACCACGGCTCGTTCCATGAAAACTGCTCGCTGCAGATCGCAACGACGCTGGTCGAGTTGCTGTCGCCGGTCTGGCTGCGCATCGGCGCGTATTGGTATCCACGTGGCGGCATGCCGATCGATGTGTTCTGGCAAACCGGCGAGCCGCCCGCCGGGGTCTGGCTGCCCTCGCAGGATGTGCCCGGCTACCGCGGCCGCGGCTGAGCCGTCCAGGTATCCTGGCGAGGCAACGGCCAGGAGTCGAACGTGTCGAGTTCGAGCAAATCGGACGCGACCTCTTCCGGTTCCTGGAAGGCAATCACGGATCGATCCCGCCCGAGCCGCTTCGCTCGATACAGGGCCTTATCCGCCGCACCGACCAACTGGTCGGGACGCGTTATCGGCCTGCTGTCGCTGGTCGCGACGCCGATGCTGACCGTGACGAGCGGCATTCCGATCCGGAACGCCTCATGCCGCATCTCCAGTGTGCGAATGGTGGTGCGAATACGCTCGGCGATCTGCCAGGCCTCGGCGGCCGGGCAGTCCGGCAGAAGCACGGCGAACTCCTCGCCACCGTAACGCGCCAGCAGATCGAGACCCATGCGCAAGGTCAGGGACATGGCACGCGACAGGATGCGGAGACATTCGTCCCCGGCCTGATGACCATATTGGTCGTTGAACAGCTTGAAGAAGTCGATGTCGATCAACAGCAGAGACAACGGCCGTCCGGAACGCTCGTAGCCGCCCCACATCGCCGTCAACGTGTCATCGAACTGGCGACGATTGGAGATTCCGGTCAGACCGTCCGTCACCGACAGGGCTTCAAGCGCCTGTCGTGCCGCCACCTGCGCACTGATATCGATGAACAGGCCGGAACTCACGTCGATGGCGCCATCGACGGTATGGGCGTGCACACGCACACGATCCAGGATCCAGAGGTAGCTGCCGTCGCGGCACAGCATCCGGTATTCCTGCTGGTAGGTCTTGACCCCTTCGCGAGTTGCCTGTTCCACCCCATCGAGCACTCGCATCCGGTCGTCGGCATGGATCAGGGCGACCCAGCCCGGCCATCCTGCGCCGATCTCGCCAGGTCCATAGCCGAGCATCGTGCTGGATCGGTGGCTGCGGAAGGTGGTGTTTGAACGACTATCGAAGCGCCATGCCGCGATCTCGGCATCATCGAGAAAGCTTTCCACGTCCTGTGGCCAATAGTCCTGCAGGAGCAGGCGGCTGGCCTGGTCGCATTTGACGGCGATTCCGAAAATTTCAGTCGGATAACCGTCGCTGTCGCGCTCGACCACCTGTCCACGAAGCAGGATCCAGATCCAGCCTCCATCCTGGTGACGTACACGATGCGTCGAGACGATTGCGGAGCTTCTTCCGGCAATCACATCATCGAATGCGACGGTGACGGAGGCGACATCATCGGGATGCACCAGTGCAATTGCCGCTTCGGCCGTTTCCGGCACCACGTCGTCGGAATGTGCAATCAATCGGCGAATTTCTTGACTGAGACGCAACCGGTTATCGGATCGCCTCCATTCCCAAAGCCCAGGACTGGTCATTGCAACCAGAGCGCGTATCCGCTGCGTGTCTATTTTTTCAAGATCAATATGAAGCGGGCTACAGTCGGAATTTGCGGCTTGGGTATCCATAACCTTCCGGTACGAAGCGCTTCACCATTCAGCAGGCTGCCAGTCGTCAATACAGCCTTGGTGCGCAATCGTCCTGTATCCCATACAGTGGGATTAGGTCGACGTTCGATAACATTTAGAGCATCAACGGAGAATTAACGTTTAACCAAGTTCGGCGGTCTCGATCCATGCCCGCGCGGACTGAATACGATCCAGGAATGGTTCCAGGAGCGTAACGTCGGTCTTATCGGCGCTGTCATAGTCCTGCTCGGCCTGACGCAGACGCGCTTCTCCCTCCTGTCGCGACAGGGACGATACCGGAACCGCCATGTCCGCCAGGATGGTGCAGCGATCGCCGGTAATTTCCGCGAAACCGCCGGCCACGAAAAAGCGATCCGTGACCTGGCTGCCCTGGTGCAGGGACACGACCCCGCCACGCAGCAGCACGATCATCGGCGCATGCTCGGGCATGGCTGCAAGGTCGCCTTCCGAGCCCGGCACCACGACCATGTCCACGGCCCGGGTCAGCAAACGCTTTTCCGGGCTGACGATTTCGACGTCGATCGGCATCGGCCGCTTCCTACTTGGAGTCGTTCTTCATCGACTCGGCCTTGGCGACCACGTCGTCGATCGAGCCGACCATGTAGAAGGCACCCTCGGGGAGATGGTCGTATTCGCCGGCGACGATCGCCTTGAACGAGCGCACGGTATCCTCGATCGAGACCAGCTTGCCCGGTGCGCCGGTGAACACTTCGGCCACATGGAACGGCTGGCTCAGGAAGCGCTGGATGCGCCGCGCGCGAGCAACGATCTGCTTGTCGTCCTCGGACAGCTCGTCCATGCCCAGGATGGCGATGATGTCCTGGAGCGACTTGTAGGTCTGCAGGATGCGCTGCACGTCGCGTGCAACCTGGTAGTGCTCCTCGCCGACGATCTTCGGATCGAGGGCCCGCGAGGTCGAATCCAGCGGATCGACGGCCGGATAGATGCCGAGCTCGGCAATCGAGCGGTTCAGCGTCGTCGTGGCATCGAGATGGGCGAACGAGGTGGCGGGCGCCGGGTCGGTCAGATCGTCGGCAGGCACGTAAATCGCCTGCACCGAGGTGATCGAGCCCTTCTTGGTCGAGGTGATCCGCTCCTGCAGCGCGCCCATGTCGGTCGCCAGCGTCGGCTGGTAGCCCACGGCCGACGGGATGCGTCCCAGCAGCGCGGACACTTCCGAACCGGCCTGGGTAAAGCGGAAGATGTTGTCGACGAAGAACAGGACGTCCTGGCCTTCCTCGTCCCGGAAATACTCGGCCAGGGTCACGCCCGACAGGGCCACGCGGGCGCGGGCACCCGGCGGCTCGTTCATCTGGCCATAGACCAGGGCCACCTTGGAGCCGTCGGTATTGCCGTCACCCAGCTTGATCACGCCGGCGTCGATCATCTCGAAATAGAGGTCGTTGCCTTCGCGGGTACGCTCGCCGACGCCGGCAAACACCGACACGCCGCCATGCGCCTTGGCGATATTGTTGATCAGCTCCTGGATCAGCACCGTCTTGCCGACGCCGGCGCCGCCGAACAGGCCGATCTTGCCGCCCTTCAGGTAGGGGCACAGCAGGTCGACCACCTTGATGCCGGTGACCAGGATCTCGGACGACGCGGCCTGTTCCTCGAACGTCGGCGCATCACGATGGATCGAGGCGTATTTCGTGGCCACGACTGGTCCGCGATCGTCGATCGGCTCGCCGATCACATTCAGGATGCGGCCGAGCGTTCCGGGACCAACCGGGACCCGGATCGGGCTGCCGGTGTCGCGCACCTCAGTACCGCGGACCAGACCGTCAGTGGAGTCCATGGCAATGCAGCGGACTTCGTGGTCGCCGATCTCCTGGGCCACTTCCAGCACCAGCTTCATGTCGCCGATCTGGCAGGTGAGCGCGTTCTGGATGAACGGCAGCTCGCCCTCGAACTGGACATCGACGACCGGGCCCTTCACCTGAGTGACGCGGCCGGTGATGTTGTGCCCCTGAGCTTTCGCGGGAGCCTCGAGAGTGGTGGACATGGATCAGCTCCTGCGCTGGAAATCGGGCAACCAGAGAATGACGGAAAACGAGATCAGAGGGCCTCTGCGCCGGAAATGATCTCGATAAGCTCGCGTGTAATGTTGGCCTGCCGGGTGCGGTTGTAGTTCTGCGTCAGCCGGTCGATCGCCTTGCCGGCGTTACGGGTGGCGCTGTCCATCGCGGTCATGCGGGCACCCTGTTCGCCGGCAGCGCTTTCGAGCATTGCCCGGTAGATCTGGATCTGCAGGTTGCGCGGCAACAGGCGGGCCAGGATGGTTTCCTCGTCCGGCTCGAACTCGTAGGTCGCGCCGCTCTTGTCGCCGATCTCGTTGTCGTTCGACGGCAGCGCCAGCGGGATCAGCTGGATCTCGGTCGGCGTCTGCGACATCACGTTGTTGAAGCGGTTGAACACCAGGGTCGCGACGTCGAACTCGCCCTTCTCCAGCATGCTGGTAACACGCGCACCGAGTTCTTCGGCCGCGCTGAAGGCAACGTCCTTACCCGCAGAGCCCGCGATCCGTTCGATGATACGGTCACGATATTCGCGCGCCAGATAGTCGCCGCCCTTGCGCCCGACCGGGAGCAGCTTGACGGTCTTGCCCTCGCCCTCGAGGCGCTGGATCAGCCGGCGGGTGGCACGTCCGATATTAGAGTTGAAGCCACCGGCCAGGCCACGGTCGCTGGTCACCGAGATGATCAGATGAACCTTGTCGGCCCCGGTGCCGGCCAGAAGCTTCGGAGCCCCCTCACGGCCGGCGATGTTCCGGGCCAGGGCCGCAAGCATGCGCTGCATCGCCTCGGCGTAGGGACGCGCCGCCTCGGCATGACTCTGTGCCCGCCGCAACTTGGCGGCCGCGACCATCTTCATCGCGCTGGTGATCTTGCGCGTCGACTTCACGCTGGTGATCCGCGCGCGCAGGTCCTTTAACGAAGGCATCCGAGGTGTCCCTCAGCCTTGCGTGAAGCGACGCGTGAAGTCGGTCAGGAACTTGGTCAGCTTCTCCTCGACGTCCTTCTTGATCTCGCGCTGATCGCGGATCGATTCCAGGATACCGTCGCTGTTGGCGCGCAGCTCCGACAGGAACTGGCGCTCGAAGCCGACCACCTTGTCGACCGGAACCTTGTCCAGGAAGCCGCGGGTGCCGGCGAACAGCACCACGACCTGCTCCTGCACCGGGTAGGGCGTGTTCTGCGGCTGCTTCAGAAGCTCGGTCAGGCGGGCGCCACGGGCAAGCTGCTGCTGGGTCGCGGCATCGAGATCCGAGGCGAACTGCGAGAACGCCGCCATCTCGCGATACTGCGCCAGCTCCAGCTTGATCTTGCCGGCGACCTGCTTCATCGCCTTGATCTGTGCCGCCGACCCCACGCGGGACACGGATCCGCCGACATTCACTGCCGGACGGATGCCACGGAAGAACAGCTCGGTCTCGAGGAAGATCTGGCCGTCGGTGATGGAAATCACGTTGGTCGGAATATAGGCCGACACGTCGCCGGCCTGAGTCTCGATCACCGGCAGTGCCGTCAGCGACCCGCCGCCATAGGCGTCGGACATCTTCGCAGCCCGCTCGAGCAAGCGGGAATGCAGGTAGAACACGTCGCCCGGATAGGCCTCGCGGGCCGGCGGACGGCGCAGCAGCAGCGACATCTGGCGATAGGCGACCGCATGCTTGGACAGATCGTCATAGGCGATCAGCGCGTGCATGCCATTGTCGCGGAAGAACTCGCCCATGGCGCAGCCGGTATAGGGGGCGAGATACTGCATCGGCGCCGGGTCGGACGCGGTGGCCGCGACCACGATGGAATACTCCATCGCCCCGTTCTCCTCGAGCGTGCGCACGATCTGCGCCACCGTGGAGCGCTTCTGGCCGATGGCGACGTAGATGCAATACAGCGACTTCTTGTCGTCGCCGGCGGCGTTGATGGTCTTCTGGCCGATGATGGTGTCGGTGATGATGCTGGTCTTGCCGGTCTGGCGATCGCCGATGATCAGCTCGCGCTGGCCACGGCCGATCGGCACCAGGCTGTCGATCGCCTTGATGCCGGTCTGCATCGGCTCGCTCACCGACTGGCGCGGCATGATGCCCGGCGCCTTCACCTCGGCGCGGGTGCGCTTGACGTCGGTCAGCGGGCCCTTGCCGTCGATCGGGTTGCCGAGCCCGTCCACGACGCGGCCGAGCAGGCCACGGCCGACCGGAACGTCGACCACGGTGCCGGTGCGGTTGACGGTGTCGCCTTCGCGGATGGCGCGGTCGTCGCCGAAGATGACGATGCCGACATGGTCGCTCTCGAGGTTGAGCGCCATGCCGCGGACGCCCGCACCCGGGAACTCGACCATCTCGCCGGACATGACGTTCTGCAGGCCGTAGGCGCGGGCGATGCCGTCACCCACCGACAGCACGGTGCCGGTTTCGGCGATATCGCTTTCGCTGTCGAAGTTGGCGATCTGCTGCTTGAGGATGTCCGAAATCTCGGCGGGACGGATCTCCATCACGCAGCTCCCTTCATGGCGTAGTGCAGTCGTGCGAGGCGTGACTTGAGGCTGGCATCGTAGAGGCGCGGCC
>JBPBQO010000096.1:0-31068 GCA_050954785.1 Janthinobacterium lividum | reverse complement strand
TGCATCGATCCGCTGTCGCAACCGGACTGCTGATTACGCCATGGCCCCTGGCGATCGTGGTGGTGGCGCCGTTCGTCGGGCGCCTGGCCGACCGCTATCCGGCGTCGGTGCTGTCCTCGATCGGGCTGTGCACGGTGGCGGGCGGCTTCCTGGCGCTGTGGCTGATGCCGCCGCAGCCGACCGACCTCGACATCGCCTGGCGCATCGCGATGGCAGGCGCGGGCTTCGGGCTGTTCCAGCCGCCCAACAACCGCGCGATGCTGCTGGCCGCACCGGTGGCCCGCGCGGGCAGTGCCAGCGGGATGATTTCGGTGGCGCGGCTGCTAGGCCAGACCACCGGGGCGATGCTGGTGGCGATGACCTTCGCGCTGCTCGGCGCCGGTGCGAACCGGGCCTGTCTCGGGTTTGCCTCGCTCACCGCGCTGACGGGGGCCGTGGTGAGCGTCGGACGGTTGTTTCGGGCATCAGCGATCGCAGTTCCGACCCGGTCATGAACTGCTCGAGGTCGATGACCTCTCCATAGCAGGAGCTCACCCGGCTGTTCCGGGCCGGCGTTCGGCCAGTCGCGGCACGCCGCGGCCAATCTCCCAGCAGACAATGACGAACCCGAGCGGCGAGGAAATCGGAGGCGTCATCGGAATTACGGAACGCGGCGTCGGTCAGGCGGAACCGGCATACGGCAAGTGCCGCGAAGGCCAGCACGAGTGCGGCGATCCGGACCAAATGCCGGACCCGCGGAGAACCGGACGATCGCGCCTGTCGCAGGGTCGCGATCGCCTGGGTGCTCATTCGAAGAAATCGACGGTTCCGTCATCCAGGTCGTACCGGGCGCCGACGATCTTCAGCCTGCCCTCGCGCTGCGGCTCGATCAGCATCTGCTCGGTGGTGCGCAGGCGCTCGACGATACGCATCACGTTCATCCGGACCGAGCGGTCGAGCAGGTCATGGGTGCCGTCGCGCCTGGCGCGCAGGACGGCGGGGATGATCGGCTCGATCATCTGGCCGATGCTGCCGGGATAGGTCGCATCTTTCTCGACCACGTCGACTGCTGCCTGGACGGCGCCGCAGCGTTCGTGCCCGAGCACTACGATCAGCGGAGCGCCGAGGATGGCCACCCCGTACTCGATGCTGCCCATGGCGGCGAGGTCGACGACGTTGCCGGCGTTGCGCACGATGAACAGCTCGCCGAGCCCCCTGCCGAACAGGTGCTCCGGCGAGACGCGGCTGTCGGAGCAGCCGACCAGGACGCAGAACGGGCGCTGTTCGGTGGCGAGCATGGTGCGGCGCTCGTGTCCGGTCTGATGCGCGCGAACCGCGTTGCCGCCGACGAAGCTGCGGTTGCCCGCCTTCAGGATCGACAGCGCCTCGTCGGGAGTCATCGGCGGGTGTGACGGGGCAGCGTGGCTTGTCATGATCGGTGTCTCGAGGTTCGGGTGGGACCGGGCGCCGGAATGCGCTCCTACAGCACCGGAACGCCGACCATCTTGGCCTGCGGTTCCGGCTCGACATGGATGTTGATGACGGCATCGCCGACCTGGTTGCGCAAGGCTGTTTCGATACGGTCGCAGATGACGTGACTGTCGTCGATCGTCATCCGGCCCGGCACGACCAGGTGGAACTCGACGAAGGTCACGCTGCCCACGGTGCGCGTGCGCACGTCGTGCGCCTCGATCGCGCCGCCGGCATTTTCCGAAATCACCCGGCGCAGCACGCCGACCGCCTCCGGGTCGGTCACCTCGTCCATCAGGCCGCCGACGGATTCCCGCAGCATCCCGTAGCCGGCCCACAGGATGTTCAGCGCCACGAACCCGGCGACCAGCGGATCGAGCCGCAGGTAGCCGGTCAGCGGCACCAGCGCGAAGCCGACCAGCACCGCAACGGTGGTCCAGACATCGGTCATGATGTGTTTGCCGCCGGCGGTCAGCGCCGGCGATTTCCAGCGGCGGCCATGGCGGATCAGCACCAGCGCCCAGACCAGGTTGATCGCGCCGGCGGCGCCGTTGAGCCCGATGCCGAGGAACGGCGTTGCCGGTGCGTGCGGATGGACCCAGCCGAGCCAGGCCTCGTGCGCGATCGCGCCCGAGGTCACCAGCACCAGCGCGCCCTCGACCACGGCGCTGAGATATTCGGCCTTGTGGTGTCCGTATGGATGGTTGGCGTCGGCCGGCATCGCACTGAACCACAGCGCGATCAGGGCGCAAATCGCGGCGACCACGTTGATCACGGTTTCCAGCGCATCGGAATAAAGCGCGACACTGCCGGTCAGCAGGTAGGCGCCGGTCTTCATGCCGAGGACGACGATGCTGACGGCAAGGCTGCCCCAGGCGAGTTTCAGGCTGCGGTTCATGGTGGGCTTCTACACGCGCCGGTACGGATTGCCTTCCCCGGGCGGCGGAGATGACGATGTCGTAGCGCCGGTAGCCGACCGCGGCACCCGCCGCTCCGGTCGCCCGGAGGCTCGCCGCGGTTGCGGTTCCACGCGGTTCGCTGCCCTGCTTCGGGATGGCACCGCTGCCGATGAAGTCTGTTCCGGTCATCCGATACTTGCCGCGCGATCAGCATGAAACCGGAACTGCCGATGGCCACCGGCGGAAAGGTCCCGAGGCCGGCGCTTCGATTTGAAGGCTTCCGGCCCAGCCGGCCGGCAGGGCCAGGATGTGGGCGATCGCCGGCCTAAGCGTGTGTATCCAGATGTCGCGCCAATCGGTCACGGCGATCATGAAGCGGCCTTGCCTGCGGACGATGCACGACGTGCTTAACCGACGGGTCGCCTGGGGCCAACCGGCAACGACCCAACTCCGATCGGCCGATGAATCTGCTAGTCGCCGACCGTCACGGTGCCGATTCCGCTGATGTCCTTCCGCAGCGTGCCGGTGACGCGGGCGAGCCTGATTTTGCCGAGGCCCGACACCTCCGCTGTGGCGCTGTCGACCACCGCGTCGATCCGGATGCCGCCGGCGCCGCTGATGTCGAGCGTCGTGCGGCCGACCTGTCCGTGTGCGACCGTTACATGGCCGGCGCCCGACACCGAGGCAGACAGGACCGGGAGATCGGCGTCGTCGATCGCCAGGCTGCCGGCGCCGGACAGATCGACATGCGCCTCGCCCTGTGCACGCGCAACCGCGACGCGGCCAAACCCGGATATCTGTGCATCGAGCGCCGCAACCTGTGCATCCACCAATGTCACGCTGCCTGACAGATCGAGGCGGAGTGCGCCGCCGACCGCTCCAACCGCATATTCGGCAGCGCCGGCTTCGTCGATCGAGAGCGGCGTCCGCGACGGCACCCGGATCGTCAGGGTGAGCGTCGGTGTGAACGATCCCGATGAATCGGGACGCCAGCAGCGGGCCGAGCCGGCATGAATGCGCGCGCCGTCCTGGGTATCGAACAGCAACTGTGCGAGTTCCTCGGAATGGTCGGCGGTCGCGTGCACGACAATCTCGGCGTGCAGTGCCGCATCGGGCTGGATGTCCACATGCCGGGCGCAGGGACTGTCGATCGAAAGGCGATCACCGGTGAGGGTTTGTGCGCGCTCGAAGGCCAAGGCGTGCGTGGACAGGGTCGACATGGTCAGGATTGCAAGCATGGTCGACAGCACGTGCCTGAATGGCATGGCGTGAAACTCCAGATGAAGGTCCGGAATGAGTTGCAGGGTTCGTGCCGGGATCCAGATGATTGAAACATAACGGTTTTTTCGGATCAAGGCTGGATGCTGCCATGGACCGATTGCGAAATACGCCAGCAACTGGCGTATCGGACCAAGACCGGACGTGCCGACCATGGCGCCTCTCGGGCAGCTTCGCCGCCCCCGATCGTTTCGATAACGATGAAAACCGATCCGAGACCGCACTATGAATAGCCTGGTCGGAACACCGCCAGGCGCACCTGGAAGGTAATGCGGAAGCCGTTCGCAGCACGTCGATCGTCCGAGGCCCTGACCGGCCTGCTTCACGGCCCCGGTTCTTGCTATCACCGGCAATCGGACGGATGAAAGGCGGCATGGAACACCCGAAGGCCCCGGTCAGCGACGACACCCTGTACCGGATCCTGGTCGACTCCGTTACCGACTACGCCATCTACATGCTCGATCCGACCGGCACGATAGTCAGCTGGAACGCCGGCGCCCGCCGCTCCAAGGGATACGAAGCGAACGACATCATCGGCCAGCATTTCTCTCGCTTCTATACCGACGAAGACCAGGCGGCCGGACTGCCTCGCCTGACGCTGGAAACCTCCGCCACCACCGGCAAGTTCGAGGGAGAGGGTTGGCGCGTTCGCAAGGACGGCAGCCGATTCTGGGCGAACGTGGCGGTGGACCCGATCCGGAACGGTGCCGGAGAGATCATCGGCTTTGCCAAGGTGACCCGCGACGTCACCGAATGGAAAACCAGCCAGATGGACCTCGAACAGGCGCGTGAGGCACTGTTGCAGGCACAGAAGATGGAAGCCATCGGACAATTGACCGGTGGCATCGCACATGATTTCAACAACATGCTTGCGGGGATTTCCGGCTGCCTGGAGCTGATGCAGGCGCGATTGGCACAAGGGCGGATCGCGGATCTGGGACGCTATCTCGAGGCCGCCCAGGGCTCCGCCAGACGAGCGGCCTCCCTGACCCACCGTCTGCTCGCATTCTCCCGCCAGCAGACGCTTTCTCCCAAATCCGTCGACGTCAATCTCCTGGTTGCCGGCATGGAGGAACTGATCCGCCGTACCACCGGGCCGTCCGTCACGGTTGCGACGGCCGGCACTGCCGGGTTGTGGACCGTCCTGGTCGATCCGAACCAACTGGAAAACGCGCTGCTGAACCTTTGCATCAACGCCAGGGACGCGATGCCGGATGGCGGCCGCCTGACCATCGAGGCCGCCAACAGGCTCCTCGACGAAACCGCCGCACGCACGCACGACATGTCGCCCGGCCGCTATGTCTCCCTGTGCGTCAGCGACACCGGGACCGGAATGACGCCGGAGACGATACGCCGCGCATTCGAACCGTTCTTCACGACCAAGCCGGTCGGAGCTGGCACGGGCCTCGGATTGTCGATGATCCATGGCTTTGCGAAACAGTCGGGCGGGCAGGTTCGGATTTATTCCGAGCCTGGACACGGTTCCATGGTGTGCCTCTACCTGCCACGGCATCACACGGATGCGGATGTCGATGATGTGCCGGAAATGCCGGTGCGACAGGTGCCGCCCGCCCAGGGGGAAACCATCCTGGTGGTCGATGACGAGCAGACGATACGGATGCTGGTCTGCGACGTGCTGACCGAGATGGGCTACGCCACCAAAGAGGCGGAAGACGGCCCGACGGCCCTCGCGATGCTGCGGTCCGAGGCCCGGATCGACATGCTGATCACCGATATCGGGCTGCCGAACGGGATGAGCGGGCGTCAGTTGGTGGATGCCGCCCGGGATGCCCGGCCCGCCTTGAAGGTGCTGTTCATCACCGGCTACGCAGAAAATGCGGTCATCGGGCACGGCATTCTCGAACCCGGAACGACAGTGCTGACCAAGCCGTTCGCGCTGCAAACGCTGGCGGACCGGATCAGGGGCATCATGACCCAGGATCAGGCTCCGTATCAGAGCTAGTCTGCAATATTAAAGAACAGCCCGTTCAAGCAGACCTCGAGAGGTAATGCTGGTTCCGGTTCTGGAACCCCGAACCGACGGATCATCTCCAGGTTAGTCGACAAGCTTCCGACAGAACCTCGGACGCCCGGCACTTCGGTTTATGGGTGCTGCAGACCAGGAGCATCCGCTCGCGGGGCCGGCCGGAACCGGACTGTCCGGTGTGGAGCACCGCACCCACAAAAGCTGACACTCCTATTCACGGCCGGCATCTGTCTGCCGTATTGAGCAGGAGGCCGAACAACAGGTTTCGAACGCATCCTGCTGATGGTCTGCTTCACCAACGAGCTGAATGGCCAGTTGATGCCTCAGCTGCGCGCAAGCGTGGCAAAGAGGATTCGCTTGAAACCTTCATTCGAGGCTTCAGTGCATAAGTTGACGTTGGCAGGCAGGGTGGGAACCATTGAATATCGGTTTTCGCCATAAACGATATCACCGCGTGTCAATTCCCCTTCCAACTCGACCCGCGCGTGGATTGCTTTGAACTTGATCCCAATCCCGGGGTCTATAACCATGGCCGTTGCGAGTGGGTCGGCGTTTACCGATCCGGGCGCGTTACGGGCTGACATTTCGAACGTGAGTCGCAGCTCGTTGCTTTGCATGAAAAAGCGGCTGCGCGGCGTATCGAACGACGCGACATGATCGAAGTCCGCCCTGGTGAGAAGAGAGTCGTACTGCCGGCCCAGCCCCATGGTCACCCGCGCTCCAGATCGCAGGACGATGTCGGCGGCCTCCGGATCAACCATGGAGTTGAAGCTCGGCACGGCGTTGCCGGCACTGCCCACGAACTGGATGCCCTTGATCATCGACGCGATCGCGGGGTCGCGCAGCAGTGCCATGGCGACATTCGTCAATCCGCCAAGTGCCAGAATCACCACCTCGCCGGGATACCGCCTAACGATACGACGGATGACGTCGACCGCGTGCTCCGGATCGGGCTGCTGGCGCACCGTCGGTACCGCCACTTTGCCCAGCCCGTCCGTCCCATGTATGAAGGTGGACGTCGAGTAGGGCCGATCGAGGATCGGATGCGTCATCCCCGGATGTACGGCGACCTTGCCGGCATGTCCTGCAAGGTCGACGATGTAGAGTGCGTTTCTCACCTCTTTCTCGTAGCGGATGTTGCCGGGCGCGATTGTAATCGCCTCGACCTGGAGATTGGGTGCATCGAGTGCCATCAGAATAGCGATTGCATCGTCGTTCCCCGGGTCGGTATCGATGATCACCCGATGGTTGTTCAACAGCCGGGGCAACGGGGTATCGGACACACCCGGCTCTGCCGCGTGCAGTGCGCCGCCCGTCATCGCCATCGTTCCGCTTGCGATCAGGCTACTCAGCAATAGTCGGCGATCGATAGTCATTGTTCGGGTTCCAGCTCTTCCATTACCATGACGGCCATCATGGAAGCCGTCATGGGCAGCCTTGCACGGCGCGCGCCATGCGAAGCGTCGCGCAACGAAACACGGTGCCTATTCGCTGTTGCTGCTTGCTGCGAGCCTGAACGGTGCAGCAGCACAGGCAGCGTCCGCTTTCGGACGTGTCCTGAAGCTATGCGATCTCCTTACCGTGGCGCCTGGCTCACTCGATATTTTCGGGCGCCGTCGAGCCGGGACTGTTTTTGCAATCGCTCGGACAGCATCCGCCACGCCGCGCTACTCTTGGCCTTGGTGACGCCACGTTGAACCGAGCCGAGATAGGCCATGGTCTAGACGGCATGCGCAGCCCAACTCACGACCATTGCACCGACAGCTCGGAACAGGGCTTCGCCATCGTCCATGTCGAGATCGGGTTTCTCGTAATAGGCGGCGATGACCAGTGGCGGATGGCCCGGCGGCCAGGCAACCGCGTAGTCGTTGCAGATGGTGTCCGACGTCCCGGTCCGGTCGCTCGTCGTCCAATTCGGCGGTAAGCCGGCGCGGAGACGTCGTGCGCCCACGACGTTGGCCGCCATCCAGCGATTGTTCAGGGCGCGCATCGGTGGGCGGAGCACATCGCCGAGGCTGATGCGGGCAGCAGTCGCGGCGATCGCGCGCGGGGTGGTCGTGTCCTTCGTGCCGGACCAGCCGCCGAGGACCTCGTAGCGGCTCGAGTTCGTAACGGTGTCGCCGAGCGAGCGCAGCCAGGCGGTAAGCGCAGGCGGCCCGCCGACACGACGCAGGAGCAGATTGGCGGCGGTGTTGTCGCTCCGCTCCAGGATCGCCTTCACCAGCGTTCCAACGGTAAGCGCGCCCGCCGAAACGTGAGCGGTCGTAATGGGCGAGGCAGGTAACAGGTCGTGTGTTCCATAGGGAACCAAATGGGCAAGGTCGTCCTGCCCCGCTTCCACACGAGTGAACACCATCGCGGCGAGCGGGCCCTTGAACGTGCTTTGCAGGAGGAAGCGCTCGTCGGCACGGTGGGCAAGGGTGCGTCCGGTTCCGGTGTCCTGCACGAAGACGCCAAGGCGGCCGCCGTGCTGCCGCTCGAGGGCGGCGATGGCAGCGCCACCGTCGGCGCGGGCGGACGTGGCATGTCCGACCGCGATCGCGGCGAAGCCGGCGGCAGTAAAGCCGCGACGGGTAAGCAATGAATTCATGAGCGAGTCGTTTCCATGTGCGTTCGATGAAAGGTTCGCTGCCTTATCGCCACATAACCTTCGGCAGTCTGCATCTGGTCGAACTCTGCGATTGCGGGCCGGCCATCGCCGCTGCATCGGCGTCCACGCTGCTCGTCTGCAATGGCGGCCGTGTGGAGCAGAAAGCCCGAACGCTGTTGGCGGGTTTGATCTGGAACCCGGACTCCCTTCAGGATGGCCCGTATAGAGACGCGCAGTGCCCGTGCTGTTCATCTTGAGCGAACCCTGGGAGCTGCGGCTACATGCGGATGTTGATGATTGCCGGTCTGGCAGGCGTGCTTGGCGGTTCAGGCATCGCAGCGCGGGCCGCAGCGGTCGAAGCGCCCCTGCACCTGTTCAAGACGGTGGCACTGGCGCCCGACGGCAGCCACGTCGCTTCGATCGAGAGCGATGACCTGCCGTCCGATACCGAGCTCCCGGTGCGGCTGCTGATCCGCAACCTCGCCGGGGGTGCGGTGGCGATCCCGCTGCCCTGCGACGGCAAGCCCGGCTGCATCCCGTCGTCGCCGGCCTGGAGCCATGACGGAAGCATGCTGAGCTTTCTGCTGGAGGAGCCCGGCGGCGCGACCAGCGACATCATGAGCGTGGCTGCGTCAGGTGGCGTGCCGAAGCGGCTGCTGGCGTTCCCGGGACCGCTCGACAGCCTCCGCTACGGCCCCGGCGATGCGATCGCGGTGCTGGCGACGGCGCAGGCGCATAAGCGATTGGGACGAAACCAGGCGGCGGCGGCGCTGCAGGGCGAGATCGGGGTCGAGTCCGACGAGCAGCGGATTGCCATCGTGGCATCAGGCGGGCTGCAGTTCGTTTCGCCGGCCGACCTCTATGTCTACGAGTACGATTGGCGGCCGGATGGGGGGTTTGTCGGCACCGCGTCGCATGGCGATGGCGACGCCAACTGGTGGGTGGCCAGGCTGTATGCGTTCGACCGCGGAAAGGCGGCACGCGGGCTGTTCACGCCTGGTCCGCGCGAGCAGTTGGCGACGCCGATCGTTTCCCCGGATGGGCGCCAGGTTGCGTTCATCGGCGGCTGGATGAGCGATTTCGGATCGACCGGCGGCGATGCCTACCTGATGCCGCTGGACCAGTCGCAAACTCCGGTCGATCTGACTCCGGGATCGCACGCGACGGTCACCTCGCTGAACTGGCATTGCGGACCGGGCTTGACGGCCGTGCTGCTGGCGGCGGGAACCAGCTCCGTCGTCACGCTGGAAGCGGGCAAGGCGGCGACATCGCTCTGGTCGGGAGATCGCGCCCTGTCCGCGGGAGGCGGGAACCAGTCGCTGTCATGCGGACGGCACGCCACGGCGGCGGTCGCGCAGAGCTTCACAGCGGCACCCGAAATCGTGGCCGGCCCGATCGGGAACTGGCGGCCGATCACGCATGCCAATGCCGGGCTCGTGGCGCCGGCGACGGCACGCTCGATCGTCTGGAAGAATGACGGGTTCGACGTGCAGGGTTGGCTGCTGCAACCGGCACATGCCGGATCGCACGGGAAGCGGCCGCTGATCGTCGATGTACATGGCGGCCCGGAAGCCGCGGCGGGACCGAGGTTTCCATCGACGCGCGGTACGGTACGGGCACTGCTTGCTCAGGGCTGGGACGTGTTCCAGCCGAACTATCGTGGCAGCTATGGGCAGGGCGAGGCATTCGCCGCCGGCAGCATCGAGGATCTCGGCGGCGGCGACTGGCGCGATGTGCTCAGTGGGGTAGACGCCGTGCTGCGTCTGGGCAGCGTCGATCCGGACCGGCTGGGCATCACCGGCGGATCCTATGGCGGCTACATGACGATGTGGGCGGTGACGCAGACGCACCGCTTCCGTGCAGGGGTCGCGGATGCGGGGGTGTCGGACTGGCTTTCGATCGAAGGCGAGGCGCCGCAGGCGGGGTCGGACCAGGTCAATTTCGGCGGGTCGGTCTATGACAATGCGGCGGCGTATCTGAAGGCGTCGCCGATCATGCACATGAAGGGTGTGTCGACGCCTGTGCTGATCGCGGTCGGGGAACGCGATGTCGAGTGTCCGATGCCGCAGAGCCAGGAGTTCTATACCGCGATGATGGCCCTCGGCGTGCCGACCAGCTTCGTGGTCTATGCCGGCGAGGGCCACATGCTCCGGCACCAGGCCAACCGGGACGACCTCAACCGGCGGACCATCGCGTGGTTTTCACGGTGGTTCGCGACCTGAGCGGACCGTCGCCCTGACCGGGAGTCGAACCCGCCTCGATGTAACGCCGGTCAGGCGGCGCTCTGGCCGCCATCCACGACCAAAACCTGGCCGTTGACGTAGGATGCGCGGTCGGACAGCAGGAACAGCGCGACCTCGGCCATCTCCTCCGGCTCGGCGAGACGACCGAGCGGGATGCCGTTCGCGAACGGGTGGCTTTCGGTGCCCTCGGCGTCCGTCGCGATAGTGGAGGTGGTCATCGGCGTGCGGGTGATCGATGGGTTCACCGAGTTCACGCGGATGCTGAACGGGCCGAGTTCGACCGCGGCCGCACGGGTCAGGGAGCTGATGCCGCCCTTGCTGGCGCTGTAGATCGAGGTGCCCGGAGCGGCGATGTTGGCCAGCACGGAACCGTTGAACACGATCGCGCCGCCACCGCCCTGCTTCCTGATCTGGGCCGCCTCGGCCTGCAGGCAGAAGAACGCCGACTTCAGGTTGGTATCGACGATGCGGTCCCACAACGCCTCGTCCAGCGTCTCGATCGGGCCGCCGCCGGCGACCCCGGCATTGTTGAACGCCACGTCGAGACGTCCATACTCGGCCACCACTTCGGCGATGATGCCCGGAATGCCGCCGATGTCGGCCAGGTCGGCCTGGATGAAGATCGCCTCGCCGCCGGCCGCCTCGATCTCGGCCACAACCGCCCTGCCCTCCTCGACGCGGCGGCCGGTCAGCGCGACCTTCGCACCTTCGCGGGCGAACAGTATCGCGCTGGCGCGACCGATTCCGGATGTGCCGCCGGTCACCAGGGCGACCTTTCCCTCTAGCAAGTTCATGAACGCTCCTTAAATTACCGATAACATCTAACAGCCGATAGATGACGTTCATCATTTAAATGTTCAAGGGGTGCCGGAATGGGCAGGGTTTCGCAGGAGCAGGCGGCGGATAATCGGGCGAAGGTGGTGGCGACCGCCGCATCGTTGTTCCGCGAGCGCGGACTGGACGGTGTCGGGATTGCCGAGCTGATGGCCGAGGCGGGCCTGACGCATGGCGGATTCTATGGCCAGTTCGGCTCGAAGCAGGAGCTTGCCGGCGAGGCCTGTGCCTATGCGTTCGACAGCACCGAACGGGTCTGGACGTCGCTCGCTGCCAGCGAGCCGGTCGGAGACGATACGGGTCGGTTGCGGCGGATGGCCGAGTTCTATTTCAGGCCGAAGCTGCCCGGGCTGGGATGTCCGATGGCGACGCTCGCAGGCGATGCTGCCCGCGCCCCTGCCGGCGGACCGGTGCGCCGGGCGTTCACCATGGGGTTGCGCCGGCTGGCGGACCTGGTGGCGCGCACGCCGCACCATCCGCCGGCGGGCGAACCGGACGCGGCATGGAACGCGCATGCGCTGGCGGTCATGGCGGCGATGGTCGGCGCGGTGGTGCTGCGGCAGGCCAGCGACGATCCGGAGCTTGGCGACGCGATCGAGCGCGCCGTCCTTGGTCTCGCCAGGGATCGGCCGGCCTGACGATCCAGTCGCAGCCCCGACGGTTTGGCATTTCCTACGGCCGGGAAAACTGCTTCATCTGGCTATGAACAGGGCCGGCGCGACGAGCCCACACGCATTTGACGACGGAGCCTTCCACGATGGCCAAGCCGACGATCTATGATTTCACGCTCACCAGCCTGCAGGGCGAGACGCTCGATCTGGCGCAGTTTGCCGGCAAGCCGCTGCTGCTGGTGAACACCGCGTCCAAGTGCGGCTTCACGCCGCAATATGAGGGGCTGCAGGACCTATGGATCCGTCACCGCGAGCGCGGGCTGACGGTCATCGGCATACCGAGCAACGATTTCGGCAAGCAGGAACCAGGTGACGAGACCGCCATCGGCGCCTTCTGCAGCAAGAATTACGGCGTCGGTTTCCCGATGACCCAGAAGATGCAGGTGCGCGGTCCGGAAGCACATCCGCTATTCGGCTGGCTTGGCCGTGAAGGTGGAGTTTTGTCACGGCCACGCTGGAACTTTTTCAAATATGTCATTGCCCGCGACGGTTCGCTGGCGAGCTGGTTCTCCAGCATCACCACACCCGACAGCAAGCGTTTCCGTACCGCGATCGACCGGGTCATGCTGGGCGGCTAGAGCAGCATGTCTGTCCGGTCGTTGCCGGACTCTTGATCGGGATACAACGGCCGGCCCGCATCATGATGGAGGATCAGGAACCGTTCATATCTCAGAACAGCGCTGCGCCAGCGTCGCGGGAGAACCCAGGCATCATGCGACATCGTGCGATCGGCGGCATCGCCTTCAGCCTGATCTGTGCCGGCGCGCGGTCCGCGCTGGCCGATCCGCAGGGGTTGAGCACCAATGTGCCGGTCCAGATCGAGGATGCTTTTCCGGCAGTCGAGTACGGCCAAGGCCAGTTGCAATATGACGGGCGCTACACGCGCGATCCGCACGATACCGCCGGCAGTAACGAATATACCCATGGGCCGACGATCAAGCTCGGCCTGCTCCCGCACACGCAGTTCGACATCAACCCCGGCTACACCAACGGCGACGGCAGCGGTGCCGGACAGGGTACGACATCGATCGACAGCCTGGTCCAGCTCACCGGGAACAGTCGCCTGCTACCGGCACTGGCGCTGCACGGGTTCTACGAGATCCCATACGGAAGCGGGCACAAATCCGCGCAATACACGCTGCGTGGCATCGCCACCAAGTATCTCGGGACCGGCAAGAACAGCCCGCGCCTGCACCTGAACCTGACCTGGGTCCATGTGACGCAGCCGGATCGCATGACCCGGCGCGACCAGATGGAGATCGCGGGCGGAATCTCGTTCCTGGTCGCCACGCATACGGCGGTGGTGCTCGATGTCGTGCATGGCGCGCAGGCGACGGTCGGCCACAACCAGAGCTTCATCGATTCGGGCGTCCTGCATGACATCGGCAAGAACTGGTCGGTCGGTCTCGGCGCGGGAGCCGGAATCGCGCAAAACTCGCCGCAACTGCGGGTGTTCGTGTCGCTGCAGCGCAATTTCAGGCTGTTCTGACCCAGCTTCAGGCGGCGCCCACGAAATAGAACGCCAGGCCGAACAGCAGGTAGACGCCGATCAGGAGCATTCCCTCGAACCAGTTGGTTTCCCCGTCGGCGGAGATGGCGCGGACGATGAAGGCGGCGCCGGCGATCGCGAACAACTCGAGCGGGTTGAACACCAGGTTCATCGGGTGGCCGATCGCCCAGGAAGCCAGCACCAGGATCGGGGCGACGACCAGCGCCATCTGGATCGCCGAGCCGATGCAGATGCTGAACACGATGTTCATGCGGTCCTGCCTGGCGAAGGCGACGGCGGCGAACAGGTCCGCCGAGGTGCCGACAAGTGCCAGCACGATGACGCCGAGGAAGGCCTGGGACACGTGCAGCAGCGTCGCCGTCGCTTCTACGGCGTCGGAGACGAGCTCGGACTCGGCAGCGATGAAGATCGTGCCGACGATCAGCACGGTCAGGGACCGGGTCAGGCTCCATGCCGAGGTCCCGCTCGGCTCGTCGCCGGCAAACACGCCGCGGTGGGTAACGAGGGTGAAGATCAGGTTCGCGCCATACAGCACCAGCAGCACGATCGAGGCGCCGATGCTGAGCCGCTCGTCGACGGCCTGGGTATCGGTGAGGCCGGCACGCGCCTGAATGTCGAAGATCGCCGGCAGCAGCAGTGCCACGACGACCAGGATCAATAACGTCGACAGCAACCCGGTGTTGGCGCGGTTGAACGATTGCCGCTCCCGCCACAGGCCGCCGACCAGCATGGCCAGGCCCAGGCCGAGCAGGCTGGTGCCGATGATCGAGCCGGTAATCTGCGCCTTCACGACGTCCGCCTCGCCGTGCGCCAAGACGAACAGCGCCAGGACCAGTTCGGCGATACTGCCGAAGCTGACGTTGAGCAGGCCGCCGATGGCGCTTCCGGCCCGTTCGGCAAGCTGCTCGGTGGCGCGGCGGACCCAATCGGCCAGGATCGCAACCGCGACCACGCCGGTAAGGAACAGCCAGATCGGACCGGCTCCGACCAGGTATTTCAGCGCCAGCGAGAGCGGAATGAAGAGCAACAGGACGAACGGGATCATGGCGCGATCAGGCCATAAAACCGCGCGGTTGGCACGGTCGTCAGACCGGATCGGGCGGCGCTGTCCGATCACTTAAACGTTCGGGACAGGGTGTTGCGAGAGGAGGCCGGACCAGGCTTGGATCGCATACGAAACATGAGATAGATTTGTTTTGAAATATTGGCAACTTCTACCACAATTTCGAGTTCGTTACTGGTTCGCTTATGACAATGGTCCTGCACTAAAAAAGCGACGGCATTCTTGACTGGCGCCGTCTCGCTAAGTTCGGATAATGAAATTATAGTTCGGCAACATTATCGACGCCTCCACCGGGCGGCAAGGGCGCGCAAATGAACACCAGACCACCATCGCGCGGCATTGCGTCCCTGACCGGTATTCGTGGCGTGGCGGCAAGCTGGGTGTTCCTGCAGCATATCCAGGGGTTCGCGTCGCTCGCCCTGGCCGCTCCCTGGATCATGCGCCTGAGTGCGCTGGACGCGGCTCCGCGCGGCATAGAGCTGTTCTTCATCCTGTCCGGCTTCATCCTCATGCATGTGCATGCGCGGGACTTCGTGACGCTCGACCGCAGCATGCTGCGTCGTTTCTATGTACGGCGCTTCTTTCGCGTGTATCCACTGAACACGGTCGTGCTGCTGGCGATCGTTCCGGTTGTACTGTTGTTTCCAAGCTTCGTGGAAGCATCGAAACATTATCCTGGCGCGCAATACACTTACAAGGTCCACACGTTTGCGTGGCCCGGCCTGCTGCAGAGCCTGTTGCTGGTGCAGAGCTGGACCGTGGTTAAACTTGGCGAATGGAACGGGCCGGCCTGGACCCTGAGCGCGGAGGTCCTGAGCTACGTGTTCTTTCCATTCCTAGCCTGGTTCATGATGACCCAGCACAGCCTGCGTCGTTGCCTGCTCTTGGCAATGACAAGCCTGCTGATGCTCTGTCTGGTGATGTTCGCGACCCACCATGTGTTCGACAATACCAATCCATCCGGAACGATGGGTGCGGTCCGGATGCTGTTCTGCTCTTTCGCAGGCGCGTGCCTCTATCGCTGCTTTGCGATGATGGAGCAGCCGCCGGTTCATCCGGACCTCCTGTGCGGGTTCGGCGTGGCTGTGCCGATCGCGACCATGTTCGTGCCGGCCGCCTCGATGCTGGATGTTTTCGGCTTTGCGGCCCTCATCCTCGGGCTTGCCTATCAGCGCGGCGCGATCAATCGCTCCTTTGCCAGCCGCCCGGCTTTGTTCATGGGCAGGATTTCGTTCTCGTTCGCGCTGCTGCACGGCGTGCTGATCGCGTTCGCCAAATGGTGCCTGCGCCAGCCTTTCCTCGAACATTCGCGCCTGTTCGGAGCCTGCTGGCTCCTTGCGATCATCCTGTCCTGCGTGCTGCTGGGAATGTTTCTGCATGCGGCGGTCGAAATGCCGGGACTTCGGATCGGGCGGCGTGTGAACGACGCCCTCGATCGCAGTCTCGATCCTGCGTCGCGAATCAAGCCACTTACCGCCGCTCGGTAACAGGCGGCGGTGCCCATCCGCTGGCCGCAGGGTTCTGGACGCGGTCAGCGGGCCAGGATCAACATCCGGTCCTGGTCTACGGGACCTTCCAGAACGTCCTGAACACTCGTCGCCTGGACACCCTTCGTAGGGGTTACCTGGGCCAGGGCAAAACCCTCGTCCATGATGCTGCGCAGGAATGCCTCGGCATCCACGTAGCGGTTCGGAGTGAATTCCAGCAGGATAGCCAGCGGCTTTTTACGGCCGATCAAGGACGACATGCCTTTCCAGACGTCCTCCTCCGCTCCTTCGACATCGATTTTTATGAAATCCACGTTCCGATCGCCGATAAGCTCGTCGATCGTCAGGGTCGTCGTTCCGTGGCCTTCCGACTGGTCGTTCCCGTTCCACTTGATGCTTGCATTCTGCGGGAAGTCCTGGGGAACGTGAAGCGTGATCGTGTGTCCGCTTTCGGAGGAAAGTGCCTCGGTCACCGATGTAACGCGAGACCTGAATCCATTTATCTCAATTGATTTTTCAAGAAGGCTCATCATGCGCGGGTTGGGCTCGGCGGCGAATACGTGCCCGGTGCCGCCAACGAGATCAGCCATCAGAAGCGTGAAATACCCATGGTTCGCTCCCGCATCGATAACCGACATGCCGGACCCGACGAACCGGATGATCGCCTCGGTCACCGGCATCTCCCAGTAACCGTCCATCATGAGGTGTGGCGCAAGCCCGTAATCCCGAAAATCCACATACATCTTGTAGCGGCCGAGAACCCGGCAAAGAACAGAATCGTCCAGGCGCACAGCCGAGCATCCGGCCCGGATCCTGGCTTCATTCTCGGATCTGGGACGATGAATCAGGTCTCCGAGGTCGAATATCCTCGAAAAATTTTCCGGATTTTGAACTATACTCGGCGTTTGGCGAACAAGAGCCGCCTTCGCCCCTCTGGTTGCGCGACTGATACGAGATGCCAGGCTTCTGAATCGTTTCATGATGTTACAATACTACCGGAAGTCGGTTCGTCTAGCAGCCGTTGGGAACTTTAATGCAAGGCGCAGCCACCTCGACGGCAGGCGCGGATCAGGACGGCGACTGCCTGACCGCCGCCAGGCCGAGCAATCCGTCGATCATGATGTCGACATCTCGGTTTTCGGTGCGGTGGTTGACGATCGCGGCGCGGATCGCGCGGACGCCGTCGATCGTGGTGGTGGACGGGACCGCGATGCCGCTCTCGTGCAGATCCTTCACCAGTTCGGCGTTGAGCCAGTCGAGATCCTCGGCGCCGCGGCAGAAGCGGAAGCAGACGATGTTGAGGCCGACCGGCGCCAATAGTTCGAGGTCGGGTTCGGCCTCGATGCGGGCGGCTAGGTGGCGGGCTACCGCGCAGCACTGGTCGACCATCTCGCCCATCCGGTCGGCGCCGTAGGTGCCCAGCGTCATCCATACCTTCAGGGCGCGAAAGCCGCGCGACAGGTCGGGGCCGAGGTCGCAGGGCCAGGGCGCGTTGCCGGCGGCTCCGCGATCCTCACGGCTGAGATAGGCCAGCGTCTGCGCGAAGGCGTCGGCCTGGGCCCGGGCGTCGCGCACCACGACGCAGCCGGCATCGTACGGAACCTGTGCCCATTTGTGGAAGTCGAACGCCAGGCTGTCGGCGCGCTCGATGCCGGCGAGCCGCGGACGCAGCGTCGGCGACAGGGCGGCCAGCGCCCCGAAGGCGCCGTCGACATGGAACCAGATCCGCTCGCGGGCACAGAGAGTGGCGATCGCATCGAGATCGTCGATGGCGCCGGTATCCACCGAGCCGGCGGTGGCCACGACGATGAACGGGTGCAGCCCGGCGGCACGGTCGCGGGCGATCGCGGCCGCGAGCGCGGGCAGGCTCATGCGATGGTCGGCATCCACCGGGACCGCACGCAGCGCGTCGGTGCCGAGGCCTGCCATGTCGAAGGCGCGCGGTATGCATCCATGCGCGCTGCTGCCGGCGTAGCCGACCAGGCCGAGGCCACCGACGCCGCCATGGCGAACCGACGGTCCGGCATGGGCGCGCCGGGCGGTCAGCACGGCGATCATGTTGGCCATCGACGAGCCGGTCACCAGCAGGCCGGAGCTGGTGTCCGGCATGCCGACCATCTCGGCGGCCCAGCGAACGACGGTGCGTTCAAGCTCGATCGGCGCATGGTCGCGGCCACCGAGATTGGCGTTGAGTCCGGCCGCCAGCATCTCGGCCAGCATGCCGATGCCGGTGCCGCCGCCATGCACCCAGCCCATGAAGCGGGGATGGGTGTTGCCGAGCGCATACGGCACGATGCGCTGCTGGAACTCCTGGTACAGCACGGCGGGATCGGATGGACCACGCGGCAGGGAGCGCCGCAGCGCTTGCCGTTCGGACGCCGGCATCGGCTGCCAGACCGGGTTGCCGGCGGGATCGCCGTCGCTCGACTGAGCGGCCAGGCGGTCGATCATGTCATCCAGCATGCGGTGGCCGAGCGCCCGCAGGCTGCCCCAATCGTCTGGATCCAGTCCGGCCATACGCGCTCCTGCAGTTCCGAATACCGGCGCTATGTGGCACGGATTGCACCGGGGCCCCACTCGGCCCGTGCCGTCGGCCAATCGAGGATGCGTTTCGAGATGTTCTTCCCCGGCTTCCACTACGAGGAAATGACACTGTCCGGCACACGCTACCGGATGCGCACCGGCGGCCTGGCCGGCTGGCGGTCGGTGCCGCTGCTGCTGCTGCATGGCCAGCCGCAGACGCATGCGATGTGGCATCAGGTGGCGCCGGCGCTGGCGGACGGCTTCAGCGTGGTGTGCGCCGACCTGCCGGCACACCTGACGCTGGCCGAGCTTGCGCATGACATGCTGTCGCTGATGACCCGGCTCGGGCATCGGCGCTTCGCGGTCGCCGGCCATGATTTCGGCGCCCATGTCGCTGCCCGGCTGGCGCTGGACGCACCCGACCGGGTCGAGCGGCTGGCATTGGTCGAGGCGGTGCCGCTGCTGGCGCATAATGGGCGCTCCGACATGGCGTTCGCGCTGTCGGGCTATGCGGCCTGCTGGTTCGCCCAGTTGCATCCCAAACCCGAGGCGCTGCTGGTCAAGGCGCCGGACGACTGGTTCCGGCTGGCCCCGGACGAGGCACGCGAGATATTCCATCCCGAGGCAATCGCCGACTATCTGCTGGAAGGGCCCTGGAACGAGGATATGCGCGGCCATGGTGCCGCGGCGGACGGACCGGTGCCGACGCTCGACCATGAGCAACGGAGCACGCAAAACCGGATTACCTGCCCGGTCATGCTGGTCTGGGGCACCCGCGGCCGGATCGGCGGCTGGTACGATCCACGTACGCTGTGGGCGGCTGGGATCGAGGGCGAAGTGTCCGGCGGACCGATCGATGCGGGGCATTTCAGTCCCGAGGAAACGCCGGGGGAACTGGCGGAGATGTTCCGGGACTTCTTTACGGCCAGACAGAACGAAGGCCAGGACCAGGAGCCGCCGCCACCGGGCTGAGCCGCTTTCGCACACGGAAATGCGAGGTTACGGTGCGTAAGGTCCAACGTTCCGGAGCATCATGCGCCCTCTTTTTCCGCTCGCACTGCTGGCTGCCACGTTCCTGGCGGGTGTCGCGCCGGCCAACACCGTATCCACCACGAACGGCGTGCCCGCCTATCTTACCGCGGTCGAGGGCACGCAGGCGCTGGCCTGGGTGAAGGCCCATAATACGCGGACGCTTTCGACGCTGCAGGCCGACCCGCGCTACCAGCCGCTGTATCGGCAGGCACTGGCCCTGGCGCAGGATCGCGACCGCATCCCGGCCCCGGCGATGATCGCCGGTCAGGTGTATAATTTCTGGCAGGATTCCGACCATGTGCGCGGGATCTGGCGGCGCACCTCGCTGGAGAGCTACCGCAGTGCGGTGCCGGCCTGGAGCACGGTGATCGATCTCGACGCGCTGTCTACGTCGGAACACGCCAACTGGGTCTGGAAAGGCGTCGATTGCGAGGAGCCGGCGGAACATCTCTGCCTGGTGCATCTGTCCGACGGTGGCGAGGACGCGGTCACCCTGCGCGAGTTCGACCTGAGCACCGGCCGGTTCGTGAAGGACGGGTTCTCGCTGTCGCGCGCCAAGCAGGACGTCGCCTGGGTGGATGACGACACGCTGCTGCTCGCACGCGACTGGGGGCTGGAGTACGGCCATACGACGCTGACGCCGTCCAGCTACCCCTTTGTGGTCAAGCAGGTGAAGCGCGGCCAGACGCTCGGGCAGGCGACCGAGATCTATCGCGGCAGACCGACCGACATGTCTGTGGCGCCGACCGGCCTGGTCGATGGCGACGGGCATCGGGTGAGCCTGATCACGCGCGCACTCAGCTTCTTCGAGTTCGAGTTCCAGGTCGTGACGCCGAACGGTCTGGTGCCGCTCGACCTGCCGAGGAAGGCGAGCGTCGAGGGGCTGGTGGCGAACCGGCTGATCGTGAAGATCGACCAGGACTGGACCCCGAAGGGTGGCGCCCTGGTTACCGCCGGCAGCCTGGTGTCGCTCGATGCCGGCCATCTCGATGCGCCGCCGAAGGTGATCTTCAAGCCGACCGACCGCCAGTCGATGGATACCGTGTCGGTGACCCGGGACCGCGTGGTCGCGGCGATCTACGACAATGTCCGCGGCCAGGCCTGGGTGTTCACGCCGACCGATACGGAATGGACGGGCAAGCGGCTGGCGCTGCCGGACAACGTCTCGATCGACGTGGCGGACAGCAACATCCATGACGAGAACGCCTTCTTCGACGTCACCGGATTCCTGAACCCGCCCCAGCTCTGGCTGGCGGATGCGGCGACCGGGACGGCCATGACGATCAAGTCGCAGCCTGCCAAGTTCGATGCCGCGCCCTATGCGGTCGACCAGCACGAGGCCGTGTCTACGGACGGCACGAAGGTGCCGTATTTCGTGGTGCACCGGCGCGACCTGAAGACCGATGGCACCAATCCGACGCTGCTCTATGCCTATGGCGGCTTCCAGGTCTCGATGACGCCGACCTACTCCGGGCCGCTCGGCAAGCTGTGGCTCGATCGCGGCGGCGTGTATGTGCTGGCCAATATTCGCGGCGGCGGCGAATTCGGGCCGCGCTGGCACGAGGCCGGCCTGCAGACGAAGCGCCAGCACGTGTTCGACGATTTCGCCAGTGTTGGGCGCGATTTGATCGCGCGGAAGATCACATCCTCGGACAAGCTCGGCATACGCGGCGGCTCGAACGGCGGGCTGCTGATGGGGGTCGAGTTCACCCAGCATCCCGAGTTGTGGAAGGCGGTGATCATCGACGTGCCGCTGCTCGACATGATGAATTTCGAGACCATGTCGGCGGGCGCGTCGTGGGTCGGCGAATACGGCAGCGTGCATGTTCCGGCCCAGCGCACGTTCCTGGCCGGGATATCGCCGCTGCAGAACCTTCGGGCAGGCGTGGCGTATCCGGAGCCGTTCATCTTCACCACGACCAAGGATGACCGGGTCGGACCGGTGCATGCCCGCCGCTTCGCCGCGCGGATGGAAGCGATGGGGCTGCCGTTCCTGTATTTCGAGCAGACCGAGGGCGGTCATGCGGCCGGCGCCAACCTGCGCGAGAAGGCCGAGGAACAGGCGCTCGAATTCACCTACCTGAGCCGGAAGCTGATGCCATGAAGCCGGTGACAATTGCGGTATCGGCCGTGCTGGCCCTGATGCTGGTGCCCGGAGCGCGCCGACGTCGGCGGTTGCCGCAAGTGCCAGCGCCTGCCGGCTGGAAGCGGATGCCGCGCCGCACTCGCCGCTGTTCCGCGAGCAGCCTGCCTATCCGTGATGCCGTATGACGCGGAGGGCGGCAAACAAAGCCGCTTTCCGGCGTTCTATCTACCTGTCTGGAGGGAACGATGCAGACGACCGGAGGAAGCGCGCCCGAACGGCTGAGCGCCAAGCCGATCGTCGATTGGTTGAAAGAGTTGCCGGGCCGGTTGCCGTCGCTGCCGCCGGGCTGGTTCGGCTTCTGCACCCGCACCTGGATCGCGATCGTCCTGGCTCTCGCGAGCGCCTTCTGGCTGGAGCTCGACAGCGCGGACTCGGCGGCCGTCTGTGCGGCGATCCTGGCGCAGCCAACCCGTGGCCAGTCGCTGTCCAAGGCGATCTACCGGATGGGCGGCACGGTGATCGGCGCTGTCGTGGCGCTGCTCCTGGTAGGGCTGTTCCCGCAGGACCGGTTCATGTTGCTTGGCGGCGTCGGCCTGTGGGTGGCGATCTGCACCACCGTCAGCACGATGACGCGCGATTTCAGGGCCTATGCGGCGGTGCTGTCGGGCTACACCGTTTCGATCGTCGCCATTGCAGTCATCGATAATCCCAATGGCGCGTTCGCCGGCGCCGCCTCGCGCGTGGCGGTGATCGCGATCGGCATCGTCGCAATGACCCTCGTCAACGACGCATTCGGATCGCCGGAAACCTGGAAACAGCTTCTCGGCGGATTGAAGCAGTCCGCCGAGAAGGTGTTCGCCATCGCCGACGATGCGGTACACGGGCGCGCCCTTCCGGCCGAGGCGGAGATCGCCGGCCTTGCCCTGAGCATCCTGGCCCTGAGCACGCAGGCCAACTACTCGCGCACCGAATTGCAGGATGGGCAGCACCGGATCGCCGGGGCGGACAGCGCGATGCTCGGATTGCTGGACATGCTGTTCTGCGCACGGGCGATCGCTTACGGCGTGCACCGCGACGACGTGGATCCGGCGGTCGTGGAACGCCTGGCCCTGCTGGCCCAGGCCCGGTCGGACGACGAAGCGTTGGACGGGGTCGAGTTCCCGCATGATCCGGTCGACGCCTTCCTGATCGAGCGGACGGTGGCACTCGCCCGCAACAAGCGCCTGGTCGAGGACGGGATGGGCGTGCTGACGGATGGCGGCAGGCCGAAACGGTATGTGCATCTGGAGTATCATCTGGATTATTTCGCGGCGGGACTGAATGCCACCCGGATCCTGATCGCCTTCGCGATCGGGGCCGCCTTCTCGATCCTGTCCGGGCTGTCGGACTCGACGCTGGCGCTGATCCAGATATCCGCCATGTGCGCACTGGCGGCGACCAACCCGAACCCGACCAGCTTCGCATACGGCGTACTGATCGGCGCACCGCTCGCCATCGTTGCGGCCGGGTTCATAAACTTCTTCGCGTTGACGCATGGCTTCGCGATGCCGGTGCTTGCGATCTCGATTCTGCCGGCGGTGTTCATCGCCTGCACATTGGTGATGTATCCCAAGACCGGATCGATCGGCTTCATCATGCTGGTGTTCACCTTCGTGATGCTGAACCCGGCCAACTCGCAGAGCTTCGACCTGACCTCGTTCGCCGAACGCGCCATCATGTTCCTGTCCGCGGCGGTGATCGTGTTCCTGTCACTGGTGTTGATCTTGCCGGTGTCGCCGCGCCGGCGCGTCATGCGCGGCATGCTGGCGATCGCGCGGGACATCGAGCGCGAGATGGACGGACCGGCCCAGCACGAGGGTCCTGCCCTGGCCAGCCGTCAGTACGACCGGCTGGCGCAGATGCATCAGTGGAACGGCAGGATCGGTTCGAGCGGCAGCCGGCGCTTCGTGCTGGCGCGCCTGATCGGGTTGACCGACCTGGTCGGCGCACTCGGTCGCGCGCGGGCCGGCCTCGATGGTATCGACGCGGTCGAGCCGCTTCGCGACATCGTCCGGGCGATCGGAGCCGGCCTGCGGAAGAACGACATCGACGGGACGCTGCACCGCATGGACGACGGCGCCCGGACGCTTCTGGACCAGGGCAAGTCCATTCCAGCCATGTATCGCCCCGCGATGCTGCGCGCGGTGTCGGGCCTCTACGGCGCCAGCGCCGCGCTGCGTGCCAACCGACGCATGCTGTTACTGACCGGCACGGTGAGGATCTCCCGGTCGTCGGAGGCGACCTGACCCATGACGCATGTGCTCGATCTGAACGGAATCCTGGTTTCCTCGTTCGCGGGACAGGCGTTGCTTGCACTGATCATTCTGCTGATGCTTCGACCGATCCTGGCGAGGATCGGATTCCAGCGGATCGTGTGGAATCCGCCGCTCGTCGAGTTCGCACTGGGGATCTGCATCCTCGGCATTATCATTCTGTTGAGCTAGGAGCGCCGGGTCATTTTTCGTCGAGCGAGACGCCTGTTGCGAGTCATCGCCACGGTGACGATCCTGGTGGTAGCCGGAATCGTCCTGCTGGCACTGTGGGAGCACTACACCGCGCAGCCCTGGACCCGCGACGGCGAGGTTCGTGTGCAGGTCGCCAACATCGCGCCGCAGGTGTCCGGCCAGATCGTATCGGTGCAGGTGCACGACAATGAGTTCGTGCATAAGGGCGACGTGCTCTACACCATCGAGCGTTTCGATTTCGAGGTGTCGCTGGCCTCGGCCGATGCGACCGCGCGGCAGCGTCAGGTCGCCATGACCGTCGACCAGAAGCAGAGCGTGCGCCGCAAGGAACTGACCACCCTGTCCACGTCGGTCGAGGAGAAGCAGCAGTACCAGGGCACCGCCGAGCAGTCATCCGCCACGTATGCGCAAGCGGTCGCGCAACAGTCGCAGGCACGGATCAACCTGGACCGGACCATCGTGCGCAGCACCGTCAACGGCTACGTCACCAACCTGCTGATGCGGGTCGGAAATTATGCGACCGAAGGTACTTCGAATATCCAGGTCATCGATGCGGACAGCTACTGGATCGATGGCTATTTCGAGGAAACCAAGCTGGAGCCGATCCGCGTCGGCGATCCCGCCGAGGTGCGGCTGATGGGCTATCGCGATTCGATCGGCGGACATGTGGAGAGCATCACCCGAGGCATCGCTTCATCGAACGCCACCCCCTCCGCCCAGGGGCTGCCCTCGGTCAATCCGGTCTATACCTGGGTTCGCCTGGCACAACGCATTCCGGTGCGCATCCATATCGACCGGGTTCCACCGACGGTGGTGCTGGCAGCGGGCATGACCGCGACCGTCACGGTGCACCCGCTGCATCCGTTGCCGGCATCGAGCTACGACGGGCCCGGCGCCGGGCTGGTTGCCTGGACGAGCGACAGGATAGGACGGCCGCACCAGACCGCGCCCGCGACGACAGCAGCCGTTGCCCGGTAGGCTTGCCTGTGACCCTCGAAATGCAGACGGTTCGATGATCCTCCATGACGGACCCATCCGCGTCGGCCTGATCGGCTACGGATATGCGGGCAGGACTTTCCACGCGCCATTGATCGCCGCAACGGCGGGGCTTCAACTCGTGGCTGTCGCGTCGAGCGATGCCGCCAAGGTCCACGCGGATCTGCCGGATGTCGTGGTCGTCGGCGACCCGATGGCGCTGGCCGGCGCGGACAGCGTCGATCTCGTCGTCATCGCATCGCCGAACGACACGCATGTCCGGCTTGCGCGTGCGGCACTCGATGCCGGGAAGGCCGTCGTGGTGGACAAGCCGTTCACCGTCGATCTTGCGGATGCCCGTGCTCTCGCGGCCCATGCACAACGGCTCGGCCTGTTGCTCTCGGTGTTCCATAACCGGCGCTGGGACAGCGATTTCCTCAGCGTGAAGCGGGCGATCGATGACGGGCTGCTCGGCCGGGTCATCCACTTCGAATCGCACGTCGATCGGTATCGTCCACAGGTGCGTGACCGGTGGCGGGAAGGCTCCGGCAGCGGGAGCGGCATATGGTTCGACCTGGGGCCGCATCTGGTCGACCAGGCGTTGCAGTTGTTCAGCCTGCCGGACCGCGTGCAGGCCAACCTGGCGTCGCAGCGGACCGGCGCGCTGACCGACGACTGGGCACATGTGCTGCTGGAATACGATGTCCGTCGGGTCGTGCTGCATGCAGGGATGCTGGTGGCGGGCGGCTCGAACCGCTTCGTGGCGCATGGCGAGACCGGCAGCCTGGTAAAGCGCCGGCTCGATCGGCAGGAGGCACAGTTGATGGCCGGCCTGCGGCCCGGCGCGCCCGGGTGGGGTGCCGACCCGGACGACATGCTGTTCTACGACGCGACCGGCACTGAACGTACGCTTGCGTCGGTCGCCGGGGACCAGCGGGTATACTACACGCGAATTTTCGAGGCCTTGACCGGCAGGGGCGTCAATCCGGTACCGCCAGCGCAGGCGGTAGCGACCATGGCAGTCATCGACGCGGCGATCCTGTCGGCCCGGACCGGTCGTGTCGTCGACATGCAGTTCACCGCGGAGGAGCGTGCGGCGTTCGGCCGTTAACCGAACGAAAGGGCCACCGACACCGCGTCCACGCCGAGGACAACCATCCATGGCGGAAGTTTCCAGGACACCAGCGCGATGAAGCCGGCCGCGACAATCAGGAAATCCTCCGGCGTCGTCACAGCGCTGGTCCACACGGGATCATAGAGCGCCGCCGCGAGGATGCCGACGACGGCCGCGTTGATGCCACGCAAGGCCTTCCGGGCAGCCGATTTCGAACGGAGGCCGTTCCAGAACGGCAACGTCGCGACCAGGATCAACAATCCTGGCAGGAACACCGCGACAAGTGCCAGGACCGCGCCGGCAACGCCACCCGGTCCCGAATGCATCGCGGCACCAAGGTAGGCGGCAAAGGTGAACAGGGGCCCGGGAACGGCCTGGGCAGCACCGTATCCCGCGACAAACGAGGTTTCGCCGATCCAGCCCGGATGAACGACCTGCGCCTGCAGCAACGGCAGGATGACGTGGCCGCCGCCGAACACCAGTGCGCCGGATCGATAGAAAGCGTCGAACATCGCGACTGGCTGCGAGCCGGTCGCCGTGCGAACCAGCGGCAAGCCGGCCAGCAGCACGATGAACGACACCAGGCAGACGATCGCGGCTGCGCGCGAGACCGGGAAGCGCAGCGAGCTTGTCGTTGTCACGGTATCGTTTCGACAGAACGACAGTCCGGCCAGGGCACCGCCGAGGATCGCCCCGACCTGACCGATCCCGCCGCCGACGAGCGTCACCAGGGCAAGGGCCGCAACCGCGATCGCGGAGCGAGCCCGGTCGGGGGTCAAGGTCCGCGACATGCCGAACACGGCGTGCGCGACGATCGCCACCGCGACGAGTTTCAGACCATGGATGACTGCTATGCCAAGCGGTCCCGAGAACGAGGCCGCGCCATAGGCGAACGCGACCAGCAGCGCCGCCGACGGCAAGGTGAAGGCTGTCCAGGCGGCCAGGGCGCCGAACGGTCCGGCACGAAGCAGGCCGATTGCAAAACCGACCTGGCTCGACGCAGGGCCGGGCAGGAACTGGCACAGCCCGACAAGGTCGGCGTAGTCCGCCTCGCCGACCCAGCGCCGCCGGATGACGAACGCGTCGCGGAAATAGCCGAGATGCGCGACCGGTCCACCGAACGACGTCAATCCAAGCATGAGGAATGCCATGAAGACTTCGCCGATCGAGCCTCGGTCGGGCGCCCTGCCCTCGTCCTCGACATGCGCGGTCATGGCCGACTTCACGACAATCGATTCAGCGCAGACCTGATCTAGCGCAGTCCTGCGCAGAACCGGGCGATCCGGCGACAGGCCTCGACCAGACTTTCATCGTCCGAGGCGACGCTGAGGCGCAGATACGGGCTCATGCCGAACGCACTTCCGGACACCACCGCGACATGCTGCTCGTCCAGCAGGGCCAGTGCGAAATCATCGTCGGTCTGGATCGGCCTGCCGCCGGCACTGGTGCCGCCAAGGCAACCGGCGATCCCCGGATAGGCATAGAACGCGCCCTCCGGCATCGCGCAGGTCATTCCGGGAATGGCGCGCAAAGCCTCCACCACGAGGTCGCGCCGGCGCCGGTAGGTGTCGCGCATGACCGGCAGCAAATCCTGCGGTCCGTTCAGGGCGGCGAGCGCTGCCGCCTGGCTCACCGACGATGCACCGGACGTGGCGTTGCTCTGGATCACCAGCATCGCCTTGATCAGGCTCGCGGGGCCGCCCGCATAGCCGATCCGCCAGCCGGTCATCGCGTAGCTTTTCGAAACGCCGGACAAGGTCAGGATGCGGTCGTGCAACGCCGGCACGGCATGCGCCAGCGACATGTGCGCGACGTCTCCGAAGACCAGATGCTCGTAGATCTCGTCGCACAGGATCCACAGGTCCGGATGACGGACGAGCACCGCGCCCAGCGCCAGCAGATCCGCCTCAGGACACACGGCACCGGTCGGATTGTTCGGGAAATTCAGGATGACCCATTTCGTGCGCGGCCCGATCGCGCGCTCCAGCGCCTCGGGCTTCAGGTGGAAATCATCGGCCTCCAGGCACTCGGCGAATACCGGCACGCCGCCGAGCAACTCCACCGTCAGCGGATAGCTCGCCCAGTACGGCGCCGGGATCACCACTTCGTCGCCAGGATCGAGCGTCGCCATCAAGGCGTTGAACAGGATCTGCTTGCCGCCATTGGCGACCATCACCTCGTTCAATGCGTAGTCGAGGTCGTTCTCGCGGGCGAACTTGGCAATCACGGCCTGCTTCAGCGCGAGCGTTCCGTCGACCGGCGGATATTTGGTCTGGCCAGCCAAGGCGGCGGCGTGCGCCGCCTCGATCACATGCGTAGGCGTCGCGAAGTCGGGCTCACCCAACGCCAGCGAAATCACGTCGTGGCCAGCAGCACGCAAGGCCCGCGCCTTGATCGACATCGCGATCGTGGCGGGGGCGGATGCGTTGGAAAGATTTGTGGCTAGGGCTGGCATGTTGTCCTCATGCAGGGCTCTGCCCTGCACCCGCCAAAGGACAGTCGTCCTTTGGAAACCTGTTAGTTGAGGGACGCACAAAAACGCTGGATGCGGGTGCAGGCTTCGTGCAGGCTTTCGGTGTCGGTCGCATACGACACCCGGAAATGGCCCGGGAAGACGAACGCGGTGCCATGCACGGTGGCCACGCCCTCCTCCTCCAGCAACGCGATCACGAACGCCTCGTCATCGACGATCGACGCACCCTTGGGGCTGGTCTTGCCGATGCAGCCCTGCATCGAGGGATACACGTAGAAGGCACCCTCCGGCTTATGGCAGTTCAGGCCGGGTGCCGCGTTCAGCATGTCCACCACCAGGTCGCGACGCGCCTGATAGGTCGAGACCATGTCCGCAATGAAATCCTGCGGTCCGGTCAGCGCCTCAACGGCCGCGGCCTGGCTGATCGAAGACGGATTCGACGTAGACTGGCTCTGCAGCTTGTCCATCGCCTTGATCAGCGCCAGCGGTGCGCCGGCAAAGCCGATCCGCCAGCCGGTCATCGCATAGGCCTTGGAACAGCCGTTCATCGTCACCGTGCGGTTCCGCAGGCGCGGCTCGACCTGGACGATCGTCGCCGGACGGAACCCGTCATAGACCAGCTTGTCGTAGATATCGTCGGTGAACACCCAGACATCCGGATGGCCCAGCAGCACGTCGCAGATCGGACGCAGCTCCTCCGCGGTGTAAGCCGCCCCGGTCGGGTTGTTCGGCGAATTCAGGAAGAACCACTTGGTCTTCGGTGTGATCGCCGCCTCGAGATCCTCGGCCCGCAGCTTGAATGCGGAGTTCGGGCCGCACGGAACGATCACCGGCGTGCCGTCGGCCAGGGCGACGATGTCGGGATACGAAACCCAGCATGGCGACGGAATGATGACCTCGTCGCCGGCATCGAGCGTCGCCAGCATCGCGTTGAAGATCACCTGCTTGCCGCCGGTGGAAACGATGATCTCGTCCGGTGAATAATCGAGCCCGGAATCCAGCCGGAACCGCTCCGCCACCGCCTTCTTGAGGGCAGGCGTGCCGGATACGTCGGTGTATTTGGTCTGGCCCGCCTCGATCGCCCGGATCGCCGCCTGCTTGACGTTCTCGGGCGTGTCGAAGTCCGGCTCGCCGGCGGACAGGCTGATGATGTCCCTGCCCGCCGCCTTCAGCGCGCGCGCCTTGGTCGAGATGGCAATGGTCTGGCTGGGGCTGATCTTGTTCAGGCGGGCGGCGATGAGGTCCATGATGATCTGCCAAATGCTCCAGGAAATACGACGGAAGCTAATGCGAAATCGGCGCCTGGGGAAACCGCTGACGCCACAGTGCTGCTGCCCGGTCAGCCGGTGCCCGGGTCCTTATCGATCGAAAACAGGTTGAAGCCCCAAGGCGGCAGGTCGATGTACAGGCCGATCGATGCGATCTCGGCACCGTCGCGGACATAGCGCTCGGCATCCATCCGGTCGGTCAGCGTCACCGGGCCGTCCGCCAGACGCGTAAGCAGCCGGCACTGGCCGCGGTCCGGTCCATAATTCACCGCCAGCAGGAAGGCCGGGCCGTTCGCGTCGTGCCAGAGTGCGGCCACGAAACGCTGGTGGCTGGGATTGCCGTCCCAGGCCGGCGACGGGGGTAGCGGCTCGTAGCGGCCCTCGCGGAATACCGGCTCGTTCAAGACCGGCAGCAGATGGCGGTAGAACGCCAGCACCGCCTCGTCCACCGGCTCGTCCGGCCCGCGATCCAGATGGATCGGGATGTGCACTCGCATGCCCTCGAGCTGGCCCTGGTGCAGGAACCGCAGGCCGGGTGCTGCGAACGCCAGCACAGCCGCCGCCTGATGACGCGGCCAGTCGAACGCGGCGGCGGCGCGCGCCTCGTCATGGTTCTCGAGGAAGCGCGCCAGATGCGCCTGCGCGCCCGGATCGGCCGCGAGCAGCGATCGCACCCGTCCGGCATCCCCGTCATGCAGCGCGTCGTACAGCGCCTTGTCGTAGGACAGGTCGAACCCGTCCTCGATCAGCCTGTGCTCCAGGCCCCAATAGACCTCGGCCATGAACAGGAAGCCGGGATGCGCGGCCCGGACGGCACGGGTCGCTTCCGGCCAGAAGGGTGCCACCGTGCGGCCGGCGAGGCTGGCGGCCCAGGTGCGCTCGAACACGTCCGGCAGCAGCAGCATCGCCATGTCGCAGCGCACGCCATCGCAGGCAGCCGCCACCGACAGCAGGGTTTCCGCCATCGCCGCCTGCGTTTCCGGGTTGGCGTAGTCGAGCTGGACGGTATCCGGCCATCCGGGGAAATACGGATCGCGGCCATGCGCGAAGATGCCGTGCTCGAGCCTGACCCAGTTGTCGGG
>JBPBQO010000095.1:0-40640 GCA_050954785.1 Janthinobacterium lividum | reverse complement strand
CGGCACTTCTCGAGCCACAGGCCGAACTGACGCTCGGACCGGCCTGGGCCGGCAACAGCGTGAACTGCGTTCCCTACCGACATGCGCCGCTGGTGTGTGCGGGCAACGGCGAGCTGGCCAGCTACTACGACCCCGACGGCCAGGTGGTGATCGCCTCGATCGACGGCAGCCGCGTCCGGCACATCCGCATACCGAACCTGCGGATGCCGTTCGACGCACATCAGGCCATCAGCCTCGGCGTTGATCCGGCTGGCCATATCCATGTCGCGTTCGGCGCCCATAACTCGTCGATCCTGATCGCCCGTTCTCGGACAACCCTTCCGCAGGATGGCTTTGTGCCACCGATGGAGCTGGTGCACGGCCTGGACGAATTTGACGGTTCGTCTTCGAGCGCCAGCCTGACCTACCCGATGTTCCTGCGGACCCGATCCGACCTGCTGCTGCTCTATCGCCGTGGCGCGCACAGCGACGGCGCCCTCCACATCAGTCGTCTCGATGCCGATGGCTCGGGCTGGATGCCCGATGCGACGCCGATCGTGTCCGGTCGATCGTGCAGCCCGCGTTGCGGACCCTACCTCAACACACCGGTCGTCCTGGGCGGCGACACGATCGCCTGCTTCCTGGTCTGGCGCCTGCCGTCCGGCGCCACGGGCGCCGGTGCGGTGGTTAATGTCGGGATCGACGGCTTTCTGTCGTCCGACGGGATGCGAACACTGTCGAGCATGCGCGGCGTCGATCTTGGCCGACCGATTACCCCGGTGACCGTCGACCGGATCGTGGCACTCGGCCCCGGCGCCGGTCTCATCAACCAGGCCGGTTCCGCCGCCCGCCCGGACGGGACTGCCGCGGTCATCAGCTACTGGGATCCTCTCTGCGGCGTCGGAGGCGATGCGGTGCCGCAATATCGCATGGCCTGGTGGACCAGCAGTGGGTGGCGGGTGGCGCAGGTCAGCGCATTCCATACTCCGTTCCGGCTGGACGGCGGCGGCACCTTACCGCTGCCGCACAGCCGTCCCGAGCTTTTGTTCGATGACGACGCGCGCGCCTACGTCATCTGGCGCAGCCGCGAGCAGGACAACCGCCTGATGCTGCGTGTCCTGCAGCCGCCCGACTACCTGTTGGAGGACTCGGTCGAGCTGGTGCTGGTCGACGAAAATCTCGGCTTCTATGAGCCGGTGATCAACCGGGACGCCTGGGAGCGTCACCGCCGTCTGTCGATCTACGTGCAGTGGTGCGCCCAGAACCGCGACCGCGACGGCAAGCCGGATCGCGCCGTCGGCGAGGCCAGGCTGATGAGTTGGACCCTTGTCCACTCGGTTCGTAATCCGCCGGGCACGGGCAAACATTACGCGTCGAGCGATCGGTCCCGCTCGGACGCACCTGGTCTTCGAGGAGGATAAACATGACCATTCTCACGGATCGCAGAAGCCTGCTGCAGGCCGCATTGGGCGCTGGTCTGACGACCGCTTTTATTACCAGGTTCGGAGGTGTGCTGATGCCGGCTCAAGCAAGCGCCCAGGGTTTACAACCGTCCGACTTCTCGACGCTCTACGTGGTCCCCGCTTCCGGAACCCTCGCCACCCCGCCTGGTACCGGCACCAAGACCGATCCATTCGCGCTGGCCGCCGGAGAGGAATACGCACTCAACCAGTTGATTCGCGGCTTCATGGACCGAAGTGTGCCGCTGGTGGTTCAGTTCGGTAACGGTGTCTACCAGGATGTCAGGCTGCAGATCATCCGTCAGGGTCTCGATACCACCAAGCTCTATCTGCGCGACCGTGTGATGTCCTCCGATGGACAAGTCGGGATCGGCTACCATTCGACCGTCCAGTGCAACGACGAAGGCGAAAACTGCCGCGTGCAACCCCAAGATTTCGCTATCGGTTCTGGTGCTGCCCAAGCGCCGCTGATACTCGAGGCGCAGACCTCCGGTCAGGTCATCTTCGACGGAAGCGGCCTAACTGGTCTACCAGATATTGACGATGTGGCCCTGCTGATCTCGGGAGCGATCAACGATTTAGCAGCCACCGCACCTTACACATCCACTTCACAGCGTATCCGTAACGTTCTTGTGCAAGGGTTGTCGTTTCGTAACTACCGGAACGGCATCCATGTGACCTATGCCGAAGGTGTAACGGTCTCGGGTTGCATTCTAAGTGATATCGGCAATCGCGGTCCCCGAGCTGGCGACGCTAACTGCATCGGCACGTTCGGATTACGAGCCGACGGTGATTCCAGAAGCGTTCTGATGTGCGGCAACACAGTACAAGGGCTTTGGAACGACGTCGTGGCCGCGGACGGTAGCGCCGACCAGGATGATCCAGGCCTGATCCACGGCATCTACCAGGGATACGCGCATGATGTCGTCTTCAAAGATAATGTACTGAACGGCTGCTCCGGCCCGATGGTAAAGTTCGGATATTATCCGACGGTGACCGACGGTAGCCTCGTATACCAGTATCCAACCAGTCCGCGCGATCAATGCACGCTGTTCATCGGCAACAGCTTCACGCTTTCCACAATTAAGAACGGACTTTCCACCGTTCCGATCTATGCGCCCGAGCAGGCGTTTATCGAGGAGAATTCAAGCGTCGACGTCGACGGAAAGGCGACCTTACCGGCTAGCGGGATGATCTTTGTCGGCAACCGCTTCATCAACATGCTGCCGGCGGAGCAGGGCGTACCGGTGGTATTTCTCCGACAAGAAATCCCGCCTTCGATGAACATGCCGCTGTTTCCTGGCTGGACCTTCGCCGGCAACGTGATCGAGGCGGTCACCGACGAATATCTGATTGCCGTCCGGACACGAGGCACTCCGCTTGAGGCCGGCTTCATCCAGCCGGTCTTCGATCCGACGCCGCTTAGAACATCGTTGGTTCAGCAAATGGGCGTCGCGGCCACGGTTTCGGTGTCGGACGTTGCGGCGCAGGCGATTGCTTCCGCTCTGGCCGGCATCTCGTCCGGTTTGGATGCAGCGGCGAATGCAGCGCTCCTTGCAATCGCACGTTCGGGCACACAGCCTTGGCTGACATCCGCTCCGGCCAGCGCGTCTGTCGGCTTGACCCAACCTTGAATTTCCGTTTCGCCTTCGCGGGGCTATTGTGCGCCAGCCTGTTTCCGTTGGGCGTGGCCTGTTTGCTGGCCGACATGACGCGACGACAGGCGATGGTATTGGCTGCTCTGATCACCGCAACGGGTCTGGCGGCGCTCGGTTGCCAGACGAAGCCGGGCAGTCATGCGCTCAGCTGGTTCATAATGCCACCACATGTGTTCATCCTGGTGATCACCATCACGGTTGCGTCGGGGGCGGCCGTGACGGCGAGCGTGTTCGTCAGCCGCCGGCAGCGCCGTCAACTCGTCTGGCAAATTCAGCCGCCACAATCCGAGTTCGGCGAGTATTGCATTCGGCATCTGGAGGCTTCTGGCTGGACGCGGCAGACTCTGCACTGGGGCATGCTGATGACCATCTGCCGGATGGAAAAGGCGCCCCGGCGGGTTACAGCGGTCTTCCTGGTCCTACCAATCAGTCCAGTTCGTCTCGACGCGATGCTCAAATCCTTAAAATGGAAACCTTATGGCCGGCTGGTTATCGTTAACTGGAAAACGCAGATTCCATCGTACAGTTCGGCTGCTCGAGATAACGGATGGAATACTTTGAGTTCCTCCACATTGGATTGGATGGAAGCTGCTCATGACGGATGTTCATGATGCTCACGTGTAGAGCCGATTTGTGGTACATGAGCATACAATCACTATCGTGCGACAGGCAGTGCGCTGGGATGGACAAGGAATGACTGGCGTCGTCGAAGGCAAGGACGGTTGGCTCTTCCTTGCCGGCGGTATGAACAATGCCGAGCGTATTTATAAAGATCCGCATTTCCTGCCGAAAGGCTGGGCGTCGCAGTGGAGCACGCTCATCAAGTCCAGGCAGCTGATGACCGCCCAGATCGGTGCCCAATATCTTCATTTGATCGCGCCCGAGAAGACGTCGATCTACCCGGAGCTTTTTCCTGAGCCGTTACCACTTTATGGACGCCATCCTTGCGGATATCTCAGCGGTCTTCAGCGTCCGGACTTGCTCGGCAGCATTATTGATCCGAGTCTGGCCTTCATGCAGGAGAAGTACAAGCGGGACGTATATCTCCGTAATGACAGTCATTGGAACATTTTCGGCGCTCAGATCGTCGTCAACCTAGCTATGCAGCGTCTTGGCTACGAACAACGGATCGATGTCGAGGCGCTGTCATTTCACGAGCATACAATGGTCGGCGACCTCGCGAATAAGTTGCCGGACCGCCGGTCGGAGGCGCGTGCACTTGTACGGATATCCCCCTTCCTGAAACGAAGCTTCGCGAACAAGATCGTCGCATATAATGAATGTTATCGTGGTCAGCGGCCTGCAATACATGTCGGTGGTGCCGCTTCTTTCACCAACTCCTCCCCGACCGCAATCGACCAGCGCGTGTTGATCTTTGGTGACTCCTACAGTGGCTATGAGGCCGGCGGCCTGACCCATCTCTTCGCGGAGCTGTTCAGGAAGGTGCAATTCGTATGGTCGCAAAATGTCGATACCGGACTTCTGCAGACGCTCAGTCCAGACATCCTCATTACTGAAGGGGCCGAGCGTTTCATGAGCCGCGTGCCGAATGATCGGTTCGACCTTTCCAGCTTCGTCAACGAGAAGCTTGCCGAAGCTGAAACGGCGTGGACTTCCCGATCTGCATGAGCCTCAGCCGGGAGTAAGGATCATAGGCAAGGAAGGACATCGACTTCAAGGTGCCGCATCTTCAGGCCGAAGCTCGGTAGCATTTAGGAATATATCTTGCCATTATTTATCTTCAGAGGCTCAGACGAGCCTAGCGTTATGTTCGCCGAAAACTCAATAATAGATGTTCACAGACTAGAAGATAAACATTTTACGTTAAATGGCAAAGTGTTGGCTGGCGAGAGCATAGATGTCATCATCGAGAAAGTTTTCTAAGTCTGTCGAGACGTAACGTTCGTTTTTGATCAGGTTCTCTCCCGTTTCAGCACTGAACGTATTTCGCGAAGTTATCTAGGTGGTGGGGGTTTTACGGCCAGACACTCTAGTTACTCATGTTAATACGCATCTTAAGCTCGGTCTGATGCACGAGTTCTATATGTTTCTAAAAAAGATTCAAGCGTGTACTCTGGTTTCAGGTAAAGACGTTTCAGATCTATTGAGTAGGCGACTTGGACGAACCGATCTTACACGGATTGCACTTCCGTCTGAACAGATGTTCGAACAAAAGATTCCAGACCGAACTCATTTTCCGAAAATATTCTACGAGACTGGGAAGGAACTTATCCACCGCTCGGGTCCAGGGAAAATATTCCTCGTGGGTGCCGGCGTATTGGGAAAGGTCTATTGCGAAACAATACGTCGGACCGGCGGTGTTGCTCTTGATTTAGGATCCTTATTTGACGCATGGGCCGGTCAAAAGACACGCGGATCCGGCTTTGCCGATGGGCTCAGCCTTGTCCATTTATGACTTATAGCTGTGGATGCTCGTCTACTACACGTGCTTCGTCCCAAATTTTGATGGTGCATTTCCATCCGTTGGATGGAAGGCAGCATTATGGGCCAAGTTCTTCACGACGGCGCCACAACGACTTCGGTGATCGTCGGGCGATACAACATAATCATTAGAGCCTGAGGGCATCGGCGGAGGCGCTACGGCATCACCCAGAAGACTGTCTCCAAGTGCAAGCAACAGATCTCTGTCACGGATCAGCCGACCACTCCAAACGATCCAAAATTCACTATGCTGTTGCTCGATGACGAGGCCGTCGTCGTAACCTTTTGTCGCCATACGCTGCTGCGGCTCGACAATGCCTCTTTTAGACACATCAAGCAGGCAAGGCTTCCGACAATTCATCCTTCGCAGCGTTGACAAGGCCCAAGGCGAGTAAGCAACGATCCGCACCGCTCACATCCTTGCAAAATTCACTGCAGGAGAAGCCGTGCGGCTAAACTTTTTGTCGCCGCCTCAAGCAGATTACGCGGTCAGCAGTTGCGTGGACAGTCTTCCGGACAGCAATTCTAGTCCGACGAAACCTGGTCCAGCGGAGCCTCGGCAGGGTCTTCGTTCAACTTGCGCAACGGCAGTTTCGGAATCGGACGCCCGATCAGGTAGCCCTGGATTTCCTCGCAGCCATGCGCATCCAGGAAGGCCAGTTGTTCCTCGGTTTCGACACCTTCGGCGCAACTGGTCATGCCGAGCGCCTGCACCATCTGCAGCACGCTCCGGGTTACCGCTTCCGCCCGCCGATCATGGCCCAGTGCCTGCACGAACTGGCGGTCGAGCTTGATCTGGTCGAACGGGTAGGTGATGAGGGTACTCAGGCAGGAATAACCGGTACCGAAATCGTCCAGTGCCAGCCGCACGCCCATGGCACGCACCTGTGACAGTTCGCGCCGGACGTTGCCGTCCTGCTCCATCGAACTGCGTTCGGACAGCTCGATCTGCAGCCTGTTCGGCTCCAGCCCGGTCTCCTCGAGAACGCGCTTCAGCAGGTTGGCCAGCCGGCTATGCGATAGCCAGACCGGCGATACATTGACGCTGATGCCGAGCGCCTGTTCCCAGGATTGCGCTTCCTTGCACGCGGCACGCAGCACCCAGGCATCGATCTGCTCGATGAGCCCGCCGGCTTCGGCCACCGGGATGAACAAGGCGGGCGAGACCTCGCCGTGGCCCGGACGGTTCCAGCGGACCAGCGCCTCGAAGCTCACCACCCGCTCGGTCGCGGTATCGATCGCCGGCATCCAGTTGAGGTGGAAGGCACCATGTGCCACCGCCGCCTGCAGATCCTGCTCCAGGCCGGTGGACAGGGTATAGGCGGCGGTCAGTTGCGGAGTGGCCCGGCAATGCCGTCCGTCACCGTGTTTTTTAGCAGCCGTCAGCGCTGCCTCGGCCGCGAGCATCAGGGACGCGACATCCTGCCCATCCGCCGGTGCTAGCGCGATCCCGGCCGACGGCCGCAGCGGTAGCTCCAGGGTCCCGATCTGCACCGGCTCCCGCAGCCGCTCCATCATTCTCAGCACGATCGCCTCCGCGTCGCTCGGCCCGATCCGGCCGGGTGCGACGAGCGCGAAACCGCTGCCACCGAGATGAGCCAGGAAGCTCGGGATCGGTGCGATCGTCTGTAGCCGGTCGGCAGCCTGCTTCAGGAACTGGTCCGCAATCTCACGGCCATACATCTCGTTGAGGGCAGTCAGCCTGCCGACATCGACGCGGAACAGCGCCAGCCCGGGCGTGGCACCCGAGCCCGGTACGTCGCCGGCACCGCGGCCAGGCAACTCGAGCGCCTGTTCCAGGTAGCGTTCAAGTCCCTGCCTGCCGGGCAGGGCAGTGACTGCGTCGACGCCGCTGTCGACGCTATGGCCTTCGTGATGCACAGCCAGCACGCCGGCAACGCCACGGGCGAGGTCGGACAGAGTCAGCAGCACCTCGCGCCCATAGCGGCGACGCTCCCGGTCGAGAAGGAACAGCACGCCGATCGCAGCGCCGGCGGGATCGCGGATGGTGGCGCCGGCATAGGCGTTGAAGCCGGCGTCGCGCTCATGCGAAGGCGCGTCCACGAATTGTGGGTCGAGCGAAAGGTCGATGATCTCGACCGTCACGCGTCGCGGCCGGCTCATCTGCGCGCGCAATACCGAGACCGGTAGAGGCTCGCCGTCGCAAGTGCCCGATACAGCATGAACCTGCAGCCCGGATGGCGCATCGACCACCAGGACAGCCAGGTGGCTGTTGGTGGTGCGCATCGCCAGCCGGGTGAAGATGGTGAGGGGCGTATCCGACGACTCGTCAGACCGAGCGCTGGCGCGAGGCAGCGTCAATCGTTCCGAAGTCCGTGCGGCCAGGGGCCCTGATGGTGTGGTGTTCGGCCCAATTCGTGACATGCCCAAAGGCTCCGCCCGACCGCAATAAAACGCAAGTGCCCTGTTTACATCTCGGCATGTCATCCGGACGAGAGTGTCCGTACAGCATCAGTCCGGCCGAACAGTGCGAGCAGCGGACGGACTGCCTGGCCACGTGGCGAATTGAGAAGCGGATCGCCCTGCAGCAGCCGTTCCGCGTCCTGCCACGCGCGGCGCACCAGGCGGTCGAAGTCGGTCCCGCGCGCCAGCCGGAAGCCGGGCAACCCGGACTGGCGCCGTCCCATCAGGTCGCCTCCGCCGCGGATGCGGTAATCCTCGTCGGCGATCACGAAGCCGTCCTCGGTGTCGCGCAGCAGCGCCAGCCGCCGTCGGGCGGTCACGCCGAGCGCCTCGTCGTGCAGCAGCAGGCAATAGCTTACCTCGTGCCCGCGCCCGACTCGGCCGCGAAGCTGGTGCAGTTGGGCCAGGCCGAAGCGCTCGGCATGCTCGATCACCATGACGGTAGCGGTCGGGATATCGACGCCGACCTCGATGACGGTGGTAGCGACCAGGATGCGCGTACGGCCGGCGGCGAACTCGTCGAGCGACGCCTGGCGCAGATCGGCATCCTGCTGTCCGTGCGCCAGGCCGACGAGCCCGGGAAACCGTTCGCTCAGCGAAGCGTGCCGGGCCTGGGCTGCAGCGAGATCGACCAGCTCGCTCTCCTGCACCAGGGGGCATACCCAGAACACTTGCGCCCCGGCATCCAGCGCACGGGCAATTGCCGCGAGCATTTCGGCCTGTGCCGACAGGCTGTGTAGCGTGGTGCGGATCGGCAGCCGGCCGGCCGGTTTCTCGTCCAGCCGGCTCACCTGCATCTCGCCATACTGGGTCAGCAGCACAGTGCGCGGGATCGGCGTCGCGGTCATGACCAGCACATCGGTAGCCGCGCCCTTGTCGCCGAGCATCAGTCGCTGTTCGACTCCGAACCGATGCTGCTCGTCGATCACCGCCAGCGCGAGATCGTGGAACACCACGCCTTCCTGGAACAGGGCATGCGTGCCGACCACCAGCGGCACCTCGCCGGTTTCGAGCAGGCGCCGCACGCTGCGTTTGGCGCCGATTTTCAGGCTTCCGGTCAGCAGGGCGACCGGCACCGGAGACAGGCGGCTCAGCGTGATGTGGTGCTGGCGGGCGAGGATCTCGGTCGGCACCATCAGGCAGGCCTGGGCGCCGGCCTCCACCGCCCGCAGCATTGCCAGCAGTGCGACAAGGGTCTTGCCGGAACCGACATCGCCCTGCAGCAGGCGCAGCATCCGGGTCGGACGCGACAGATCGGCATCGATTTCGGCAAGCGCACGGTGCTGGGCGTTGGTCGGGGTATAGCCGAATCGGGCGAGCGCCTCGGTTCGCAGGCGGTCGCCGCCGGCCAGTGCCCTCCCGGTGCGGTTGCGCGCCACCAGGCGGGCCTGGCCGATTGCAAGCTGATCGGCCAGCAGCTCGTCACAGCCGAGCCGGTCACGCGCCGCCGCTTCGCGCGCCGCGTTGCCGTCAGGCGTATGCACCAGGCGTAACGCATCCTTGAAGCTGGGCCACGCCTGTCGCCGGACCAATTCCGGATCCAGCCATTCGGGCAGTTCGGGCAGGCGCGCGAGGGCTGCCCGCATGCTGCGTCCAAGCATCCGGTTGGAAAGGCCCGCAGTCAGTGGCCAGACGGCTTCCAGCTCAGGAATTGCGGTGATGGACAACTCAGCCGATGCGCCGAGCGGCACCAGATGCTCCGGATGCGACATGCTCAGGCGGCTGCCGTAGGCCTCCAGGGTGCCGGAGATCGCCACGTGCTGTCCGACCGTGAGCTGGCGCGCCTGGTAAGGACTGAAGAACACCAGTTCGACTTCGCCGGTGCCGTCCCCGGCCTGGACCCGCCAGGGCTGGCGCGGCCGGCCCGGTTTGTCGATGCGCTGGACGGTGACGGCCAAGGTGGCGATGCGGCCGGGCTCGGCTATCGCCAGGGTTGGCCGGTAGCGCCGGTCGATCGTGCTGTCCGGCAGGTGGAACAACAGGTCGATCACTTTGGTGCCACCGATCGCACGCGCGATCAGGCCGGCTATGCCGGGTCCGACGCCGGGAAGGCTCGTGATGCTGGCCAGAAGAGGCGCCAGACGGGACGCGAACGGGTCGGTTGCCGCGGCGAGAGACACCGGCGAAGCGGCGCCGGGGCGAGCGGCCGGTGTTGTTGATGCCACGCGTTTCAGAAGCCTTTCGGGCCGACGGGCTGACAGGGCCCGGATGCGCCGCTATATGACAACGCGCGCCATGGAACCATACGCCAGTCCCCCCGGGTCCGTCCCGGCTTCCGATTCGTCCTCGCCGCCGGTTCTCGATTCGAGACGGCGGCGCATCCTGTTCCGCGCGACCCATCGCGGTACTCACGAGACCGATGTGCTGATCGGTGGTTTCGTGTCCCCGCGGATCGCCGGGTTCGACGATGCCGAGTTGGACGCGCTCGAGGAGCTGATGGAATTGCCCGATGTCGACCTTGCCGACTGGTTGATGGGACGCCTGCCGATCCCGCCCGAGTGCGACACCCCTATGCTGCGGGCGGTCGAGGCGGCGGCGCGGTCGCGGTCGCTGGCAGGATTGAAGCGATGAGTGCGGACGGCGGCGGCGTGGTCGATGCGACGACCATCATCTGGGGCGTGCCCGAGGGCTACGACGCGCTGTTGCTGGCACGCCGGCAGACCCAGTTCGGCGGCGAGCATGACGGGCCGCTGCTGCATGTGGCGCGCGACGACACCAATCTCGCCAGGCTAGCGGACCTGCTGGCGTATGTCCGGCCGGAAGCGGAGATCCTGAGGTTCCCGGCCTGGGACTGCCTGCCGTACGACCGTGTCTCGCCGAACCCGGCGATCGTGTCCGAGCGGGTGGCGACGCTGACGCGATTGCTGGAACCGACGACGGCACCACGTATCGTGTTGACCACGGTCAATGCGCTGGTGCAGCGGGTGCCGCCGCGCAAGGCATTCGCCGGGCAGTCGCTCAGTGTGAAGTCGGGCGAAAGCCTGGACGTCGCCTTCCTGATCGAGGTGCTGGTCGCCAACGGCTACAACCGCACCGACACGGTGATGGAGCCCGGCGAGTTCGCCACGCGCGGCGGCATCGTCGACATCTTTCCGTCCGGCGAGCCCGATCCGATCCGTCTCGACCTGTTCGGGGACGAGGTCGAGAACATCCGGCGTTTCGATCCGGCCACGCAGCGTTCGACCGAAAAGCTCGATCGGCTGATGCTGCGGCCGGTGTCCGAGATCTCGTTCGATGCGGACAGCGTTTCACGGTTCCGCACCGGTTGGCGTGAACGCTTCGGGCCGGAAGCGGCCAATGACCCGATCTATCACAGCGTGTCCGACGCGCGCCGGCATTCCGGCGTCGAGCACTGGATGCCGCTGTTCCATGAGCAGATCGAGACGCTGATCGATTACCTGCCCGGCGTGTCGCTGAGCATGGACCACCAGGTCGACGAGGTCCTGTCCGGCCGGCTCGAAATGATTGCCGATCATGCCGACGCGCGGGCGATGCCGACGCGTGACGGCGAGGTGCCATATCGGGCCCTGCCGCCGGATCTGTTGTATCTGGACCGGGATGCCTGGAACGCGATGCTGGCGCAGTTGCCGGTGCTGTCGTTCAGCCCGTTCGCCAAGCCCGATGGCGCGAGCGGATTCGAAGCCGGCGGCCGTCCCGGCATCATGTTCGCGCGCAGCCTGCCGGCGGGCAGCCGCGAGAACGTGTTCCAGATGCTGGGAGATCAGGTCGGGAAGTGGGCGAAGGATCGCAAGCGCCGCTGCTTCGTCACCGCCTGGACCCGTGGCTCCCGCGAGCGGATCGGCACGCTGCTGCGTGACGCCGGGCTCGATGTGGAGGCGATCAACGACTGGGCGTCCACCGCGAAGCTGAAGCCGGGCCGGATCGGCCTGCTGACACTCGGGCTGGAACGCGGCTTCGTCGCCGAGGACATGGCGCTGGTGTCCGAGCAGGACCTGCTCGGCGAGCGGATCTCGCGTCCGCCGCGCCGGCGCAAGCGTGCGGACCAGTTCATCGCCGAGGCCACCGAGATTGCCGAGGGCGACCTGGTGGTCCACCAGGATTACGGCATCGGCCGCTATGACGGGCTGGAAACGATCGGCATCATCCGCGCCGGCAGCCAGAGCGTGATCGGCACGGCGCCGCACGACTGCCTGCGGCTGATCTATGACGGCAACGAGAAGCTGTTCCTGCCGGTCGAGAATATCGAGCTGCTGAGCCGGTTCGGCTCCGAGCAGAACGGCGTGGCGCTGGACAAGCTCGGCGGCGCGTCGTGGCAGTCGCGTAAGTCCAAGATGAAGCAGCGCATCCGCGACATGGCGGGCGAGCTGATCCGGACCGCCGCCGCGCGCCAGTTGCGCGATGCACCGAGCCTGGCGCCGGCGGAAGGGGAATGGGACGAATTCTGCTCGCGCTTCCCGTTCGTGGAGACCGAGGACCAGGCACGGGCGATCGCCGACGTGCTCGAGGATCTCGCGGCCGGGCGTCCGATGGACCGGCTGATCTGCGGCGATGTCGGCTTCGGGAAAACCGAGGTCGCGCTGCGCGCAGCGTTCGTCGCGGCGATGTCCGGCTCGCAGGTGGCGGTGGTGGTTCCGACCACCTTGCTGGCCCGCCAGCATCATCGCACCTTCACGGCGCGCTTCGCCGGGTTGCCGATCCGTGTCGAGCAGCTTTCGCGCATGGTCAACGCCAAGGACGCCGCCGCTGTAAAACGTGGCGTGACCGACGGCACGGTGAACATCGTGATCGGCACGCATGCACTGCTCGCCAAAGGTATCGAGTTCGCCGATCTCGGCCTGCTGATCGTCGACGAGGAGCAGCATTTCGGCGTGTCGCACAAGGAGAAGCTGAAGGCGCTGCGCGAGGACGTGCACGTGCTGACGCTGTCCGCGACGCCGATCCCGCGCACGCTGCAACTGGCGCTGACCGGCGTGCGGGAAATGAGCCTGATCGCCACGCCGCCGACCGACCGGCTGGCGGTACGCACCTTCATCATGCCGTTCGACTCAGTGGTGATCCGCGAAGCGCTGCAGCGCGAGCGATTCCGGGGCGGCCAGGTGTTCTGCGTGGTGCCGCGCATCGAGGATCTGGATCGGATGGCGGAGCGGCTGCGCGAGATCGTGCCGGACGCGAAGCTGGTGCAGGCGCATGGACGGCTGGCGCCGACCGAGCTCGAACGGGTGATGACCGAGTTCGGCGACGGCAAGTACGACATTCTGCTGTCCACCAACATCGTCGAGAGCGGGCTGGACATGCCTGCGGTGAACACGCTGGTGATCCATCGTGCCGACCTGTTCGGGCTGGGACAGCTCTACCAGTTGCGGGGACGGGTCGGGCGCGGCAAGCAGCGCGGCTATGCGTATCTCACCTGGCCGCAGCAGCATCGTCTGTCCGCATCGGCCGAGAAGCGGCTTGAGGTGATGCAGACGCTGGACCAGCTCGGCGCCGGGTTCACGCTCGCCAGCCACGATCTCGATCTTCGCGGCGCCGGTAACCTGCTTGGCGACGAACAGACCGGACATATCCGCGAGGTCGGCATCGAGCTGTATCAGCAGATGCTCGAGGATGCGGTGTCGGACCTGCGTCGCGAGAAGGGCAAGCGCAAGGCCGAGGATCGCGACTGGACGCCCAACATCGTGCTTGGCCTGCCGGTTCTGATTCCGGAAACCTATGTGCCGGACCTGCCGGTCAGGCTCGGGCTCTATCGCCGTATCGGCAGCCTGCCGGGCGATGCGGAGACGGAGGCGATGGCCGCCGAGCTCGTGGACCGGTTCGGCAAGCTTCCGGACGAGGTCGAGAACCTGCTGCAGGTGGTGACGCTGAAGCGGATGTGCCGGACGGCGGGCGTCGAGAAGCTGGAGGCCGGGCCGAAGGGCATGGTCGTGCAGTTCCGCGGCAACAACTTCAGCAACCCGGCCGGACTGGTCGCCTGGATCGGCGCCAAGGGCAGCGACATGCGCCTGCGGCCGGACCACAAGCTCGCGATCGCCCGGGAAATGACGACGGCGGCCCGGATCAAGCTGGCGCGCGATGTGGTGGGCAACCTGAACCGACTGGCAGACCAGGCGAAAGCCGCCTGACCGTTACGAGTTCGTTCGTTACGATGCTGGTCGTCGCCGGTTTCGCTGGGCTCTAGTATTCGTATCGCTTCGTTATGGGATCCATGCGTGCTTCAGAAGCATCGGGTCGTCATCGTTCTGCCCACATACAATGCTGCAAGGACGCTGGAGCAGACCTGCCGCGATATCCCCGCGATATCGTCGACGATATCATCCTGACCGACGATGCGAGCCGGGATGAAACCATCGAGCTGGGCCGGTCGCTTGGTCTGCACACGATCCGTCACGATCGGAACCGTGGATACGGTGGCAACCAGAAAACCTGTTATGCGGCGGCACTGGAGCATGGTGCGGACATCGTCGTGATGCTGCATCCCGACTACCAGTATACGCCGAAACTGATTGCGGCGATGCTGGTGTCGGAGCAACATGATGCTGTGCTGGCATCGCGCATTCTCGGACGCGGCGCGATTGTCGGAGGTTGCCGCGCTACAAGTACGTGGCGAAACGCGCGCTGACGCTGGAGTATTATAGCGGCTATCGGGCCTGGACAAGGCAGGTGCTGGAACGTCTGCCGCATCGATCGATGCTCGGATGACTTCGTGTTCGATAACCAGATGCTGGGGCAGGCGCTGCATTTCAGTTTCCGGATCGGCGAAATTTCGTGCCCCACGCATGACTTCGCGAAGGCGGAGCGTAGTCTACGGGCTCGGCGTGCTTCGAACCTCGGCTGGACGATGCGGTGGCGCGGGACGGCTGGCGGCTGGTGTGCTTGTTGCGGATCTCGCTGATCATGCCCCTGCTGTCACCAGTTACGTGCTCGGCCTGACATCGCTGCGTCTGCGGCAGTACATGATCGGCACGCTCGCTTCGCTGCTGGCACTGCTTGGCTATGTGGTGCTCGGCAAGCTGGCGGGGGCCGGGCTGAACACCCTGTCGACCGACGAGGCCCACCGCTCCGCTGGACCTTGCTGGTCCTGGCGATCAGTACTACCGCTCCTGACGCTGCGACTGGGCCGGATCATGCGCTTGCCGACGATAATGCCGGATAGGGCAGAGCCGACCTCGCAAAGGTAAGCCATTCTGTGACAGCCCAACGTCGCCCGGCCGGCGAGCCTGGCGGTTACGTTTCTCGGCTGCCCGCATGCCAGGGCGGTCGCCGGTGCGGTGCGGGCACGACTGGCTACCGGGCATTTTCTTTGGCTTACCATTCTGTTGCCGTTGCTGGTGTTCGTACCCTTCGGTGTTGCGACACTCTGCAGTCGTCGGACACGTTCGGCTTCCGGCTATTGGCAGCCGGCGGGGTCATCGCGATCGCGTCCTACTTCGGCGTGATCCGCGGAACCGCTGCACTTATCGACGTTGGTTTTGGAGAACGTTATGTATTCGTGCCGCAGGCATTGTTTGGTTTCGCAGTACTTGCGTTCGCTTTAATCACTAGTGTGAGGATGGAAAATATTGCCTGGGCTGCGGTTATATAGCTTATCATTCTCGACGTGGCCTTTGAGCGGCGACGGTCCGTCATGGCGGCAAAGCGACCCGACGTATTCTATAGGATTATGGACGAATGGCTGGACGTTGATCCTGGAGGCTCGACACGGTCCTCGCTAACGAGACGGAAATGCTCTCCGAGGCTGCGGCTGCTTCAAAAACTATTCTTCAGGTAAGGTTCTCTGGTTGATGACCGGCATTCCGGCTTTTTAAAGGTCCAGAAACCAGGACAAACGTTCTTCCGGCACGAAAGCGTGGTTCCAGCTTTCGGAATCATACACGACATCCGATCCGATGACGGGCGGGGCGTCGGCCATGAGGCGGACGTCCCTGTAACGATTGCGCTTGATCAGCCGGTTCAAGCTGTCGACATCTGCGCTTGGCAGAATTTCGATGAAGATGACGGGACGGTAGCGTCGGATCGTCCATTTTGCGCCCGCGAGTACCGATGCTTCATGGCCTTCCACATCGACCTTGATCAGCGGCACGTGCCTGACAAAGGGCGCAAGGCGCAACATCGCCCGGTCCAATGTTCTGACAAGCACCGGGCTGTTGGATGAGTGGCTGGATTTAAAACTCGCTTCCAGCGATGCGCTGGTTTCTACCAGGCCGTGTTCCTGAGTTGGTATGTAGAGGTTCGAATAGCCATTCGAGCTGCTCAGTGCACAGGTAATCGGACGAATACGGTCCTCAAGCTTGTTCTGGCGAATGTTTTCATCGAGCATGGTGACGATCGAGGCTACAGGCTCGAACGCCAGAACCTTGACCTGCAGTGATGCAGACGCCGCCAGGAGGGAATAGAATCCGGTATTCGCGCCGACATCGATCACCAACCCTGGTGAAGCCCGACATACCTTGAAAATGCAGTCGGGCAACGGGCGTTCGAAAGCTTGCCAGCCATCCAGGCCAATCTGACACGCGACAAGATCTCGATTGTTGTGCCTGTTGAGTGTGAATTCTTCGAGATCGGCATCGGAGGGCAATCGTATGGTCGTTTGTGCAGGCATTTCTAACATACTTTGATCCACCACGTGATGGTCGTGAACAGGCTGAAGTGGACGTAGCCACCGGTTATCGAACTTCATTATCCATTGCTAGATACACCGAATAGATTGTTTATACGACTGATGTCTCGAATCCTGTTCTGCCCACCGGCGATCAGCGCGGTAATGGTCGTGGGCACAAACAGGATGCCTGGCTGACCGGAATCACACGGTCCGAAACGTGGAACTGCAGGTTCCATAAGTGGGATTAGAGGGACCAGATAGTGACCTTGTGGTCCGCTGATCTACCCACAGCGTCATAAGCGAAGTTGGCAACACCAGGTTGAGCCAGCCAAGCATGCTTAGGAGTTGCGTGAAAATTGCAAGGTCGGTGAAAATCGAGTGGAGCCGAAAACTCACAAAGAGCCACGGTCGTGCCAGCAGCACCGACATCTGTATCGTCATGTCGGCGCCGAAAAAAATTGTGGGATTATTGCCTGGCCAGAGCGGACCGGCTTCCTCCGGTGTCTGTAGAACCGGAGCGGCAACGAAATGAACGTTGAACCGTGTCCAACCCATGATGCCCGCGGAGATGACGGCGACTGTGGTCCCCTGTTACTGAACTATGCCGGAAGCCAGGCATGTCCCGACAGTTTCAGCGGCAGGAACTGCCAGCGACAGGGTCGTGGGTAGCAAAAGAGTAGTGAACAAAAGCGCTCGGCCGCGTGTCGCCAACAACAGCGCGGCCGCTCCCATACCGAGGGTCAGGATCAGGTTGATCAGGCGCCTACCGCAGCGGCAGCGGGACGTTGTTCACCATCAGGGTGCCCTGTTGCCAGGCGAGGTCCCAGTCGGACTGGTCACCCTGTCGGTGCGCCACGAGTTTTGCCAGGAACAGGCCGGTGCGGAGGCGTTCCAGTCCCGGAGCATTTGCCGCCTCGATCAGTGCGTCGAAGCCTTGCGCGGTCAGGTGGCCCTGGCCGGTGCCTGCGTCTGGTGTGCTGGCGATGCTGGCCTGACCATGGCCGGACAGGGTGCTGCCGCCACGACGTGCGACCGCCTGCTCGATCGTCACGTCGACCGGGGCGCCATGGCCGCCTGTCGCGGAGAGCAGTGCCGGCAGTTCGTTGGCGGGCAGGGCCACGCGTACATCGAGCGACTCCGGAAGCAGGCCGGCGGCGCGGTCGTTCGATGCGGCACCGTCGAGCGTGCCGGTCAGGTGTGCCGTGCGTCCATCCCCGCCGACATGCAGCGCCAGATGGCGGGCACCGAAGCGGATATTGCCGGCACGGACCGCTACGTCGGTCCAGGTGAAGTCGTAACTGGCGCCACTCTGTATGCCATGGGCGAGGGGTCGCATCGCGACCTGCAGCACCGCGTCCGAGCACCCGCCCGAGTGCTGTGACGACAGGGCGGTCAGCAGCGCCGCGGCCGCGGCGGTGGAGGCCTGCTCCAACTGTGCCGGCCCGACCGAGGCGGCCCCTTTCGCGTCGGCACGCAGGCGAGCGGCATGCAACGATGGCGGGCTCGATGAACCCGCGCCCGGCACGGTCACCTCGAGCCGGCCTGCCTCGAAGCTCCCGCCACTCTCGTGCAGGCTGGCGCTGCCGGCGATGGCACAGCCTCCCGGCAGATCGAGATCGGCCGCCCGCGCCGAGGCTGGAGCGGCGATGGCGATCCAGGCCGCGAGAGCGGGCGCGAGGATGGCGGCGAGGACGGGATTGGCATCGTTGATCATCGGGGACTAAGGGTGGCCCAGCCTCCACACGGTGGCAACTCGCACCGGTGGGATGATCCAATGCCGAAGCCAGATCCGTTTCTGCTCGCCCTGATCGTTACGGTCCTGCTGGCCTCCTTCGTGCCATGTCATGGAGCGGCAGTGCCGGTGTTCCACGACCTGACCATCGCGGTCATCGCGGTGATGTTCTTCATGCAGGGAGCGCGCCTGTCGCGGGCGGCGATCCTGACCGGGCTGGGACACTGGCGGCTGCACCTGGCAATCCTGTGCTGCACCTTCGTGCTGTTCCCGCTGCTCGGGCTGGCCCTTCATGCAGTGGCGCCCGGATTGCTGACGCCGACCCTGTGGCTCGGCGTGCTGTTCGTGTGCGTGCTGCCATCCACGGTGCAGTCCTCGATCGCATTCACCTCGATCGCGCGGGGCAACATCCCGGCGGCGGTGTGCGCGGCCACGGCGTCGAATTTGCTCGGCATCCTGATCACCCCGATCCTGACCGGGCTGGTACTGGCGGGCGGGATCCACGCCCATGCGCAGGTGTCGAACCAGGGTGTGCTCGACATCGTGCTGCAGTTGCTGCTGCCGTTCCTGGCCGGACAGTTGCTGCAGCCATGGATCGGCGGTTGGGCCTTGCGGAACAAGCGGCTGCTCAGTTTTACCGATCGCGGTTCGATCCTGATCGTTGTCTATACGGCATTCAGCGAAGCGGTGGTGCAGGGGCTCTGGCAGAAGGTGCCGTTGGAACAACTGGCACTCGTGCTGCTGGTGGACGCGCTCCTGCTCGGGGTGATTTTGCTGGTGACGCGATACGGATCGCGGGCGCTGGGTTTTGCGCACGAGGATGAGATTGCGATCGTGTTCTGCGGCTCAAAGAAGACGCTGGCCTCGGGGGTGCCGATGGCCAACGTCCTGTTTCCGAGCGCCATGGTCGGGCAGATCGTGCTGCCGCTGATGATATTCCATCAGCTCCAGTTGTTCGTGTGCGCAGTGCTGGCCCGCCGCTATGCGCAGCGGGCCCTGATGGACGCGGATACGCCGGTCAGAACGCGTAGTTGACGCGTCCGTAGTAGAAGCCGCCCGAAAGCGGGATCTGCGAGGCGGTCTGGTCGTAGTGGCCGACGTTCACGTAGGCGGTCGAGGCCGGGGTCTGGCGCGGACGCATGTTGAACAGGTTGTTGGCGCCGAGCGTCGCATGCCAGTGCTTCTGGATCTGGTAGCCGATCTCGAGATCGGTCAGCCACACCGGCGTGCTCTTGAACTCCAGGAACTGCGTGCCGGAGAAGGCGAGGTCCGCCGGTGCCTGGTCCTGGTAGCCGAGCAGGTTGGTGGTCTGGCCCCAGCGGGTCTCGCGAAGATTGACGTCGACCTTCCCGATTTTCCAGAATGCGTTGAGGATGATCTTGCTGCGCGGCGTGGCGGTCGTGACGTAGCCCGCACCCTGCGTGGTCAGGAACGGGTTGCCGAGACCGTCGGTTCCGACATGGTGCAGACGGGTCCGGTTGAGATCGATTCCGGCCGTCCAGTTGACGGTGCCGTACTGGCGGAAGTCGGAGAAGTAGTTGGCGGCGACGTTGAGACCCTGGGTGCGGGTGCTGACTCCGTTGGCAAAGTAGAAGGCCGAAATCTGATCGACCTCGGCACCGGCGGGAATGGACGCACCGGTCAGCTCGATCGCATCCAGCGCCGGCTGGCCGGTCACGCCGCCAGCTCCGACGATCCGGTCACGGATATTGATCTGGTAGACGTCGGTGGTGATGCTCAGGTTGGTGATCGGCTCGAGCACGAAGCCGGCGCTGGCGTTGGTCGAACGTTCCGGCTTGAGCGGTAACGCGCCGATCGAACGTCCGGCGGCTGAGTCGACGGCAAGATCGCCGCTGGCGCTGGTCGGTCCAACGTTGAGCGAGCTGAAATGCTCTTCGGCCAGTGACGGGGCCCGGAAGCCATTGCTAATGGTGCCACGGATCGCGAACCGGCGGGTGAAGTCGTAGCGGGTCGAGATCTTGCCGTTCTCGGTGTTGCCCGAGTCCGTGTAGTGCTCGAAGCGGCCGGCGAAATCGAGATCCCAGTGCTTGAGCGGGTGGGTGTCCAGATCGATGTAGCCGGCATAGACGTCCCGATTCCAGCTCCCCGCGTTCTGCGGCCGCAGGCCGGCGAAGCCCTGGGTGCCGCCGACTTCCCAGGATGCCGGATTTCCTGCGCCGAGTTGATAGGTGTCGAGCCGGTGTTCCGCACCGAACGCCAGGTTGACCGACTTGTTGAACACGGTGAACGGCCGGGTGAAGTCGAGGTTGTTGGTCCATTGAGCAGTGCGCTGCGTTTGCGCCAGAACCTTGGTCGGCGTGAACCCGGTGCCGAGTGCGTAATCCGGATCGCCAACGCCGGCACCTGTGTAAAAGAGATTGGGGTTTGCCGTGTTCTTGTTGCCGATATCGGTTTCATCGTCACCGTAGGTGGTGCTGATGTCTACATGAAAGCCGAAGACATCGTCTGCCTTCAGTCCGAGGGTCGTCGCGAAATCGTTCTCGTCGTTGGTTTCGAGCGGCGAGAAGCCATACGGATAGAGTTCCGGAATCCTGGTCGGCGTCCGCCAGTTTTCGTAGCCCTCGGAATGGCGGTGGGCATAGGTGATCAGGCCGTAGCCCTGCACGCCGCCGAACAGGTCGGGCACCAGGGTCTCGCCGGCGGCGATGCTCAGCGTTTCACGGGTCTCCTCGGGAACGCCCAGGATCTTGTTGGAATCCGGCGGCGCATGGAACGCGGCCGCACGGTTATCCACGGTGGGGGCAACGAAAAAGTCCTTATGATACATGCCGCCGCCGATATGCAGGTAGCCGTCGCGCCCGAAGGCCATGCCGCCATCCGCATCGAGCTGATAGAGCCAGCCGTCTCCGTTTGCCGCGTTGGAACCGGTCTGAGCGCTGGCATTGAAGCCGTGATCGGACTTCTTCGTGATGATGTTGACCACGCCGGCGATGGCGTCGGACCCGTACTGTGCGGCGGCGCCGTCGCGCAGGACCTCGATGTGGTCGATCGCGGACGACGGGATCATGTTGATGTCCGGAGCCGTGGAACCCTGCTCGGGTCCTGAGTCGGCCGCGATGTTCGAAGTCGGATGGCGCCGCTTGCCATCGAGCAGGATCAGCGTGTCGTTCGGGTTGAGGCCGCGCAGCACGATATTCGCGGTCAATGCGGCGGTGTCGGAGCCTTCGGACTTGATATTGATCGAGGGGTCGGTTTTTACCAGCGCATTGGCAAGGTTCGGTTCGCCGGAGCGGCGCAGGGTGGCTGCGCTGATGACGTCGATCGGGCTGGTGCTGTCGCGCGCCTTGCGGTTGAGGCTGCGCGTGCCGGTCACGATGACGCTCTCGCCCGCATCCGCGAAGGCCGGGGTCGCGGCGCCGGATCCGGCACTGCCGGGACCGGACGGTACGGTAGCGTTCGAGGCAATGAGGACGGAGGGTGGCGCGTCGGTCGCAGGCGCGGAATTCGTGCTGGCACCCGCAACGATTCCCGTTCCTGCCAAGCTCTTCGTACCGGCATGTTTTGTTGTGTGCGGATGATGACGAACGGGGGCGGACGATGTCGCTGTGGCAGTCGTGCTCTGAGCAATCGCCGGTAACGTTTCGGCAATGATTGCAAGCGGGCATACTGTAAGCAGCAGCACTCTGCGAAAGCCGCCTGCGTAAGTCATTCTCATTCTGCTCTCCATTCTACCGCTCGTCGGAAGCCGTGCCCGTGCTTCCGAAGCCGTAACGAACCGGGCACCATCCATTGCCCGGAGTGACCGATCCGTTTCAGTGCCGTGATGAACACAAACTAGGCAGAGCCAAGAATCAAGGCAAAATTGCATGATTGGTATGCAAACATAACTGGTGCGGCAAATACACATCAATGCAAAAGGCTAAATTATACGCATATGATCGAGATTTGTGCGATTTGACGAACCATTACTGGTGATAATAACGTCAGACAGGTCGGGGACACGATTCCGACATTCTGTCTGGAGCACTGCACCTTGAATCGATTGCACGCCTTGGAGCCGACCCGACGGCAGTTGCTGATGCGCATCGGAGCGGCGGCCGGAAGCGTCGCGATGTATCAGGCGATGACGCAGCTCGGTCATGCCGCCGGAACCGATTTCACCGGCTCGCCCGTTCTGTCGGGTGCCAAGAAAGGCACGTCCGTGCTGGTGCTTGGCGCCGGCCTGGCCGGCATGCTGGCCGCCTACGAGTTGCGCAAGGCGGGCTACAGCGTGCGCGTGCTGGAATATCAGCCACGTTCGGGCGGCCGGAACATAACGCTGCGCGGCGGTGACACGCTGACCGAGCTTGGCGGCGCGACCCAGGACGTGAAGTTCGCGTCCGGCAACTACATCAATCCGGGACCGTGGCGTATCCCGTATCATCACCAGGGACTGCTGCACTACTGCAAGTTGTTCGACGTAAAGCTCGAGCCGTTCATCGAGGTCAACCACAACACCTATTTGCATAACACCGACGCATTCGGCGGCCAGCCGCAGCGTTATCGCGACGTGATGTCGGATTTCACCGGACACACTGCGGAGCTCCTGGCCAAGGCGATCAACCAGGACAAGCTCGACCAGCCGGTCAGCGCCGACGAGAAGCGCGACCTGCTGGATGCGATGCGCGGCTGGGGTCTCCTGGACAAGGACTATGCCTACAAGACCAGCGAGCTCGTCTCTTTGCGGCGCGGCAATTCGAAGCCGGCCGGCGGCGGGCCGGACGGTGCGCCGATTTCGTCCCAGGTCATGGGACGCAGCGAGATCATGAAGTCGGGCCTGTGGCAGTGGCTGTCGTTCAACATGAGCTACGAGATGCAGACGACGATGTTCCAGCCGGTCGGCGGCATGGACATGATCGGCAAGGGCTTTGCCAAGCAGGTCAACGACCTCGTCACGCACAACGTCAAGGTCACCAGGATCGCCCAGGATGCCGGCGGTGTCACCGTCAGCTTCCAGGACAACAGCAAGGGTGGCGCCACCGGCGAGGCCAAGGCCGACTGGTGCGTCTGTACGATCCCGCTGCCGATCCTCGCCGAAATCGAGGTCCAGGCCGGCGCGCCGATGAAGGCCGCGATCAAGGCGGTGCCCTATGCCTCGTCGGTCAAGGTCGGTCTGGAGTTCAACCGGCGATTTTGGGAGCAGGACGAGCAGATCTATGGCGGCATCAGTTTTACCGACCAGCCGATCAGTCAGATCTCGTATCCGAGCACGAACTACTTCTCGAACGGCAAGGGTGTGCTGCTCGGCGGCTACATGTTCGGGCCTGCGGCTTACGCATTCGCCGGCATGACACCGGAAGAGCGCATCGAGGCGGCACTCAAGCAAGGCAGCCTCATCCACAAGCAGTACCGTCAGGAATTCAGCAACGGCGTCGCCGTCGCCTGGAGCCGGATGCCATGGACGCTCGGCTGCTGCTCGACCTGGAGCGAGGAAAGCCGGAAGGCGCACTATAAGCCGCTGACCGAGATCGACGGCCGCCTGGTGATCGCCGGCGAGCACGCGTCCTACGTCGGATGCTGGCAGGAAGGCGCCATCCTGTCGTCGGTCAGTGCCATCACCCGTCTCCACCAGCGCGCGATCGGAACCGCATGATGCGTCGCCCGGCCTTTTCCGGTCCAACCTTCTCCAGCGTTGCCGCGGTCCTGACGATCGGGGCCCTGCTTTCTCTTCCATCCAGTCAGGCGTTGGCGGACGCCGCATCCAATGTCGCCGGCAAGTCGACGACCAGTACGGACGGCGCGGTGATCTTCCAGCAGGTCTGCCAGGGCTGTCACATGGCCAATGCCAAGGGCGCCGTCGGTGCGGGCTATATTCCAGCGCTCGCCGGCAATCCGAAGCTCAAGAGCGCCGGATATCCGATCTATATCGTGCTGAACGGCTACGGCGGCATGCCGTGGCTCGGCACGATGCTGAACGACACGCAGGTTGCCTCGGTGGTGAACTACGTGCGCACCAATTTCGGCAACAGCTACACCGACAAGGCCAAGCCGGAAGACGTCGCCGCCGTGCGCGGCCCGGCCCCTACGATGGAGAAATAAGCGTGATGACCAAGATGATCCCGGCTGCCGTGCTGTCGGCGATGCTGGCCGGGGCGGCACTGTGTGGCGCGCCGGCTTCGGCGGCCGACCTGATCAGGCACGCCGTGGGCAAATTCCCGATTGCGTCCGCGATCGAGGTGCCGCCCGGCTACACCACGATCTATCTGTCCGGCATGGGCGCCGATGTGTCCGACAAGAATGCCAAGCCGATGACGGTGGAGGCCTACGGGGATACCGAAACGCAGGTCAAAAGCGCTCTCGGCAAGATCCAGGCAGCGCTTGCGGAGTTGCACCTGACCTTTGCCGACGTGGTGCAGATGCACGTCTACATGGTGGCCGATCCGAAGACCGGGAAACTGGATTTCGCCGGCATGATGAAGTCGTACACGCAGTTCTTCGGCACGGCGGCTCAGCCCAACCTGCCGACCCGTTCGGCCTTCCAGGCGGCGGCACTGGTCAATCCCGGCTGGCTGGTCGAGATCGAAGTGACGGCCGTCAGGAAGTAGCGACCTCGAGCGTTGCCACGTCCAGGAGACGCAGGAACACCTCCGTCTCCTGGGCGCCAGATACCGCAAGCCGGCCGGCGAACACGAAGCAGGGCACGCCGCTGATGCCGCGACGGTGCGCACGTAGATTCTCCGAATGAATAGAGTCGGCGCTCTCCCGGGAACGCAGGAAGGCGTAGGCCGCAGTCTCGTCCAGGCCGACCTCGGCGGCGATTCCCGCCAGAACGTCCAGATCGCCGATATCCAGTCCGTTGGTGAACTGGGCAGCGAACAGGGCTTCCACCAGCGCGTCGGCAGGCCCGAACCTCGCCGCCCAGCCTGCCAGGCGATGCGCGTCCACGCTCGATGGAATGTGGGTCATGCGCTCGAAGCGGAACGAGACGCCGTCCTGCAGGCCCAGTTCGGTGACCGACGCGTAAAGACGGCGGCCTCGTTCCTCCCCACCGTATTTTCGCTGCACGTAGTCGAGCCGGCTGAGCCCGTCGCGTGAAATGTCGGGGTTGAGCAGGAATGGCCGCCAGTTGATTTCGAACAGATCGTTCGGGCGCAAGGCCAGGGCACGAAGCAGACGGCGAACACCCAGGTAGCACCATGGGCACACGAAATCGTGCACGACTTCGATGGTCAAACTTGTATGGATCGGCGTCAGTGCGTTCACGGTCTCAGTCTATGACAAGTTGCCGCGAAGTGGATTAAAAACCACCGCCTGAGTCGATTACGGTGAGCAGTGCCATGGACCAAGAGCTTTCCGACAGCCAGACGCGCTTCGCCGGCTACGTCGCCACGCTGGGCCGCGGTCCCGGTAAGTCGCGGGCGCTGACCCGGGAGGAAGCCAGGGACGCGTTCTCGCTAGTTCTGGCCGACGCGGTGCATCCGGCGCAGCTCGGCGCTTTCCTGATGCTCCTGCGCTATCGTGGCGAAGATCCCGACGAGATCACCGGACTGGTCGAAGCGGCGCGTGCATCGATCGGGGTTTTCGGAGACGGATCACCCGGGCCAGTCGATCTCGACTGGCCGAGTTATGGGGCAGGCCGCACGCGCGGGGCGCCGTGGTTCCTGTTATCCGCCCTGGCGGTATCGCAGGCGGGCTTCCGTGTGCTGATGCACGGGACCAACGCCTTTTCGGGCGCCATTTCGGTTGGCGACGCGCTGGCAGGGCTGGGGCAGGCTGTGTCGGCGGATGCCGCTGGTGTACGTGATGCGCTCGACCGGAGTGGCTTCGCCTATTGGCCGGTCGAATGCTTTGCCTCCGGCATCGACCGCCTGCTGGGCATGCGGCGGCTGTTCGGGCTTCGCTCGCCGGTGAACACGGTGGCGCGTCTGCTCGATCCCGGCGATGCCCAGGCCTCTGTCGATGGGGTGTTCCATCCCGCCTACATCGCGTTGCACCTGGGCGTGGCCGAACGGTTGCAGCGGCGATCGTTGCTGGTGATCAAGGGCGGTGGCGGCGAGGCCGAGCGGCCCGCGACCAAGCCGACCGCAGCGCATGTGTGGCGTCGCGACATTGGACGGTCGGAGCTGCTGTTGCCGGCACTCGCCACGGCGTCCGAACCGCGCGAGGCGGACACGGTTGCCGGCCTGGTCCGGATCTGGCGCGGCGAGGATCCGCGGCATGCGGCGGTGCAGACGGTGGTCGGCACCATCGCGCTTGCGCTCCTGGCGCTCGATACGGGACTCCAGCCGGGCGAGGCCGACCGGCGGGCACGCGAAATATGGTCCGCGCGGCGTGGGATCTGACGTCAGGTGCACCGTGACGCAGGCTGTTGCGCTGCCGTGCCAACCGGGGCCTACTTCGATTCAACAATAATCAAGACGCCGGGGAGATGGAATGGACAGAGGCGAGGACCCAGGGCCGCCGGCCCTGGAGATGCAGGGCATCTCCAAAACGTTTCCCGGTGTGCGCGCTCTCGCAAGCGTCGAGCTCAAGGCATGGGGCGGCGAGATCCTGGCGCTGATGGGCGAGAACGGGGCCGGTAAGTCGACCCTGATGAAAATCCTGTCCGGCGCGTATCAGGCCGATCCGGGCGGCGAGATCAGGGTGTTCGGCAAGCCGATCAGTATCGGCAGCCCGCAGGCGGCCAAGCAGGCGGGCATCGCCATCATCTACCAGGAGCTGGCACTGGCGCCGAACCTGACGGTGTCGGAAAACATTCATCTCGGCAACGAGATGAGCCATGCCGGTGGTCGTCTGGACCGGCACGCGATGATCGAGGCTTGCCGTCCGGTGCTGGAACGACTCGGCACGCCGTTCGGGCCGGAAACGCTGGTCGGCACGCTGTCGATCGCCGAGCAGCAACTGGTCGAGATCGCCAGGGCGCTCTACCGGAAGTCGCGGATACTCGTCTTGGACGAGCCGACCACGGCATTGTCGGCGCGTGAGACCGACCGCCTGTTCGCGCTGATCCGCCAGCTCCGCAGCGAGGGTATCGCGCTGATCTATATCTCGCACCGGATGGCCGAGGTGTACGAACTTGCAGACCGGGTTACGGTGCTTCGCGACGGTGCGTATGTCGGCACGCTGGAGCGCGAGCAGTTGTCGGCCGACGCGATCGTGCGGATGATGGTCGGACGCGACCTGTCCTCGTTCTACACCAAGCAGCACGACGCGAACGCAGTACACGGCGAGGTGGTACTCGAGGTCGAAGGCGTGACCGATGGCCGCCGGGTGCGCCCGTGCTCGTTCACCCTGCACAAGGGCGAAGTCCTGGGGATCGCCGGCCTGGTCGGAGCAGGGCGCACCGAACTGGCCCGGCTGATCTATGGCGCGGACCGTCGCGCAGGCGGTTCCGTCCGGCTGAACGGCAAGGTGCTGGCACTGCGCAACCCGAAATCGGCGCTGGATGCGGGCATCGCCTATCTTACCGAGGATCGGAAGGGGCTCGGCCTGTTCCTGGACATGTCGTGCGGCGCCAACATCAACCTGGGTGTGATCGACCGCGATTCCGCCGTCGGCGGCCGGCTCAACCTGGCACGGGCGCGGGAGCGGGCAGGGCGTGCATTCAAGTCGTTCCGGGTCCGCGCGGCAAGCCCGGCGGTGCAGGTCGGCAGCCTGTCCGGCGGCAACCAGCAGAAGGTGCTGCTGGCACGGCTGCTGGAGACCGGTCCGAAGGTGCTCATCCTCGACGAACCCACCCGCGGCGTCGATGTCGGCGCCAAGTCGGAAATCTATCGCATCATCGACGAACTGGCCCAGTCGGGCCTCGGGGTATTGGTGATCTCGTCCGACCTGCCCGAGATCGTCGGCATCTGCGACCGCGTGCTGGTGATGCGCGAGGGCGCGATCGCCGGCGTGGTCGGCGGGCCGGGCGCCGAGCCGATCAACCAGCAGAACGTCATGGTTTTCGCAGCAGGCCTGGCGGCCTGAGGACACGCGCTATGTCAGATAATCCAGTCGTTCTCCCCGCCGGTTCCGCCGGTCCTCTTGGCAACTCCGCCGGTATACCTCCGCCCGATCCGGCCGCATCCGGCGCCGGGCTCTCCGCGCGCCAGGTGCAGGTCCGCTCGATGATCCAGGCGGCCGGCATGCTGCCGGTGCTGGTCATCCTGGCGATCGGTTTCCACCTGCTCGGCGGGCACCGGTTCCTGTCGGTGCAGAACCTGTCGATCGTGGCACAGCAGGCGGCGATCAACTGCGTGCTCGCGTCCGGCATGACCTTCGTGATCCTGACCGGCGGTATCGACCTGTCGGTCGGTTCGATCCTCGCCGCGTCGGCGATGGGGGCACTGATCATGTCGCTGGTGCCGGGTCTCGGCTTCCTGGCGATCCCGGTCTGTCTGCTGGTGGGCCTGGTCATCGGCCTGCTGAACGGTGCGCTCATCGCACTGGTGCGGCTGCCGCCGTTCATCGTGACGCTCGGCTCGCTCACCGCGGTACGCGGTCTCGCTCGGCTGATGGGCGCCGACAACACGGTGTTCAACCCGCAGCTCACCTACGCCTGGATCGGCAATGACGGGGTGACGGTATTCCCCGGCGTGGCGATTCCATGGCTCGCGATCATCGCGGTCGCGGTGATCGTCGTGTCCTGGTACGTGTTGCGCCGGACTGTGCTCGGCGTGCGCATCTATGCGGTCGGCGGGAATCCGGCGGCGGCGCGCCTGTCGGGCATCAACGTCCCGGCGATCCTGCTGTTCGTTTACGCACTGTCGGGCTTGCTGGCCGGGCTAGGCGGCGTGATGTCCTCGGCGCGGCTCTATGCGGCGAACGGCCTCCAGCTCGGCCAATCCTATGAACTCGACGCCATCGCTGCAGTCATTCTCGGCGGCACCTCCTTCGTCGGCGGCATCGGCTCGATCTGGGGCACGCTGATCGGCGCGCTGATCATTGCGGTGTTGTCGAACGGGTTGATCCTCGTCGGCGTGTCGGATATCTGGCAATTCATCGTCAAGGGCCTCGTCATTATCGGCGCGGTGGCGCTTGATCGGTTCCGGCAGGGGAGCGGCGTTCGCACCTGACCAGTTACGCACGGCGGGATCGCCCCGCCTGCCGTGCGCGCGAATAAACGGGGCGGTCCAGAGGAAACATGACGATGCAAAAGCATTCAACCAGCAACCGGGTTCGCCTGGCAGGCAGCATTTTCGCAACCGCGCTGGCGGTATTCGGTAATACGGCGACGGCGAAACCGCTGACCGCGATCGGCGTGACCATGGGCTCGCTCGGCAATCCGTATTTCGTGGCGCTGGTGAAAGGCGTCACCGCCGAGGCTCGGACGGGCGGGGCGAACATCGCAGTCACGTCGGTTTCGGCCGATTACGACCTCAACAAGCAGTTCACCCAGATCGATAATTTCATCGCCGCCGGCGTGAACCTGATCGTCATCAACGCGGTCGATCCGAACGCCATCCTCCCTGCGATCAAGCGCGCACAGGCGGCGGGCATCGCGGTTGTCGCCGCCGATGTTGCGGCGAACGGCGCCGATGCCACGATCATGACCGACAACACCCTGGCCGGTAACCAGTCCTGCGCCTTCCTCGCCGAAAAGCTTGGCGGCAAAGGCAATGTCATCATCGAGAACGGACCGCAGGTGTCCTCGGTGATGGATCGGGTGAAAGGCTGCAAGGCCGCCCTCGCTAAATCACCGAACATCAAGATCCTGTCCTCGGACCAGGATGCGAAAGGCTCCCGTGACGGCGGCCTGCAGGTGATGCAGGGCTACCTGATTCGCTATTCGGACGTGAACGGTCTGTTCGCGATCAACGATCCGCAGGCAATCGGCTCCGAACTGGCGGCCAAGCAGCAGCACCGCAACGGCATCGTCATCACATCGGTGGATGGTGCGCCGGATATCGTGTCTTCCCTCAAGGCGAACGGCCTGATCGAGGCTTCCGCCACGCAGGACCCGTATACGATGGGACGCCTGGCCGTGAAGGCGGGACGGCAGATCCTGGACGGTCATCCTCCTGCCGATCCGATCACCCTGATGCCGCCGAAGCTGATCACGAAAGCGAATGTCGATAGTTATGTCGGCTGGACCCAGCACTAGATCTTAAAAAAGCCGTGGTTCTTGCACAGTTTGACATAGAACCACTACCGGGGGCGATGCGACAGGAACGCTGTCCTCGCTCCCACGTAGGAAGGCTCCGGCAAGCTTAAGGATCCCTACCATGACCGTTCGTCTTCCCACCGCCGGCCTCATGGCCGTTGCACTCACGCTCGGCGCCGCTTTGTCCGGCCCGGCAATGGCCAAGGGCTGCATCAAGGGCGCTGCCGTTGGTGGCGTTGCCGGCCATGTCGCCGGTCATCACGGTGTCATGGGTGCTGCGGCCGGTTGCGCCGTCGGCCACCACGAAGCCAACAAGAAGGCGAAGGCCGCCGATACCACGGCTGCACCGCCGAGCTGATTCGATACCGGTATGATCCTATAACAAGGCTCATACCGGGAATTCGAACCTGACTATCGAAAGCCCCGGTATCCTTTGGATGCCGGGGCTTTTTCGTGCGCTGGCTTAATTCTGTGACTGCCGGATCGGTGCGGAGCCACCGGGATCCATCGTCTGGCGTATGGTGCTCAGGCTTTGCGTCATGGTCCCTATACTCTGGGTCATGGTCCCCATGGTCTGGGTGCCGAACTCTGCCGGCGGCGGAACAGGCTCGATCGTCCAGAAGGCATCGGCAATGTCGTTCTGGATAAGACGAAGCTGCACCTGTACCCAGTCGAGAAATTCATGCAGGCCACGCAGAATGATCTGCTCGATTGTCTGGTCGGTAAGGGCGGCGCGAAGCTCATCCATGCGTTCCAGTGCGGCACCGCCGCGGCGCAGGCCGTAATTGGTACGAAGTTGTCCCAGTGCCCAGTAAACCTGACGCAGCGTCACGACGAGAGAGCGCGGAAACGCATTGTTCAGCAGCAGGAAGCCGGCGACCGATGCGGGACTAAGCGAACTCGGCATGACGCGCCGATAGGCGTGGTAGGCTGCGGCCGATCGAAGCACGGCGCTCCATTGGCTGATATCGACCTGGCTGCCGACGCCTGCTTCCCGCGGGAGCAACGTATGGTACTTGATGTCGACCAGCCGGGTAGTCTGGTCGCCGCGTTCCAGGAACTTGCCGATCGAATAGAAATACCATCCCTGGTCGCGATAGAATGTACCCTCGGTAATGCCGTAATGGGTCTGGCATTCCTGCTTCAGCCGCGTGCAGAGCGCTGAGAGTTGCGAGGACCGGATGTCGTTGCTGGTCAGGCGCCTGACCCAGTTGTGAAACACGTTGATGTGGGTCCACATCTCGGTCGAGATCAACGGCCGCAAGGTACGGGCATTCTCCCGCGCGACGTCGATGATGCTGTAGATCGAATTCGGGTTGTCCCTGTCCAGTACATAAAACTCGGTGACGCCGCGAACGTCGGCCTCCGTGCGCACACTGTAATAACGCTCCTCGTCGGCATTGATCTGGATCACCGAGCGCCAGCCGTTTTCCACTAGGCTGGTGCGGGTGAAACTCTCGGTTACGTCGAGGATGCGAGCGAGGTTCTCGATTCGCTCCATATAGCGCGCCAGCCAGACCGTGCTTTCGGCATAGCGCGACAGTAACGCCTGGGTCCGCATCGGTGCATCCGGAAGATTATCACCTGGAAGGTCCGGCATGACGATGGTCATGACAGCACCCACGTGTCCTTGGAGCCGCCGCCCTGGGACGAATTCACCACCAGGGACCCTTTTTTCAGCGCCACACGTGAGAGGCCGCCAGGCAATACCCATGTGGACGCGCCGGTGACGGCGAACGGCCTGAGATCGACATGGCGGGCCTCGACACCTCCCTCGCACAGTGTCGGCGCGGTGGAGAGGTTGATGACCGGCTGGCTGATGTAGTTGGCGGGATCGGCTTTGAGCTTGATACGGAACTCGTCGAGTTCGGCCTTGGTCGCGTGCGGTCCGATGATGAGGCCGTAGCCGCCCGATTCTCCGACCGGCTTGACGACCAGCTTCTCGAGGTTATCGAGCGTGTATTGCAGGCCCTCGGGTTCCCGGCAGATCCGCGTATCGACATTGTTCAGGATCGGCTCTTCGTCCAGGTAGTAGCGGATGATCCGGGGCATGTAGGCATAGATCGCCTTGTCGTCGGCAACGCCGGTGCCGACCGCATTGGCGATGGCCACGTTGCCGCGGCGCCAGGCATCGACCAGGCCGCGGACGCCAAGTTGGCTTTCCGGCCGGAACACTGCCGGATCGAGGAAATCGTCGTTGAGCCGGCGGTAGATCGAATGGACCGGGCGCAGGCCGGCGATCGTGCGCATGAACACCCTGGCGTTCTCGACCACCAGGTCACGGCCCTCGACCAGCGGCACACCCATTTCCCGCGCCAGGAACACGTGCTCGAAATAGGCCGAGTTGTAGATGCCGGGCGACAGCAGCACGACCTGCGGGTCGCTGACGCCGGCGGGAGCGATCTCGATCATCGCCTGCTTCAGCCTGAGGCCGTACTCCTCGACCGGCCGGATACCGATGCCGGCGACCAGGTCGGGCAGGACCCGCAGCATCATGTGCCGGTTCTCGATGACGTACGAAACACCGGACGGCGTACGGGCATTATCCTCGAGCACCAGGAACTGGCCGGCCTCGTCACGCACGATATCGGTGCCGTTGACATGGACATACACGCCTAGCGGCACATCCAGCCCCATCATCTCGGGTCGGAAGTTGACGTTCCCCAGTACCAGGTCGCGCGGGATGACCCCGTCCTTCAGGATCTTCTGGTCGTGGTAGATATCCCAGAGGAACTTGTTGATCGCGGTAACGCGTTGGACGACGCCGCGGTCCACCAGCTCCCACTCGTTGGCGGTCAGGATGCGCGGGATCAGGTCGAACGGCAGGATGCGGTCGATTGCGTCCCGGTCCGAATAGACCGTGAAGGTGATCCCGAGATTATACAGCTCGGCCTCGGCCGATGCCGCACGGCGACGCAACTCGTCGATGTCGAACGATTGCAACCGGTCGTGGATCATCTGGACGGTCGGATCGAGCGGTCCGAGCGTGTTCATGATTTCACAGAAGAAGCGCGGTATTCCATAGCTGGCGAACAGGTTCGGGGCCGGCATCCTGGCACTTGCCGCCGATGCGTCCGGCGCGGAGAGTCGGTTTGCCACGGTCATCGCCGGCTGGATCCGTCGGATACGTGGACCGGCTCAACCGGATTCAGGCGCAATGGAATCATCCGGTCCACCTGATGTTGTTGTGACAAGCTCTCGACGAAGCCATTTACCTGCTGTTCGCCAAAATTCCAGACCCCACGATAGCGTAAGGTGGTATCGGCGGTCACGCTCCCGCGAGACCAGTGTCAGCACGAACACGCTGTCACATTTTCGGCATCCGTGCCACGATCCGATGCTCGCGTTCTCGACTAGCCCGGCTCTGTCCCATCGACCCGGTTAGGGATTCCGTTTCCGATGCCGAACCATGATCCTGCCGACACCGTTCACTCCGCTCCTGCCACGATCGCGATCGTGGAGGATGGCGGAACCAAAACGCTCAAAGCCGTACGTAAGCGGTCGAGGCGAACGCTCGCCGTCGAGGAGCTGCCGGGGCCGGCGATTTCAATCGACGAGCCGGGCTCTCCTGTTGGTGACCCGAAGAGCTCAGGCAGGAATTCACACGCAGGCCTGGAGACACTGGTGCCGACGGTGGCCGAAGCAGACTCTCTGACAGGTCTTGTCGGCATGAAACCGGTCGATCGGCATCTGCCAGAGCCGGGCTTTCCAGGGCTGACATCCGCGATTCCGCCAGACGAGCGCGCGTTCGAAGCGATTCTGAACGGTCTGATGCCTGTTGAGTATGCGAGGCTGCGCGTCTTCAAACAGCCGGTTCGATCTCGGCACCTGCCGGAACTGGAGCGATCGACCCGTGCCCTGCGAGCTAAGGAGGGGTTTTTGCCCGCTACTGCTTCGAGTTCCAGTTGGGTGAAATCGCAGCCGACCGTAAGTCCGCCAACTGATCCGTTTATTGTCGGGCCGAATCGGCGCATGGCCTGGCGACGCACGCCATGAGGTGCAGGACCTCTTGGCTGGCGAAGTCGGGTGAGGCATAGAAGCCGCCAACCGAACACAATCCGGATGGGTGGCCGAGTGGTTTAAGGCAGCGGTCTTGAAAACCGCCGTAGGTGCAAGCCTACCGTGGGTTCGAATCCCACCCTATCCGCCAAAATAATCATTTCATATCAACGACTTGGCAAGGTCTTTCGTAGTCCCGCGGATTGCCCCGTGTGTTCGAGCCCGATGTATCGATGCTGTTGTCCGAACGTTGAAGGCGATTGCCGGGAACGGCGTAGATGTCCCGCGCGTAATAGGCATAAGGGTGCTCGTGCTGATTCGAGTTGTGCATCTCGTAAGCAATGTCGGTCCTGAGAAAACCGGACAGGGCATTCAATGGCCAGTTTCATCCTCGGTATGTATCGAACGAATTGGTTCCGGGCTCCCGGCAAATAGAAAAACGATGCCCGATCGGTTGTTGTGTCTTGTGACGTGCTAAGGAGCGGTTGATGCTTTTCTCAGTGCCTCCACACCCCACCCGGATCCGCCTGTTTCAGAACCAATTTATGGAACTGACAACACTGACTCCATTCCCAGTCTTTTTTCTGATCTGGTTCGGGATTTTGTCATGGATTGCGACAGTGGCACTGAGCCATATGGGCTGGGCTCGGCTGGTTGTGGCGTTATCGTTCGGTGTCCTGTTATGGACGCTGGCCGAGTACACGATGCATCGGTTCCTGTTCCATATGAAGATAAAGTCGGCATACGGTCGTCGGCTGCTTTTTCTGCTGCATGAAAATCATCATGCCGACCCAGCCGATCCGTTGCGCGGGATCATGCCGCTGACGGTCAGCATTCCACTCGGAGCGATTTTCTGGGGCCTGGCGATCGTTGCCTTCGGGCCGCTCGGTCACGCAGTCTTCCTCGGCTTCGGGATTGGTTACCTGATGTACGACACGACGCATTGGGCCTGCCATCAACTGCCGATGCAGGGGGGCATCGCCAAGCGCCTGAAGCAGCATCACCTTCGTCATCATTACGCGGAGCAGGATGCGAACTACGCAACGACAGGCATTTTCTGGGATAGGGTATTCAGAACCGGGATGAAGCGTCGTCTCGAGCGTCGTCGTGCCGGCTAGCAGACTGCGAATCGGGATCGATGGTCGCAGCATCGGTCGTCCAAACGGGACAGGTGTCGCCACATACGCTTCCATTCTGGCGCAGGCCTGCCGCCAACGTGGCTGGCAGGCGGAACGGGTGATCGACGCGCCCCCCGATACGGCGGTTGGCCCGACCCATAGCCTGGCGGCAAAGCTTGGACGCTTCCGGTCGGCCATTCCGCGGTCCAGAACCGCCATGCCCATCATGTTCGAGGGTGATCCGGCCTGGCTGTCGTCCGACCTGTTCCGGATCGCGCACGTGCATTTCGGCCTGTACCGGCGCCTGCTAGCTCTCCATATGGCCGATCCGCCGACGGTGATGCACTGGACCTATCCGCTGCCGCTGCGTCTTCCCGGCGTTCCGAACCTGGTCACGGTGCATGACCTGATCCCGCTGCTCGAGCCGGCGCTGACCGACATCGCCGCAGTGCGCATGGAGCGCCTGTTGCGGGCGACGATCTCGCAAGCCGCCTGCGTGGTAACGGTCTCGGAAACGGTGCGTGCCGATATCGTCCGTCGGCTGGGTGTCGCCCCGGACCGGGTGGTCAATCTCTATCAGGCTGTCGATCTGCCGGTGCCATCACGCGACATGCCGGTTCCATGCCCGCCCGACAGCTTCCTGTGCGTGGGCAGTATCGAGCGGCGCAAGAACATTGGCCGGTTGATCGCGGCTCATGGTCGAAGCGGCAGCTGCCGGATGCTGGTACTGATCGGACCCGACGGGGACCACGCGGCGGCGGAACTGACGGCGTTGTCCGCCCACCCCAATCCCGACCGGGTACTGCGCCTGCCGTGGATCGCCCGGCCCGCGTTGGTTCAGGCGATGCGACTCGCACGTGCACTCGTGTTTCCATCCCTGGCGGAGGGGTTCGGGCTGCCGATCGCCGAGGCGATGACGCTGGGCACGCCGGTTATCACCTCGCGTGGCGGCGCCACGGAAGAAATCGCCGGCGGAGCCGCATTGCTGGCCGATCCGCTCGATATCGGCGAGCTGGCCGGCGCCATGTCGAGCCTCGACCAGGATGACGGACTTTATGCGCGCCTAGCCGTAGCCGGACGTGCACGGGCGCGCCTGTTCTCCATCGAGGCCTATGGCGAACGGCTGGACCGGCTCTATCGCCAGGTAGTGGCGGGCTCCCTTCCGGTGCCGGCAGGGATCACCTAGGGTGCGCCTTCTCGAAACCCGACCCGCATCGGCAGGCCGGGTGCAGTATCCCAATGCCTACGAAAGACACTCCTTGCCTGGTTCCACTGACTTTCGTGTTGGCGTTGACGGATTCAACCTCGCGTTGAGCCGCGGCACAGGCGTCGCGACCTACGCGCGGACGCTTAGCCATTGCCTGACCGGCATGGGCCACAAGGTCGACGTCGTGTACGGCATGAACATCTCGCGCCGCACGTCGCCGGCGTTGCGGGAGGTGATTTTCTTCGACAGCCTGGATCAGGAGCACATCGCCAGACGGCCCAAGCTGTTCAGCGCACGCTGGATGGATGACCGGCGTGCCGAATGGTCCGGCCACGAGGCTGTTGATGTGCCGATGAGCGGGCGCGTCGAGTCACGCGGCTTCCGGCACCGGATGCCGTCCTACGACCGGATCCTGAACGTGCCCGCACTGTTCCGGATCGCGACTCGGCATTACAAGCGAACGCGCCAGTTCCTGACCATCACCGTTCCCAACGCTCCGGCGATCATGCACTGGACCTATCCGTTGCCGATCCGTCTGCGCGGGGCAAAGAACATTTATACGGTGCACGATCTGGTGCCGTTGCGGTTGCCGCATACGACGCTCGACGACAAGGGCTATCACTACCGGCTGATCGGCGACCTGGCGGTGCGGGCCGATGCGATATGCACCGTGTCGGAAGCGTCGCGACGCGACATACTTTCGTTCTATCCCGCGGCTGAGTCGCGCGTGTTCAACACCTACCAGTCCTTCCGGCCGAATGCGTCGGCGCTGGCGCGGTCGAGCGTGGAAGCCGCACAGGAACTCGACGGGTTGTTCGGGCTGGAGCAGGACGGGTATTTCCTGTTCTTCGGGTCGCTGGAGCCGAAAAAGAACATCGGCCGCATGATCGAGGCGTTCCTGGCAACACAGGTAAAGCGTCCGCTGGTGCTGGTCGGCGCGATGGCGTGGAAGTCGGAGAACGAGCTCCGCTTTCTCAAGCGCGGTGTCGACAGCGGCCGGATCATTCATCTGGAATACCTGCCCGAGCCGGTGCTGATGAACCTGATCGGCAGCGCCCGCGCGGTCCTGTTCCCGTCCCTGACCGAAGGGTTCGGGCTGCCGGTGCTGGAGGCGCTGTCGTTCGGCACGCCGGTGCTGACCTCGCGGGAAGGTGCGTTGCCTGAAGTCGCGGGAGACGCCGCTGTGTTCGTCGATGCCTACGACACGGCATCGATCTCGGCCGGGATTCGCTGGCTCGACGAAGACGATGCCGGCTGCGGCGTGCTCCGTGCGGCGGGTCCGGCGCAGGCGGCGAAGTTCGACATGGCGGCCTACCAGGTGCGGCTGGCGGAGATGTATCGCAGGATTTTGTCCGGCACGTCGGCGGTCTGATCCATGACCTATAGTGAGTGTGAGCGCACCGATGCCTGACAGACCGTTCGACACTCGGCCCGGCTATCGATCCGACACGGCTGACGTTGCATGCCGTGCGCTCGTGACCGACAGGCGCGCGCCTGCCTGGTTGGCAAGACCGCTTTCGAACGCGGCCATGGCGGCGCTGCTGCCGCTGGTCTTGCTTGCAGGATGCAACACGCTGCCCGATAGCGGGCCGGTCGAGTCCAAAATCCTCAACGATGCGAAGAAGCCCGAGACCAATCCGCTTGGGTTCCACATCGTGCAGCTGAATCCGGCGGTAGTAAGCGTGCTCGCGAATCAGACGCCGCCGTTGCTGTCGGCACTGGGGGACGGGATGCGCGACCGGGCGAGGGGGGATCGGATCGGACCCGGCGACGTGTTGCAGGTCTCGATCTTCGAGCTTGGCAGCGGGTTGTTCGGCGGCGGCAGTGCGGGCGGCATGTCGTCCGGCGGTGGGTCCAACTCGTTGATGAGCGGTGCCGGCCCAGGTACGAGCGTGACGTCGGAAAATCTGCCGCCGATCGTGGTAGACAGCAGCGGGGCGGTGGATGTGCCGTATATCGGGCGGCTGCAAGCCATGGGACGGACGACGACGCAGTTGGCGGCGGCGATCAAGGGCGGACTGAAGGGGCAGTCGCAGAACCCGCAGGTGTTGGTACGGATCACCACGGACGTCACCAATGCGGTGATCGTTTCGGGCGACGTGAAGAAGCCGGGACGAGGCGTGTTGACGCAGGCGCATGAGCGGTTGCTGGACATGATCGCGATCTCCGGCGGGCCGGACCATGCGCCCGAGGATACGATGGTGCAGTTGAACCGTGACGGGCGGACTGCACGCATTCCACTTCGGACGCTACAGGATCAGCCGGACCAGAACGTGGCGTTGGTGCCGGGCGACCGCGTGCAGGTGACGTATCAGCCGCGGTCGTTCACCGTATTTGGAGCGACATCGAAGGTATCGGAGACCGCTTTCAACACGCCGGAACTGAGCCTGGCGGAAGCGCTGGCCCGGATCGGCGGTCCGCTGGACGAACGAGCGGATCCGAATGCGGTGTTCCTGTTTCGGTTCGAGGATCGGCAGGCGGCGTTGCGGCTGGGCTTGCCGATGCGGCTGGGCACGGCACCGGCGCCGGTTGTGTACGAACTCGATATGATGAATCCGACGAGCTACTTCGTGGCGCAGAAATTCGCGATGAAGGACAAGGACCTCGTCTATATCGCCAATGCGAAGACGAACAAGTTCTACAAGTTCTTCAATCTGATCAGTATGATCATCGGGCCGGCGATCACTGGAATTGCAGTGTCGCGATAGAACTTTTTAACTCTTAAGGTTCGTGCTTCTATGGGTTGCAAAGGCTGACAAAGTTTATCTGTTCCAAATATCGTTGATGGGTAGGCAGTTATGGCTGCCTGGACGCTGATATTCGAAATAGACACAAACGACCGCGCGATACTCGACGCCCAATTAGAGCGTTGAACCATACTGGGTTTTAGGCGATCTCGTTTTTAGCCAGGGTGAGATGATACCGGTAGAGCTGGAGTCGCCTAACGATCAGCCGGACAAATTAGTTGATGTACTGACTGTAGTCGATCCACCTCTTTACGCACTTGGTCTGAAGCTTTCAAAATCTCCGCTGAAGTGATCAGGCTATCGCACGCCGAGATCAGGATCACTGGGATCGATATAGATCAACCCGGGATGAGTCTAGCAGGTTGCTGACAAACTGTCTCTCAACGGGAGAATTTGTTGTTCGGCTGTTGACTTTCGACATGCGCTGTCCATATCGAGTGGCTTCCTGACGTTTAACTACCACTAATTTTAGTGGTTGCATCAGTGGTAAGTTGTAAAGCCAACGTCTACTTAAAGTGGGCCCTCAAGCAGGTTTTATGTGGCGTCAACGTTGTGTAAAGCGCTCAGCCAAAGTGTCTTTTTCATCGACCAAAATCGGGTGGCGTAGGAACTACTAGCTTCTATTTAGTCAACCAGTCGTTCCAGCCGAATGGGCAAGTCACCTATGCGATTAAGCGAAGCTCGACTAATCGTAGAAGCTGAAGGAGGTTTCATAACCAGACGCGGCCATTATATAGCTTATCATTGTCGTTGATCACAGTCCGGTGGAATGACTGACCAAACGGCTTCAGGTTCTTCTGATCAAGCCGGTTTAAGGGTTGGTCCCGTTCATTGAAACTGATGGTGTCTGAACCGCCAAAACTGGAACATCCCTTTATGCGTAAACTAAACCCCTCTTGGTTAGCGTTGATAGTGGCGGGAACGGCCTTAGCCACACCATATTGCAGTCTCTCGAAAGCTGACACCATGACAGACGCAGGTCCTGGCACGGTGCAATCGCTCCCAACAGAACGAGCCGCTATATTGAAGATAAAAAGGATGGGCAGCATCGTCTCAGACGACCTTTCAAAGGTCGCGTTCGCTGTCGTTCCAGACTTTTATAAATTAGCATCTGACAGTGCGGATGATGCGCCAAGTATCCAACGCGTCGTCACTGCGCTCTGCGCTGCCAAAGGTGGAGATATAAAGCTCTTGCCAAGGCATTACGCTATAAATTCTGGAGTGACCATTCCATGTGCGGTCAACATAATCGGTCAGGGCTGGCAGGAAACTTCGTTGAATCCAGCAACCGC
>JBPBQO010000094.1:0-56739 GCA_050954785.1 Janthinobacterium lividum | reverse complement strand
CGGCTCGAGTCCGGCGGCCTGGCAAGCAACAGCGGCAGGATCGTCGGAGGGACCGGCGGTATTGCGGAGCTGGAACCTGGTGTCGCAGGCGGCGATGGAATCCTGCTCGTCGCTGGCGGCGAGCTCCGAAACTCCGGAACAATTATCGGCGGCACAGGTGGTGTCGGTGACTCGGGCGGTGCAGGCGGCGTCGGTATCGAGTTGATGTCTGGCGGCACGGTTGCCAACACCGCGACCATTACCGGGGGTACCGGGGGGTTAGGCAACGACGGCCAGGGTGGTGCTGGCGGCATCGGCGTCGAACTCATCGGCGGTGGCCAAATAAAGAATCAAGGCGCCGTTTCCGGTGGCGATGGCGGCGCCGGCTATTTTAGTCCTGGTGGCGCGGGAGGAATTGGGATCGAGCTTCGTGGCGGCGGAAGCCTGATCAATGATGGAACGATCTCGAACGGCCATGCGGGCGTGTCGAATTACACGTCGCCTGCTCTCGGCGGAAATTCGGCGGTTGTACTGACTGCAGGCGGCACGGTCGTCAACGCGACCGGTGCCGTCATCGCGTCGAACGGCGGGGACGGCATCCAGGTCTTGGGTGGTCCGGCCACGATCACGGACGCCGGCACGATTTCCGGTTCGACATACGCGATCCGCTTCTCGGGCAACTACGACTACCGGGTGATCCTGGATCCGGGCGCCCTCCTGATCGGCAAGGTCCTTGGCGGCCTCTCCTCCAACACGCTCGAGCTCGCGGCCGGGAGCGCCGGCGGCATGGGAACCGTCACGGCGTTCGGTGCCGAATTCATACGGTTCGGCAGCATCGTGCTGGATCAGAATGCACGCTGGCTTCTGGATGGCGCATCACCAGCCAGCGGTCAGGTGCTGACGCTGGCCGGCACCAACCACATACTGGCGCTGAACGACACCGCCGCGTTCTCGGATACGATCGCCGGTTTCGGCCGCACCGACACGCTCGATCTACGGGACGTGGCCTATGATGCCGGCGCAAGGGCCAGCCTGTCCGGCGACACCTTGACCATCAAGAGCGGCGCGGTCAGCGACACGCTGGTTCTGCAAACGCCCGGTGGCTATGTGGGGGACTATTTCCACCTGGCCAATGACGGTCACGGCGGTACGCGGGTGACGGTGAACGGAACGCCCTGTTATTGCCGCGGCACGCTGATCCTGACCAACCGGGGCGAGATCGCGGTCGAGGCGCTCCGGATCGGCGATCGCCTCATGACGCATACCGGCGAGGCGCGGTCCCTGCGCTGGATCGGCACACGCTCCTATTCCGGACGGTTCGCCGCGGGCAATCACGACGTGCTGCCGGTGATGATCCAGAAGGATGCGCTTGCCGACGGGATGCCGCGCCGCGACCTGATGGTCTCCCCGCTGCATGCCATGTATCTCGACGGCATGCTGGTCCCGGCCGCTTCCCTGGTGAACGGCAGCTCGATCCTGCAGGCCAGGACGATCGACCGGGTCGACTATTTCCATCTGGAACTGGCGACACACGACGTGATCATCGCCGAGGGAGCACCGTCCGAAAGCTTCGTCGATGACGGCAGCCGCGGAATGTTCCAGAACGCTGCCGAATACAGCCTGCTTCATCCGAACACGGCACGCTCGGCTCCACGCTATTGCGCACCGCGAGTGGATCAGGGCGAACGCGTGGAGGCGGTGCGCCAGCGGCTGCAGGCACGCGTGGCACCGGCGCCCGGTCGCCAAGGCGAGCCCGCGTATGGCGTATTACGCGGCTGCATCGACGAAGTCGGCGACGACCGCATCAAGGGCTGGGCATGCGAAACCGACTACGGCGTGCAGGTCCGGCTGCGCATTCTCGATAATGGAATCGTGGTTGGACAGGTCGTGGCCGACCAGTATCGCGGCGATCTGCAGCAGGCCGACATCGGCGACGGACGACATGGATTCGAGCTGACGGTGCCGGGCGGCCTGTCGCCGCTGGTTCGGCATGTCATCCAGGTGCAGCGGGTTGCCGACGGGCACGCCTTGTATGGATCGCCATGGGTGGTGGAGGCATCCCTGCCCGCGAAACTTCCCGAACAGCAAGCGGAGCCGAGTTGTCACGGCCATCTCGACAGCACCATGCGCGACCGCATCGTCGGCTGGGCGCAGCATCGCGGCAATCCGGACGTTCCGGTTGCGGTGCAGATTCTCGATAACGGCATTCCGATTGCGCGCGTGCTGGCGAACGGAGTCAGGTCCGACCTCGTCAAGGCCGGCGTCGGGCTGGGCCGGCATGGCTTCGACCTGTTCATTCCTGGCGGCCTGTCGCCGCTGTCGCGCCACGTGATCCAGGCATGCTGCGAACTGGATGGCACCGAACTTCTCGGATCTCCGGTGGTGTTCGAGGCCGCAGGCTGCTTCGACGTGGACCTGGAGCAGACCATCACGCGTGCCGTCGCCTCGGTCGCGAGCGAGCAGGACGACGCGCACGTGCTGTCGTTCATGCTGGCGCGGATCGACCAGTTGCGGCAACAGGCCGCCGATCGCGCGGGAGAACGAAGCTGGCGGTTGCAGGATCGCCAGCAGCAACGGCTGCACGGTCCGGTCGCTACCGCCATGCCGGGACCGGGCCTGCGCGCCCTTGTGCTCGACGAGCAGGTTCCGGTAGCCGGCCGCGATGGCGGATCGGTGGCGATCCTGTCGCATATCGAGGCGCTGCAGCAGTTGGGCTACGCCGTCACCTTTGCCGCCGCCGACGCGTCCGACGAGGGCGGTCCGGCCGCGCAGGCGTTGCGCGCGCAGGGGATCGCGGTGTGCGGCAGCCCGTTCTATGCGTCGGTGGAGGAGGTGCTACGTCGCCAGGCCGACTGCTTCGATGTGGTGTACCTCCACCGGATGTCGGTGGCGGCACGCTATTTAAAACTCGCCCGCCGGCACATGCCCCGCGCGCGCATTCTCTACAGCGTGGCGGACCTGCATCATGTCCGGCTGGCGCGACAGGCGAAAATCGAGGATCGCCCGGACCTGCTGGCGTTCAGCCGTCAGTGCCGTCTCGAGGAGTTCACGGCGGCCTGGTCGGCGGACGCGGTGCTGACGCATTCGGCGGAAGAGGAAGCGCTGTTGCGTCAGGGGGTGCCGGATGCATGCGTGCATCGCGTTCCCTGGCACGTTCCAGTGCCGGACAGCACTGTAGCGTTCGCAGCTCGGCACGGTATCGCGTTCATCGGCAACTACGCGCATACGCCAAACCAGGACGCGGCCGTGTGGCTGGTCGAGGCGATCATGCCGATCGTATGGGCAACGTGCCCACAGATCGAATGCCTGCTGATAGGCGCCGACATGCCCGATACAATCCGATCCCTGGCCCGGCCGGGCGTGGTGGCGCTCGGTCATGTGCCGGATCTGGCCGGCGTGCTGGACCGCGTGCGGCTAACCGTGGCGCCGCTGCGCTATGGAGCCGGAATAAAGGCGAAGGTTCTGGACAGTCTGGCGGCAGGGGTGCCCTGCGTGATGACCGAAGCGGCGGCGGAAGGTTTGTCGCTGCCGCCTGGTCTCGAAGGATTGGTCGGACAGGACGCCGCATCGATTGCGTCGTTGATCTGCCGGCTGCATCAGAACGAGGCCGCGCATCGTGACGCGGCGGCTTCAGGCGTTTCACTGATGCGGGAAAACCACGGAACCGCCACGGTGCAGGCAGCGCTTCGTGCGGCGATCGAGAACCACCGCCCGATGGTCGCCAGGCAGGGCAGCCGGATCGGGATCTACTAGGACAAAATCACGTCGTTCCGCGAGATGGGTGCTACCATGTCAGGACCCGGTTCAGGTTGCGAACCACGTCCTTCATAGTGAGTGGCTGGAAAAAGCCCTGCCATTCGGTCGGAGCGAAAATACCCATCCTGCCATCACCGGCATCCCACACCGGCACGATGGTTCCGTTCAGCCCATGCAGCTGAACCTGCTTCTGACACTCGGATCTGAAATATTCCCGCTCATTCGGTGTCTGGCGACCATAGGATTGATCAAGTGGCACGATAATAACGTCCCGACCCTCATGGTTGAGGTGAGCTACCCGGTATGAAGGCAATTTCTATTCCTTGAACTTTCGACATCGGCGGTCAGATGCCGATGGACATCCGGTGGTCTGTCCGACACGCTCATAGACCGTGGAAAAGTGTCGGTTTCGTGGTCAACCGCCTCGAGCTGATCCTCAGCGACCGTGGAACTGTAAGTCTGGGTGCCGATGATCCCGGTGAGATAGGCCACATCGGTGTTTCCCAAAGTACCGCCATAAACCATCAGCGGGCCACCTGACTTGAGACGAACACCTTGCCCCAATGCAAATTTTTTCACGCTGTCTCCTACGCTGCGACTGGCGGATGCATAAAGTCGGTAGACTGTCCGCATCGAATATCGATCTTGAAAAGATGCTTCTGCGCACCCGATAATTGGCTGACGCAATGAATACATACGATAAATTAACGTATTGAAGGACTCACGATTTCGGCATGTTGGAAAAACTGTATTGAGCCTGCTGTTCGCTCGATAACAAATATTACGAAGGGTTGCCTGGTGCCGGGTGAGGGATTTGAACCCCCGACCTTCGGTTTACAAAACCGCTGCACTACCACTGTGCTAACCCGGCGAGCCTGAGCCGACGCTTTGTAGCCGCTTCGCCCGGCTGTGCAAATCCTGGTCGTACCGGCGAGCCGGTGGTCGCGAGACGCTACTCGGCCACCTTGAGTTCGCGTTGCGGCAGCGGAAGCCGTTCCTGGATTGGCGTGGCAAAGGCCCGGGCTGCGGGATCAGACCGAAGGAGGTTCAAAATGGCCATCCGATATTGGAGTGCATGCGCATGGTCGCGACAATGGGCAGTCAGGATATCGGTCATCGGCTTCCCCTCGCCTCGGAGGCAGATCGCTGCAAGCCGATGGACCTCGAGATCGGCCTCCCGCCACATCCGCCAGAGTTCCATGCTTCTGTTTGTCGGTTTGATCACGTCACCCCCATCTTCCTCAGCCGACGCTCCAAACGGCTGCGCGAAGACAGGCTAACGCGTACGATTTTGGCTGGATGTCTTGGATGACGAATTTGTTTTGCTTGTGTCAGGATGATCGATGACTTGGATGGACTTGTCGCATAATCCTATACTGTCGTCTTTATTAAGACACACCGAGGGCGAAAACGGGGCGACCACGCGCTTGAGAGCCGTTGGTATCGTGGCGGGGTATCTGCTGCTTGCCGGTTGTGCGCAGAGCCGACCGGTCAGTATCGGCGAGGCGTTGCAGACACTGCAGCAACAGCTCCAGGCGGCAGGAGCGGTCAGCGCCGTCGGCAGCGATCCGGCCAGCTTCGCGGTCGCGATCAGAGCCGCGCAATGCGCCGCGCAACAAGCCGATCCGGAGATCCCGCTGCTGGCGCACGACCTTACCGTGGACCTGACCGGCAGCTTCTCGGCCAGTGGCGGCTTCACCATCGGTTCGGCCGCGGTCGGCACGTTCCTGACCGGGAATGTGACCCGTGGCCAGACCCAGGAGATCGGGCTTCCCCTCACCTTCGTCGCCCTGTCCGAGCTTCCGGCATCGGTTGCAGCGCAGCGCCTGGGACCGCTGGCCCTGTTGCCGGCGCGGGATCGCGGCATCGAGACCGCACGGGTGGTAAGCGATCGCAACGAGCTGCGTGCACGCATTCGTGGACTGATCGCTAGTTGGACGCCGGCGGCCTGCGCGGGAGCCTTGCCGGCGGGGCCGTTCCAACCCAACCGGCGACCCGCAACCTGAACCCATGAGGAGTCGTTGCGAGGTGCTGATCCAATCGAGAACGCCATCATGAAACACGCCTCCCCGCTCCTTCTGTCAGGCATCCTGTTTGCCGCGATCCTGCCATCGGCCCATGCGGCCGACACGGTTTCTGCCGCCGACCGGGCGTTCGTCGCCAAGGTCAGCCAGGGTGGAATGTTCGAGGTGAAGCTCGGCGCACTCGCCGCCGATCAGGGCAGCCTCCAGGACATCAAGGACCAGGGCACCACCGAAGCGCATGACCACGGCCTGGTCGGCGACAGCCTGAAGTCGATCGCGTCGGATGCCGGGATCACCTTTCCCGACACGCTCAATCCGCAATTCCAGACGCAGCTCGATGGGCTGAAGGCAATGTCGGGACCTGCCTTCGACAATGCCTATCTGCATGCGATGGAGGTCATCCATATGAAGGATGGCGCCGCTTTCGCGACCGAGGCCGCTTCGGGCACCAATCCCAAGCTGCGCGCCTTCGCGCGCGAGACCCATCGGATCGTCGAGCGGCATCTCGGCGAACTGCACGGTGTCGGACCGGAAAAGAACTAGCCCCGCCCGGACCCGGGCGGCCAGGCCGCCGGTCTCGTAGCGGCCGGTGCGCTTGTGCGCAGTGCTTCCGCAAGACGCTCGAAATCCGGCGCACGCGGGTCGCTGGCTCGCCAGACCAGTCCGATCGTCCGGCCGGCTGCAGGATCGGTCAGCGGACGCAGCCTGACCAGTCCGTTGAGTTCCGACACCTCGCGCGTCGCCAGCGCCGGCATCAGCGAGAACCCCTCGCCCGCTGCCACCATATGACGCAGCATCTCCAGGCTGGTGGCGAACCGTGGCTCATGCACCGGCAGGGATAGGGCTGATCGCTCGCTGGCGATCCCGTTCGGCCGGCGGCACAGGGAGACTGCCTGATCGCGCAGGCAGTGACCCTCCTCGAGCAGCAGCAGATCGTCCGCATCCAGCGCCGCCAGGTCGAGCGAGGACGCCTCGGCAAGCGCATGCCCGGCCGGCAACAGGACGCGGAACGGCTCGAAAAACAACGGGCTGGCCGACAGGCCCTCCTGGTCCGCAGGCAACGCAATCAGGGCAGCATCGAGGTTAAAGCGGGCGAGAGACTCCAGCAGCACGGTGGTCTGGTTCTCCTGCAGGCGCAGCACCAGCCCAGGGAAATCCTGCCGCAGGTCACGCAGCACCAGCGGCACATAATAGGGCCCGAGCGTCGGGATGACCCCGAGATCGAGCCGGCCATCGAGCGCCCCGACCTGGCTCCGCGCCATTTCCAGCAGGCCACGCGCCTCACGCACGACGGCGGCGATCTGACGCAGCAGAACCTGCCCCTTGGGGGTCGGGGTCACGCCACCCCGCGCCCGCTCGAACAAAGGCATTCCCAGAACCGCCTCCAGCTTGCGTATCTGCTCGCTTAGAGCAGGCTGGCTGACGCCGCAGCGATCGGCGGCACGGCCGAAATGGCGGAGCTCGGCCAATGCCACCGCATAGTCGAGATCACGCAGGGACAGGCCGGACAGATGGTGCTGGGCCATGAACATGTCCTCAAAAGGTTACCTACTATAACCTTTCCCTATCGCCCTGGTAAGAACGATCGATTTTACCTATGATTGTGGAGCGTCTACCACGATTGCTGCAACGACCCCACAATCGAGGCAGGAAATCCCATGAGCGACCAGACGACACGTCCGGTTCTAACCACGACAGCCGGTTCGCCGCTGCCGGACAACCAGAACAGCATGACTGCCGGCCCGCGCGGCCCGCTCCTGATCGAGAACTACCAGTTGCTCGAGAAGCTGGCGCACCAGAACCGCGAGCGCATCCCCGAGCGGGTCGTGCATGCCAAGGGTTCCGGCGCCTACGGCAAGCTCACGATCACCAACGACCTGAGCAAGTACACCAAGGCGAAGATCTTTTCCGAATTCGGCAAGACCACCGACCTGCTGATGCGCTTCTCGACCGTTGCCGGCGAGCGTGGTGCGGCCGATGCCGAGCGCGACGTACGCGGCTTCTCGGTGAAGTTCTACACAGAGGAAGGCAACTGGGACCTGGTCGGCAACAACACGCCGGTCTTTTTCATCCGCGACCCGATGAAGTTCCCGGACTTCATTCGCACCCAGAAGCGTCACCCGCGCACCAACATGCGCTCGCCGACGGCGATGTGGGACTTCTGGTCGCTGAGCCCGGAGAGCCTGCACCAGGTTGCGATCCTGTTCTCCGACCGCGGCCTGCCCCAGGGCTACCGCTTCATCAACGGCTACGGCAGCCACACCTTCTCGTTCTGGAACGATGCAGGCGAGCGCTACTGGGTGAAGTTCCACTTCAAGTCCATGCAGGGCCACAAGCATTGGACCAACGAGGAAGCCAACGTCGTCATCGCGAACGATCGCGAGAGCGCGCAGCGCGACCTGTATGAGGCGATCGAGGCCGGCGACGGTCCGAAGTGGCGCCTGCACGTCCAGATCATGCCGGAGCTGGATGCGGAAAAGACTTCGTACAACCCGTTCGACCTGACCAAGGTGTGGCCGCATGCCGAGTATCCGCTGATCGAGGTCGGCGTGGTCGAGCTGAACCGGAACCCGGACCATTATTTCGCCGAGATCGAGCAGTCCTCGTTCTCGCCGTCCAATATCGTGCCCGGCATCGGCTTCTCGCCGGACAAGGTGCTGCAGTCCCGCCTGTTCGCCTATGCGGACGCCCATCGCTACCGCGTCGGCACCCATTACGAGATGCTGCCGGTCAACCGTCCGCACAGCCAGGTGAACACCTACCACGCAGATGGTCCGATGCGCTTCGATGCACCGAAGGGCACCGATGCGTATTATGAGCCGAACTCGTTCGGTGGTCCTGTCGAGCAGCCGTCGGCGAAGGAGCCGCCGCTGCGCATCAACGGCGACGCCGGCTATTACGACCACCGCACCGGCAATGACGACTATACGCAGCCGGGCAACCTGTTCCGCATGTTCGACGAAGGCCAGCGTCAGCGCTTCTTTGCCAACATCGCCGGTGCGATGCAGGGCGTGCCGAAGGAGATCGTCGAGCGCCAGATGGTTCATTTCGGCAAGGCCGATCCGGCTTGGGAAGCCGGTGTGCGCGCGGCACTGCAGAGTGCGGCCGCCCATCATGCCAGCCAGGATGCATCCTCGCCGCTGAGCAACGCCGAGGTCGCGGAAGCCGCAGACTGAGCTAACTATCCGGGCCCTGGCGGCGTTAGGTTCATTCGATTTCGATGGTGAAACACGGATGAGCTTCATAGACGCCAGGGATCGGAAGACCGGCAACCCCGGGACTGCCGCAGCGAGCGTCAGGCCCGGGACCGTCGGCGTGCTGCTGGTCAATCTCGGCACGCCCGACGGCACCGATACCAAGTCGGTGCGACGCTATCTGTCCGAGTTCCTGTCGGACCGGCGCGTCATCGAGGCCAACCCATTGTTCTGGCAACCGATCCTGCAGGGGATCGTGCTGAACACCCGGCCGCGCAAGAGTGCCGCCAATTACAAGCGCGTCTGGAACACCGAGCGCGACGAGAGCCCGCTCCGGACTTATACACGTGGCCAGTCCGAGGGCCTGCAGGCACGGCTTGCCGCCGACGGCATCGCGGTCGAGTGGGGCATGCGCTACGGCCGCCCGACCACTGCCGGCGCCATCGACCGGCTGATCGAACGCGGTTGCGACCGGATCCTGCTGCTGCCGCTGTATCCGCAATATTCCGCTACCACCACGGCTACCGCCAACGACCAGGCGTTCCGCGCCTTGCTGCGCCTGCGCCGCCAGCCGGCACTGCGCACGATGCCGTCGTTTCCGGACGACCCCGACTACATCGAGGCGCTGGCCGCCAGTGTACGCAACGGCTTGGCCAAGCTGGACTGGGCGCCCCAGGTGCTGATCGCATCGTTCCATGGGCTACCGGTCGAGTACGTGCAGCGCGGCGACCCGTATTCGACCGAATGCGCGCGCACCATGGACGCACTGCGCGAAGCGCTGGGCATGACGCCCCGGGAGTTTCCGCTGACCTTCCAGTCGCGGTTCGGGCCGACGCGCTGGCTGGGACCTTATACCGAGCCGAAGGTCCGCAAGATGGCGGCAGCCGGCATACGCAGGATCGCGGTGATCACGCCGGGCTTCATGGCGGACTGCATCGAGACCCTGGACGAGATCGGCCGCGAGCTGCGCGAAACGTTCCTGCATGCGGGCGGCGAACATTTCGCCACGATCCCTTGCCTCAACGACAGCGATCTGGCGATCACGCTGCTGGAAAAGCTGGTACGGCGGGAATTGTCAGGCTGGATCTGACGCAATCGCCGCTCGGGTGCGTCTCGGGATAATCCCGGTCCGGGCGGCTTCGATGCCGCCTGGACCACGGGGATTACTGGTCGGAGTGAGAGGATTCGAACCTCCGGCCCCTGCGTCCCGAACACAGTGCTCTACCAGGCTGAGCTACACTCCGGCTGGACGGCGCTATACAGGCCGTCGCCGGGAGAGGCAAGAGGCTGACGTCACCTCCGACGCTTCTACAGGAGTGCGGCATCGCCGGTGTGGGCCGGACGAGGCAGCTTCGCCAACCTGGCAAGGGCCGTCGATACGTCCGGCACATGCTCGAACAAGGCACGCGCCGAGGCATCGGCGAACCCGTCGGCGATCGCGGTGTCGATCGTGGCAACGAGGGATCGGGCCCACCCGCCGACATCGACGATCAGGATCGGCTTGTCGTGCAGCCTGAGCTGGCGCCAGGTGATGATCTCGAAGGTCTCGTCGAAGGTCCCGAGGCCACCGGGCAGCACCAGGAAGGCATCGGCCTCGGCGAACATCTTCTGTTTGCGGCTGTGCATCGAGTCCGTGACCGTCAGGTCATGCACGCCGGCATGCATGACTTCCCGTGTCTGCAGAAAGTGCGGGATGATCCCCGACACCGCTCCGCCTGCCGCCAGCGCCGCATCGGCCACCACGCCCATCAGCCCGACCTTGCCGCCACCATAGATAAGCCGGATGCCGGCTTCGGCCAGGCCACGGCCGGTCGCTTCGGCGGCTTCACGGTAGATGAGGTTGTTGCCGAAGCGTGAACCGCAGAACACGGCAACGGATGAAAGGGCATTCGGCATCGTTGGCAGGGCTCCGCATGACAAGGCGACAGCCTCCAAGACTATCGAAGCGCTCCACTATGCGAAAGCTGGGGATGCGAAAGCCCGGAACACGAAACATCGGCCTTCAGGCGGCTGCCTATCCGCGGGGCAGCCTGTATGGTGAAGCGAGTTCCACAGCCGCAGAGCCCCAGCCCATGCCCGACGATGGCGGTTTCACCACCCTCTCCAGCCGGATCGCCTACGAGAACCGGTGGCTCCGCCTGCGCGAGGACATCATCCGCCGGCCGGACGGCTCGGACGGGCTGTATGGCGTGGTCGAGCGCGACGATTTCGTGGTGGTCGTGGCGTTCGGCGAGGATCGCAGCCTCACCCTGGTCGAGCAGTTCCGCTACCCGGTCGGCCAGCGCCTCTGGGAGCTGCCGATGGGCATGTGGGAGGAACGACCCGACGCGACGCCGGCCGACATCGCCGCCGGCGAGCTTGCCGAGGAGACCGGACTGATCGCCGGCACGATGACCCATGTCGCCACCCTGTTCCAGGGGCCGGGCTACTCCAACCAGAAGGGCCACCTGTTCCTGGCAACCGGGCTGACCGGCACCGCCCATGACCGGGAGGCGAGCGAACAGGACATGATCACCCGCACCTTCCCTCTTGCGGACGTCGAGGCGATGATCCGCGACGGCCGCATCACCTGCATGGTGACGATCGCAGCGATCGGGCTGCTGCGCCTCAAGGGATTAATCTGACCGATGGACCGTATTCCGACCCTCGACCTGCGCCGGCTGGATAACGACCGCGATGCCTTCGTAGCGGAGCTCGGCGCCGCGTACCGGCATTTCGGCTTCTGCTGCTTTAGCCATCACGGCATCGACGACGCGCTGATCGGCGATGCCTACGCAGAGTTTGCCCGCTTCTTCGCGCTGCCGACCGATACCAAGACCCGCTATACAGTCACCGCCCCTGGCGGCGGCGGACGCGGCTATATCGGGTTCCGGGTCGAGACCGCGCGCACCAGCGACATCGCCGACCTCAAGGAATTCTACCATATCGGCCGCAACGACGGGCCGCCCGACGATCCGGTCCTACGCCCGAACCTGTGGCCGGAGGAGGTCGAAGACTTTCGCGCGCACGGCCTTGCTTTGTTCGGTGTGATGGAAACGGCGGGCCAGCGTGTGCTGACCGCGATCGCGCTGGATCTTGGGCTGGAACCAGGCTTTTTCGCCCGGGTGACGAACCGCGGCGATTCGATCCTGCGCGCCCTGCACTATCCGCCGATCGCGCCGGAACACCTGCCGGCGGTGCGCGCCGAGGCGCATGAGGATATCAGCCTCATCACCCTGCTGGTCGGCGCGACCGCCTCCGGCCTGGAAGTGCTGACACGGGACGGCGCCTGGCTGCCGATCGACGCCGAGCCCGGCACACTGGTGGTTAATGTCGGCGACATGATGCAGCGCCTGACCAACCAGGCCTATCCATCCACTACCCACCGCGTGGTCAACCCGACCGGAGACGCCGCACGCCGGAGCCGATACTCGATGCCGTTTTTTCTGGCACCGAACATGGACTACCTGATCGAGACCCTGCCGGGCTGCATCGGGGCGGCCGGAAACCATTATCCGGAGCCGATCAGCGCGCACGACTATCTGCTGCAGCGGCTTCGGGAGATCCGCCTCCAGGCGGCGTGAACCGGCGACGATGGAGAACGGGAAACCGGGGGAAACCGTCAAGCACCATGCGCGATGTCAGGATCGGACATCGTCCATGGTGCAGGATTATCTGGAGCATCGTCCGATCGTCTCGCGTCCCGATCGGATAGATCACGCGAGGGATGTTGTTGCTGTTCGCCACTCTCGTGAAACGAGATCGGACAACACATGAATACGGCCTGCAAATGGGCTTAGCGCCCTGGCCGCACCAGGCTCTTGATGCTCTTGATCACGACAGGCGGCAGTAGCGGCCGCAGCAGGATCTCGGCCTTCTGAGACATCCGCATCTCGGGACGAATCAGATATTGCGTCTCGAGAGTCGTATCGCCCGCCCGAGCACCCCGGCCGTTCGTGTAGAAGTAGGCAATCAACGCACGCCGGCACTTCCCAGGCTGCACGGGAACAGAGTGGCCATGCAGGGCACCCTCGAACTGCTTCATGATTACTACGCGGCCGAAGGTAGGTATAATTTTCTTGGAACAGCTATTACTTTCCTGATCCCATAATTCCAGGGCCCCGCCGTCGGCTTCGGTCCATCCATCGTTCAGGTAAGTAATGACGGCGAGTCGGTTCTGAAGCCCGGTAACCGGGGACTTCTGGAAGTCGACATGAACCTGGAAATGCCCACCCTCGCGAACCTCATGCATGCCACCGCCATGCAGTGCCGGATCCGGAAGCAGATGAGGAATACCGGTTACCGCCGTGAGGAACCTGATAAAGGGCCCGGACGAAAGCATGTTGAAGTAAGATTGCGCTATAGGCGGCAGCGGGGAATTGTGCCGGGTACGGCGCTTCGCCTGCAAGGGCCCACTCTGTAAATGCCAACTACTCTCGTCAACGCTTTCATAGGCGGCGTCTATGTCGATGAGCGGCTCGGATAAGAAGAGATCATCGAAGACCAGATGAGAGAACGGCTGAGCTCCTTCATAAAACCTTCGGGATTGATCGAGCACGTGTGCCGGAATGCAATCAAAATCCGGCCAAATCTCATTAATTCGCGACTTTGTCTTAAATTGCATTGTCCGCACTCACTCGATCGTCTCGAATTTATAAACCTTTTCTGACAGAAACATATTGAATTCTTTCGCTCACGATCTTCCGGCTTTGTAATAGCGTCTGCATACGGGGAAAGTGATTTGGATCAAAGTTGGTCGGCAGCATGATACCACCCAACAACATCTTAAAAACGGGATCGATACGAACCGGGCGAGACGTTTCACAAAATAGCGTCCGCTTCGACATGTCGCGGCCAAGTGCGGCGATGTGCCAAAGCCCCTTCAGAAGATAGCCCAGGCTTCCCGCGCCGGACCCAGGCCTAGTGTGTCGAACGATCGGATTGCGGCCAACTGCCGAACAAAGCCGGAATATCCACCAGAGGACGAGGCGGGGCGAAGAAGTAGCCCTGCCCCTCGCTACAGCCCAGGCTGACGACCTGTTGCAGTTGTTCGAGCGTCTCGATCCCCTCGGCCGTAGTGGTGATGCCGAGGCTTTCGCAAAGTTCGGCAACCGCACGGATGATCGCGGCTCCACCCCGCCCCTGGCCGGAAGCCACAACGAAGGAACGGTCGATCTTCACCTTGTCGAAGGGAAACTTGGCGATATAGCTCAACGACGAATAGCCGATGCCGAAATCATCCATGGAGATCGATACCCCGTACTCGCGCAGGTGGCGCAACGTGGCGAGGGTTGTTTCACTTTCATGGAGCAGAAGGCTTTCGGTAATTTCCAGCTCCAGACGTCCCGGCACCAGCCCGGCCCCGTCCAGGGCAGCGAAAACCGTTCCCGTCAGATCGCCCTTCGAGAACTGCACGACCGACAGGTTTACCGCCACCCTTATTTCCTGTGGCCAGGCGACCGCGTCAGCGCAGGCCTTGAAGAGGATCCATCTGCCGAGCGGCTCGATCAGGCCGGTCTCCTCGGCCAAGGGAATGAACACGTCCGGAGGTACAAGACCGCGCACCGGGTGCCGCCACCGTACCAACGCCTCGAAACCGATGATCCTGTTATGCGTCAGTTCGACAAACGGCTGGTAATGCAGCTCGAATTCACCCTTGACGAGCGCCAGGCGAAGGTCGGTGACCAACTGCCTACGTTCCTGCGCCCGGGCCTGCATTCCCGGCTCGAAAAACCTGAAACGGATCTCGTCATCCCGTTTGGCGCCGTAAAGTGCCAGATCGGCGCACCTGAGCACCTGTTCCACCTTCGTGCCATCCGCTGGCGCAACGGCGATACCGATGCTGACCCCGGTGGTGACACTGTGCCCATCAACCTCGTGCGGCTGGCTGAGTGTTGCAATGATACGCGTCGCCAGCGTCTCGACATCGTGCGGCTGATGCAGGCCGAACTCGATGACAACGAACTCGTCACCGCCGGGGCGTGCGACCACGTCCGTTTCACGCGTAGCTTCGAGCAGACGAGACGCCACGGAACGCAATACGGCATCGCCCACGGCATGCCCTAGCGTGTCGTTCACATCCTTGAAGCGATCAAGATCGAGCGCCAGTACTGCGCAGGCTTCTCCACGCTGGCTGCGCAGTAGCGCATCCTCTAGCCGCTCCTCCAAAGCACGACGGTTCAGCAGCCCTGTAAGCCCATCGTGTCGGGCCATGTGTGCGATGCGCTCTTCGGCATCGCGGCTGGTTGTGATGTCCTGCATGACACCGGTAAGGCGCATGGGTTCACCCATGACGTCGAACTCCGCATGTCCGGTCGCTCGCAGCCAACATATCGAGCCGCCAGGCCGCACGACCCGGAACTCGGTTGCATAATTGCCGTTGTTCTCGCCTCGCAGTGCTCGATCCCGAGCAACGACCACTGCTGGCCAGTCTTCCGGATAAACTGCATGCCGGACGGTGGTGATGGACGACAAGGTTCCGAGTTCCCGTCCATAAAGAGCCTCGAAGCCAGGGGAGGAACGGAGCGTGTCGTTGACCGTATCCCACTCCCAGGTACTCATTCCCGCGGCTGAAATGGCACGAGCAAGACGGGTCTCGCTTTCACGCAGAAGAACTTGCGCCTGGTGCATTTCGCCGATGATGCGCAGGCGGTCCACCGCAGCGGCAAGGAGGTTCGCATAGCTACGCAGGAAAAGGATGTCTTCTTCCGTAAACTCGCGCGGTACGCGGCTATCGACCTGCAGGATGCCGAACGGCGGCTTGTCCCTGCCGCCGATGATGACGACATTGACCATCGCCTTGACGCCGTGATCCGTGAGGAACGGCGGATATTTGAACCTCGTCTCAGTCGCGATATCGGACGAGATCATCGGTTCGTGCGTTTTGAGCGCGTGAGCCTCCGATGTATCTTCGGACGCCCGGATGGTCGTATGCCCCACCACGCCCGGCTTCCAGCCGACACCCGCGCGCACCAGCAGAGTTTCCTGGTCGTCCTGCAACTCGACGACCTTGGCAAGGTCCGTGCCCATGGCCTCTCCTACCAGATGGCAGGCCTTGGTGAGGATGTCGTCGAGATCGTCCGAACGTAGAGCAAGCTCTCCGAATCGCGTCAGGATGATCTGCTGCCGGAGCAACTCCTGCAGCTTCTCGTGCTCGCTCGATATGTGGGCGTCCAAGGTAGACTCCGTTTTAACGGGTCTATAACGCTTCGAAGGCAAAAGTTTTCAACCGGCCAATATTAATGCGACTGCGGGTGCCCCGCCTTATCGAGACCATGCTCGCTTTATCGGGAACATATGGAGTTCACCGACCGGTCCGATGCAGGAATGTGGCCGGACGATGCTGGCTGAGGTACAAGCCCGCTCCCGACCATCGACCGAACTTGAACGAGGCAGCCTGCATGGCCCGCATCACCTTCATCGCTCATGACGGCATCGAGACCATCGTCGAGACCCGTCCCGGCTTTTCAGTCATGGAGGCGGCGATCAACGACGACGTGCCGGGCATCCTGGGCAATTGCGGCGGCGCGTGCGCCTGCGCCACTTGCCATGTCTACGTGGACGAGGCTTGGCGCGCCGCGACCGGCGTCCCGGACGCGGCGGAAAAGAGCATGCTGGAGTCTGCGTTCGAGATTCGCGAGAACTCGCGCCTGTCCTGCCAGATTGCCATGACGCCAGGGCTCGATGGGCTCATCGTGCACACGCCGGAACAACAGTAGCGCGACCGGCTATCCGTTGCATGGACCGGGCATCGAGCCCGGCAGATTGTTCGGCAGTCGATTCAGGCAAGCGTGAGAGCAACACTCCCATCGAGTCGGAACAGCGCGTCGATCCGCGCCGGATCGACCTCGGCCAAGGTCGCCAGCATCCAGGCCGGGGTCCGGTCCTTGTCGATGATCGCGGCCCGGACGCCTTCGATGAAGTCGGGCTGCCGCAGCAACCCGGTCGCCAGCCGGTATTCCTGCTCCAGGCATGCTTCGAGCCGTCCGAGCCGACGGCCCTGTCGTAGCGCTTGCAGCGAAGTCAGGCAGTTGCCGGCAATCTGCTTGGCCGCCGCACGAGCGGCTTGCTCGGGATGGGCCCTCAACGCCTCCAGGACTGCCTGGACGGTATCGTGCCGGTAGCAGCCATCGATCCAGCCCGCATCGGCGGCGAGCCTGCCTGCTGGCGGTGGCGCCGCATGCGAGGCAACGCACAGGTCGATGTCGATGGCGTCGCGACAGGTATCCAGCGCCTCGACCAGAGCCGGTAGCCCATCAAACGGTACATGGTGGTTGGCCAGGCCGCACAGGATCGCATCCGCGGCGCCGAGAGCGTCGCCGGTCAGGGCGGCATGCGTGCCAGTTCGCTCGGGGCCGCCGACAGCAAACAGATGCTGCCGATGTCGGGCACGAACCCGATGCCGACCTCCGGCACGGCCAGCCTGGTCCGCTCGGTGACGATCCGCACCGATCCGTGAGCACACCGACGCCGCCGCCCATCACCAGCCCGTCCATGATCGCGACATAGGGCTTCGACAGGCGGGCGATGCGGGCATTCAGCGTGTACTCGGACTGCAGGAAACGGTCGGCCTGCTCGGGATGTCCGCTTCGGACCCTTTCATACAGGAACCGGATGTTGCCGCCGGCGCACAGGCCGCGTTCACCGGCACCATCGATCAGGACAGCGCGCACGTCCGGATCGGCGGACCATTCGTCCAGGATGTCGTCGATCGTACCGATCATGCCGAGGGTCAGTGCGTTGATCGCCTTCGGACGGCTCAGGGTCATGCGCCCGAGACTGTCCTGCCGGCGCGCGTGGATGTCGGGATCGCTTATGCGGCAATGGTCCCGGTCGCCGCCGGAATGAGGACGAAGCTCATCACCCGGCGACCGGGCCATCCATGGTGCCAGGACCGGTCGTCTCCATCGGCGGCCGGCCGACGTTCATGAGCATGAGGCGGCGGGTCATGACGCCGGACCTGACCCGCCGGAACAGACTTTTTCGAGACTGCTAGGACTTCGGAGCAGTCAGGCGTTCGAACGGCGACGGCCCGAGTTCCTCGAGCAGTTGTGCCATCCGCGCATACGCCTTGTTGCGGTAGGCAACGATCTCGGCCGCCATGGCCGGGTCGAAATCGCCGTAGAACCCGGCGCCATTCTTGACGCCATGCTTGCCGTCGGCCACGAGCGACGCCAGCAGCGTGGGCGTGGCGAGACGATCGCCGAACGCATCCTCGAACGTCTTGAAGCAGTTCGCATAGACATCGAGTCCGGCCATGTCGGCGATCGCGAACGGACCGAAGAACGGCAGGCGGAAACCGAACGTGGAGCGAACGATGGTGTCTACGTCGGGCGCGGTGGCGATTCCCTGCTCGACGATCGAATTGGCCTCCTTCAGCAGGACATACTGGAGGCGGTTCAGGACGAAGCCGGGCACATCGGCCACTTCGGCGCTGGATCGCTTCGCGAGCTTCAGCATGTCCTTGACGACCGGAATGATGGCCGGATCCGTATCGACGCCCGCGACCAGCTCGACGCCGGGGATGAACGGTGCCGGGTTGCTGAAATGAACCGTGAGGAAACGTTCCGGCCCGGTGATTGCCGGCACCAGCGTGCTCACCGGCAATGTAGAGGTGTTGGTGCCGATGATGGTATCCGGACGGGCCGCGGCACAGATGCGACGCAGCACCTCGTGCTTGACCGCCAGAACCTCGAACACCGCTTCCTCGACGAAATCGACGTCGCGGACCGCGTCCTCGATCGAATCCGCCGTGCTCAGGTTCGCCTCGATCAGTGCGGCGGCCCCGGCCGGGAACAGGCCCTGTGCCTCGAACTCCTTCGCTTCGCGAAGCAGTCGCGCGAGAGCGTTCGCGGTCGCCTCCGGTGACGCATCCGCCAGGATCACGGTCATGCCGGCCGCGGCGAGCGACTGCGCGATGCCTCCGCCCATGTAGCCTGCACCGATGACCGCCACCGTCTTGATCGTCGTTATCATGGTATTTTTCTCCAGAAAGTACAGGATTCTACGCGGACGTGGTTATGGACGTCGATGCTTCGGCGAGAACACGCCTGAGTGCATCGGTATCGTGTGCGAAACGGCCAAGAAACAAGCCATCGACCACATCGCCGATCTGATCGAGAAGTCTTGGTCCCGCGCTGCCACCATAGATCAGGCGCAGGTTGGGCCAGGACGCCAGTGCGTCCCGCAATCCACGTGCGACCACGGCGATATAGTCGGCGGAGGCAGGCTTGGCGGCGCCGATCGCCCAGATCGGTTCCCAGGCGAAAACCAGAGCGGACGCCTTGTCTATTCCCGCCGTGACAGTCTCGAATTGTGCCATGCAATCGAGAACGACATCCTCCGGTGCAGCCCTGGTCGCCTCGCCGATGCATAAAACGGGGACCAGACGGGACCGAACGGCCGCATCGATCTTGCGGCTGATCATGTCCTCGGTTTCGCCGAAAATCCGTCGGCGCTCCGCGTGGCCGATTTCCACGAACCGGCATCCGGCCTCGGCCAGCATGGGAGCGGATATCTCTCCGGTATAGGCGCCCTCATCTTCCCAAAACACGTCCTGGGCGCCGAACGCCACACGGCTACCGGCCAGAATCGTGCGCGCATCGGACAGCGAAAGAAAAGAGGGGATCACGAACAGATCGACGTCGGCCGGAAGCCCGGTTGCCGCCATGTCGGCCACCGAGCGGAGCCAGTGCTGCGTGCGTTCCAGCCCCATGTACATCTTGAGGCTGACGCCAACGATTCGACGACGGACTTGCATTCGCTGGAGCACTCTCTCAACCGGCCGGGTTCGGCGTTTCATAGCCACAGATGGCGGCAACCTTCGGCGCGGACGAAGAGGACGGGTCGAAACGATATTTCAGCCACTCCTGCGTCAGCATCCGGGCCAATTCGAGGCCGATCACTCGCTCGCCGAAACACAATACCTGCGCGTCGTTGCTCAACACCGAACGCTGCACCGAATAGACGTCATGCGCCGTCACGGCACGGATCCCCGGCACCTTATTGGCGCTGATCGCCACGCCGAGCCCGGTTCCGCAGATCAGGAGCGCGCGGTCGGCTTCGCCAGCCGCCACCATGCGGGCCGCACGCACCGCGATGTGCGGATACGCCTCGCCATCGTTCGAGGTCACACCAACGTCGGTGACGTCCGAAACATCGGGATGACGCAACAGGTCGGCCTTCAAGGCGTCACGGAAGCGAATACCGGCCTCATCGCATCCGATGACAATCCGGAGCCTGGTCTCGGACATCATGCGTCCTTTCCGGCAGTCCGGGCCGCCATCGCGAACGAGACGGCACCCGCGTCGCAGTGTCCCTTGCTGCGGGCGGCATGCAGACGCGCCCGGCCAAGCCGAGGGACCAGATTGGCGGTGTCATCGGCCGCCTTCTTTGCCGCGTCGGCAGCCTGGGTCCAGGCCTGCGCAATCGATGCGCCAGCCGCGACTTGCGCTGCCAATGTCCGGGCGAACGGCTCGAAGGCATCGACCAGGGTCTTGTCGCCCGGACGCGCGCCGCCGATCGTCATGACCGCCTCAACAGCCTGCGTAACAGCGAACGCGATTTCTTCAGCAGTCGGCACGACGCCGTCGTCGAGGGCGTTCGCAGCGGATCGCAGGCCGAGACCCCAAATCGCGCCGGAGGTTCCACCGGCCCGATCGGCCCAGGCATCCGCCGCAGCGGCAAGCACGCTGGCGGTGCCCGCGTGATGAGCAGCGGCATCCTGCGCGGCGTTCGCGGCAGCACGCGACCCACGAGCCATTCCCATTCCATGGTCGCCATCGCCGGTCAGCGCATCGATACGGCCGAGCTCATCCTCGGCGGCCTGCAGCATGTCGGCCAGGCGCGCGAAGGTGTCGGCAACGAGCGTACCGGCGGACTGGGACGCTGGAGATGCATCCGGCCAAGTCGTGCGCGCAGCATCGTCGGCGTTCAACGGCGCCGCCGGCCGGGTGGGCGACGTGTTGCCGACGCGCAGGCCAGCCGAGTCACACGGTGCCAGCCAGAATTGCTCCACCTCCTCGTCGAGCCAGGTGATCGTGAGCGAACAGCCTTCCATGTCGAGACTAGTGGCGTATTCGCCGACCAGCGGCGCCACGATGTCGAGCCCATGGTGGCGAAGACGCGCAGCCACGTGGGTCCACAGCACGAACAGCTCTTCCTGCTTGGTTCCGCCAAGTCCGTTCAGCAGCACGGCAACCCGCTTGCCGGGTGCCGCCGGAGCCTCGTCGAGAAGACGGTCGACCAGGAGGATGGCAAGCTCGGAGGCGGGAGGAATGTCCGTCTCGTCGATTCCCGCCTCTCCGTGCAGACCAAGACCGATCGCCATGCGACCGTCCGGTACGACGAACAGCGGCTCTTTGGCGCCCGGAAGCGTGCAGCCGCCGAATGCCACGCCGAACGAACGGGTGCGGTCGTTCACGCGTCGCGCCACGATTTCCACGGCGTCCAGTCCCAGACCTGCCTCAGCGGCCGCTCCGGCAATTTTCAGAACGGGAATATCGCCCGCGACACCGCGGCGCCTGGCTTCCTCGCCCTTCGGAGCGCTGCCGATATCATCGGTGATTGCCAGAACCCGCACATCGATCCCGTCGCCACGCAGACGTGTCGCCGCGAAGCCGAAATTGAGCACGTCGCCCGCATAATTTCCAAAAGCGAGCAGAATGCCCGCGCCCCGGTGCGCCTTGCGGGAGATCTCGGCAATCAGTCTCGTGGCAGGCGAGGCAAACACATCCCCTGCCACGGCGGCGTCGCCCAGGCCAGGACCCACATAGCCCGCGAAAGCCGGATAGTGGCCACTGCCGCCACCGATCACCAGCGCCACCTTGCCGTCCGGCGTCTCTGTCGATCGCAACACGCCGCCACGGACCGGCCGCACCAGCCGGGCATGGATTTCGCAGTAGCCGCGCAATGCGTCCGCTGCGAAATCTTCCGGCTCCTGGAGAATATGCGTCATCTCAACCTAAACGCGACGCCTGGAGGTTTCTGCCGATCGAAGCAGATCGAAAGAAACCTCAAGCTCATTGTTTTAACGAGCATTATTCGATCGAGATCGGATAATGCTTTAGACCGGGCCGACATGTTTCGGCAGTATCCGCTTCAGATACGCTCGATTGGCCGCGCTCACGCTGAGACCGTCGCCGCCGTAATGTTCGCAGCAGAAGGCGCCGCGGAAGCCATGCGCGATCGCCTGGGTGATCGCCGAGCGATAGCTGATCACACCGGTTTCGAGCGGGGCTGGCGCGCTGAGATAGATATCCTTCGACTCGTCGACGATCCGAAGGTAGTTCTTCACGTGCCAGTAACGGACATACGGCATCGTCTTTTCGACCATGCTCGCCCAATGCTCGACCGGACGATGCAGACGGACCAGATTACCCAGGTCGGGATTGAGCCCGACCGCCGGATGATCGACGTCCTTGACGAATTTGACTGCGCTGTCGGCCGTCCCGATATAGGTGTCCTCATACATTTCCAGAGCGATATCGAGCCCGACTTCGGCTGCATGGCGTCCGAGTTCGCGCATGCCGGCTACCGCGCGGACATACATTGCCGGGTCATCGGGATTGCGTACTCCGTCGACGGTCCAGAACCAGAGGACTTTCTTTTGCGCGTCGGTCAGCGGACCGAACAGCCCGAAACAGACGCTTTGCGCGCCCAGGTCGGCGGCAGCGTCTATGACCCGATGACAATAGGCGAGATACTCGTCGCCCCGCTCGGGATCTATAATCGAACGTCGCGACGTGGAAATGGCCGGCACGGTCAGGCCGACTTCGCGTAGCGCCTGCTTGAACTCGTCCCGGCGCGCCTGGGTGAGGTCGGCGACACGAAGCCAGCAGTCTGTCGGATCGATCTCGGTGAAGCCTGCATCGGCGATCTGCGACATCGTCGCGGCCCAGGCCTCCACGGACTGGTTCTGAACGGATGAGCCATCCGGTAAGACATTCGCATACTGGATCATCGCCGCGGCAATGGGCCAGTTGTCTCTGCTGAGGTTCGATGGATTTGAAGCGGACACGACTACTGCTCCTGGCTACGTGGCAGAAGTTAAGGAAATCATATGCAAACGGCGAAGACGCTAAACGTCGGCTTGCCTATGCTGCATGAACGACAGCATGCAGTCGGACAAGATCCAGCCCCGTACGACCAATCACGTCGGCGGCATGATCGAATGACGTATCGTAGTGCAATGACGATGGACGGTCTCCGGGTCGATTGTCAGTCCGGACGGGCGATAGCGCCGGCCGGCTGGATTGGTTAGCCGGATGATAGCCAGCTCTGCCATATCCGTCTAATCCGACTTTTCTGGCGAAACATATGGATTCTGATATGGATCGATGATGCCTGTTCGACGTCATCTTGCCCCCAACTGGTTCATACAGAGCCGCCTCAAGTTCCGGCATCTGCAGGTGCTGACCGCCCTCCTCCGCGACCGAAAGCTGCATCAGGCCGCAGCCAGCCTCGGCCTGTCCCAGCCAGCAGCATCGAAGCTGCTGATCGATCTCGAGGCGGCGATCGGCCAGCCGCTTTTCGACCGGCATGGGCGAGGCCTGGAACAGAATATATACGGCGAGATCCTGACCAGGCGCGCGCAGGCGATCCTGGCCGAGCTGGATGGGGCACGGGACGAGATCAATGCGGTCCAGGACGGTCATCTCGGGCGGGTCACGATCGGAGCGATCGACGGGCCTATCGTCGATCTCCTGTCGTCGGTGCTGGCGATCGCCCAGGAACGCCACCCACGCATCGAGATCGAGCTGGAGGCCGGGTCGAGCAATTTCCTGCTCGATCGGCTCCTGACCGGGCATCTCGACATGATGCTGGGTCGTCCGACGCCATCGTTCGACCGCAGCATGTTCACCTACGAGGAGCTCGGCACGGAAGCGCTCTGCCTCGTTGGACGTCACGGTCATCCTTTCCAGCGTCGTCGGACCGTCGATATCGCCGAACTCCATGACGCCTCATGGGTGCTTCAGGCGCACGGCTCCAGGCTCCGGGCACGGGTAGACGATTTGTTCCATACGGCTGGTCTGCTTCCCCCGGCACGGGTCGTCAGCACGAATTCACTGCTCATGACGCTGACCTATGTTGCAAGAACCGATGCGATCAGCATCGTTTCGGAACCGGTAGCGAGACAACAGGAAGCATGCGGGCAGCTCTGCATCCTGCCGCTCGATACCGAGATCAGTGCCGGAGCGTATGGGCTGATCCTGCCGAACCAACGTCCCTGCTCGCCCGCGACGCTGGTGATGCTGCGGCTTCTCGCCGATGCACGGCAGGTACCGGAAGTCCGTTAGGCTCGACCACCGGATCGTCGCCGAATGGACCTGGGATCGTATGGTCCCGAGGATCAGGATCGTTCGTGTTGAAACGCGCTCTCGGTGATTTTCAAATCGTCGTCCAGATGGCGCATGGGGGCGATCACCTGGTCGACCACCTGCCGCATCAACGCGATCAATGTCAGCGGCTGTTCCGCGAGGTTGATTTTCCTGCCGAACAGGGCGAGCCGTGCTCCGTAGCGTTCCGCCTGATGGACCAGTTCGAACGTGTCCCGCGTCGTGCCGGCGCTGCCTCCGAGAACCATCGAGATCACGACCGGCCGTGAACTCGAAAATATAGATCTTCTTTGCATTTGGCTGCATCGGCCGAAGCCGGATCACCTCGACAGCTTGTCCCTCGTGCGCGAGATGAAGACCCGGGTCCAGAACAGCCATTTGCTCCGGACTGCGGGTTGCAAGTGCAAGCAATGCTGGCGCGCCAAGACGTGTCAGGACGCGCGCCGCATGCGGGCCGGTTCCTCCAAGAAGGTGCCGGAACGATAGATTGTTGTCGAGCCAGTCGGGGCCTTCAGGCCACTCGACCCGGATCTCGCCGCCGGTTCCGGCTTTCGCACGGGCAACGAGCGTCCCGGCAAACGTGACGGCTTGCGCCGGGGTTGCTGCCTGCAGAAGTGGCTTTGCGTCGTGCAACGAGATCATCGCATCGACACACGCGGACATGCCGCACAAAGTCAGCCTCGCGTGTGCCGCATAGTCATCGAGACAACTCGCCGCGCGATGATACTCGCCAGTCCAGTCCATGGTTCGACCTCCTCGAGACGCGTGCGCCCCGACCGTCCGCTTTGTGGCGTTTATGCCATCTTCATGCCTAAGCATGCGCAGTTGTGCGGCTATCTGCAGCTATATGCAGGCTGTCAAGCCGTGATGCTGGTCGTCGCTGCATGTTTTATGTTAATCTGGAATTGGATCGGTCGGACAGTTGGAGACTATTGGTGGACGATATGCTGCTTCGAACGAGCAACCAGGATGAAGCAGGCAGTAATCTTCCAGCGGCCCGGCAGACCAAGCTTGTCGAACTGGTCAAAAAGCGTGGTCAGGTCTCGGCAGGCGAGCTTGTCAACATTTTCGGCGTATCCAGGGACACGATCCGGCGCGACCTTACACTCCTGGAAGAGCGGGGCCTGCTGGTCCGTACGCATGGTGGCGCCGTGCCCCGCGAGCGGCTGGTGACGTCATCCATCACCACTCTGGACAGCCGCATGAACGTGCAGAGAAGTGCCAAAGAGCGCATAGGCAAGGCGGCCGCGCAGTTGATACGGGACGGTGAGACGCTGATGCTGAACGGTGGATCAAGCATTGCCTTCTTCGCCGACGAACTCGGCAACCACCACGACCTGACCATTGTGACCAATAATCTGCATGTGCCGTCCATCCTGCCGCCACACGCCGTGCGCGCGGTTTATGTTCTTGGCGGTACCTACATCGCCAGTTCACAAGTCATGGTCGGTTTTGCCGGCTTCGCAGCAATGCCTCAGATCTCGGTCGACACCGCGGTCATAGCTGTTTCCGGCATGTCGGCAAAAGGATGTTCGATCAGCAAGCTGGAAGAGGCGACTGCCACCAAGGAGATGATGGCCGCCTGCCAGCGAACTATCCTGCTCGCCGACAGCAGCAAGTTCGACATCCAGGCTTTCGCCATGGTGGCGAATTACGATCTGGTGGAGTATCTCGTGACCGACGCACAACCCGACGGTGATCTCGCAAGCGCCCTTGAAGAGGCCGGGGTCAAGATCGTCGTGGCAGGTTAAACCGAAGCAGTCCGCTCGCGAAATCGACGTTGCGCGCGCAGGATCCGAAAAAGGGAAACGCATGTCATGAAGGCCATTGTCTACGATGCGCCGCGCTCGTTCTCGTATCGCGATGTCGCGGAACCCAAAATCGAGGATGACGAGGTGCTGATCCGCGTTCGGGCCTGTGGATTATGCGGCACCGACCTGCATATTCATGAGGGCGAGTTCGGGCCGCGGTTCCCGCTCATCCCCGGACACGAATTTGCCGGCGAGATCGCCGAGGTCGGGAAAGCCGCCGGGGACTGGCATGTAGGCGACAGGGTCGTGGCCAACTGCAATCGCGCCTGCATGCAGTGCTTCTATTGCCGCCGGGGCGAACAGCTGCGCTGCGAGAACCTGTTGGCCTACGGCATCCAGATGGATGGCGGTTTTGCGGAGTTCATGCGTGTCAAGGCACGCGAATTGTTCCCGGTATCAGGCCTTCCGTGGCGCGAGGCTGTCATGGTGGAACCCACAGCCTGTGCGGTGCATGGGATGGACGTGCTGGATGTCAGGCCGGGCGCGGATGTTCTGATATTCGGCGCGGGGCCGACAGGACAGGTACTGGCACAATTGCTCAAGCGGAACGGCGCTGCACGCCTGACAGTCGCAGCACCTCCCGGCCCGAAGCTGGCCCTGGCGGAACGGCTATCGGCGGACCGCGTGGTGGCGGTGGATCGCCATGATCCGGAGACGCACCGCACCGCGTTGCGCGACATCAGCGCCAACGGTTTCGACTACGTGGTGGAAGCGACCGGAGCGCCGGACATGTGTGCGGAAGCCGTACGGCAGACGCGTCGCGGCGGCACTGTGCTGATCTACGGCGTATACCCGGAACCGGCTACATTCCCGGTCAACCCGTTCGACGTGTTTCGTCGCGAGATCACGATCAAAGGGTCTTTCGCGCAAATCCACGATTTCGGACGCGCATTGGCCTACCTCGAAACCGGACAGGTCAAGGTGGACGAGATCGTTACCGATGATTTCGAACTGAAGGATTGGGGTAGAGCACTCGAGCATGCCTGGCAGAGGCAAGGAATCAAGTCCGTCATCATTCCGCCCGGCGCCAGTTAGCGGATGTGAAACGGTCAAGGTGACGGCATCCGGCGCTCACTGCCGAGCCAGTGTGCAGCCACCTATTTGACCGGTGAAAGCACAGTGCGAAGCCGCAGTTCAACGTCTTTCAGATTATAGGGTTTGCTGATGACCGGTATGTTCTGAAGAGCTTCCGGGAGCACCATCCTGGCGTCGTATCCAGTGGCGAAGGCAAACGGGACACCGCGCTTCACAAGGATGGAGGCTATCGGCCACGACATCTCGTCATTGAGATTGATGTCGAGTAGTGCCGCGTCGATGTCTTCCTCGAGCGCCAGGATAAGTGCTTCCGCAACCGTCGTTGCGGGTCCGACCATGTCCCACCCGAGTTCATCGAAGCACTCCTCAAGCGACATGATCACCAGCGCCGAGTCTTCCACGACCAGGATGCGCGGGCGCATGGGGGGCGGTGGCGTCACCGCTTCGATGATGTCCGCCCATGCAGCCGCTGGAGGGCTGGCAGCCGCGGTGACGCTGATGATGGCGGCCTTTGGCAGGGTGATTTCGCAGACGACGCCATCGGGATCGAAGTGGATCGTCGAGCGGCCTCTCGTTTCCATCGCGAGCGCTTTTTCGATGAGGCGGGTGCCGAATCCTCGTCGTTTCGGCTCCTGCACCACAGGGCCGCCCGCTTCGCGCCACACGACATGCAGGCCGCCATCGTCGGCAACGCCCCACCGGATCGACACCCGACCACCGGGCCGGGACAACGAGCCATACTTGGCGGCATTGGTCGCCAGCTCGTGCATGGCCAGCGAGAGCGCCAGCGACGATTTGGGGCTCAGCACCACGGTGGGACCGTCCACCACGATGTCCGCCCCGCCGCGCCCATACGGGTCGAGTTCGTCGCTGGCCAAAGCTGCGAGCGATACGCCGGCCCAGTGGCTTTGCGTCAGGAGGCTGTGCGCCTTGGCCATCGAACGAATTCGTCCATCGAGGTTCTCGACAAAATCGTTGAGGGACGTGGCGCTCCGCTTGGTCTGAATGACCAGCGCCTGGATGTTTGCCAGGGTATTCTTCACCCGGTGGTCCAGTTCGGCCATCAGCATCTGGTCGCGGTCGAAGACGCGCGAGCGCTCACGTGTGACGGCATCGATGCGGCGCAGCACGATCTCGAGCAGCGACAGACGCAGGTCGAACGCCGCAGCACTGTCCGGCAGCATCCATGGAGACGAGCGCCCGCGTACTATCTGGGTCCAGGCGGCGAAGGATTTGCGAGGGGTCAGGCGATCGCCATAGCTCCCGAACTCGACCGGCTTGGTCGGATCCCCGGCCCAGGTCACATTCGCGACCAGTTCAGGCCGGAACCACAGGATGAAGTCGCGCGGCGTCCGCGAGATCGAGATCGCGAGCAGGCCGGCGCCGATCGTGGCAAAATCGGCCGCTGGTGGCCAGAGTTCGCCAAGCCGGTCCGTGACGAAGATGCCGTCCTGCTCCGACATGCGTTCCGACAGCCAGTCGGTCAGGGCCGCGATCTGAACCTCGTTCGGCGTTTCGCCCATCGAGCGTATCTCGCTGCTGAACCGAACGGCGACGCCACCCTGGAGATCGCCATGGAGCGACAAGCCGCCCTCCTGGATGTAGCTCAGCAACAGCGGGGCCTGGCGCATCAGCCCGGCGACGTAGTCGTTCTCGCCAGCCAAGTCGTGCATGAGCGTTTGCAGGATGGCCTTGCTGGACAGGCGCGCATCGAAATATTCGATGCGCTGACGCACTTCGAGCTGAAGCGAGAACATCGATCCGAACAGCTCGCCCATCGCCCGGAGATGACGTGGCAGGCGGCGAGGGGTGTTGTGGTGGCAGGCGATCAGACCCCACAGCTTGCCGTCACGGATGATCGAGATCGACATGGACGCGTTGACGCCCATGTTGCGCAGGTACTCGCGATGGATGGGCGACACGTTGCGCAGGGTCGCTTGGCTCATGTCGAGCGGCTCGCCGGTAACGGGGCTGAGGGCCGGAAGGACCGGGGCCGCCACATAGTCGATCTCGGGAATGAGGCGAAGCCAGCTTGCGACATACAGCGCGCGGGCCTGGACCGGAATGTCGCTCGCCGGATAGTGCAGGTCGAGGAAGGCGACGAGCGACGCCTCGCGGCTTTCTGCAAAAACCCAGCCGTCGCCGTCGGGCATGAACCGGTAGATCATCGCGCGGTCATAGCCCAGCACGCGCCGCACACTGTCAGCGGCCTTCTGGCAGAAGGCCTGCAGGGTAGAAGCGTCCTCGAGCCCAGCCAGCATATCCTGCACGCCGGCGAGTGGATCCACGCTGAACTGGTCTTCGGTATCGGCGACCTCGAATTCGAAAATCAGGCCGGCCGCATTGCGGTGGATACTGGCATCGAGCGGCCGATCCGGAAAGACACGAAGCGCCGGATCGAGCAGATGGCGGGGCTTCACCAGGGGCGAGAGCCGGACGATCGTCCGCAGGTGATCGATCTGTGCCGGGCTGAACAGCGCGGTAAGCGAAATGCCGAGAAGATCGTCGAAACCGACCCCGAGCAGGGACGCCGTATCGCCGGCGACCTGCAGCACGAGCAGTGTATCCGGATCGACGACGAGCATCACGCCGTGCGGCAGGATCGCACCCGGTATGTGGATCGGCTCCCGATCGCAATTTGTTAAGTCGACAGATTTTTGCTGAAGGTCAGTGGTATTCATCGATAATTGTAACTCGTTGACAAAGCAAAAGCCTCTTGTTCACAGCCTGAAATACCAGTTCGTACAGTTGACCTGAATTTCCGGCTCAAGGTGGCGAACAGCGCCTTGCCTGGATTAGTGCAAGTTGAAACGACAGGCCGATGGTCGGTAGAAGGTGCTTATGATCGATCCTGACATCCACACGCAGCGTCCCACGGCAGTCCCGCTGCATTCACAACGCCGTGAGCGTCGAAGGGTTCCGCAATGACATACTCATAGCAGCGTGCCGCAATCCGAAAAACGGTCACTGGATGATTGGTTCACGAGCAGGCGTTTGTTCACTGGCGGAGCGACGGCCACATCTCAGGTTAGGAGAATGCGGATGCTGATCGTCCATGACGACGAGGGTCCTTGGAAGACACCGCCTATCCTGACCTTCCGGATGCTCGACGGTTCCAGTAGTGGTGATGTCTCACCACTCTGAAAGTGGCCGCCACATCGAACAATGAACGATAGCAGAACCAGGAACGACGTGCTGACGTTTCTGACAACCTGGGATCCGGTTGAGCATTGAATGAAAGAGGCTACTTCCCGATGGCACATGCTTTGAAAGGTTGACGAACAGACACACGCAACGAGCTTAGAGCAAATCCTCGATCCGGATTGGTAACTGCCGGATACGGCGTCCGGTCGCATGGCGCACGGCATTCGCGATTGCCGCATTGACGCCCACAATGCCGATTTCACCAATTCCCTTGACGCCCAACGGATTGACGGCATCGTCAGCCTCGGGAACCATCACGACGTCGACCTGGCGCACATCGGCGTTCACCGGGATGAGGTATTCCGACAGGTTGTCGTTGACGTATCGGGCAGCCCGCAGATCGATTTCTGTCTCCTCCAGCAAGGCTGAGGATAAACCCCAGATCATCCCACCCATGTACTGGCTATGCGCCGCCATGGGGTTGATAATCGTACCGGCCGCAAACGCGCCCAGCATGCGCGGCACCCGCACCTCGCAGGTGCGGCGGTGCACGCGAACTTCCACAAACTGCGCACCATAGGCGAATGCGGTGACGTCCTTGCGCTTCTGGCCGCGCAATATCGGGTTCTGACCCTGGTAGAGCTTTGCCATGGCACCTGGCGCCGAGCCCTCCGGGATGTTCTCGGCATAAACCTCCAGCGCACCGTCGGAGATACGCTTCACCGCATCGGCAAGGGATTCCGACATGCCGTCCGGCGCAATGATGCGGCCTTCGGCAAGGCGCAAGGCCACAGCGTCACGTCCTGCAAGCGGCCCATCATTGGTGGTAACCGCGGCATGCGCCAGGCGCTGGCGAAGCTGGTCGCATGCGAGTGCCACGGCATTGGCAATGCTTGCCGTATGGCTGGACCCGGCGGCCAATGGCGCAGGCGGATATTCGGTATCGCCCATGTCCACCCGCACTCGATCGATCGGCAGGCCCAGCCGATCGGCCGCAACGATCGCCACGACGGTGTAGGCACCCGTGCCGATGTCGCATCCTGCCAGGCGAACTCGCGCGCGACCTTCAGGCTGAAGCGTCACCCGAACCGCCGAGCTTGAAATGTTGGAGGGATACGAGGCCCCGGCACAGCCATAGCCGACCAGCCAGTCGCCGTCGCTCATGCTGGCTGCCTGTGGATTGCGGCGGTCCCAGCCGAAGCGTGCAGCGCCCGCGTCGAGGCAGGCCATCATGTGACGGCTGGAGAACGGCAAGCCGGTAACCGGGTCCTGTGTAGGCTGGTTGCGGCGGCGCAGTTCGATCGGGTCCATGCGGAGTGCCAGCGCCAGTTCGTCCATCGCGCACTCCAATGGAAACATGTAAGGCGTGTCGGGCGGCGCGCGCATGAACCCCGGCGTGTTGCGGTCGGCATGCACGATATTCACGCGCGTCAGGATATTCGGGCAGGCATAGGCCCGGGCCGTCGATTCCGTCCCGGACACGTTGTAGTGGCTGGGCCGGGACGTTACCTCCCAGCCTTCATGGCGTAGAGCGGTCAGTCGTCCTTCACGGTCGGCGCCCAACTGGATGCGGTGACGGGTTTCGGCACGGTACGTGGCGATCGTGAACCCCTGGTCGCGGGTGGCAACCAGTTTTACAGGCCGGTCCGCGCGCCGTGCGGCAAGAGCGATCCAGGCTGTCCGCGAGGTGGCGCCACCCTTCGAGCCGAAGGCACCGCCTACGAATTTGGAAACGACCCGCACATCCTCCGGATCAATCCCCAGCTGCTTCGCGACGGTACCACGAAGGCCATAAACGAATTGGCTCGGTTCCCAGATCGTAAGCTGACTGCCACTCCAGGCGCAGGTGGTCGTGAACAGCTCGATCGCATTGTGGTGCTGGGTGGGCGTACCATACGCGGCGTCGATCTTGACGTCTGCCGCCGCGAAGGCCGCTTCAGCGTCGCCGATCGTATAATCTTCGTGCTCGTCATCCTGGCGCACCTCGTCCTCGACGCCGAGGCTGCCGAACGTGGCAGCAGGGGTTTCCTCGGCGTAGGTGACACGCACTTTAAAGGCCGCCTCCCGCGCGGCTTCGAACGTGTCCGCCACGACCACGGCGATAATCTGGCCGTCATGCCATATCCGATCGCTCTCGAGGGTCGTGGTCGTCGGGCCGCCGCTCGATTGCTTCGGAGTTTCGGCTTGGTCGCCCACATTCGCGTGGGTCAGAATGTCGAGCACGCCTGCCACCGAACGAGCCGCGTCCAGTTCCATGTTTGCCACATGCCCGCGTGCGATCGCGCTGGTGACAAGGAATGCGTATGCGGGGTTCGCTACCGTCTCGTCCGACGCATACAGCGCCCGTCCGGTGACTTTGGCACGTCCATCGATCCGGAACGTCGGCTTGCCGATCAGGGTGAATCGATCACCGTCCATATCAGGCTTCCATATGTGCTGCGGCGAGAAGGGCGCGAACCAGAGTCCGGCGACCCAGCTCGGGCTTGAAGTCATTGTCGCCGTGAGTGACGGCGGCGGCGAAGGCTGTTTCCGCTGCCTCCTGCGCCGCAGCTTGGTCGGGAATACGCCCGACCAGCACCGCCTCGGCCTCGTGCGACCGCCAAGGCCGCGTAGCGAGGCCGCCCAGGCCGATGCGTGCAACCTTCACTGTACCGTCCACATCCAGTTCCAGCGCCACCGCCGCCGATGCAATGGCGAACGCATAGGAGGCGCGATCCCGCACTTTCAAATACAGCGAGCGCCGGGTCCACGGCCCGGCCGGCACGTGGAAGCCGGCGATCAGTTCGGCGGGCCGCAACGTGGTTTCGACATGGGGCGTATCGCCAGGCGAACGATGCAGGTCCGTGAACGCCATGCTGCGAGCACCGTCTGGCCCCAGCACATCCACGCGCGCATCGAGTGCGGCGAGCGCCACCGCGAAGTCTCCGGGGTAATGGGCAATGCAGTCCGCGCTGGTGCCGAGTATGGCCAGGAGGCGGTTGACCCCACCCATGGCTGCACAACCCGAGCCCGGGGTCCGCTTATTGCAAGCGGCCCAGGTCGGGTCGCGGAAGTAGGGGCAGCGGGTCCTCTGCAGCACGTTGCCGCCCAGGCTAGCCATGTTTCGCAATTGTGGGCTCGCAGCCTGCCGAAGTGCGTCCGACAATATCGGGTAATCGCGTTTGAGAGCGGAATGTTCGGCCGCCGCCGCCATGCGCACGAGGGCACCCAGGTACAGCCCGTTCCCGTCCACCATGATGCCGCCATAGTCGGACCTCAGGGCGTTCACATCGATCATCGCACCGGGATGCATGACATCGAGCTTCATCAGGTCGAGCAGCGTGGTGCCGCCGGCGAGATAGTGGCTGTCCACGTGTGCCGCCGTGAGACGCAGGGCTTCCGGCACATCGGCCGCCCGCTCCAATATGAAGGGGCGCATCAGGCGGAACCATCGAGCAGCGGCGCTGCCTGAACAACTGCCTGCACGATTTTCGGATAGGCAGCGCAGCGGCACAGGTTGCCGCTCATATATTCGCGGATGTCGTCCTCACTTCCCGCATGCCCTTCGCGGATGCAGGCGATGGCGCTCATAATTTGTCCGGGAGTGCAGTATCCGCACTGGTAGGCGTCGCAATCGATGAAGGCCTGCTGCATGGGATGCAGTGTCCCTCCGTCATTCGACAATCCCTCGATGGTTGTCACCTCGCCGCTCACCGTACCGACCAACACGAAGCAGGCCAGCACTCGGATACCATCGACCAGCACTGTGCAGGCGCCGCATTGCCCCTGGTCGCAGCCCTTTTTGGTGCCGGTCAACCCCATCGTCTCGCGCAGTGCGTCGAGCAAAGTTACGCGCGGATCCAGGTTGAGCCTATGCCTGTGGCCGTTGACAGTCAGGATCGTTTGCATGCACGGCGCCTTGCATCCGGGTTATGAGCCAACGTCCTGAAATTGGTCGCGCACTGCTCCGATCTCGTGCGCTTGAGCATGTCCTCGACTTGGATATCACCAATGACGAGGAAGATGACCGCTTTCATGAATGAACCTGTCAGAGGTGATGAGATCAACGCTGAACCGTTGAAGCAGCCCTTCGTTCTCCACATGAGCGACCGGTCTCGAGCTTATGCGTTCACAAAGCCGCCATAGGTCGGATGAACCGCGATCAGGAGCTTGCCATGTAGCGTCGCCAGACGGCACAGAAGTTCGTCAAATTTTTAAAGAAATGGATGACAAGCGGATAGTCAAGGCGCAACTTGTCATGCTGTTCGACAGCGTCCCAGCTCAACCAGACTGCCGACCCTGGTAGTTCTGGGTGGCGAAACGATGCTGCCCAGCCGATGTCGACTTATGCGCACCATCCACTTTATAATGAACCGGATTTCCGTTACGTAAAAACAACAGACCGGCGGGCAGAGTTCTCTTGCATTCGAAAGAAACGACAAGGCTCGGCAACAGATTCCTATGAGTAATGATCCGATTCGGTGCCGGACGTCCGCCATGTGTTCAGACTTTCATTGTTTTTCTTCACAATCTCCCGTTGCGCAAGGAAACGTGATGAAAGTCCTGCTCGAGATCTAGCATAGAGCTTTCGCTTTTATTATGATGTCTGTTCAACTCGAAATGAAATGTCGTAAATCGAGCATGTTAAGAAGATTGACATCACTCATTACAAGTATATTTAACGGGAACGCGGTTCTGAAAGTTCAGCTACTGATGATTATCCCTGTAGTCATACATGACTGAATTTGAAACAGAACTTGAAATGGTCCAGCGCCATACAAGGCAAGGTCTTGTCCGCGTGACACGCCAGCAGGCTCGTGTCGTAAAAATGCGCGAGACAGGACGATCAACAGGCCTTGCGGAAGAAATGCTTCAAATTCTCAGCTATCTACAAAAAGAGCACGAGGCGCATTTGAACCGTCTTACGCTCAGGGAGCAACGAGACGCGATATTTCGAGATTGTAATAGGATTTCTGTTGCTTTATGATATTCCTTTTCAGGGTTTCGGGGCAGCCCGCTAAAAGCTCTCTTGCTTCTGCCCTTGTACGAGGAAGTACAGCCCGATGAGCATCACGCTCGAACCACTCGACCTGACCTCCTGCGACCGGGAATTGATCCACGCGCCAGGCTCGATCCAGCCGCATGGCATGATGCTGGTTGCCGGGATGGACAGCCTTCGTGTCCAGCATGTGGCGGGCGACATCGAGCATCGCCTCGGCGTGACCGCCTGGGAAGGTCAGCTCCTCAAGGTGCTCGTGGGCGACATGATCGGCGAGGAAATCGCCGCATTGGCGACGCCGGGCGTCGTGGGCGGGTTCATGGGCCAACTGCGTACGCCGGCCGGCGAGATGCTGGACGTCACCGCGCATCGCAGCGGATCCCATATCGTCGTCGAACTGGAAACAGCGTCCGTGGAAGGCCTGTCGGCCTCGCGCGTGATGGACCGGGTGGCGATGGCGGCGGCCGGGTTCGAACGAGCAACGTCGATGACAGCCGTCTGCGAGCGGGCGGCCATCGAGTTCCGGCGGCTGACGAGGTTCGATCGGGTCATGGTATACCGATTCCTGGACAACGCCGCGGGCAAGGTCCTGGCGGAGGATAAGCGGGAGGATCTGCACTCCTTCCTCAACCACCACTTTCCGGCATCCGACGTTCCACAGCAGGCACGGGCGCTCTATGTCCGCAACGTGCTCCGGGTGATCCCCGACGCATCCTACAGGCCGGTCGTCCTGCGTCCGGGTTGGACGGCATCCGCTCCGCTCGACATGAGCGACTGCAGCCTGCGCAGCGTGTCGCCGCTTCATCTGATGTATCTCCGCAACATGGGCGTCCAGGCCTCCGCCTCGTTTTCGATCGTGCGGGATGGCGTTCTGTGGGGCCTAGTCGCCTGTCATCACGATACGCCCCGAACCCTGACCTACGACGTCAGCGCCGCCTGCCGGTCGCTGGTGGGCAGCCTGGGACGGCAGATCAAGGCGAAGGACGAAGCCGAAAGCTTTCGCCAGCGCATCCGGTTGCGCAGCTTCGAGGACGACATCGTCGCCCTGCTGTCGCGCGAAGGCTCGCTCGACGAAGCCTTGTCCAACCATCTGGACGAGATCGGCCGCATGATGGGCGGCGATGGGGTGGCCGTGCTGCGCGGGCGCGAGCTGGTCACGAGCGGCATCTGCCCCGCTGATGGCGAGATCCGCGCCCTCGCGACGTGGCTGGCGGATCGGGCGGTCGAGCCTGTCTTCTCGACGGACTGCCTGACGCGCGCCTACCCGGCCGGAGCCGGGTTCCGGAACGCGGTCAGCGGTGTGCTGTCGGTGACCCTGTCGGTCGACGAGCCATGGCTCCTGTTGTGGTTCCGGGCCGAGCAGATCGAGACCGTCGAATGGGCCGGTAACCCGCACAAAGCACATAGTCTCGATCCCCGGATGCCACTGACGCCGCGGGCGTCGTTCGACGCCTGGGCCGAAATCGTCCGCGGACATGCCCGCAGCTGGTCCCTGGCGGAAGTCGAGGCGGCCACGCGGCTGCGGTCCGCCTTGCTGGATGTGCAGCAGAACCGGCGCCTGCGCGACCTCAACCGTCATCTGACCAAGATCCTGCAGGACAAGGACCTTCTCCTGCAGCAGAAGGCGTTCCTGATCGGCGAGGTCAATCATCGCGTGCAGAACAGCATCATGCTCGTCGCCAGCTTCCTCGGCCTGCAGGCCAACACATCGGACAACATAGAGCTGCAGGAGGCACTGGAAGAGGCGCGCCGGCGCCTGACTGCCGTGGCGCTGGTTCATCGCCGGCTGTATCGCGGCGACCATATCGAGGTGGTCGATGGGGCGCGCTACATCGAGGAGCTGTGCGCGGACACCTTCTCGTTCATGGGCCAGGATTGGGCGAAGCACCTGACGTTGGACCTGATGCCGGTGCTGATCGCCACCGACCGGGCCGTCACCCTGGGGCTCGTACTGACCGAACTGCTGATCAACTCGAACAAGTATGCCTACGCGGGTGGCCCTGGCCCGATCCAGGTCGAGCTGAAGGAAGATCGCGCGCACATCCATCTGGTCGTATCCGACAGAGGCGTTACCAAGGATACGTTCCGCAAGGGGTTCGGCTCACGCATCATGGAAGGATTGGTCAAGCAACTCGGCGGCGAGCTGATCCGCAGCGACAACCAGCCGGGGCTGCGTGTTGCGGTCATCGTACCAATCCAGATTCCGAAGGCGGTCTTGTAAGGGTTGATACCAATGATCCCGTAGCGCGCAACAAGTCTCGGGAAGGAGTTCGAGATCGGCAGGACATTTTTCAGCCCACCCAGCTCCTCGATCACCGCAAGCCACTGTTGCTGATGCACCGTGTCGCGCCCGATCAGGAACTTCCACATGTCCTTCATGACCGGGTCCGTGGCGGCATTCGACAGCCGCACTGCCAGGACGCGTCCCGTGGTCACTCTGCTCCTGAAGAACGGCCAGCGCCTTCTCCAGGTTCAACGCGACCGCGATGGCCAACATCTCGATATGGCCGATCTCTTCAGTCGCAGTGTGCATCAGCATGTCGCGATAGCGGGTATCCGGTCCGCGTGAACCCCGGGCCTGGAACATGTACTGCATACAGACGCGGATCTCGCCCTCGATCCCGCCGATTGCCTGCCGCAGCATGCGTGCCTAAACGGGATCGGGCGTGGTCACCTTGACGGGATATCGTAGTCGCTTGTCGTGGTAGAACATGAAGCTCTTCGTTCAGATTGAGCAGCTAAAGCCGCTCGCCACGACCGTTAAGTTCTATGAGAAGTACTCCGGGGAGATATTACGGTCGCCTGCAACACGGCTACGTCAACTCGTACAGATAAAGACACGCGCGTCACGATATGTAACTCAGGGTTCACTATGTGCCGAACCATGGCGTCGAAGCATCTACCAGCAGCTATAGCCGCCATCGGCGAGAACGATGCTGCCGGTCATGAGGCTGGCGGCGTCCGAGGCAAGGAAGGCGACCACCGAAGCGACTTCGTCGGGACGACCGACCCGCTGCATCGGAGTCATGTCCAGCCATGCCTGTTTCAGGGCCGGATCTTCCAGTCCGAACCTCGTCAACGGCGTGTCGATATAAGTCGGTGCGACCGCGTTGATGCGAACGCCGCGGGACGCCCATTCCGCTGCCAGGCTGCGCGTCAGATGATGCACGCCGGCCTTGGCGGCATTGTATGATGACTGCTCCTGAGGCTTGTTCACGATCACGCCCGACATCGAACCGACCGCGACGATGGCACCATGTCCCCGTTCGAGCATCGCGCGGCCGAATTCCCGGCAGCTCCAGAAGACGCCGTTCAGGTTGACGTCGATGACGGCCCGCCAGTCATCGTCCTCGACGTCTTCCGCCTTGCCGCCGCGAACGATGCCGGCGTTGGCGACAAGAATGTCGACGCCGTCGAAGCGGCTGTTCAGGACCAAAGCGAGGTCCCGGACGGACTTCGAGTCGGTGACGTCCAGGCGGAACGCATGCGCCTCGATGTCGTGCCGTCTCAGCTCGACGATCGCGGCTTCCGCCGCATCGCCATCGCGGTCGGTGACCACGACGCGCGCGCCGGCTTCACCCAGGGCTTGCGCACACGCGAAGCCGATGCCACGCGCGGCCCCGGTCACGGTTGCGGTCTTGCCCACGAGACTGAGCTTCTCGAAATACATGGACGTCCTCCTGGTATTCGGTGCCGGTCAGTCTAGGCGAACGATGTCGGCGCTGCCATCGGCGTGTCCGATGACCATCTCGTGCGCGATCCCGACGAACAGGCCATGTTCGACGACACCGGGAATTTCGTTGAACAGTGGGGCAAGTTCGTCCGGCCGCTCGATCCGATCGAGCTGCCAGTCGAGAATGTAGTGGCCGCTGTCGGTTATCACCGGGTTGGCCTCTCCGCCGCGCAGGATCATCGGCGCATGCTCATGCCCGAACCGGCCGAACAGCTTCTGCAGTTCGCGCCCGGTGCTGCGCCAGCCGAACCGGATCACCTCGATCGGCAACGGAAACTTCCCGAGCGTTTCGACGACCTTGGCGTCATCGACGACCGCGACCATGCGACGCGACACGCGTGCCACCATCTTTTCCCAGAGCAGGCAGGCGCCACCACCCTTGATCATGCGCCCCGCATGATCGATCTCGTCGGCGCCGTCGATAGTGAGGTCGAGCTCCTCGACATCGTTGAGATCGAGCAGCGGAACGCCGCACTGGATCGCCAGGTCGCGCGTTGCTGTAGAGGTCGGGACACCGGCCACATCGAATCCCTCGCGAACCTTCTCGCCCAGCGCCCGAACGAACCAGTGCGAGGTGGTGCCGGATCCGAGGCCGATCCTCATTCCGTCCTTCAGATAGATTTCGATCGCCTTGCGGCCGGCTGCAAGCTTGGCACGATCCTGCGGTTTGGATGGTTGCATGACGAATTTCTCCTTCAATCGATGAATTTTTCGGTCAGCCACGGTTCGAGCGCTGCCAGGCTTTCCGGCATCTCGCGCTTCTGCTTGAGCCCGACAGCGACCACCAGCATGTTGACCACCAGGAAATGGTTCAGCCTTGCGGTCAGCGGTGTATAGAGTTCGCTGTGTTCGTAACGCGGCAAGGCGACGACGACATCGCAGGCGCGCGCAAGATGCGAGCCGGGCGCCGTCAGTGCGACCGTCGATGCACCGCCACGACGCGCGCTCTCCGCCGCCCGGACCAGAGTACGCGTATCGCCGGAGTGCGAGAAAAACACGATCAACTCGCCCTTGCGCACTGTCGGCGCCAGCAGCGACTGGCGATGCGCCTCGAGGACCAGGCGGCAGCGGATGCCGAGGCGGAACAGCTTGTGCTCGGCATCGAAGGCGACGGTTTCCGACAGGCCCAGCGCGAAAAGAAACGTGTTGCTGGATGTCACCAAATATTCCGCGGCCGCTTCCACCGCATCCGGATCCAGGTCGTCGGCGAAACGACGGATCGCGTTGACCGAGTTTGCAAGCAGCTTGGCGGTCGCTTCCGAGATCGTGTCGCGGCTGGTGATGGGCTGGTGGCTGAACGGCGGCTGAGGTGCGAGTCCCTGCGCCAGACGAACCTTGAACTCGGAATAGCCGACGCAGCCGAGGCGTCGGCAGAACCGCACGATCGTCGGATCGCTGACCGCCGCCATCTGCTTGAGGTCGGTCATGCTCATGGTGATCACGGCTTCGGGCTGACTGAGCACGACATCGGCCAGGCGCATCTCCGCGCGGCTCAACCCGGACCGGGCCTGCGCCACCGCCGTCAGCATGTGGGCGGGAGCCTCACTCATGCAGGACGGTATCCCGGAGCAGGTCGGCAAACCGGCGCAGCCGGTGCGTCGCCGGTACGTCCACCGATGGTCCGGTCCCCCAGTCGACGATCAGGCACCGGACGCCGGCCGCTCGCGCGCAATCGCGATCGATCGTTGTGTCACCGATGAACATGGTGTGTTCCGCCGCCACGCCCAGAAGGCCGAGCGTATGCAGCAGCGGCGCCGGATGCGGCTTGCGAAAGGGCGTCGTATCCGAACCGACGACCACCTCGATCGACGGACCGAGCCCGAGACCATCGAGAACCACTTTCGCGAGATCCTGGATCTTGTTGGTGCACACGCCGAGGCGCAGCCCGGCATCGCGAAACGCCGGCAGGGCCAAGGCGGCATCGGCATACAGTGTCGAATCAACGACCGGGCGTGATGCGTAATACGCGAGATATGTAGCCGTATCGGCGTCGATACGGCGCGCATCGACTGCCACGTCCAGTGCGGCATAGACTTTGGAAACCAGTACGCCGGCACCTTCGCCGGTGAGTTTCTCGATCATCCGCACCGGCTGCGGCGGCAAGCCGTGCTGTGCCAGCATCCGGTTGATGCCCCAGGCGATATCCGGTGCACTGTCGACAAGTGTGCCGTCGAGATCGAACACGATCGCTTTCAACATGAGGACGCTCCCGAATCCGGCCATGACGCTGCATCGAAGGCGGTCAGGCTCGCGGTCACCCCACCCAGGCTGCCGAACAAGGCGGCATGGATCGGATGGAGCCGGTCGTAGGTCGCGGCGGCCGCCTTGCGTGGCGTGGTGATGGAGGTGGTGGCGATCAGCGTCACCGCGTCCTCGAGCGACGGCCACCGCCCGACGCCGACGCCGGCCAGCAGGGCCGCTCCATAAGCACCCCCTTCGGCCGCCGCGGTGACGGTCGCCACTTCCTGTCCGGTCACGTCGGCGAGCATCTGCAGCCAGGCAGGCGATGCCGTGGCACCTCCCGACACCCGAAGCGACTGCCAGTCCACCCCGGACGCTGCCACCACATCCAGGATCGACCGGATATTCAGCAGCACGCCTTCCATCACCGCGCGGGTCATGTGCCGGATGTCGTGGCCGCGTGTCAGGCCGATCCAGGCGCCGCGTGCATCGGGCGCTACATGCGGACAGCGCTCGCCCATCAGGTACGGCAGGAACAGCAGCCCGCCGGCACCGCACGGCACCTGCTCCGCCAGGGCCACCAGTTCGTCGAAACTAGGCATCTCGCCCGGTAACGCCGCGAACGCGTCGCGCCACCACTGGAATGCGCCGCCACCGTTCAGCGTGACGCCCATGACGTGCCAGCGGCCGGGCGCATTGCCGCACGAGACCTGCAGGCGCGCTCCGGGGTTGTCCGGACAGGACGCGACGCTGGCCCCGACCAGTCCAGCCGTGCCGATGGTGACACCCACCACGCCCGGATCGATCACGCCCATCGATGTAGTCTGGATGACCGAGTCTCCCCCGCCTGCGACCACGGGCACGCCGGGCGGCAGACCCCAACGGGTCGCCGTCGCCGCACGCAGGCGACCGGTCACTTCATGCGACTCGAAGGAGGCCGGAACCTGCTCCGTCGTCAGCCCGACCGCGTCCAGCATCGGCCGGGACCAGCGTCGTGCGCCCACGTCGAACAGGCCGGTGCCGGACGCGTCCGACACGTCGGTCGCATACTCGCCGGTCATGTCCAGGCGCAGTGCATCCTTGGGCAGCAGGAAGCGACGCATCCGGTCGAGCGTGTCCGGCTCGTGCTCGCGCAGCCAGAGCAGCTTGCCGGCAGTGAAGCCGGGCAGCATCCGGTTGCGGGTCAGGCCCACCAGCGCCTCGAGGCCGCCGACACGGTCGGTCAGGGTCGCGCATTGCGCCTCGGTGCGGTTGTCGCACCAGAGGATGGCGGGCCGGATCGGACGGTCATCGCGATCGAGCGCCACCAGCCCATGCATCTGCCCGGACAGGCCGATCGCCTGCACGACGGCGCCCGACGGCAGGGACGCCACCAGTTGCCGCATCGCGCGGTCGCAGCCGGCCTGCCAGTCATCCGGCGATTGTTCGGCCCAGCCGGGACGCGGGGTCGAAAGCTCGTAATCGGCCGAGCCGCGTGCCAGGACCCGGCCGTTCTCGTCTATCGCGAGCGTCTTGCAGGCGGAGGTGCCGAGATCGATGCCGACGAAGCAGGCGATACTGGCCATGCCGCGCCTCAGGCTCCGTGCCGCAACCGGACATGTTTGAGGGCGAGATAACCCTCCATGCCCTCGCGTCCATGTTCGTAGCCGATGCCGCTACGCTTCCGGCCGCCATACGGCGCGTTCATGATCCCCGCATCCACGTTGTTGACGGCGATGCTTCCAAAGCACAGCGCCCGCGTCAGCGTGAAGATTTCGCCGACGTCGCGTGCGTACACGTAGGCTGCGAGGCCGTAGGGGCCGGCATTGGCCTCGGCGATGACCTCGTCCAGCGTGTCGAACGGCGCCACACCCAGGACCGGGCCGAACGTTTCCTCAGCCATCACCAGCGTGTCCGGCGTGCAGTCGGCGAACACTGTCGGCTCGAAAAAGAACCCGTGCGGAAAGCCGTCCGGCCGGCCGCCGCCGCAAAGCAGGCGCGCACCCTTCTCGCGTGCATCGGCCACGTGGCGTTCGACCTTGCGGATGCCGTCGATGTTGGTCATCGGGCCGAGATCGGCGTCCGGACGGTCCAGCCCGTTGGCAATGCTGAGCCGACCGGCACCTTCGACCAGCCCGGTCAGGAACCGCTCATACAGCGACCGGTGCACATAGACACGGTTCACCGCGATGCAGATCTGGCCCATGTTGCGAAAGCCGCGACGCAGCGCGCCGGCGATTGCTGCGTCGACATCGGCGCTGGCCCCCACCACCATCGGGCAGTTGCCGCCGAGTTCGAGCGAAACCGACTTGATGCCGCCCATCGTGCGAAAAATATCCTCGCCGACCGATACCGATCCGGTGAAGGCGATCTTGTCGATGTCCGGATGCGAGACCAGTGCGGCACCCGTCGGGCCCGCCCCCTGGATCAGGTTGACCACGCCTGCCGGAAACCCCGCAAGGCCGATGCACTCGATCAGCGCGACGGCGGAAAGCGGCGTGTATTCCGACGGCTTGATGACCAGCGTGCAGCCGGCGGCAAGTGCCGCACCGAGTTTCCAGCCGATCAGCTCGACCGGATAGTTCCAGGGCGCGATCGCCGCCGCGACGCCGATCGGCTCCTTCTCTACCAGGCTGAGGAAGCCCCTCTCCTCATTCGGGATGGTCTGGCCAAGCACGCGCACCGCCTCGCCGGCATAGAACTCGAACGTCCGCGCGACCTTGCTGACTTCGCCGCGTGCTTCGTCCAGCGGCTTGCCCTGTTCGGCGGTCAGCACGCGGGCGATCGCATCCCGCCGCTCGTCGACGACCCGTGCGAGCGCCTGGAGCAGGGTTGCCCGCTTATGCGGACCCAGATCCCGCCATGCCGGGAATGCCCGACGCGCCGCCTGCACCGCGCGGTCCACAACGGTGACTCCGGCCGTGGCGACCTGTGCCAGCGCCTGTTCGGTTGCCGGATTGCTCACCGTGAACCAGGCCTCGGCTCCGTCCGGGGACCAGACGCCGTCGATAAGAAAAGAGGGGGATCGTTCGCCTGTCATCGACGTCTCCGGAATCATGTCGGGATGATCGGTCATGCTATGCGCGAGCGAAGTGGCTCGCCCGCCAGCGCACGCGCTGCTTCCTCGGATGCGAGGCGCTGCAATGCTTCCAGGCTTTGTGCCGAATAGAATGCCGCGTGCGGCGTCAGGATGACGTTGGGCAACGTGCGCAGTGGCGAGTTCGGCGCCAGAGGCTCCGGGTCGAACACGTCGAGGGCGGCACCGCCGAGACGCCCGTCGCCGAGCGCTTCGGCCAGCGCCGTTTCATCCACCAGCGCACCGCGCGCCGTGTTCACCAGCATCGCACCATGCCGCATCCGGCCGATCGATACCGGACCGATGATGTGACGGGTCGCAGGCGTGGCCGGGAGATGAAGCGAGATGCCGTGCGCATCGCCCAGCAGCGCTTCGAGCGATACCGGCTCGATGTTGGCGGCGCGCAGGGCGTCGGCATCCGCGAACGGGTCCGTGGCCAGGATCCTGATACCGAAAGCCTGCAGCCGGCGCGCGACCAGGAGGCCGATCCGGCCGACCCCCACCAGTCCGACGGTGGTGGCGGACAGGGCAGGCAGATGACCGACGCTGTCCGGATTGATCCAGCCATTGCGCCGGATCGCCGCGTCGAACATCGGCAGCCGGCGCAGCAGCGCCAGCATGGATGCGGATGCGTGATCCGCCACGGTGTCGCTTCCGTAGTCGGGAACGTTGGCGACCCTGATCCCGAGCCGACGGGCCGCATCGACATCGACGTTATCGGTGCCGATGCCGTAGCGCACCACGAGGCCATCCGGGCGCATGCCGGCAAGTGCTGCTTCCGTCACCGGCACGAGATTGACGAAGGCGATGTCGGCATCGCGCAGCGCTTCCACTACCCCGGCCTCGTCGTGACAGTCGAATTCCTGAAACGATGCGCCGTGCCGTTCGGCGGCGGCCCGCTCGTGCAGAAGTCCCTCGAACCGAAGATCCGTGACGATGACACGCTTCGGGCTCATCGCATGGCTCATCGTATCGCGCCGACCAGGCCGCGCTGGGCGAGGTTGCGCATCAACGCGGAGATCCCGAAGGTCCAGGCAGGGGCCTCGTCGGAGAAGGTCACGGTATTGACCAGACGGCCGAGCGACGGCGCCATGATCTCGACGCGGTCGCCTTGCTTGTGGGTAAAGCCCTGCCCGGGGACGTCGCGATCCTGGGTCGGCGCGAACAGCGTGCCCAGGAACAGCATCAGGCCGTCCGGATACTGGTGATGCCGGCCGATCGTCTGCGAGACGAGATCGAGCGGGTCGCGGCTGATTTCGCTCATCGAGCTGCTGCCGCGCAGTTCGTACTTGTCGGAAGCACCGGTGATGGTCAGCGTGATTTCGAGACGGCGGACGTCGTCGATGCTGAAATCGGCGTCGAACAGCCGGATGAACGGACCGAGCGCGCAGGAGGCGTTATTGTCCTTGGCCTTGCCGAGAAGCAGCGCGCTGCGGCCTTCGATGTCCCGCAGGTTGACGTCGTTGCCGAGCGTCGCACCCTGCACGACACCACGGCTGTTCACCGCCAGCACGGCTTCCGGTTCCGGATTGTTCCAGCTCGAGGCGCGCAGGATACCGACCTGGCTTCCCACGCCCACCGCGGACAGGACCGGCGCCTTGGTAAACACCTCCGCATCGGGCCCGATACCGACTTCGAGATACTGCGACCAATAGCCGCTCTCGATCAGCACCTGCTTGACCTGTGCCGCTTCGGGAGAACCGGCCTGCACGTTGGCGAGTGCTCCGCCCACCGCCTTGTCGACCTGCTCGCGGATCGCCAGCGCCCTGGCAGGATCGCCCTTGGCACGCTCCTCGATGACACGCTCGATCATCGAGCGTGCGAAGGTCACACCGCACGCCTTGACCGCCTGCAGATCGCATGGCGCCAGCAGATGCGGCCTGTCGGTGCGATGTGCCAGGCTGTCTGCCAGAATTTCCTCGAACGAATAGGATTTCGTCGACGGGACGGCATGAAGTGCCGTGACCGGATCGTCCAGTTCCAGCAGGTCGGCCATGGTCGGGCCGGCCGAGGTGACGTCGACAAGCCGGTCGTCCCGGAGATGAACCAGGCATGGACCGCCGAGGGCAGGATCGAACAGCCGTCCGACCAGCGTCGCCCGTTCATGATCGGACGGCAGGATATCGATGGATTTCATGGGATATCTTTCGAAAAGCCGGTGCTATCGCGTGGATGAGAGCTGGACGCGCATCGCATCGATCGCGACGGCGATGAAGATCGCGAAGCCGCCGATCATGTCGACATAGAACGAGGGAACGTTCACGATCGACAGCCCGACATGAATGACTGTCAGCAGCAGCACACCGCCCAGGATGCCGAGAACATGGCCGCGGCCGCCGAACACGCTCACCCCGCCGATGATCGGGGCGGCAATGGCATACAGCAGGAACCCCGATCCCTGGTTCGAGGTGATCGCCATCTGCCACGAGGCGAGCAGGTAGCCGGCGATCGACGACAGGAAGCCGGAGGCCGTGAAGGCCAGGATCTTGATCCTGCGCACGCGGACGCCGGCACTCGCCGCTGCCAGCGGGTTGCCGCCGACGGCATAGACGCTTCGTCCCGGCACCGTCAGGCGCAGGAACACCATCATGCCGATCAGGGCGAGAACGAAGATCACCGGCATCAACGGCCAGCCGAACACCGTCGTCTGGCCGATCCAGTAGTAGGCGTCAGGAAGATCGGTGATCGTGCTTCCATGCGTGATCGCCAGCAATGCGCCTTGCAGGATGATCATCATCGCCAGGGTCTCGATCAGCGACACCATGCGGAGCGAGGTGATGCAGACCCCGTTGAAGAAGCCGACGAGGGTACCGACCCCGACCCCGACGAGCATGCCGAGCCACCAGGGCCAGTGGCCGGTACTGACCAGCATGGCGCCGACCACCGACGAGAAGCCCATGTTGCTGGCGATCGAGAGATCGATCTCGGCGATCAGCAGCGGCAGGGAAACGGCCAGGGCGAGCAGCCCCAGCACGGTGGCCTGGATCATGACGTTCTGGAGGTTGGCGACGCTGAAAAAGAAGCCGTTCAGACTGCCGAAGATGATCACCAGTCCGACGAGCCACAGCCACACCGAATTCTGAAGAACCCAGCGCAAGCCGGACATGCCGCGTGATCGCGTTCCGGTTCCGGTTCCGGGTTTAATCGTCGGCGACAAAGCCGATGCCTGTGGCGACATGATCCTGCCCTCCATGACGGGCTGCTCGAGGCGGGCGCTTTGCTTGTTCACGCAGCGGCCTCTTCGGTAACGGGGGAACTGAACGCAGCCTGTCGCAGGCGTTCAGGCGTGATATCGTCACCATGCAGCGTCTCGACGATCGCGCCACCGGAAAAAATACAGACGCGATCCGTTATCCGCGACATCTCGTCGAGATCGGTGGTGACGACGATGACACTGAGCCCTTGCGCGGTCAGCGCGTCGACCATGCGGTGGACGTCTTCCTTCACGCCGACATCGATGCCGCGCGTCGGCTCGTCGAGAATGAGAAGTTGCGGCCGGGTTGCCAGAAGACGTCCCAGGCAGACCTTCTGCTGGTTGCCGCCGCTGAGCGTATCGACCGCAACATCGGGGTTCGGCGCCTTGACACCCAGCTCGCGGAAATAGCGGCCGATCATGCTTGTCTCGGCCTGCCGGCGGACGAAGCCGAACAGCGACAATGCGGGGAGGCTCGACAACGAGATGTTGCTGCCGATGCTCAAGAGCCCCACCACCCCGTCCCGGCGCCGGTCGTCCGACAGATAGGCGATGCCGCGGGCGAGTGCCCGGCTCGGCATCGTCGGCAGCGATCCGGCGCGATGGGTATCGTCGGCATGCAGGCGTCCCGCCGTGGCCGGGTTCAGGCCGAACAGGGTTTGCGCGAATTCCTTGGCGCCCGACCCGAGCAGGCCGGCAAAGCCCACCACCTCTCCGCGTGCGATCGCGAAAGACTTGACCCGCACATTCGGTGCGACGACACCATCGACCTGCAGGCTGTTGCCGGTCCGTCCGCTCTCAGCGCGCGTCCGGTCGCGGCGGAACAATTGCAGTCCCCTTCCCAGCACCAGCTCCGACAGGTGCGCGGAACTCATCTCGGCAAGGGTGTTGCTCCCGCCAGCCAGCTTCCCGTCGCGCAGCACCGTCACGGCGTCGCAGATATCGAGGATTTCCTCATTGTAGTGGGAGATGAAGATGAACGTGATGCCCTGGCTCTTGAGCTCGCGCATGAAATCGAACAGCACGGCCCGGTCGCGCATGGTCAGCGCCGTAGTCGGCTCGTCGAGGATGATGAGCCGGCCACCGCTGAACAATGCGCGCAGGATATTGAGCTTGCGGCGGTCGACCGCTCGCAGATCGTCGGCCAGCGCGTTGGGATCGATCTGCACGCCCTCGAGCATGAGCCGGGCCTGGGCCTGCAACTGCTTCCAGTTGATGAAGCCGCGGCGCGCGGGCCAGTGACCGAGCAGAAGGTTCTCCGCCACGCTGAGCTGGCCGACGATCATCGGCTCCTGCGTGACGAGAAACACCCCGGCCTGTTCCATGGCCTTGACGTCGGAGCCCTGTACTTCGCGTCCGTCGAACACGATCCTGCCGCCGGTTGGTGATCGCATGCCGGCGATGAGACCGACCAGCGTCGACTTGCCGGCGCCGTTCTCGCCAAGCAGCCCATGGATCGAGCCGCGTTGCACATCCAGCGTCACGTCGCTCAGCGCGCTGAACGCACCATAGACCTTGGTCAGGCTCTCGATGCGCAGGATCGCATCATCGGACGTTGCCTGCGCAACGCGATGATGCACGGTTTGCGTCGACATCATCGTGTCTCCTGTGGATCAGGAATAATGCATGCCCCATTTATTGAAGGCGACATTTCCCCAGAGCCTCGGATCGGTCACGTTGGTCTCGTCGACGATCGACGGGGGTATGACCAGGGAGGGTCCTGAGGGTGAATCGGTAATGACGCCTTTCTCCCAGAAGTAATCCTTGTTCTCGTAGGGTCCGAGAGGAACCTTCTGCTCGTGCATCGCATATTTCGCGATCATGTCGACGGTGATCTGGGCATAGGCGATCGGATCCTGCGAGATCTCGGCATCCATGTATCCCTGCTGGATCCATTGCAGCGCGATCGGTTCGCCATCGACGTTGACGAAAATGACATGTCCTTTCTCACCACGCTTCTTCCAATGACCGCGTTGCTGCAAAGCGGTCACGATCCCCCGCGAGGGGGTGTCGCTCGGTGCATGGACCGCATCGAGATCGGGATGTTCCGACAAGGTCGAGATGGTGACGCTGAGCATGTTGTTCAGCAGTCCCTCGGTCGGGCGATCCAGAACCGTGATGTTCGGGTATTTCGCCATCTCGGCATCGAACCCTTCCTTGCGCAGCCGCCATGCGACGCTCTGCAACGCGCCATAGCAGTTCAGGACCTTGCCCTTCGGCGAGCCGTTTTTGGCTTTCAGGCGATCGATGATCTGTTGCGCGGCCATGACGCCGCCCTGGTAGTTGTCGAAATCGACGGTGATCGCCACGTTGCCGCCGGTAGCCGGCGTGTCGACGATGCCGACCGGGATGTGCTTGAAGTTGAAGCGTTTGATTGCGCTGACGATCGCCTGGCTGTCGATCGGATCGCTGACGATCGCGGCCGGGCCACGCAACAACAAGCTTGCCCACTGCTGAAGCTGGACCGTATTATCGAAGTTGGCATTGACCGAAGCGAACTCCCAGCCCTGGGCCTCTGCGGCACGGCGAACTGCATCCTGTTGCACGACGAAGAAATAGTAATCGAGGCTCTTGTTACTGTAGACGAGCAATGGCTTGGGTGCCGCCTTGGCCGATTTGAATGCGAACGCGGTGCCCAGCGCCAGACCGGCCTGAAGCAAATGACGCCGCGGTAGTTTACCGTCACGATCTGTCACGTTTCCCTCCTGTCATCTCTTCGGATAACTGTAGTTTTTCTACAAAAGACCCTAGGATCGACCATGTCAAGAGCTACAGAGTGGGGTAGTTTGTAGATAAACTAGATTTCAGAAACCCGCAGAGCGTCAAGCGCCGCACTCCACTCCGTCCCGAAAAGTTCTCCATCGATGCGCAGTTCATGCAGCGGCAGGCCTGAAACCCTGTAGCGTGCTGCAGGCTCGATGCGTGCGAGGTTTGCGAATGGCACTGAAACTTGGTTCTGACGCAGATTTAACACTGCTGGCGAACTCAGATGGTGAGCTGAACATAAACCAGACGTGAGAAGCGGGACCGGCGAGTTGGCGCAAACGGCCAGCCAGTGATTCGATAGGCAAGGCGTAAGAGGTTCAAAGCAGTTGGTGTGTCGAAGTGCTGCAGATGGATTGTGGCCTGCCCGAGATAACGTGACCGAGGTAGTCCAAAACCTCGCACGCTTGCGATATCGTGGCCTCCACTTTGGCCGTGAGCACGTCAAATCTGGAATATCCTGACGCTATCGTGCAGATCGCAATGCCATGCACTGGTTGCTTGGTTCGCAGCGTCATGAAGCGCCGTGCCGCAGTCAGCCCGGCCTAATCGACGCGGCTCGTACATATGGATTGCCCCAATGGCAGAGCAGGCGACCGCAGCCTGCCGGGGACCCGTCAAAGCCCGAACCTTCCAAGCATGCATCCCCCCGTTAACTCCATCCATAGGCGTGAGCGGAACTCGCCCGGCACCGAAGCCAGCATCGCCCAGGAGAAGGCCGAGCATGCACTTCCCATTCGGTCCGCTGCGTACGGCAGGCTCCCTGCGAACGGCAGCAAGATCATCAAAGTCAGCCGCCATGGCGCCTCCGCAGACTGTCCTTGGAGATCGTTTGATAATGCTACCAAGCCCGCGTGCCGAGTGCTCACGGTCCAACGGCCGCTCCGGCTCTCGATTGCCACGACGGGCGCCCGCGTAGGGGGAGCTTCGCTCGGCCCGGCGCATTCTCGACGGTCTCTGAGCGGCGAAAGCCAGCCGAGCGACCGAAGCCGCATCGGCGGGCACTACCCACAGTGATGTCGGATGCGGGCACATCGCAGCCTCTCCTGGTTCAGAGACAGCCACTCAATCGCCTGCCTTCCGGGGCCGCCCGACTTCACCAGCAGTGTCAAGATCGAATCAGAGCCAGTGGTCAATGCCCTGTCCACAGCAGGGTCAGACCGACCGCAGATCGGGCGGGGCTCAATGCCGAACAGTCGGCTCGCCGCTGCCTCCCTGCTCCTGAAGTTGCGGATCTTCACAACCTTCCGATGTGGAACGATGAGATCAGACCCAGCCTTCTAACGCGGCGCTGGGCAGGAGCGGATCGAGGAGCAATAGGCCAGCGCTTGCTGGACAGGTCCCTGGCGTTCCATTCGTTTCAATAACGGGAGCAGATGCAAGAATGCCTCTCGCGGCATCCCCAACCCGGTTCGCAAGTAATCATGCCTCGCCCGAGGTTAGTCGCACTGTAACGTGCCTAATCCGTCAGCATATGACATATTTAAGTCATGCATTTTCCAGAAGACGTTCCAGAATGGTTACCTAAAGAGCACGGTGGCGAGAATCCTGGCCGGATGGACAGATTTGTAGGTCTCAAACCACATACGATTCGCTAGGAAGAGCTAGACACTCCACACCACTCGAAGGCGCAGTCATTAATGTCAATCAGAACCTGTCTCACCGCGCTGCTTGCCACCACTGCAATGACTGTGTCTGCTACAAGCGCCTTCGCCCAGACAGATCCAACACCGGTCGTTGGCCCTACGAAACAGCGCCCTGCTCAATCCGCTGCTGTCCGCGACACCACGGAAAGCGTGACCGTCACCGGACGCAGCGTCCGCACGACGTCGCCTGGCGCCGGCCTCATGCGCGTCGAGACAGCTCCGAAGGCCGTGCAGACGATCACCCGCGATTTCATCGCCAAGCAGTCGCCGACCAGCGATGCGCAGTCGCTGCTTCGGTCGTTGCCGAGCACCAACGTGACGGATGTCGATCCGTATGGATTGTTCTCGGGATCGTCGCGCGTGCGCGGCCTCGACACCTCGGAAGTCGGCTGGCTGCTGGACGGCGCGCCGCTGAACGATATCGGTGCAGGCCAGTTCTACTCGAACGAGGTGCTTGAAGCCGAAGACCTCGAGTCGGTCTCCTTGACGCCTGGATCCGTCAATCTCGATAGCCCGGTGGTCAGCGGCGCCGCCGGCCTCGTCGAAATGAAGATGTCCGATCCGACGCTGAAGCCGGGCGGCCTGCTCGACATTTCCTACGGCACTTACAAGCTGAGCCGCGAGTTCCTGCGGCTCAACACCGGCGTGATCGGTAACTCCGGCATTCGCGCCATGTTCGCCTTCAGCAACACGCAGGCAAACAATTGGGAAGGCCCGGGCGGCGCCCACAAGAAGCATATCGACTTCAAGGCGGTTAAGGATTTTGACAACGGCAGCAGAACATCGCTGACGGTCGCCTACAATAATGAAGTAGCGGACTCGTTCAACAGCAACGGCGTCACGGCCGCGAACTACCGCAACTTTATCGAAAAAGGGAACAGCAACTCCTACAGCGCGACCTATGCCGGCGCCAGCGCTGCCGGTGCGAATTTCTACTTGTTGCATCAGAACCCGTTCGAGAACGTGATCGCGAGCGCCCCGTCGACCCTGGTGATCAACTCGCGCCTGCACATCGACGACACTCCGTATTTCTGGCACGGTATCGGAAACGGAAGCGGCGCAACCCTACTGACTGAGAATAGCCTCTATTCCGGCAACCAGAAGGTTAGCCTCGACCTGAACGGCGACGGTAAGACCAACACCACGAGCAAGGTGCTGGCGTTCACCCCATCGAACCAGGAGCAGTTCCGCCCTGGCAACACCGTCAAGGCGGTGTACGATCTGGACAAGCACAACACAGTTACCGGCGGCTGGTGGTATGAATATTCCGACCTCCTCCAGTACTCGCCCATCGGCATCATCAACCAACAGACCGGTGTTGCAAACAACATTTGGGGTGTGCAACACAACTACACGTCGGCGAACGGCCAACAGTATAATGCGAGAAACTGGGACACGATCACCCAGGTGAACATGCTGTTCGTCGGTGACCACGCGCATTACCTGGATGATCGCCTGGTTATCGATGCCGGTTTCAAAGAAGCGATGGTCTCACGCGACCTCACCAATCATATTCCGGGAACCAGGTATCAAAGTACCAACAACGTGGCGCTACCGCTGCCGCAACTTGGAATTAGCTACCAGATCAATCCAAGTAATCAGATCTATGTGACGGGGTCGACCAACTTCCGCTCGCCGAGCAACACCTCGCTTGCCGATCAGATCAGCAACACGAGCGGCAAGCAGTCTCAGTCTGCCAGCAACCAGAAGTCGGAATACTCGATCGCCGAGGAGATCGGCTACCGCTACAGCGGCTCAACGCTGATCGGCAGCATCTCGTTCTTCAACTACAACTTCACGAACCGGCAGATTTCGCTTAACTACCTGGTCGGCGGTGCGCCTGTCAGTTCCTCGGTCAATGCCGGCGGCCAGACTTCGCGCGGCGTCGATATCCAGCTCTCGACGCGGCCGATCCTGTTCCATCTGCGCCCGTATTTCGCTTTCGAGTATCTTGACGCGCGGATCGACAACAACCTGACGACGACAGGCACCCTGAGGGGAAAGACCGTCACCGACTACCTGCCGACCACCGGCAAGAACGCAATCGCCAGCCCGCACGTCCAGGCGAAACTTGGTCTCGATTACGACGACGGACGGTTCTTCCTCGGTGCCGATCTAGATTATGTTGGCAAGCAATATTCCTCGTTCATGAACGACGAGAGCATGCCCGACTTCATCACCAACAGCGTTTACTCCGGATACCGTTTCCACAGATTCGGCTACCTGAAGGCGCCGCAGATCCAGCTGAACCTGCAGAACCTGACCGGCGCGACCTACCGGACCGGCGTCTACAGCCCGCAGAACAACGCCCTGGCCACCAAGGGCGTTTATGGCAGCACCATATCCAGCAGTGGTTCACCGCTCTACCAGTTGCAGCCGGGCTTCTCGATCGCCGTAACGCTTTCATCGTCGTTCTAGACGGGTAGGTTCGAGAGAAGCGTTCGTCTGCACGATGCAGCAGAACGCTTCTCCGACACAAACGACATCATGCCCATGAAGCTCTGACCAGCGATCGGAAGAAATGGGCATGGCCGAGGCATAGTCTCGAGGCAATCGTTCTTTAGTTATAGCAAGACACATAGGTCCCGAGATTCTGTAAAATTGGCTCATTGGGGATTTCCGCACTGAGCGCGATCTGATTCAGCATGGCAAACTCGAAAGTTTGCCATGCCGATCCCTCTTCGAGGCGACTTCACCGCAGCCCGGATGCAGGCGGCAGCCACGAAGCCGAAAGATGGCCTACAGGCGCCGCATCTGCTGGACGCTGGCCACGATCTACGCGGCATGCGGATCAATGCAGCCAAGGTCGGCGGGGTGACCCTGCAGATCGTGCCGGATTGAGCAATGAAATTCGACGCCACCGGTCCAGCAGGTCTGTTCGATCATAAAGCGTCCGGTCAGGCGCCCAGACTTAGCACTGTGCACCCGGCATTCCTCGTTATCCAGATCGAGACCGGTCCGATCCCGGTGATCCATGGGCTGATGCGATGGCGGATCATCGATCCTATGCCAATGCCCCATTCCTGGCCCCACACGACTCATCGCGGCCACCTCGGCTTCCCTTCCGGGCGTAGAGCGCGGCTTGGGATCGGCCGGGATGCGGCTGGACAGCCCGGCAAGACTGCGCTTGTTGTGGCGATCAACCCATGGTGTCGATCCCAGCCCCGCAATGTCCGGCAGTCTATGCCACGCAGTGCCGCTGCCTTGCTCCGATTTTAACCGTTCAGCACCGGCGTCGAAACCAGCATGGACCGGGCTGCATCGGCGTAACGAGATCTCGCTGCCGTAACGTAATGGAAACGTGAACCGTAGAGCTCTGGCGTTCTTACCCCCGCTTATGTTGCCGGAGCTCGGTCAGAAAGCCGAACGATTCTAAACGGAGTCCAGTATCACCCGCCCCGCGGTAATATTACGTCGCCGCCTACCAAGCACTCGTTAATAAAACAGTATCCAGGAGATGTCCTGGTCCCCAATGAACAAGATACGGTTAAATCGCCGCCAACCATAGAACCACCCTAGAAAGTCGTTGCTATTTCGAGACTGGATCCATATTAAGGGACATCTGCTTATTTTAGCTTACAGGGGACGTAGAACGTCCCGGAGGAAAGCCATGCCTACAAGCAACGCAAACCTTGTGTTCGCCAGACATGCAACGGTCGAGGATCTTCTGGATTCCGGTATCGAATCGATCAAAGAGTGTTTCGATCAAAACACCATCCTCTCGGATTCCTCTTGCCTTACTGCACGAGCTGAGTCTTCCCTGATTGGTCACGCACGTTGGTTCGGCGATGCTCGGACGGCGAAGCTTGCACTGGATTTTGTGCTTGCGTTCATAATCCTCATGCTCATCTCTCCGGTATTCATCGTCATCTATATTGCTTGTCGGCTCGATGGTGGTGGGGCTCTATTTGCACATCAGCGAGTTGGCGCCAATGGTCAGTCTTTCCCATGCCTCAAGTTTCGAACGATGGTCATCGACTCTGACCGGGTGCTTCAAGACGCCCTTGAATGTGACCCGGAGCTCGCCAGCATGTGGGCGGCAACGCGAAAGCTGCGCAATGATCCCCGTGTGACGCCGATCGGGCGCTTCCTTCGCGCGAGTAGCCTCGACGAGTTGCCACAACTGATCAACATTCTCCGTGGGGAGATGAGCTTGGTTGGTCCCCGGCCGATCGTGGAGAGTGAAGTTCCGTTTTATGGTGACAAGATTTCTCACTACTACGCCGTACGCCCGGGCTTAACTGGATTGTGGCAAGTCAGTGGTCGTAGCAACACGTCCTACGACCGACGCGTCGAGCTCGACGTTAGCTACGTGACCAACTGGACGTTCCGATCGGACGTCGCCATTCTCCTGAAAACAGTCTCGGTGGTAATAGCTCAGCAAGGCGCCTACTAAAGTAGAATTGCCGTAAGCTTTAATCTGCCATCCCGACTGCGTGACCAGTGAAGTGACAATCAATAAAGGCAGTCTAGAATTAATCCGGCTTTAGTGGTCAAGCCGGGCGCAGCATTACGAACACAATGGCAGGGGCTGCGCCCAAGGCACAGAAGGCGTCTTCCGTCTCCGGTGCACCAACATTGGATCAGGCTGATGTCGCACGCGAAAGATTGCTGACCGGCCATTCGTGCCGGATGTTCCACTTCCGATCAGCCCCGGTATCTGGTTCGAGCACCATTGAACGGTTTTTCGTTACCAAGCGCCTTGTTCGGGGCTGCCCCCTAACATCGACCGAAATAAGGTCTTAAGCTCAAGCACCTCGATGAACGACCGATGGCCTTGATTTCGCGGACATGATCCCTCTGATTATCTGGACTGCATAAGGTGCTACTAGCCAGGTTCATCACAACCGACTTCCTGTGTAGTTCCTTTGGAAAAGGATCCCACCTAAAGCTCAAGCACCTTTTCCGGTCTCATTTTTCCTACCATGAGGTC
>JBPBQO010000093.1:0-143961 GCA_050954785.1 Janthinobacterium lividum | reverse complement strand
CTGACAAGACCAGTCGATGTAAATCGATCAGCAGCAGATACGCGAGTTCAACGACACGAAACGTGGACGACGAACCCCTGCAGCCCCACTTCATGTTTGCCAGCACGGCTTACTCCTCCTCGGTGGGTGGAGCATGCGGGATCAGGTGGGCCCTGGAGCGGGGATGCGGCATAGCTCCGCCATAGAATTCCGGAACCTGCTCTCCAGCCCGGAGAAAGACGACGCCGTCCGGCAGCGGATCGAGCGGCTGACCCTCCGGCACCAGGACGATCTCCATGACCACCCGCACCTCCCAGCCCAGAAGTCCATCGCCGCTAATCTCGTTGCTGACAAAGAACAAGGCCTCCCAGTCGTCATCCGCGACGATGATCTCCTTGTCGACCTCGGCCTTGAAGGTGATCAGATAGGTAAAATCATCGAATGAGAAAGACAACGCCCGCAGGGGAGCCGGAACCTGTCCCCACAGGCCACAATCGGCGGACAGGAGGATCCCTTCTATCGCGTCCGCCCGGGACAAAATCATGGTTTCGGGTCTCGCGGCATCGGTGGTTTTGGAAGCGCTGGAACGTCGATCGGTAGAGGCACTGCAGTTGTCCAGGCGTAGTGACTTCCAGCGGACTTGACCTGCTTTTTCATCACCAGGGCTGCAGCCTGATAGTCACCCTTGTTGACGGCATCTCGAACGGCCGGCCAGCCATGCCCCGGATTGTAGAGGAACGAGACCAGCGCATCGAACTGGTTGGGCTGCAAGGGCACAGTGATGTCGCGGCGCGCCTTGTCCTCGTGGGGCCCGATGGTCGAAGCCAGGAGGCGAGGATGCGGACCGCAGCCATAGGTCTCAGAGCCCACTCATCCTTCCCGTCGATCCCGGTTTCTCGAACGTGCGTGCCATGGATCAGGCGCCGACGGTCGCGACGGCCCGGCTTATCGCGGTATCGAGCACCTCGAGCCCGAAGTCGATTTCTTCTTCGGTGGAGGTGATCGGGGGAGCAAGCCGCATGGTGCCCGCGGAATACGCACCGGTGATGTTCGCCGAGACGCCGAGCTCCAGCGCCAGCTCCGTCACCTTCGACGCGATGGCCGTCGCACTTTGCCCGCCATGGGGAACGAACTCCATGCCGAGGAGCAAGCCACGGCCGCGCACATCGCCGATGCACTGATGCTTCTGCATCAGGGTCTGCAGACCCTTCAGGAGCCGGGCGCCCAGTATCCTTGACCTGTCGATAAGCTGGTCGCGCTTGATGATTTCCAGAACCTTGAGCGCGACTGCTGCGGGCAACGGATCGTTGACGTGCGTGGTCACGAACATGAACCCTTTCGAGTCCGCCGCCTTGGCGATTTCTTCCGTGGTCGAAAGCGACGACATCGCCATTCCGGCGCCCAGCGTTTTCGACAGAAGCACGATGTCGGGTGCTACATTGTCCCGCTCGAAGGCGAACATCTCGCCGGTTCGGCCAAGACTGGTCTGGGCTTCGTCGATGATGAGGAGCATGCCGCGATGCTCGCAATGCGCCTTGAGCGCGCTCAGATAGCCGACGGGCAGGTCGATAACGCCACCGGTGCTGAGGATGGGCTCGGCGATGAACGCCGCAAGATTGCCCGTCGATTGGCGGTCCAGCAGGTCGAAACTGTCGTCCAGCTCCTGTTGCCAGGTCACACCGGGAAAGCGGGGATGGAAGGCATTGGGCGCCGGGATTGCGAATGCGCCGGGCATGAGCGGGCCATGGCCACGGCGCCCGATGGAATAGGTCGCCGACGCGGCGGCTCCGGTCGATCCATGATAAGATTGAACGAAGCCGACGATTTCCCACTTCCCCGTCACCACCTTGGCGAGCCTGATCGCCGCCTCGACGGACTCTCCGCCCGTCGAGAGGAACATCGACCGGGGAAGGCCTGGCAGCAGATCCGCCAGAGCCGCCGCCAGATCGACGACCGGCTTGGAGATCATCATGCTGAAGAGGTGGTCGAGCCGGCCCGCGGCGTCGCGCAACGCCTCGACGAGATCGGGATGTGCGTGCCCGAGCAGCGAACTCATCTGCCCGGAGGTGAAATCGAGCACCTTGCGACCTGAAGAGTCGTAGAGCCAAGATCCCTGAGCGCGCTCCGGAACGAACGACGTGAAGCTGCCGCCGACCCCCATGTAGCGCAGTAGATGTTGGTCGGCTGTCTTCCAGATCGAGATATCGGCATCCTGCATCGAACTATCCACTCCAGGCTGCCCCGTTCAAACCGGTTGCTGCGGAAGGCGCTAGGCGCTGTTTCCAACCGGAGCATTACCGCGCCCGTACGGCTGCGGATAAGCGCAAATAACTCGCCTAAACTGATGAGGACATTTGTAAGCGTGCGAGCGCCGCACCTTGACGCGCGGTAAAATCAACCAGGGCTGGACAGCTGCGGTGCCTCTGCCGATCGACGGTAAGTTGGTCGACCGAGTTGTCCGGGTTCAGCCCGTCCGGGCATCACTACGTCCTTGGGACAGGCCATGACGGAGCCAATCCGACAGGAGCAGCCCTTTGAACGAAGCCCGGCTTCCCTTCACGATGAAGGCCACTGTTACCTATGGCGATGCGCCGCCGGAGCCGTTGCCGGATCAGCTGCGATCCGGGTGGATGCGCATTCCGGTCTCGTTCCAGGTCACGCTGCCGGCGGAAGTGATGGAGCACACAAGGCAAGGTGGCTCCTCCGTGGGATCGGGTCACGGTTCAGGAGCCTCGGTCTCGATCGTGCCCCACTCGCTGCGACTGGGTACGGGAAGGCATCCGGCTGGCGGAGCAGGAGCAACCGTTAACGCAGCCATGACACCAACTACCCGTGGAAAGATACACTACGGCAAGGATGGAGCTCATATCGTTCCGGCACCTCTACACCCACCGGAGCCAGGAGATTCCAAGCCATGAGCCTCTCACGCGAAGATGCGATCGAGGGGATCCTCCTTTCTGCAGACCGCGGCCTTTGGGGCCAGATTCCCAGCCTGCTCAGGGCATGGTCGTTCTCATTCGATGAAGCGACACGCATCATCATTTTCAAGGCTGAGGTCGACGAGGAGGTGATCGTTGAAGACGAAAATTGGGAGGACCTGCACTGTGCCAGCGGGGAGGCTGGTGCCGACCTTCTTCTGGGCGAGGGAACGCAGGTGGAAATGGAGATCGTCCTGGTGCCGATGGGTCAGCTGCTCGATCCGCTGCCGGACGGCGTCGCCTTTCTCCGGGCTGGAGAGCAGGTTCCGAAATTCTATGGCGGAGCTATGCCGCATCCGCGATCCAGGGCCCACCTGATCCCGCATGCCCCACCCTACGAGGAGGAGTGAGCCGTGCCGGCGAACATGGAGTAGGGCTGCAGGCGGCTCGTCGTCCAAGTTTCGTGTCGTTGAACTCGCTTATTTGCTGCTGGAGTTACATCGACTGGTCTTGTCAGCTCTCCTCACCAGTCTCAGCGGTGGCTTGGCTATAACGCGCCATTAAACGTCGGCTTATCTGAGCTTGTCGCTCGGCACCGGATAGTCGGCTAAGTTTTGAAGCCGGCCGATCGGGTTGGCACCGGTTCGGATCAACGAAGGTCCGCTATCGGGATCCGCAGGCGGCCCGATCGGACTCTTGGTTCCGCTATTACCGGTCCCATGCCGCGCTGGCTGCCCGGCCCTGTCACGCGCCATCTACCTGATCTCAGGACGGTCTAGCCGGGCAGCGCCAGGATCTCAGGGTCGTAGCGGGCGAGGTGGTCGTAGTAGGCGCGTTCGGCGAGTTGGGCGGCGGCGGGCTCGTCGGCCAGGACCAGGCAGTTCGGATGGGATTGCAGGGCCGTGCCGCTGATCATCGCGGTCATCGGGCCTTCGACGGTCTGGGCCAGCATGCGCGCCTTGCGGGCACCGGTGGCGACCAGCAGGATCTGCCGTGCGTCCAGGATGGTGGCGATGCCCATGGTCATCGCGCGTGGGGGAACGGCACTGTCGTCGTTGTCGAACATGGCGGCGTTCTGCCTGCGTGTGTGCGGGGCCAGGGTGACGTCGCGGGTGCGAGACGTAAACGCCGATAGCGGTTCATTGAAGCCGATATGGCCCGTCTCACCGATGCCGAGCAGTTGCAGGTCTATGCCGCCGGCATCGTGGATCGCGCTCTCGTAGCGCAGGCCTTCGGCCGCGTGGTCGGGCGCCATGCCGTCGGGGACGTGGGTGCGTTCGCGGACGATGTCGACGTGGTCGAACAGGAAACGATCCATGTACCTGCGGTAGGAGCGCGGGTCGTTCGCCGGCAGACCGATATACTCATCGAGATTGAAGCTGGCGGCCTGGCTGAAATCGAGTTTTTCCGACCGGTGCAGCGCCGCGAGCCGGATATAGATGCGCTCCATCGTGCGGCCGGTGGCGAGGCCGAGCGTGGTGCGCGGCCGGGCGCGAAGCTGGTTCGCGACCAGGCGTGCGACAAGCTCGGCGATCGCGGCGGCATCGGGACGGACGACGATCTTCATCGGTTCACAGGCCTGCTGGACAGAAACGTTTAGGGATCAGGCGGATATCAGACATCGAGGTCGTCGGCATCGGGTAATCCCGCGGCAGCCAGCGTGACGGGCACGTCCATCTGCTGCAGCCGGTTGCGCCAGGTGTCGGACAGGGCATCGTCGGTGAAGATGCGCGAGATGTCCTTGAGCGGGGCCACCCGATAGGTGGCGTTGCGGCCGAACTTGCTCGAATCCACCAGCAGGAAGTGCTCGGACGACCGCTTGATCATCAAGGCGTTGAGGCGGGCCTCGTCGCCGTCCGGGGTCGCGACGGTGTTGTCCGGCTGCACGGCCGTGGCACCAAGATAAAGCTGGTCGAACCACAGGCCCTCGATCGCCTGCTCCGCGAGTGGACCGACGACACACTTGTTCTCGTGACGCAGCCGGCCGCCGAGCATGAATACCTGCACCGGCTCGACCCCGAACAGGACTTCGGCGACCGCCAGGCTGTTGGTGAACAAGGTGAGCGGGACAGGCGTCACACGCAGACGCTTGGCCAGTTGCAGTACCGTCGTGCCGGCGTCGAAAAACACCGCCGAGCGCGGACGCAGCATCGCATGCGCCTCGTTGGCGATGGTACGCTTGACGACCAAGCCATGACTTTCGCGAACGGAAAAGGCCAGTTCGGATCCGCTGGATTCGGCGATCGCGGCACCGCCATGATTACGGGTGATGCCGCCCTGCTCTTCCAGGCGCTGCAGGTCGCGCCGAAGGGTTGCGAGCGAGACATCCATCGCCGCCGCAAGCGCATGAATGCCGGTCGTACCATGGGTATAGAGATGATGCCGGATGCGCGTGAGGCGGGCGGATTGCATGATGTGGTTTGGCTCTATCCGACGCGGGAAGCAACGATTGTCCGAGGACGGTTGTCCCTAGGGCCGGCCGCGAGTTGAACCTGGAATCGCTCATAGTCAAGCATAATTACGATCGTATGATGGGGTGATGCGTCAACATACGTGTGACGGATAGACTGACATTGGCCATCAGCCCTCCGACCGACGAACGGGAGTGCTCTCCAACGAGGCATACTTTAGGAAGGCTGCCTGGATGTCGGTTTTAGTGCACGCTTTCCAAGCATACGCGCATATTCGTGACGGACTATGCTCATTTCACTTGTGTTCCAACGTTTGTCGACGCGATGCTCGATCATTCCAAGTCGGAAAGCCGATCATATACGCTTAATTCAATGATCGTTTCGCTACAAACAGATCTGATTTCAGCTGCCCTGCATGGATGCAGGCTTCATTGCGACGGTGGGTGACATGCAAACGAGGATGACGACGAGGCGATTGGCCTTGTGCTGCACCGTTCTGATCGCCGTGGATGGGATCTCGATGTTCCGGACGGCAGGGGCGCGGGAGATCTTGCCGGCAGCGGGCTCGATGCCGCAAACGGCCGCAGCCCCGACGGCCGAGCAGGTCAACGTCATCGGTGGAACGGCAACGGCCAATGGGGTGACCAACACGACGCCCGGCGGCGGGCTGATGGCGATACAGACGGTGCCGCGATCGCAAAGCGGCGTGACCCGCGACTTTATCGCCAAGCAAAGTCCGACCGCGAACGTGCAGTCGTTGATCGCCGATCTTCCGGGCGTCATTACGTCCAATAACGATCCGCTCGGTATTACCGGCGATGCGCTGAACATACGCGGCATGAGCCAGCAGGAGATCGGCTACACCTTCGAGGGAGCGCCGGTCGCCGATCCGGTCAATTACCAGCCCTATACCAACGTTCTGGCCGACACGGAGAATCTCGGCAGCGTCACGGTGTCCCAGGGGTCACCGGATATCGCGGCGCCGTTGTATAATGCGGTCGGCGGACAGATCGCGGTCGAGGAAATCGATCCGGCGCACAAGGCGGGCGGATATATCGACCTTACCGGCGGCACCAAAGGCGCCAACAAGGAGTTCATCAGGCTCAACAGCGGTGAAATCGGCAATACCGGCATACGCGGCTTCGCCTCGTTTTCCGATACGTCAGGCAATAACTGGCGTGGGCCCGGCGACCTGAACCGACAGCATATCGACGTCAAGCTGGCCAAGGACTGGGGCGACGGCAACAATGCCCGGGTGATTTTCGCCTACAATCACACGCAATATACGAGCTACCTCAATCCGAACCAGGCGGAATGGAGCCAGCTCGGCCGGAGCTACAATCTGGATGGCAGCTACAAGCCCGGAGATGCGAACTACTACAAGCTGAACGATACCATCAACAACGCGGTCATGCTCATCGCGCCGGTCACGCTCAATCTGGGGCATGGCGTGCACCTGCATACGACGCCATACCTGCTAAGCTTTTACGGACCGTCGACCTATGGCCAGAACGTGTCGCAGGATGACAGCTACCTTGGAACAGGTCGCGCGGGGCCGCTGAACCAGCCCTATGCCAACAACGGCGTCCTGACCACGCAGGCGGTCGATCCCTACAACCAGAAGACCGCGGGGTTGAACAGCTCGGTCGACTGGACATGGCGCAGCAACACGCTGAGCCTCGGCTACTGGTATGCCTACACCAACCATGACGAACGGACGTCGTTCGCGACGGTCGATTATGACGGTGACGTCGCCAACTCGCGCGGGCGCTATGCGATCCGGACCGAGACGGGCGCGTTGCTGACGCCGTACGACATCAACTTCAAGCAGCAGAGCAACGTGCTGTTCCTGGCCGACACGCTCGACCTGATGAACGGGCGGCTCAGCCTGACTGGGGGGTTCAAGGCGGCGATGGTGCAACGGTTGGCCACCAACCTTATTCCAGGGGCGCAATACTCCAACAATCGGAATTACTTCGAGCCCCTGCCCCAGGTCTCGGCAAGCTATAAGCTCACGCCGCACGACCAGATCTATATCGACGGCACGACGGCGTTCCATGCGCCCGGATCGGTCGAGGCGTATGTGCAGCTGTTCGACCCGAGTTCGCCGCACCCGGTCGAGCAACCGGGCAACCTCAAGCCGGAATACTCGATCGGCGAGGAAATCGGCTATCGGCATACCGGATTCATCAATTTCTCGGCGGCGTTCTTCAACTACAACCTGACGCATCATCAGGTGACATCGAGCGCCTATATTGCCGGGACGACCAACCTGATATCGGAGCCGCTGGATACCGGCGGAGAAACGGCGCGCGGCGTGCAGGCGGAACTGGGGCTCGGCCACTGGCGGCATTTCAGCCCGTACTTGTCCGGCCAGTATCTGCATGCAACCATCGACAACAATTACAATGCCGGAAGCGACTACCTCCACACCGCGGGGAAAACCGAGGTGCAAAGCCCGGAATTTTCGGGGGCGGCCGGGCTGAGCTACGACGATGGCCACCTGTTCGGAAATTTCGACCTTCGCTACGTGGGCAAGCAATATTCGACGTTCATGAACGACCAGAGCATTCCGGACTATATCGTGTCCGACGTTTCGGTCGGCTACCGGTTCGCGTCGCTGGGACCGGCGAAACATCCGCAGATCCAGCTCAACCTGATCAATATCGGCGACAATAATTATCTCTCGGGCGTGGGCGGCATTTCAGGTAACGCACGGGCGACCAAGGGCGTGTTCGGCACGACGGTCGCGGCCTCTGCGCCATCCTATTATGTCGGCGGCGGCTTCGGGGCGCTCGTCTCCGTATCGAGCGGTTTTTAAGGTAGATCATGATGATTGCGATGATGACGTGCCGGGCACCCCTTGCGGCCGTGCTGCTGTTCGGAACCATGCTGGGAACCGCGCGGGCGGCGACGCTGGACCTGATGCCGATGCCGGCGTCGGTGCAGCAGGCCGATGGCGCGCTGCCTGTAGGGAACGAGATCGCGGTTGTCTGGCAGGGCGTGCGTTCGCCGCTGCTGGACCGGGCGGCCGCACGATTTGCAGCGGGCCTGGAACGGCTTGGCGGCGTCGTGCGGGCGATGCCGGGTGCGTCGCCGGCGACACTGACGATTATCTGCAAGGCGCCCGATGCCGGGTTCCTGACGGTGGGCGAGCGGCAGCATTATCGCCTGACGGTGGATGCGGGCGGGATCCGTCTGGAAGCGGATGGGCCGGCCGGCGTGCTGGAAGGGTTTTCGACGTTGCTGCAACTGGCGCAACACGGGCAAGCCGGGATGGCGTTTCCGTACGTGACGATCGACGATGCGCCACGCTTCGTCTGGCGCGGGCTGATGATCGACGTGGCGCGACATTTCATGACGATACCGACGCTCGAGCGCCAGATCGATGCGATGGAGCGGGTGAAGCTCGACGTGCTGCATCTGCATCTGAGCGATGCGCAGGGCTGGCGGGTGGAGAGCAAGCTGTTCCCGCTGCTGCAGAAAATCGGATCGCACGGGCAGTTCTATAGCCAGGCGGAGATCAAGGGGATCATCGCCTATGCGGGGGATCGCGGCATACGGGTGGTGCCGGAGATCGATCTGCCGGGGCATGCGTTGGCTCTGTTGCTGGCCTATCCGGCGATGTCGGCGACGCCACCCGACGCGCTGCCGAAGGATATGGACCCGGACCAGGCCGCCATAGACCCGACCAATCCGAAGGCGGTGGCGATGGTGTCGCGTCTGTATGGCGAGTTGGCCGGGTTGTTCCCGGACAAATATTTCCATGCGGGCGGCGACGAGGTCGAGGGTACGCAATGGACCGATGTTCCGCGGATCGCGGCGTCCATGAAGAAACGCGGGATCGCGACGCCGGAAATACTGCAGGCGCAGTTCACGGCGGCGATGCAGCGGGTGCTGGCGGCGCATGGCAAGACGATGATCGGCTGGGACGAGGTGATCGCGGCGCCGATCCCGGCTTCGGTGGCGATCCAGGTGTGGCGTAGCTCGAAATGGATCGCCGAGGCGGCGAAGGCCGGGCATCCGGTGATCGTGTCGGCGGGATATTATGTCGACCTGATGCAGCCGTCGGACCAGCATTATGCGGTCGATCCGCTCGACCCGCGCGCGGTCGGGACATCGCTGGACGACGCGCGCAAGCTGGCTGCCACGACGCGGCCGAAAGCGGTGGATTTCGCGCGTGACGACACCGCGACGATGACGCCGGCGGACGAGGCACACGTGCTCGGCGGCGAAGCGGCGCTCTGGACGGAAATCGTGTCCGACGAGATGCTGAGCGCCCGGCTATGGCCACGGACGGCGGCGATCGCCGAGCGGTTCTGGTCGAAGCGCGACGTGCGTGATCCGGCGGATATGTACAGGCGCCTTTCGGCGACCGGGGACCGGCTTGGCGCACTCGGGCTCGACGCGCAAAGCTCCAGGACGGACATGACCGAACGGCTGGCGCCAGGGCGTTCCGGGCCGATCGCGACGCTGCTGGATGCGGTGGCGCCGGCGCGCAACTACACGCTGCACGAGGGCGAGCTGCGCGACCGGACCGGGCAGCATCCGCTGGCGTTGAACGGGCTTGCGGATATTGCGACGCCGGACGACATGCCCGGGCGACGGTTTGCGGCACTGGTGCAGCGTTTCCTTGGCGGCGATCGTTCGGTCGAGCCGGGGCTGCGGGCGACGTTGCTGCAATGGCGGGACAACGATGCGGCGTTCGCGTCGGTCGCCGCCGGCAATGGAACGTTGGAGATGGCGCGGCCGCTGTCGCAGGATTTGAGCGCGTTCGGTGCGGCCGGGCTGCATGCGCTCGACACGCTCGATGGCGGGGAGCGCGGGAACGGCTGGGTCGCGGAGGCGGATGCGGCGATCTCGCGGCAGTCGTCGATGATGGCGGCGTCGGTCAAGTCGCCTGAGGATATGCAGAACACACCGGTTGCCGGATTGCTGATGCCGGTGGTGGAACCGGTCGGCGCACTCGTCGCGGCGGCGAAACGGGTGCAGGGTACTGGGGCGGCAACGACAAAATAATAATATTGGGGATGAAACGATGGCTGTGAATGCAGTGAAGCCGGCGGGCGAGCAATGGGGACCGATCGCGACGATCGGGCTGTTGTTCTTTATCATCGGGTTCGTGACGTGGCTGAACGGGCCGCTGATTTCGTTCGTGCAGCTTGCGTTCAGCCTGAACGAGGTGAACGCGTTCCTGGTGCCGATGGTGTTCTACATCTCCTACCTGGTGCTGGCGCTGCCGGCCGCAGCGATCCTGAGGCGGATCGGGATGAAGAAGGGCCTGGTGCTGGCGCTGCTGGTGATGGCGGTGGGAACGTACCTGTTCGGGCAGTTCGTCTCGTTGCGCATCTATGCCGGTGCGTTGTCGGGCCTGTTCGTTCTCGGGGCCGGGCTGTCGCTGCTGCAGACGTCGATCAACCCGTATATCAGCATGATCGGGCCGATCGAGGGTGCAGCACGGCGCATTGCGCTGATGGGGATCTGCAACAAGTTCGCGGGGCTACTGGCACCGGTCGTGCTGGGCGCGCTGGTGCTGCGCGACATGGGCGGGATCGCCGACCGGGTGGCGAATGCAGCCAGCCCGGAAGCGCGGGATGCGGTGCTGGCCGGGTTCGCGCATTCGGTTTTCGTGCCGTATCTCGGCATGTCGGCGCTGCTGGTGCTGGCGGCGATCGGGATCGCACTGTCATCGTTGCCGGATATCGATCCGGGCAAGAGCAATGCGGGCGGCCAGGTCGGCCATACCAAGATCGGGGGTGCGACGCGCTGGCCGACGGCGCCGAACCTGTGGTTCGGTATCCTGTGCCTGTTCCTGTATGTCGGCGCGGAAGTCATGGCGGGCGATGCGATCGGCACGTACGGGCGCGGATTTCACTTGCCGCTGGACCAGACCAAGTTCTTCACGTCGTTCACGCTGGCGGCGATGGTGGTCGGCTACATCGTCGGGTTCCTGCTGACGCCGCGCTTCGTGTCGCAGGAACGCTATCTGGCCGGGTCGGCGGCACTGGGGATCGTGCTGACGAGCTGTGCTGCGCTGACGCATGGGTATGTTTCGGTGATGTGCGTCGCGGCACTCGGGTTCGCCAATGCGATGATGTGGCCGGCGATCTTTCCGCTGGCGATCCGCGGCCTGGGCGCGGCGACGGAGACAGGGTCGGCGCTGCTGATCATGGGAATTTGCGGCGGTGCCGTGGTTCCGCAGATCTTCGTGCAGCTGAAGCAGCATTTCGATTTCCAGATCGTGTTCTGGTGCGTGATGGCGCCGATCTATGGATACATCCTGTTCTATGGGTTGATCGGCGCACGCAGGATCGTGGAAGCACGGGCGACGGTACGCGCCTGACGCCTCAGGGGGTTGTGCGCATTTCGCCGCCGGCCCACATCATGGTGACGAGGGAAACCACGACGCAGAGCAGAATCACCGCTGTCAGGATCAGTCGCTTTCGGGTGCTCATGCTGGCGGCCGAAGGTCGATGGCCAGCAGTTTATCGGTGGCGGCGATGAACAGGCGGGTCATGCCGGGGCCGCCGAACGTGCAGTTGGAGCAGATCGAACTGGTCGGGATATAGCCGAGCGGCGTGCGGTCGGAGGCGATGATGTGGATGCCGTCGGCGGCGGTGGTCCAGACCCAGCCGCGCTCGTCGACGGCGAACCCGTCCGGGTAGCCGTGGTCGGTGTGGTAGAAGAAGCGCCGGTTCGACAGGGTGCCGTCGGCGGCGACGCCGAAGGCCAGGATTTCGTGCGTCGTACCGGTCTGGTCGCCGGGGATCTCGTCGAGCGAGAGGGCGGTGTCGGACACGTAGAGGGTGCGGCCGTCGGGCGAGAAGAACAGGCCGTTCGGCTCCTCGAAATCGGCCATGCGGCGCAAATCGTCGGTACGCGGATCGAAGCGGTAGACGCTGCGATGATCGAGGTCGGGCTCGACCAGGCTGCCCTGGTTCGGCATCAGCAGGCCGAAGGTCGGGTCGGTGAACCAGATCGCGCCGTCGGCGGCGACGGTCACGTCGTTCGGCGAGTTGAGGCGTTTTCCCTGGTAATGAGTGACGATCGGCTCGACCTCGCCGTTGTCGTTGGACCGGCTGATGCAGCGGCGGCCATGCTCGCAGTGCACGAGGCGGCCGTCGGCATCGAGCGCGTTGCCGTTCATGAAATAGGTGCCGTCGATGGCGACGGTGACGTGGCCGTCCGGATGCCACTCCAGCAGGCGCCGGTTGGGGACGTCGGACCAGAACAGCCGATCCCTGGCCGGGACCCAGATCGGTCCCTCGGCGTGCAGGGTGCCTTCGTAGAGCAGGAGCAGCGGGGCGTCGGGCGACAGCACCTCGGCCAGGCGAGGATCGTCGATCTGGACGCCAGGGAACGTCTTGACCGGCTGGGGCGCGCCCGGCCTGCGTAACAGTTTGCCCGGGAGGAGCGACTGGTCGTCGATCATGAGGAATGTCCGCTTCAGTGACCGGTCAGGTGATGTGGCAGGGCTCGTGGCGTGGGTCGACGTGAAGCTGGACCGTCATCAGCACGGCAGGCTCGTTGCCGATGGTGCCCGAGCGATGGCCCTTCCTGCCGTCGGTTCTCGAACAGCCCTGGTCCTCGCCGAACGAGAACTCACCGGGACCCTGCTCGATGCGGGTGCCGTCCATGCTCTCGATCCACCAGCGGCCCGACAGCACCACGATCCATTGCGGGGCCGGGTTCTCGTGCCAGTCACCGACCCAGCCGACCGGCTGCACGGTGAACACCACGGTCGAGGACGCTGTTTCCAGCTTGTTGTTCCATTGCGGGTCAGCACCGCCGACGCCTTTGAGTTGGTAGCTGGTGAGCGCACACTGGGTCTGGTGGCTGATGCCGGCATCGTCGGTCCAGAGATGCCAGTACGAAACGCTGGGCTTTGGGCCGCTCTTTTCGTCCGGCTGGGGGTGGCTACCGGTGATCAGGTCGATCGGATTGCGCATCACGTCTCTGGAGCCCCACGATGATGATGAGCAACCTCGATGCGGGACAAAGGTTCTCAAAAAAATCCTGCGCTGCCGTGCACGGTTTGCGGTGATCGCCGTGTCCGTATAGGTCGGCAAGCCTGTGCGTCGCCCCTCCATACGAAAAGACCGATCGTCGATGCCACCCAACCAGATCCTGTTCATACGTCATGGCGAAGAGCACGCCGAAACCGGCATTACCGAGACCGGTCGTCCGGACGAGCACAGCCTGACCGTACGTGGATGGCAGCGGGCCGGCGCGCTGGTTGGGCTGTTCGGGCGGGACGAGCGTTCCGGGCTGAGGCCGGATGCGATTTATGCATCGTCGGTGGCACCTGGAAGTGAATCCTGGCGACCCGGCCAGACGGTTGCACCGCTGGTGGCCTATCTCCAGGCTCACGGCGGGCTGTTTTACAATGATGCCTATGGGAAGAACGACATCGAGGCGCTGATGGCCGACGTTCTTACCCGATCCGGAACCGTGCTGATCGCCTGGGAGCATTCGCGGATTGCGGACTGCATCGCGGCACTGCCGGGTGCCCCCGAGACCCCAGGGAAATGGCCGTCCGAGCGATACGACCTGGTCTGGCAGTTCAGGCGCAATGGCGAGGGATGGATTTTCCGCGAGGTGCCCCAGCTCCTGCTTTCGGGCGATGCGGACCCTTGATCACCCGGCTGTTTCCGGTCTGGGCGTTGCTCGTCTCGATCGTGGCCTTCATGTCGCCGGGGTGGTTTCACCCGCTCGCACCGTTCGTCACGTCGCTGCTGGCGCTGATCATGTTCGCGATGGGGGTGACGCTGAGGATCGGCGACTTCCGCCGTATCGCGCAGCGTCCGGCACCGGTATTGGCAGGGCTCGGGCTGCATTATCTGATCATGCCGTTCGCGGCGTGGGCCATCGCGCGCCTGCTGGACATGCCGCCGGAAATCGCCGCGGGCATGATCCTGGTCGGGAGCGTGGCGAGCGGGACCGCCTCGACGGTGATGGTCTACCTGTCCCGGGGCGACGTGGCGCTTTCAGTCAGTATCAGCGCGCTGTCCACCTGTGTCGGCGTGGTCGCGACACCGCTGCTGACGCGGCTGTATGTGTCGGCGGATATCGTGGTGCATGGCTGGAGCATGCTGGTCAGCATTCTTGAAGTGGTCGCGATCCCGGTGCTGCTGGGGCTGCTGCTCAATCATTTCGTCCATCGGCTGGTGCGTGTGCTGGAGCCGGCGTTGCCCCTGGTTTCGATCGTGGCGATCCTGCTGATCATCGGCACGGTGGTGGCCGGGGCGCAGGCCAGCATTCTCGATGTCGGGCCGCTGGTGATGATCGGGGTGGTGCTTCATAACGGCATCGGCCTGCTGGGCGGCTATTGGGGCGGGCGGCTGCTCCGGTTCGACGAGACGACGTGCCGGACCCTGGCGCTGGAAGTCGGCATGCAGAACTCCGGCTTGGCGGCGGCGCTGAGCCGTCTCTACATTTCGCCGGCGGCGGCCCTGCCCGCTGCCTTGTTCTCGGTGTGGCACAATCTGTCGGGCTCGCTGCTGGCAGGGTTCTGGGCCGGACGCCCGGCGGCATCGGGTGCCGCACGGGAGACGGGCCGGACCTAATGGTCGGCAGTGGTTACGATAACCTCAACGATCGAGCTGTAGGCTGACGCCATGAGTATCGCGCTGTTCACCCACGCTGCCTGCCTGGAGCATGATCAGGGGCCCGGACACCCGGAAAGCCCGGACCGGCTGCGTGCGGTGATGGAGGCCCTCGCCCATCCGGATTTCGCCGATCTGCGACGCGAGCCGGCGCCGCTTGCGACCGAGGCGCAGCTCGGGCTGGCACATCCCGCGCGTTACGTGGCGAAGATCCTGGCGATCCGGCCGGGGCCAGGCGAAACGGTTCGGCTGGACGCGGACACGGTCATGAATGCCGGGAGCGCCGAGGCGGCCAGCCGGGCTGCGGGCGGTGCCTGTGCGGCGGTGGATGCGGTGATGGCAGGACAGGTCGCGGCCGCGTTCGTGGCGGTGCGGCCGCCCGGACATCATGCGGAGCCATCGCAGGCAATGGGGTTCTGCCTGTTCGGCAGTGTCGCGATCGCAGCCTTGCACGCACGCGAGCGCTGGGGCCTGCGTCGGATCGCGGTCGTGGATTTCGATGTGCATCACGGCAACGGTTCGCAGGCGATCCTGCAGGACGACCCGGAGATGTTCTTTGCCAGCAGCCACCAGTCGCCTTGCTATCCCGGCACCGGGGCTGCTTCGGAGAGCGGGATTGCCCACAACGTGGTCAATGTTCCGCTGGCGCCGGGCAGCGGATCAGAGCAGTTCCGGCTTGCGTGGAGCGATACCATCCTGCCGGCACTCGACCGGTTCGCGCCGGAGCTGCTGCTGGTGTCGGCCGGTTTCGACGCGCACCGCGCCGATCCGCTGGCACAACTGGAACTGGATACCGACGATTTCCGCTGGGTGACGGAAGCGTTGATGGCGATCGCGGACCGACGGTGTAACGGCAGGATCGTTTCGGTACTGGAAGGGGGCTACGATCTGCAAGCGCTGGCCCAGTCGGCGGCGACCCATGTGCGAGCTCTGTTGCGTCATTCGGCGGGCTTAAGGACCGTTTGAGAATCCGCTACGGCACGTCAGAGGCGCTCCCATGCGCCGCGCGGCATGGGTTTGCGAGCACTGGAGCGGCGCAAAGCTGCATCGGATGGCTGTTGTAGTAGCTCAAACGGTTTCTTGAGCCGGTGCTCGTTGGTGACGTGACAATCCGCATTTACAAAGCAGCCGTGACGAAAGCAATTACCGTCGAAGCGCAATGATTATCTAACACTTATTGTTGCCGGTGGTACTGAACCGACAGAACTTGCCATGACCGTCTGGACGACATAGCGACCCGGCGTCAGCGGCACGATGTCATATTCGACGGTTTCCGCGGGCTGCAAGATCACCCGGGCGCCTGCCACCTGCTTGCCGAGCAGTTGGCCGCCAGGCATCTGGCCCGCTGTCGCCTGACCCGCCGGCCGCTGTGCCACCGACGCGAAGAAGCCGGTCACGAAGTCATGCGTTGCCCCGCCGCCATTGTCGAATATCAACCTGACGGGCTGGTTCAGCGCGAGGTTGAGATGCTGGGGATGGAAGAAACCGACTTCAAGCCGGAGACGAGCAACCGGAGCGATGGACCAGTTTATGCCGGCAGCGGTCTTTTCGACCGGCTGAATGCTACAGGCAGCCAAGCCGGCAAAAACGACCAGCATTCCGATCTTCGACACGCGCATCATGTATTCTCCACGCAACCAACGCATTTTCGATGGCCCGGTTCGGTGGCTACCACCGTCATCAAGCGCCTCATGCCGAAGAAACACGACGACGGCGTTCATGATTTCCAGGACACGCAGTCGGCTATGACGACAAGACGTCGATTCGACGGCCGCGCATGATTTCAACAACCTGCTGACCGGCATCACCGGCAGCCTGGAGCTTCTGCAGACCCGGATTGCGCAGGGACCGGTCAACGAAATCAATCGATATGTCATTGCCGCGCAGGGTGCGGCCAGGCGCGCCGCTGCCCTCACCTACCGGCTGCTGGCCTTCTCGCGCCAGCAGACGCTCGACCCCAAGCCGACCGATGCCAATCGCCTGGTCGTCGGCATGGAGGAGCTGGTCCGGCGGACGGTCGGGCCGGAAATCGCGGTGCAGGTGGTCGCGGCAGGCGGACTATGGTCGACGTTCTGCGACCCGAGCCTGCTCGAGAACGCGCTGCTCAACCTGTGCATCAATGCCCGCGACGCGATGCCGACCGGCGGCACGCTGACGATCGAGACCGGCAACCGATGGCTGGATAAGCGCGCGGCGGAGGATCGCGACCTGCCGCCCGGCCAATACGTCTCGCTGTGCGTGAGCGACAGCGGTTCCGGCATGTCGCCCGAGGTGATCGCACGGGCATTCGACCCGTTCTTCACCACCAAGCCGATCGGTCCCGGAACCGGCTTTGGCCTGTCGATGATCTACGGCTTCGCACGGCAATCGGGCGGACAGGTTCGCATCTATTCCGAAATCGACCGCGGAACCCTGGTCTGCATCTGTCTGCCGCGCCATGTCGGCGACGCGGAAGCGGCCGACGATCAGGAAACGACCTTCGACATACCACGCGCGAACTGCGGCGAGACCGTTCTGGTGGTCGAGGTACTGGCAAGTTTCAGCTATACCGCGATCGAGGCACCGGACGGTGCATCGGGCATGAAGGTCCTGCAGTCCGACCGGCGCATCGACCTGCTGGTAACCGACGTAGGCCTGCCCGGCGGAATGAACGGGCGACAGGCGGCCGACGCCGCACGTGGGGTGCGGCCGGATTTGAAGATACTTTATCACCGGGCATGCGAAAAACGCCGTGCTCAGTCACGGCCACCTCGACCCGGGAATGCATGTGCTGACCAAGCCGTTCGCGATGGATGCGCTTGCAGCACGCATTCGGGAATTGATTACGGCCATGTCTGACAACACCCCGCCCAGTCGTCCTGTTTCCGCGATCCGGCTCCGTTCGCCACGCTGCGACCGGAGATGAACATTATCGAGTCTTGACCGGCGGAGCAGGCTGCTTCATGCGAAGTGTGACGCGATACCGCCTGCTCGAGCCGGCGCCGGCTTCGTCACCGACGGTTCAGTCGGAGCCTGATGCGATCCCAGCAGACCTCGTTTCCCGCAGGTAATACGCGAGATTTCAACCAGGATCCTTTCATGAGTGTTTTCCATTTCGTGGCGTCCGCAGGCCGTCTGCTAAGCGGCACTTCCCGGAAGCAGCAAGATGCGAGCCATCCGGTTCCGACGCCGCCGAGCGGCAATGCCATTCTCAACGAGTTTAAGAAACTCGGTCTGACCCAGTTGCATGGTTTGAATGTGCGGGTGGTCGATCGTACAGCACATGTGACCGCTGTCGTTCCCGATGCGCAGACCAGGGAAACGGTCATTCTGGCTGCGGGAAATATTGCCGGAATCGATCGGGTGGATGCGCAGATTACCGTACCTCAGAGCGTGCCGGTGCCAACTTTCCATACGGTCAAGGACGGCGAGACGCTTTCGGATATCGCCGAGCATTATCACGGCAATCCGGATGCCCACCCGGAACTTCTGGAAGCGAACAGCCTGATCGTCAACAAGACCGAGGGGAACTACGCGGGCCAGGTCATTCGCATTCCCGACAAGACCTAGTTCTCACGAAGACAGGAAGCAGCCTGTGTGGCTGCTCCCTGTTACTCTTCACGTCAGGTCCGGAAGATTCGGATCAATGAGCCATGGCTGCCGCGCCGCCTGCTTCCAGCGCTTCCGGTGACTGCGAGTAGGATTTGGCTTCGGGCGAAATGGTGAGGAAGGTCGTCAGAACCGCCGAGACCAAATACAATCCGGAGAATATCCAGATGACGCCGCCGATCCCCAGCGAGGACTGGAACAGGGTGACGATCAGCGGTCCCAACCAGACGCTGACGCCGGCACCCAGCCCGAGGATCGAGAGCGCCGCACCCTTGGATCGTGGGCAGATCTGCGGCATCAATCCCGACATCGGAACGAAACAGGCGAGGGTCGCGCCGTAGAACACACCGAAGACCGACGCGATCAGGAAGTCGTGGTGGAATGCCAGCGGCATGTAATAAAAGAGCGGAACGCTGATTGCCGATCCGATACCCCCGAACACACCGACAATCAATCTGTATCCGAGCTTGTCGGCAAACATGCCGGAGAGAAGGTTGAAGATAATGTTCGAGAGAAAGATGATCGAGAGCAGTCTCAGCCACTGCTCGAGGGAGAAGCCAACCTCCTTCATAAAAAATGCAGGCATCATGACGAGGAATGCATATTCCGAGGACGTGTTGATAGCGCGGATAATCCCGGCGATCGAGGTCTTTGGTTCCTGCCACATGATGGAAATGGAACCCAGAACGACTTTCACGGGATGCACGCCGGGTTCCGCAAGCCGGGCACTTCCGGTTTTTTCGTGCGTCAACAACAAGGTCACGAGGCCGCCGGCGGTGACCAGGCCGAGCGATGACCAGAAGGTCGCGATCTGGCCAATGGCGGGAATAGCGAAGCTGGCGAACAGCGAGCCCAGTGTCGGCAACCCGCCTGCAAAGGCAAACCAGAACCATCCCGCTGCCGATCCGAGCTGTGCGGCCGGCGTCGCTGCGGCAATCCATACCAGGAAACCAAAGGCGAACAGCGGATAGCCGATGCCGCGCAGCGCGTACGTTACCAGCATGATCGGATAGTTGTCGGCCTGAACTCCGAACACGAGGAACAACACCTCGAAGACGATCCAGATGAACAGGCCGCACCACATCACGCGCTTGGGGCCCCAGAGGTCCGAAAGAGCGCCCGACAGCCAGGACGAAATAGAAACCGAAATGCCATAGATCGTGAAAAGCAGGCCGATGTGATCCACCGAAACGCCTTTTTCCTGCAAAAACGGGGAGAGATATCCGGCCTCTACGCCATCACCGACCATGAACAACAGCAATCCGACAAATCCCCAGATCAAGGATCTGGGAATGCCGAGCATATCTGCCATGTTTCGACGGGATACGGCTGGGTTTGAATGTAAGATCAGAAAAATCCTTGGAAATTACCACGTAGTTTCAAATCCTGACCCGCATCGCTGCGGTCCGGCTGTCACGCATCGTGCACGCTGCCGAGTAATAATCCCGGTACTTACGGTTGATTGATTATGCAGGGGTACACGTTCTTCCGCAGTGCAGCAACCTCAATACGCCCAGGCGGTTTGAGCGGATTTATTAAACTTGCTGTTAGATTGTGTGACGGCGGATTGAGAATGTAGATACCCGGTTTTGGCGAATTCGGATTCTCGATCGGCTGCGTCTCAGGTTTTGTCGAGCGTGCTGTTGATGACGATGTCAGAGACGCAGCAGGAACGAGGCGCTGCGGCCGGGCGGACTTTCCAGAACCAGGCTGCCGCCATGGCTCTGGGCGATCTGGCGGGCCAGGCTGAGGCCGATGCCGGTTCCATCCGGGCGCAGAGTGAAGAAGGGGCGGAAGATCAGTTCCTCCTGGCCGGCGGCGATGCCCGCGCCGCTGTCGCGCACGCGGAAGACGGCGCCGGATGCGTCCGGGACCGTCGACAAGCTGACTTCGGGTGCCAGTGCTTCGGGTGCCAGTGCTTTGGATGCGAGTGCTGCCTCGGCGCCGTTGGCCAGGAGGTTGATCAGCGCCTGGACGACCAGATCGGCATCGAGCCGGGCCATGATGTCGGGCTCGGGCAACTGGAGAACCAGCGAGATCCCGCGATCGTGCCAACTGGTATGGAACAGGGCGGCGGCGTCCCGGAGCACGGCCGAGATCGAGGTGGGCCGGAGCACCGGCGCCGGCAGCCGCGCCAGGATGCGGTAGCCCTGCACGAAGCGGTCGAGGCCGCCGGCGCGCCGCATGATGATCCCGAGCGCGTCCGCGGCCTGGGTGGCGTCCGCTGGGGTGCCGGTCGCCAGCAGCGCCTGCGCACTCTCGGCCAGCGAGGTGATCGGGGTCAGCGAGTTCATGATCTCGTGGCTCAGCACCTGCAGCAGTTGGCGCAGGGCGGTGGCCTCGGCGGCCTGGATGTCGGCCTCGATGTCCGTGAGCACGGCCAGCAACGTCACGCCGTCCGCGCCGAGGCTTCGTGCGACCGACAGGGAATAGCTTCGCTGTTGAGAAGAGTTGGGCTGCTGAGAAGAGTTGGGCTCCCGGGAAGAACCGGGCTGCTGGCGGGGATCGCGGCGGGAGGCCAGCTTGAGCACGGCGCGATCGCCCGGCCGGACCTGCGCGAGCGCCTGATGGAGCTCGGGCGCATCGAGGATGCGGTCGTCGGTCGCGAACAGGCGCCTTGCGGCGCGGTTGGCGGCGCGCATGGTGCCGTCGGTGGCCAGCGTCATGATCGGCGCCGGCATCTGGTCCAGCATGCTCTGCAGCCGGCGGCGATCGGTGTCCGAAGCGACCAGCGCCGACGAGGATGGCGGTGCCGGCGGCGGGACCCGCACCTCCCGGCGTCGCTGGCGCCACTGCAGGCCGCAGCCGAGCCAGAGCGCCGTCAGCGCGGCGACGGTGGCATTCGCGTAGAGCCCGGCCTGCCAGGCGAGGCATGACAGGATGCCGCAGGCGAACACCAGCAGTGCCGCGAGGATCGTCATGGCGTCGTCCCGGCGCTGCTACAGCCCATGCCGGGCCATGCGGCGGTAGAGGGCGGCACGGCTGAGGCCGAGGTCGGTCGCGGCATGGCTGACGTTGAAGCCGTGCCGCCTGAGTGCCGCCTCGACGATGGCCTTCTCGGACCGGGTCAGGTTGAGGTCGCCGTCGCCGGGCCGCGCAGCGGCGACGCCATCCGGCAGGGGCGCCTGGATCGGGATGTCGGCTGGGTGCAGGACGGTTCCGGATGCGAGCACGACGGCGCGCTCCATCGCCTGGGCCAGCGCCCGGATATTGCCGGGCCAGGATGCCGACGCGATGATGTCGAGCGCATCGGGTGCCAGCGTCAGGGCCGGACGCTGGTAGCGTCGCGCGAACAGATGCAGGAAATGCGTGGCAAGCAGGCGGACGTCGTCGCCACGCTCACGCAGCGGCGGCAGCGACAGTTCGACGATGTTCAGCCGGTAGAGCAGGTCGGACTGCAGCATCCCGCCATGCAGCGCGTCGCGCTTCTGCCGGCTGGCGGTGACCAGGCGCAGATGCGGCCGCTCGTTCAGGAACGCCAGCAGGCGCGCCTGCAGGGATTGGGGCAGCTCGCCGACCTCGTCCAGGAACAGGGTGTCGTCGGGGGAGACCGCCGCCAGTGCCGTGGTCCAGGCGCCCTCGCCTTCGCTCCAGAGCGCCATCGGGTCGAGCGTCGTGAACGACCGGTCGGCGCGCGACGACAGGCGATGGATGCTGTGGGCCAGCAGGCTTTTGCCGGTTCCGGCTTCGCCCAGCAGCAGGATCGGCGCATCAGTCGCGGCAGCCCGGCGCATGGGCTCGAGGATGCGGCGCAGGGCGAGGCTGTCGCCGATGATCGGACTATCCGGCGGCGGCGCCTCGCCGGCTGGTGGCGCGAACGGGTGGGCGTTGCGCCGCTGCCGCCGGACCGCGACGGCGTCGGTCAGGGTGGCGACCAGGCGCTCGTTGTTCCACGGCTTCATGACGAAGTCGGTGGCGCCGGCGCGCATTGCCGCCACGGCGATGTTGATACCGCTATGTCCGGTGACGATGACGACGACCATGTCCGGATCGTGCGTGATCAGGGCTTCGAGACAGGCGAAACCTTCGGCCCCGGATACCGAGCCCGGGCGGAAATTGAGGTCGAGCAGCACCACGTCGACAGGCTCGGACGAGAGCACGCTCCAGGCCTCGGCAGGGTCGCGCGCGGACAGCAGCGAGAAGCCGCGCCGCGGCAGCAACAAGGCAGCCGCCTTCTGGACGTCGGCATCGTCGTCGATGAACAGGATGCTCGGGCGAAAATCGGGACTTGACGGGCTGTTGGGCATGTTCGGAAACGAACACTCCGTTCGAGGGCGGACAGATGCGGCGCCAGGTTGTTCGAAATACTCATTATTGCAATGAGTTAGCTCGAACGATTGCAGGGCTTACACTCGCTCAAGTGAAACGAGTTTGCCATGTCTGATCCACGATCGCACACAGAAGCCGAATTGACCGTCGACCGACCACCCTCCCCGGGCATCTCGTCGGCCGGACGGCCGCCCGTGCCGGGCGTCTCGATGGACAGGCGCATCGCGACGTCGCGCTGGCGGACGCTGCGCCGGTGGCTGCCCATCGGTGCCGCCGGGCTCGGGATCTGCGTCGCGGCGGCGGCATTCGAACTGGTTCCGGCATCAGGGACCCTGTTGGTGTCGGCCGACGAGATCACCACCGCTTCCGCGCAGGAAGCGCCATTTCAGGACTACCTGCCGGTGCGGGCCACGGTGGCGCCGTTGCGCACGGTGTTTGTCGGCGCGGTCGAAGGCGGCACGGTGGCGCGCGTGGCGGTGCTGGACGGCGCATCGGTAAAGGCCGGCGACATGCTGGCGACCCTGTCCAACCCGCAGCTTCGGCTCGACGTGACATCCCGGGGTGCGGCGATCGCCGGGCAGCTTGGGCAGATCAGTGCACAGCGCCTGTCGCTGCAGCAGAACCTGACCACCCAGGACAATGCGATCGCCGAGGCGAGCTACAATCTGCTGAAGGCCGAACGCGACCTGGATATCCGCCGCCACCTGCATGAGCAGGGCTTCGAGTCCGATGCCAGCGTCAAGAGCTTCGAGGATGAGACGCACTATTATACGACGCGCGTGTCGACGTTGCGGCTGGCCCGCATACGCGACAAGGCGGTGTCCGAACGTCAGGCGAACGAGATCGACCAGACCACCGCACGGCTGAAAAGCAATCTCGACGAGGTCGAGAGCAGTCTCGATGCGCTGGTCCTGCGCGCGCCGGTCGATGGCCGCCTGACCGACTTTCTGATGCAGCCGGGGCAAAGCCTGAAGCAGGGCGACCAGATCGGCCAGATCGACAGCGAGGGTGCGTATCGCCTCGATGCCGACATCGACGAGTTCTATCTTGGACGGGTAGCCGAAGGCGAGCACGCGAGCGCCGACTTCGACGGAACCGACGTCCGGCTTGCGGTGTCCCGCGTAAAACCGCAGGTCAGCAATGGGCAGTTTCGGTCCGAGCTGATTTTTACAGGGTCGGCGCCGGCTGGTCTGCGTCGCGGCGAGAGCGTCGAGATCCGGATCACGCTCGGCCAGACCCATCCGGCCCTGGTGTTGCCGGCCGGGCCGTGGCTGGAAGGAAGCGGCGGCAGCTTCGTGTTCGTGCTCGACGCCGGCGGCCATCATGCGGTGCGGCGCGCCATCGTGTCCGGCCGGCGCAATCCGGAGCAGGTCGAGATCATGTCCGGTCTGTCGGCGGGCGAGCGGGTGGTCACCTCGTCCTACGCACGCTTCCAGAATTTTTCCCGTCTGCTCGTCAATTAAAGGACCGGTCATGATTACGCTGTCCAATATCCATCGCTTCTACCGGTCCGACGAAATCGAAACGACCGCACTGAAATCGATCGACCTGGTGATCGAGAAAGGCGAGTTCGTCGCGATCATGGGGCCCAGCGGCTGCGGAAAATCGACGTTGCTGAATATTCTCGGCACGATCGACCGGCCCAGCAGTGGGCTGTATCGGTTCGAACAGGCCGAAGTGACCGAACTGCCGGAAGCGGCGTTGGCGGCGTTCCGGCGCGATAATCTGGGCTACGTATTCCAGAGCTTCAACCTGATCGACGAGCTTACCATCGAGGAGAATGTCGAGCTCGGGCTGATCTATCGCAAGGTGCCGGCGCGGGATCGCCGGACGCGGGTCGCGGCGGCGATGGACCGGGTCGGTATCGCGCATCGGGCACGGCATTATCCACACCAGTTGTCGGGCGGGCAGCAGCAGCGTGCAGCGATCGCGCGGGCGATCGTCGGCAACCCGGCGTTGATTCTTGCAGATGAGCCTACGGGTAATCTCGATAGCGAGAACGGCGCGCAGGTGATGGAGATCCTGTCGGCGCTGAATGCGGATGGCGCCACCATCGTCATGGTGACGCATTCGCCGAGCCATGCCGATCTCGCCCGGCGGCGTATCGAGATGCTGGATGGGCGTGTCGTGGTGTCCGTGCACAACGCGATCTGAGCGAGGGCACGATGCTGGTTCATGCGCTGCTGACGTTCTACCGGTCGCTGGCCCGCCACCGTCTGTACGCGGCGCTGAACGTGTTCGGCCTCGCCTTGGGGATTGCGGTGTTTCTCGTGCTGACGCTGGTGGTGCGGTATGAGAACGGCTTCGACCGGTGGATTCCGGATGCGTCGAACGTGTATCGAGTCGATACTATCCGTTTTGCACCTGGTCAGGTGCGACAGGAAGATGCCGGCACGACCTTTGTTGCGCTCGACCCGCTACGTTCCGACTACCCGCAGATTCTGGCAGGGACACGCGCCATGGACAGGTCAGATCCGGTTTCGGTCGGCCATACCATCGACAGCGAAACGGTCACCTACGTCGATCCCAACTTCCTCGATGTGATCGAGCTTCCGCTGCTGAGCGGCGAGCGTCATCAGGCACTGTCGCTGCCGACATCGATTGTGATTACCGAGAGCATCGCGTTGAAGTATTTCGGCTCTACTCAGGCTCTCGGCAAGACCCTGGACATCAATCATGCCGGGATGAGGCGCAGTTATACTATATCCGGCATTCTAAAGGATCTTCCACACGACACGACACTCGTCATTCATCTGCTGGTGCCGCTGACGCCGACGCTCGAAGAGGGGGTGACTGCGTTTCAACGATGGGGCAGCACCGCAGGCCGCATCTTCCTGCATTTCCGTGATCAGGCGGATGCGCATGCCGTTGCCGCAAACCTGCGCGATTTCGTCTCGCGTCGAGCGGCCGGCACCGGCGATGACAAGGAAGGACTGCATCCCGAAGACTATTATGCGTTGTCGCTCGTGGCACTGCCGGACGCACACTTCCATGATGTCCTTGTGCATGCTGCTATTCCCGGTGTCGATCGGCGTATCGTGCTGAGCCTGGGGCTGGTCGGCGTGCTGGCGCTGATCATGGCGTCGATCAACTACATCAACCTGGCTACCGCACGGTCGGGACTACGGGCTCGCGAGGTAGCGCTTCGCAAGGTGATGGGCGCTACGCGCCGGATGCTGATGGTACAGTTCCTGGGCGAAGCCGTGGCGCTGGTGGCGCTGGCGGCATTGGTCGGGCTGGCCCTGGCAGAAGGCGCGATCCCGCTACTGAACTCGGCTGGCGGCTGGTCGGTGGCGATCGATTATCGCCGCATCGTGCGGCTCCTGGCGTTGCTGGTCGTGGTTGTCGGTCTTGGCGCCGGGATCTACCCGTCCATGCTGCTGGCAGCTTACCGTCCGGCAGCCGTGCTGGCGTCGGCGCGAACCCCGACAGGAGGACGCGCCGGCATCCGGCTGCGCAACCTGCTCGTGCTGGTGCAGTTCGTCGCCGCCATCGCATTCGCGATCTGCACCTTGGTGATCGACGCGCAGGCGTCATTCCTGCGTAACGCCGATCGCGGCTTCGACCGGCAGGGGCTGATCATAGTTCAGAGCACACAGTTGCCCGAGTTGCTGTCCCGGCAGAACGTGATCCTGGATGCGTTGCGTCGCGTGCCGGGCGTCGTTGCGGCGACGCTGTCGGATCGCGAGCCTGACAGCAACAGTACGACCGTGACGGACGTTAACAGGCCTGGCCTCGTCGGGCCTGCGCCGGACTTGGTCTTCGAGACGATCGGACGCGACTACGACCGAACCTACGTCACGCGTCTCGTGGCAGGGCGGCTATTCGACGATGCCCATCGGCGGGACGAGCTGGCCGGGCCACCAACGACCGGGCGAACCGCCAGCACGCTGCTGAACGAGAGCGCTGTGGCGATCCTTGAATTTCGCAATGCGCATGCAGCGATAGGCCAGACATTCAGCTTCGATGGCGGACAGGGGAAAGTCACTCTCGAGATCATCGGCGTGAAGGCCGACGTGCGCTTCATGTCTCCGCGCGAGCCCGTCGCACCGCAATTCTATATCTATAACACGCACGGTATCGAGAATGCACAGGCGGCGATCCGGTTTTCCGGTGTCCCACGTGCCGAGATGATGCGGCGGTTACAGGCAGCGTGGCGGAGCGTGGTGCCTGCTACCCCGTTCGTCGCCAAGACCGCGGACGAGAGGCTTGCGGACTTCTATCAGCCGGACCAGCAGCGGGCGCGCCTGTTCTCGGCGGGTGCCGTGCTGGCAATCGCGATTGCCTGTGTCGGGCTCTATGGACTTGCGTCGTTCAATACCGCGCGTCGGGTCAGGGAGATCGGCATACGCAAGGTGCTGGGGGCTTCGACGCACGACGTGCTGCTGTTGCTGGTCGGACAGTTCATCCGGCCGGTGCTGATCGCCAATGTCATCGCATGGCCGATCGCCTGGGTGGCGATGCGCGGCTGGCTCGCCGGCTTCGACCAGCGGATCGCGCTGTCGCCGGGATACTTCGTCGCGGCGACTGTCGCGGCACTCGCTATCTCGATCCTGACAGTGCTCGGACAAGCGTGGCGCGTCGCGCGGGCCGAGCCGGGACGGGCGTTGCGTTATGAATAGCGTCACGATGTTTGCAATCAGGCTACAGGCGGTCGCGCGCGAGACCACGGACCTCGTAGCAGCCCGCTTGCGGAATCATGCGGATCCCGACCGGCGCCGCATCGAGATGCTTGCTGGGCGCGCCCTCATCTTCACGCACAGCACGATCTGAAAGGAACGCGCGATGTTGTTCCATGCTTTTCTGACGTTCTACCGCTCGCTGGCGCGCCGCCGTTTGTACGTGGCGCTGAACGTGTTCGGCCTCGCCTTCGGGATCGCGGCATTTTTCGCGCTGACGCTCGTAGTGCGCTCCGAGGACGGCTTCGATCGATGGGGTCCGGATGCTGCGAAAGTTTATCGGGTCGACAGCGTTCGGAGCCGGCTCGAGCAAACACGGCAGCAAAACGTCAGCGCGATGTTCGCAGCACTCGACCCACTGCCTACCGAATACATACAGATCGAGGCCGGCACGCAAGCGATGGACAGGGGCCGCGCCGGACGCCGCATCCAGATGCTCGTCAGCTGCCCTGTCGTCTTCTTACACCATATAACCTGAAGAACGCGCGATGTTGTTCCATGCTCTTCTAACGTTCTACCGCTCGCTAGCGCGCCACCGCCTGTATGCGGCGCTGAACGTGTTCGGCCTCGCCTTCGGGATCGCCGTGTTTCTCGTGCTGACGCTGGTGGTCGGCTACGAGAACGGCTTCGACCGGTGGATTCCAAACGCGTCGAACGTGTACCGGGTCGATACCATTCGCATCGAACCCGGCCAGATGCGACAGGAGTTCTCCACCGCGACGTTCGTGGCACTCGATCCGCTGCGTGCCGATTATCCGCAGATCCAAGCGGGAACGCGGACAATGGATAATTCGGACCCGGTGTCGGTCGGTCATACTATCGACAGCGAAACGGTCACCTACGTCGATCCTAGTTTCCTGGATGTGATCGAGCTTCCGCTGCTGAGTGGTGAGCGCCATCAGGCGCTGTCGCTGCCGACGTCGGTCGTGATCACCGAAAGTATCGCAAAGAAGTATTTCGGCACGGTCCAGGCTTTCGGCAAGACCCTGGACATCGATCACGAGGGAACGAAGCGCAGCTATACGGTTTCGGGCGTGCTGAAAGATCTCCCGCATGACACGACACTCGTCATTCACCTGCTGGTGCCGCTGACACCGGCGCTTGAAGAGGGGACGACCGCGTTCCAACGATGGGGCAGCACCTCGGGCAGCATCTTCCTGCGTTTTCGTAACCGGGCAGATGCGCTTGCGGTTGGCGCGAGCCTGCGCGATTTCGTGGCACGTCGTGCGGCCGGAGCCGGCGACGACAAGATAGGCACAAATCCCGCGGATCGTCTGGCGTTGTCGCTGGTGGCTCTCCCGGACGCGCATTTCCATGATGTCCTCGTTGACGCGACCGTACCGGGTGTCGATCGGCGGATCGTGTTGAGCCTGGGGCTGGTCGGCGTGCTTGCGCTGATCATGGCGGCGATCAACTACATCAACCTGGCAACCGCACGTTCCGGGCTGCGGGCTCGCGAGGTGGCGCTTCGCAAGGTGATGGGCGCCACGCACCGGATGCTGATGGTGCAGTTCCTGGGCGAAGCGGTCGCGCTGGTGGCGCTCGCGGCGCTGGTCGGGCTGGCTCTGGCGGAGGTGGCGATTCCGCTGCTGAACTCGCTTGGCGGCTGGTCGGTGGCGATCGACTATCGCCGCATTGTGCCGCTCCTGGCGTTGCTGGTGGTGGTTGTCGGTCTCGGCGCCGGGATCTACCCGTCCATGCTGCTGGCAGCCTACCGTCCGGCCTCCGTCCTGGCGTCGGCACGCACCCCGACCGGAGGGCGCGCCGGCATGCGGCTGCGCAACCTGCTGGTGCTGATGCAGTTCGTCAGCGCCATCGCATTCGCGATCTGCACCCTGGTGATCGATGCGCAGGCGTCGTTTCTGCGTAACGCCGATCGCGGCTTCGACCGGCAGGGGCTGATCATCGTGGAAGGCACACAATCGTCCGAGTTGTTGTCCCGGCAGAACGTGATCATGGACGCGCTGCGTCGCGTGCCGGGCGTCGTTGCCGCGACGCTGTCGGATCGTGAGCCCGATAGCGCCAGTACGAACATGACGGGCGTTGGCAGACCTGGCCTCGTCGGACCTGCGCCATCCTTCGTCTTCGAGAAGATCGGACGCGATTACGACCGGACTTACCGCACGCATCTCGTGGCAGGGCGGCTGTTCGACGACACCCATCGGCTGGACGACATGGCCGGCCAGCCGCTGGGCGGCCGAATTCTCAGCACGATCCTGAACGAGCGTGCCGTGGCGATCCTGGGGTTTCGTGATCCTCGCGATGCGCTAGGCAAGACGGTCGGGTGGAATGGCCATCGGGGCAAAGTTACCCTCGAGGTCATCGGCGTCAGGGGCGACGTGCGCTTCATGTCACCGCGCGAGCCCGTCGCACCGCAATTCTATCTTTACGACACCCACGATATTGACTCTGCACAGGCGGCGATCCGGTTTGCGGGCGTCCCGCGTGCCGAGATGATGCGGCGGCTGCAGGCAGCCTGGCGCGGCGTGGTGCCGGATACGCCGTTCGTCGCCAAGACCGCGGACGAGAGGCTCGCGGACTTCTATCAACCCGACCAGCAGCGGGCGCGCCTGTTCTCGGCGGGTGCCGTACTGGCGATCGCGATTGCCTGTGTCGGGCTCTATGGGCTCGCATCATTCAATACCGCGCGGCGGGTCAGGGAGATCGGCATTCGCAAGGTGCTGGGTGCTTCGACGCGCGACGTGCTGCTGTTGCTGGTCGGGCAGTTCATCCGGCCGGTGCTGATCGCCAACGTCATCGCATGGCCGATCGCCTGGGTGGCGATGCAGGGCTGGCTCGCCGGCTTCGACCAACGGATCGCGCTGTCGCCGGGATACTTCGTCGCGGCGACAGTGGCGGCACTCGCCATTTCGATCCTGACGGTGCTGGGACAGGCGTGGCGTGTCGCGCGGGCTGAGCCGGGACGGGCACTGCGTTATGAGTAGGGTTACGATGTTTGCAGTCAGGCTGCCGGCAGTCGCGCGCGGGACCACGGACCTCGTCGCGGCGCGCTTGGCGAGGCATGCCGATCCCGCCAGGCACCGTGTCGGGGCTCTCGACGGCGGCGCTGTTTTCTTGTTGCCCCACGTGAACTGAAGGAAACGCGATGTTGTTCCACGGTTTTCTGACGTTCTACCGCTCGGTGTCTCGGCAGAGGCTATACACCACGCTGAATCTTTTGAGCCTGGCGACCGGGATTGCCGTCTTCCTCTTGCTGATCACGATCGTCAGCTATGAGAATGGTTACAATCGCTGGATCCCGGATGCGGATCATATCTACCGGATCGACACGACCTGGACTTTCCCGGGCCAGCTCCCGTCGGAGGGAGCGGGCAGCAGTTTCCTGGCGCTCGACCTGTTGCGCGAGGATTTTCCACAGATCCGTGCAGGCACGCGCCACCTCGAACGGCGCTTCACTATCACCACCGGGAATATAGTCGGCAGCGACTATCTATCGCTGGTCGACCCGAATTTTCTCGACGTCATGAAGCTGCCGCTCGTGCTGGGCAGCCGGTCGACCGCACTCTCCTCGCCATCCTCCGTGGTTCTGAGCCAGGCGAGTGCCCGGAAATATTTTGGAACGGAAGACGTTATCGGCCGAAGCCTTGTCCTGAGCGAGGGTACGCTGAAACGAACCGTCATCGTGACGGCGGTATTCCGGGATCTACCTCCGGACTCGACGCTCCATTTCAGCTTGCTGGCACCCTTTACGCCTGCGTCGGAGGCCGCATATCCCTGGCTGCGTTTATGGGACAGCGAGAACGGTGAAACGTACCTGCGCTTCGATAGCGCGACGGCGGCAGCATCGGTGTCCCGGAACCTCCAGGATTTCGTGACACGCCGCATTACCGACAAGAACGTGGGAAACTATCGTGTCCTGTCCCTGGTTCGGCTGACCGACCTGCATTTCCACGATCTGGCTGTTATCGGTGCAGAGCCGGGCGTGGACCGCCACATCATCGAAAGTCTCGGCGTGATCGGCGTCCTGACGTTGCTGATCGCCGCCATCAACTACGTCAACCTTGCCACCGCTCGTGCTGCACTTCGCGCTCGCGAGGTCGCGTTGCGCAAGGTCATGGGCGCAACACCCGCCATGCTCTTGGTGCAGTTCATGGGTGAAGCGGTGTTGATGGTCATGGTTTCCAGTGTGATCGGCCTGGCCTTGGTAGAACTCGCGGTCCCGCTGGTGAATGCCCTCGGCGGCTGGTCGGTCCGCGTCGACTATCGACGGATGCTGCCTCTGCTGGCTCTGGTGGTGGTCGTCGTCGGTGTGGGAGCCGGGTCCTATCCCGCGGTCATGCTCGCCCGGTATGAGCCGGCAGCGGTTCTTGCGGCTTCCAGATCGCCGTCCGGCGGCCGGGGCGGCACGAGGCTGCGTGCATCGCTGGTTCTGCTGCAGTTCGCTACCGCGATCTCGTTTGCCATCTGCACGCTTGTGATCGACGGGCAGGCCGCCTTCCTGCGTTCGGCGGATCGCGGGTTCGAGCCGGAGGGCCTCGTCCTGGTGCTGAGTACCAGTATTGCCCAGCTCACCTCGCGCCAGCCGCAAATTCTCGATCAAATCAGGCATGTTGCGGGTGTCGTCGCGGCGACAGCGTCGGACAGTGTTCCGAATGGCGGCAGTATCAGTTTGATCGGGGTGAAGCGCCCTGGATTGCCCGGACAGCAGCCGAGCCTGATTTACCAGCGTGTCTCCGATAATTATTTCGGTACCTACGGTATTCCGTTGCTGGCCGGCCGGGTGTTCGACAGCGCGCATGGTACCGATGATGCCGCCCATGTCGCAGCCGGTACAGCCTCGGTAGCGGCGCAACTCAGTACGATCATCAGTCGCAAGGCCGTTTCGAGCCTTGGCTATTCGAGCCCGTCGGCAGCGCTCGGACAACATTTCAATCTTGATCACGACGGCAGGAAAGAAGAGCTGACGATCGTCGGCGTCGTCGATGACGTGCGCTTTACGTCGCCTCGAGAGGCCGTATCGCCGCAATTCTATGTCGAAGCGACCAGCGGCATCGAGAATGCTCCGATTGTGGTTCGTTTCAGCGGCGTGTCGCGAGCCGTGATGATGCAGCGGCTACAGGCAGTCTGGAAAAGACTGGCGCCGGACGAGCCGTTTCGCGCCCAGAGCGTCGATGACCGGTTGGCGGCTTTCTACCGGCCCGACCAGCAGCGGGCGCGGCTGTTCTCGGCGGGTGCCGTGCTGGCGATCGCGATTGCCTGTGTCGGGCTCTATGGACTTGCATCGTTCAATACCGCGCGGCGGGTCAGGGAGATCGGCATACGCAAGGTGCTGGGGGCTTCGACGCGCGACGTGCTGCTGTTGCTGGTCGGACAGTTCATCCGGCCGGTGCTGATCGCCAACGTCATCGCATGGCCGATCGCCTGGGTGGCGATGCGCGGCTGGCTCTCCGGCTTCGACCAGCGGATCGCGCTGTCGCCGGCATACTTCGTCGCGGCGACTGTCGCGGCACTCGCCATCTCGATTTTTACAGTGCTCGGACAAGCGTGGCGCGTCGCGCGGGCCGAGCCGGGACGGGCGTTGCGTTATGAGTAGGGTTACGATGTTTGCCGCCGGGTTGATGGCGGTGTGCGGCGCCGGTGCGGGGACGGCTGGTGCCGAGACGCTGCAGGATGCGCTCTCGCTCGCCTACCGCACCAATCCGAGCCTCAGCGGCCAGCGTGCGCTGCAACGGGCAACCGACGAAAATTCGGTGCAGGCGCGCACCGGATGGCGGCCGGTGGTGACGGCGCATGTCGACGGCGGCTATTCGCAAGGTCCGTTCAGCTACGACTACAGCGCGGGAACGATCCAGAGCAATTCGGCCGAAGCTGTGGTGGCGGTCACGCAGCCGCTCTATACCGGCGGCCGCGTGGCCAATGCGGTGCGTGCCGCCGACGCACGGGTGCAGGCGGGACAGCAGGGATTGCGGCTGGTCGAGGCACAGACATTCCAGACCGTCATCCTCGCTTACATGGATGTGCTGCGCGACCAGGACATCGTGATGGTCAGGAACGCCGACCTGGCGACGCTGGAGCGCCAGGTTACGGAGACCACGTCGCGCTTCAACCTTGGAGCACAGGTCACCAGGACGGACGTGGCGCAGGCGGACGCGCAGCGGCAGCAGGCGGTGGCATCGCTTGCAGGCGCGGACGCACAGCTCGATGCCAGCCGGGCGGATTACCGGGCGGCCGTGGGCGTGCTGCCCGGTGCGCTGGTGCAGCCGACCGCCCTGCCCGGCCTGCCGGCGGCGCTCGACGACGCACTGGCCCGGGCCGACAGCACCAGTCCGGCATTGCAGCAGAGCCGACTGGCCGCGAAGGCGTCGCAGGCGGACGTGGCGGCGGCGCGATCGGCATACATGCCGTCGATCGGCGCGGCGGGCTCGTTCGGCTATATCGGTGCGGCGGCGCCGTTCCGAAGCCATGAGTTCGACCGGGAGGTGACCGGGCTGGTCACGCTCACCCAGCCACTGGTGACCGGGGGGCTGGTCGCCTCGCAGGTGAGGCAGGCAAAGGATCGTAACGAGGCGGATCGCCAGGCGGTCGATACCGCTGCCCGCCAGGCCGAGCAGACGGTGCTGACCGCATGGAGCCAGGTGCATGCCGGCATGATCTCGATCCACGCGAACCAAGGTCAGGTCGATGCGGCGGCGACGGCGTTGAAGGGGTATCAGCTCGAATATGGTTATGGCCTGCGCAGCACGCTCGACGTGCTGATCGCGGACGAGAACCTGCGTGCGGCGCAAGTCTCGCTGGCGGAAAGCCGGCACGACACGATCGTTGCAGAAGCGTCGCTGCTCGCGGTGACCGGTGGGCTGGACGCAAGGCTGCTGCTGCCGGGCGAGACGATCCAGGATCCGCAGACCGCGTTCGACAAGGTCAGGCATGCCGGGGCCGTGCCGTGGGAGGGCGTCGTCGCCACGCTGGATAAAGCGGGTTCGCGCTAGATAGCGACACCGCGACTGCTTTCAGGCAGGCTGGATCATCAGGGTGTCGTCGTTCTGCTTGTGATAGGGATCGGGACGTAGAAGCGTCCGGTCGATCGGTCGACCACGATACTGGAACGTCGCTTCCGGACACGTGCGAGGCCCTGAACTTCATCGGCTGCGGTCTTGTCTTCCGCTTACGTGGCCGTCGTTGTCCGATGGCGCGGCTTCGGGTTAGGCGGCTTTTGCGAGGGACGGCCGGGCGCGGAAATCAGGACGTCGCTGGCATCCTCGCCGAGAAGCCGGAGCTGGGTCGGCGCCGGGCCGGATAGTTCGCTTGGCGCAACGTCCAAGGGAACCGGCCAGAAACACTCGACCTGGCCGTCTTCGCCACGCAAGGCCAGGAAGACCACGCGATCGACGTCGCCGCCGGCGGTGGCTTCGAGGGCGAGCCGGAATACCAGGCCCTCGGCCTGCTCCGGGCCCAATGCCATGGTGAGCTGCTGTGCCTCGAGGATCTGCCGGCGCAGGGTACGCACGGTCGGCTCGTCGGCGGAGCCACGGAAGAAGCGGACCGGGACGTCCTCGATCATGAAAACGAAATGATGGCTCTCGTCCAGAACGCTGAGCCAGTTGTAGGTGCCGCGTGCGGCGGCCCGTTGCAGCCGCTGCTTGCCGAAGGCGTAGGCGCGGCAGCCGATCGACCAGGCATCATCGCCGAGAGCCGGTTCGGCCAGCTTGACGGCGTCCCGGCGCGCATGGGCGAGAATGAGCGCGCAGGCACGCAGACGGTCCTCGGTCAGCGCCGGATGGATGTCCCAGGGAAGAAGTCGGGCTGGGGTCATGGACGCAACGCGGTCACGGTCCGGACGTCGAGTACCGCGGAACCGGTCCGGCGGTGGCACGACATCCGGGCTGCATTTTGGTCTAGACGGCCTTCTTCAGGTTCGGGCTGGCCTTGAAGCGCACGGTTTTGCCGGCCTTCACCTTGACCGGCTCGCCGGTGCGCGGGTTCAGCGCCTTGCGGGCCTTGGTTTTCGCCACGCGGAAGGTGCCGAAGGACGGAAGGGTGAAGCCGCCTTCCTTCTTCATCTCGCGCACGATGGCCTCGACGATGTCGTCGGCGGCCCGGTTGGCGGCGACGCCGGTGCAGTTCAGGCTGTCCTGGAGGACCGCAGAAATGAAAGCCTTGCTCATCGAAAAACTCCGGATGAATTAATCCGACGGAGCATAACCGATCATTGCGATTCTCGGCTATGGCATGAACGACACATTCCTTGCTGATTATGTCCAGCCCGTTCCTGACCCATCGCGACAAATCGTCGGCCGGCCATCCATCCGCGACCCCGGGGCAAGCCGGCCGAAACGACGATTGCAGTGACGGTGCCACGAGCTTTCAGGTGCCGGCGGCGAGGATCGGCGAGGCGGCGGTGGCAGCGCTGTGCTTGGGCGCGACACGGATCGAGATCGTGTCGAGCGTCTTGGTCAGGCCGTCGCTGCATCGTGGGAAACGATTGAAGGGCGTTGCCTGCCCGACTCGCGTGTCGGGTCTGAGCAATCCGCTGGCTACGGCGGTCGCGTGGATGATGGGGCTGGCCTGGCGATGGCCCTCGGCCTGCCGTCATACGTCGATCATGCCGGCATCGACCAGCTCCCGGCGCACGCGGTGAACATGCGCACAGGCTGGATTGGTTCGCCGTCGCACAGAAGGTAGAGCTGCGGCAGGACGACGGTGGAGGCCGTCCCTTGGCCCGGATTGCGGCTGGCGTGCCTCGCCTTGCAGTCCTTGACCGAGGTTTCATGCACGGCCTCGAGCGCCGGTTTCAGATCCAGCGAGACCAACGCCATGCCCGCGACTATCCAGGCGGTGCCGCCGGCGACGATGGAGAGTCCGAACTCGGGTCGGCACAGCAACGGGTCCGGGTTGTCGTGCGGTTGGCATCCGGATGGGTGTGGCTGTCTAGAAGACCGAGTTTCTCAGGCGCGCGGCATCGGCCGGAAGCAGGCGCCGGCGAACCGGGGGGCTCCCTTCGGACGACCAGAGGTCGGTTCGCGCGGGCACGTCTCCGGGCGGGGCGATATCAGTCAGGCTGGCGAGCCACATCGTCGTCGTTGAGGGCCAGCCGACCCCATCCTCGAGACGGTCATGGAAGCGCGTCGCATCGGCATCGAGAGGTGGCGCCCTGCCCCATATTGTCGGTCGCAGCCATCGGAAGATCGCCAGCAGCTTCCGCCTCCGACGGAAAGTCGGGAGTCATGTCGCCGATGCCGGTGCCGTCTGCCCGCTATGCGCGCAAGACGGTGGCGACGATGATCCGGGATCGATTAGCGGCTGAACATCACGACGGCATTGCGGTTAGGGCGGCTTGATACCAGCCGGAAAGACGCCGTCGACACGGCACTGTTTGGCGTCGCCGGACCGTCAGGGTTCCGTAGAGGCGGTATTCGTGATAGGTTGCAATCACATCTTAAACTGCGCGTGCATCGACATCCCGAGTCAAACCGACCCGGAAGACGATCATACGCGGTCTCGCGCCCTAGGGCCGAATCAGGAGACGGCAAGCACGTGCTGATCAAAACCGAGTCCGAGATGACCGACGACGATAACCAGATCATGGCTGAACCGATCGTGGCTGAATCGACTGTGCCTGAACAGGCGGTGGTTGAGCAAACTGTGGTTGAGCAAACTGTCGTCGAACAGGCCGTCGTCGCCGTTGTGGCAGATGATGCCACCGAGGACAACAAATCCCGTCCGGTGCCGGTACGCAAGCCCAAGGATGACGAACCGTTCGTCGAAGGCGATCATGTGGTCTACCCGACACATGGCGTCGGTAAGGTCGAGCGGATCGCTACCGAGGAAATTGCCGGCCATAAGCTCGAGCTGATCCACATCACGTTCGAAGAAAACCGGATGACGCTGCGCGTTCCGGTCGCCAAGGCGAAGAGCGCCGGCCTGCGCAAGCTGGCGACCCGCAAGCTGTTCGACGAGGCGCTGACGATCCTCAAGGGTCGGGCCCGCATCAAGCGCACCATGTGGTCGCGCCGGGCACAGGAATACGAGGCGAAGATCAACTCGGGCGACCCGCTGGCGATCGCCGAAGTGGTGCGCGACCTGCACCGTAACGCCGGTCAGCCGGACCAGAGCTTTTCGGAGCGCCAGATCTACGAGGCGGCGATGGACCGGCTTGCAGCCGAACTCGGCGCGTTGGAGCAGATCGACAAGAACGCTGCTGCCGCCAAGCTGTCGGATTATCTTAAGACCATCGCCTGACCTGCCTACTCTAGCGGACATTCCGGCGGGTGCTGCCGGCCGGAATGTCCATGCCGCTTTGCGAGACTTGATCCCCTCGTCCCTGCGTTGTTCCAGAGGCGCCGCCTCGGCCTGGTGCCCGATCGCTCCCAACCGCAACTCGTCTACTGTCTAGCTAAGCGCATCGTCTTGCCCGCGATGGAACGGTCGTCGGTCGATAAAGTCTGCTCCGACACCGACAATCCGTGATCCTTCGCGATGAGGATATCGAGATCTGCCGGTGCCGCCTGACCGTCGTTCAGCCGGGGACGTGTGGTGGAGCACCGGTAGAGGTCCCGGGGCGGCACGCCGCACAGTGCGCATACGAAAATCCCCGGCCTGAAAGGCCGGGGATCGGGCAGGCTCGGCAGTGGCGGACGGATCAGTTGTTGCTGCTACGGGTGCCGGTAAGCTGCAGCAGGAAGGTGAACAGGTTGATGAAGTTCAGATACAGGGTCAGCGCGTCGTAGACGCTGCGCTTCGCTGCGCCGTCGGCGCCTTCATAGTTGGCGAACTGCAGGTAGTTCCACTTGATCCGCTGCGTGTCGAAGGCGGTCAGGCCGGTGAAGATCAGCACGCCGAGGATGCTCACGGCGAGATAAAGCGCCGCACTGTGCAGAAACATGTTCACCAGCATCGCGATCAGGATGCCGAACACGCCCATGATCAGGAACGAGCCGAGCTTGGTGAGGTCCGCCTTCGTCGTGTAGCCGTACAGGCTCATCGCGCCGAACGTCGCGGCGGTGATGAAGAACACCCGTACGATCGACATGTCGGTATAGACGTAGAAGATGTTGGTCAGGCTGATGCCCATGGCCGCGCAGAATGCCCAGAACAACGTCTGTGCCGCGGTCTTGGTCAGCTTGTTCACGCCGAAGCTCAGCACCAGCACGAAGGCGAGTGGCAAGAAGATCGACACGATGCCGAGCATGGTCGGCTTCATGACCATGTTGCCGGACTGCGTCATGACGAGCTGGTGGAACAGACCTGCCAGCGCGCTATGGGCGATGCCGTAGGCGACCAGCCCGGTGAGCACGAGGCCGGAGGTCATCCAGTTGTAGACGCGCAGCATGTAGGCACGCAGCCCGAGATCCACGGCCCCGGACTGGGCGCCCGCGCCAGCAGCGCGAGAGGTGGTGCGATAGTCGGGAACGAACGCCATGTGTGTTTTCCTGTCCGCCGGGCAATCCCGGTCGTCTTAACGTATGTTGGAGTTTCCGTGATGCAGGTCAAGGACAAGTGGTTGCCAGCAAGATACTGACACGAAACTCGGCCGGATGCAGCTTCGACGAGACGTCATCGGAACGGCCGTTGACCGCCGATTGCCGCACGGGCACGGTTCGATCGTGATACGTCGGTCCCGGTCTCCACTGCAGGTTGGTAGCACGGTCGCGAATCGTGGAGGCAATCGGTCCAGGCATGCCCAGCGCGTCCAATCGACGAGACAGAACCACCCTGCTGCAGGCACCGATACGGCCCATTCCGGACGCCGCACGATCGTCACGGCACGCCTCGACCCGCACCGGGGTCATGCTGGCGATCCTGGCCGCGGTCGTGCTGCTGTTCTCTCGGCCGCGTCGCGCACGATAGGCCCGGCTCGGGATGCGGCTGTTCGTCGCTATCGACCTGCCTCGAAGCCTGCGCCAGAGGCTGGCCGGGCTCTATGGCAGCCTGCCCGGCGCACTATGGGTGGCTCCGGAGAACATCCACCTCACCTTGCGCTTCATCGGCGAAACGCGGCCGGATGTGGCGGACGAGATCGACCATGCACTCCGGAGCCTGCGGGGCCGGCGGTTCGATCTGGCGCTCCAGCAGACCGGTATGTTCACCCGCGCCGGGCCACGCGGCACCGCCACCTTATGCGCCGGCGTTGCGCGGAACGAGCCGCTCGACCATCTGCGGTGCAAGATCGAGAACGCGTTGCAACGCGTCGGCATCGCACCGGAGCGGAGGCGATTTCAGCCGCACGTGTCGCTGGCGCGGGTCGACCAGGTGCCGGAACCGGTCCTTGCCGGCTGGATGCAGGCGCACAACCTGCTGCGCACCGACAGCGTTGTCATCGACAGCTTCACCCTGTTCAGCTCCCAGCCGGGGCCTGACCGGCCGGTCTACACAGCGGAGGTCGATTATGAACTCGTCTAGAGGTCTCACCAGTGCCGCGGTGCTGCTCTTGGCGCTCGGCGGCGTCGGGCCGGCATGGGCGGTCAGCCAGGTCTCCGGGCCGGTGCAGATCGGGCCGTCCTGGGGACAAGGCGACCCGGCCCATTCATCGGCGCTGCTCGATACACGGATCATCAATCTGGGCGGCGCGCCCGACAGGCTGATCCGGGTCGAATGTCCGGCGATCGGCCAGGTGGCGCTGCGCAACGGCACCCTGCATCGCGATGTCCAGGAACCGACGCTCTCCCAGCAACAGGCCGTGCAGGCCCGTCAGCAGGACCCGAACGCCAGCCATGCACCGCAGAACGGCCTGGATCTGCCGGCATCGCTGCATGGAAGGTCGGATCCGGTCACGGCACAGTTCGACCTGACCTCGGCGACCCAGCCGATGACCGATGGAGCGCTGGTGCCGTGCTCACTGTATTTCGCGCATGCGGGGCAGCGGATCGTCATCTTCACGATCGGTGAGGTCCCGTCGCCGACCGACGAGCCGTAGCCTGCCCATCATGTCGCCAAGGCGCGTCGTGATCCTGACCGGGGCCGGCATCAGCCAGGAATCGGGGCTGCACACGTTCCGCGATGCGGGCGGGGTCTGGTCGCAGGTGCGGATCGAGGATGTCGCTACGCCGGAAGCCTTCGCACGCGATCCGGCCCGCGTGCAGGCGTTCTATAATGCGCGCCGGGCGCAGTTGCCGTCGGTGATGCCCAATGCGGCGCATATCGCCCTCGCCCGGCTGGACTCCGAGTTCGACGGCGAGCTGCTGGTGGTGACGCAGAACGTGGACGACCTGCACGAGCGCGCCGGAAGCCGGCGTCTGCTGCACATGCATGGCGAGCTCGGACGCGCGCGATGCATGGCGTGCGAGGCGGCGCCTGTCTGGACGGATCCGATTTTGGCGGAAACGCCCTGCCCCGTTTGCGGACAGGCCTGCCTGCGCCCGGACGTCGTGTGGTTCGGCGAGATGCCGCTGCACATGGAGGCGATCGAACAGGCGCTTATGGGGTGCGACCTGTTCGTCTCGATCGGCACCTCGGGCACGGTGTATCCGGCCGCGGGCTTCGTGCAGATGGCATCGGGTCATGCCCGCACGGTCGAGCTCAACCTGGAACCGTCCGACGGCTGGACGCAGTTCGACGACAGCCTGACCGGACCGGCGACCAGGCTGGTTCCGGCGTTCGTGGACGAGCTGCTGGGGCGATGACCGGCACGCCGGAGGAAGCGCTGGCGCGGCTGGTGGCCGAGGTCAGGGCCTGCCGCGTGTGCGCGCCGCATCTGCCGCTCGGACCCAGGCCGATCCTGCATGTATCGTCGACGGCACGGGTGCTGATCGCCAGCCAGGCGCCGGGGACGAAAGTGCACGAGAAGGGCATCTCGTTCTGGGATGCGTCCGGCGACCGGCTGAGGAACTGGCTCGGGCTGGATAAGCAGGTGTTCTACGACAACAGCCGGATGGCGATCATGCCGATGGGGCTGTGCTATCCGGGACGGTTGCCGCAAGGCGGGGATTGTCCACCGCGACCGGAATGCGCGCCGATCTGGCGGGACCGGGTGCTGGCACTGATGCCGGACATCAGGCTGACGCTGCTGATCGGAACCTATGCGCAGGTACATGTGCTGGGGGCCGGCCCGATGACCGGGCGGGTAAAGGAGTTTCGCTCGTATCTGCCGCGGTATTTTCCGTTGCCGCACCCGTCATGGCGCACCGAGGTCTGGGAAAAGCGCAATCCGTGGTTTACCACGGAGGTTCTTCCTGCGCTCAAGGCAGAGGTGGCATGCGCGCTGGACATGAGCGTGTAGCTCTGGCACCACCGCTGTCGTGCCTGTCTCACTTTCTCTCCGGTGTCTTGCGGCTGCGGCCTTCTTTACGTTGACTGCGATGGCCATGCCGCCAGCTACGCACGCAGCGACATCGGCCTCTTGCGGCACTGTCATCGTGCCGACGGCGCTCGGCGCTGGCAGTTCGGCTACAATCACGTCATTCAACCCAATGCTGACGACGGCACTCGGAGCCCACGAGGTCATCCAGCAGATCTACAAGCCGCTAGTCTGGATCGATCGGCACGGCAGGCCGGATTGGGAGCGCAGTCTTGCCGCCGATGTCACCACGCCGGACGATGGCCTGAGCTTCGTGGTCACCCTGCATGACTGGCGCTGGTCCGATGGGGTGCCGATCACCTCGGACGACCTGCTGTTCACCATCGACCTGATCCATCGGCTAGGCGCCGGCTACGCCTATTACGGTACCGGCGGGATGCCGACGCTGGTGGCGAGCGCCACAGCGCTGTCGTCGCATCAGGTGCTGTTGCGGATGACCCGAAAGGTGAACCCGCGCTGGTTCATCCCGATGGGCCTGGGCAATATCTTCTTTCCGCTTCCGAAACACGTGTTCGATGGCATGAGCGTGGTCGAGATGCGGCGGCGCCAGACCGATCCGACGTTGTTCGCGGTGTCCGATGGCGCGTTCCTGCTCAAGAGTTATGCGCTCGGCCGACACATCGTCATGGAGCCCAACCCGCTTTATGGCGGCAGGCATCCAAGCATAAGGCGATTGATCTTCGCATTCCCGAACGGGACCACGGCCCTCGAGGAGTTGCGGTCCGGCGGCCTCGACATGGCCAACATTCCTTTCCTGCTCTCGGGCATGATGGACCGGTTGCCGGGCTTCGAGACCGTGCACCTCATGCCGAACTTCGCGTATGGCGACGGCTATTTCAATTTCCGCTCCCGGAATGCGCCGTTCATGGCGGACGACGCGGTACGACGGGCGATCGTGCGCGGTATCGACCAGAAGGAGATCGTCAACTTGGTGTTCCACGGCCAAGCTGCGATCGACCATGGCCCGGTGCCGCCATCTATGTTCGACATGCAATCGGATGCTGCACATACCGGATATCCCGAACTCTCGTTCGATCCCGCTGCCGCACGCGCGGCTTTGCAAACGGATGGCTGGAAGCCTGGAGTGGACGGAATCATGATCAAGGGCGGTCACCGACTCGCCTTCAACATCATGACATCGTCCGAAAGCGTTCCGGGAATACTTCAGGCGCAGGTGATGCAGCGCGATCTGCGCACGGTCGGAATGGATGTCTCGATCCAGTTGGTTGGCTTCAACCAGTTGTTGGCGACGATGTCAGGAAATGGTCACGATTGGGACCTGTCGACGCTGATCTGGTCGGTCGAGAGTTATCCGGACGTGCATGACTTCTTTTCGTCGGATGGTTCGGAGAATTTCGGGCACTTCATCGATGCGCACATGGACGCGCTCAACCGCAACGTGATGTTCGGTTCCGGCGATGGCCCGCTGCATACGGTGCAGGATTATACCGCCGAGAAGCAGCCGCATCTGTATCTGCCCGTCGGCACGCCGAACGTGCTGGTTCGTCCCGGAATCGGCGGCGTCGCCGACTTTCTCAGTCCGAACGGGATGTGGTCGGCGGAATTGCTGACCTTGTCGGGGCCGCTGGCATGCCCGGCGGATGTGACCCGGGCCGGGAGCGCGCATGTTCCGCACGCTTGAGCGACGGTTCAGGGCGGCGATCCTGTCGCTGCTGATCCTGGTAAGCGTCGCGTTCGTGCTGATCCACATCACGCCGGGCGGGCCGGCCTATTCCATTCTCGGGCCGGGCGCCAAGCCGGCGGCGGTGGCAGCTCTCAACCACGGCTTCGGGCTCGACCTGCCGTTGTGGCGGCAATATCTGAACTGGCTGTGGAGCCTGGCGCATGGGCAGTTGGGGTCGTCCTACATTTATAGTCGTCCGGTCGGGCAGATGCTGCTGGCGTACGAGCGCAACACGTTGGCGCTGCAGCTCGTGTCGCTTGGCGCCAGCCTGCTGATCTCGCTGGCGCTGGGACTGGCGCACGGCGTGTATTATTCGGGGCGGATCGGGCGTTCGATCGGGGCACTCGAACTCAGTCTGTATGCAATCCCGACTTTCTTCAGCGGCACCCTGCTGATCCTGTGGTTCTCGATGGGGCTTGGCTGGTTTCCGGCGGGCGGCCTCGAGGATCTGCGCCTCGACCATCAGACGATCGGCGCCACCCTGTCGCACCTGGCCCTGCCGGCGATCACCATCACCCTGTTCACGGTGGCGCCGCTGTCGCGCTACTTCGCGCAGTCGGTGCATGAGGAACTCGGGCGCGACTATGTCCGGTCGGCGCTGGCGCGTGGGGCATCGCCGATGCGCATCCTGCTCCGGCACGTGCTGCGCAATGCGCTGCGGCCGCTGGTGACGATCCTGGGGCTGTCGCTGCCGGCGATCTTTGCCGGCGGCATCGTCACCGAGAGCGTGTTCGCCTACCCCGGACTCGGCTGGCTGCTGTGGCAGTCCGCCATCTCGCAGGATTATCCGGTGGTGGTCGGCATCGTGCTGGTAATCGGCGTGCTGACCGTGCTGGGCAATTTGCTGGCGGACGTGGTCAACGGGCTGCTCGATCCACGGACCGGTTATGCCTGAGATCGTGGCCATATCGGGCCGCAGTGCGTCGGTCATGCTCGGGCGGATCGTCGGCGTGCGGAATTCCGGCGTGCTGGGTGTCGGCATCGGGCTGGCGCTGCTGATCGTCGGCCTCTGCTTCCTGCTGCCGCTGGCATACACCGCCGATCCGTATGCGCTGCATCCGACATCGACGCTGACCGCGCCGGGCCGGATGTTTCCGCTGGGAACAGACGAGATCGGCCGCGATGCGCTGGCGCGGCTGCTCGATGCCGGGCGCTCGACGCTGCTGGTGGCGCTGCCGGCGGCGGTGATCACTTTCGTGGCCGGGCTGGTGTATGGGCTCGGCTCCGGGCTGGCGCCGCGCTGGGTCGACAGCATCCTGATGCGGCTGCTGGACGCGGTGCTGGCGCTGCCGGGCCTGGTGGTGCTGATATTTTTCGCGTCGATCCTGAAGCTGGCGACGCCGTCGCTGATCCTGCTGCTCGGTCTGATCTCCTGGCCGCCTTTGGCACGGCTGGTACGCAACGAGACGCTGGCGCAACGTGATCGCGAATTCATCCTGGCATCGCGGCAGATGGGTGCCGGCTTCCTGCATATTGCCACCACGCACCTGCTGCGGGTGATGGCGCCGGTGCTGGTGGTGAACTTCACCTTCCTGGTCGGGGACATGATCCTGGTGCTGTCGGCGCTGTCGTTCCTCGGGCTCGGGGTGCAGCCGCCGGAGACCAGTTGGGGCGGGCTGCTGGAAAGCGCGCTGCAACTGGTGGCGCTCGACCCGTGGTGGCTGATCCTGCCGCCGGGGCTGCTGATCTTCGCGTCCCTGCTGTCGGCGTCGCTGATCGGCCAGGGGCTGCTGGCGCGACAGGGGCGCACCTCTTGACGGGACCGCTGCTTCGGCTCGAACGGCTGGGGGTGTCGCTGCCGGCGCATGGCGGCGGGGCACGCGTGCAGGTGCTGGAGGAACTCGACCTCGATATCCGGCCGGGCGAGATGACGGCGCTGGTCGGGGAGAGCGGTTCGGGCAAGACGATCGCGGCGCTGGCGGCGATCCGGCTGCTGCCGCGCGGTGCGACGGTGACCGGGCGGGCGATGTTCGAAGGCGTCGACCTGCTGGTGCAGGACGAACGCCGCATGCGCGATCTGCGTGGGCGCATCGGCATGGTGTTCCAGAACCCGCTCTCGGCGCTGAACCCGTCGATGACCATCGGCGCGCAGGTAGCGGAGGGGCATCTTCTGCATGCCGGGGGTACCGGACGTCAGGCGCGGGCGCGGGCGATCGAGCTGCTGGGTGAAGTTGGGGTGCCGGACCCGGCGCGGCGGCTCGACGATTATCCGCACCAGTTTTCCGGCGGACAGCGGCAACGGGTGATGATCGCGGCGGCACTCGCCTGCGACCCGAAGGTGCTGATCGCCGACGAGCCGACCACCGGGCTCGATCCGCTGGTGGCGCGGCAGATCCTGGCGCTGCTGGCCCGGCTGCAGGTGTCTCACCGGCTCGGGGTGCTGTTCATTACCCATGATCTGTCGATCGTCGAGGCGCATGCGGACCGGTTGTGCGTGCTCTATGCGGGGCGCGCGGTCGAATGGGGAGCGGCCGGGCGGTTCTTCGCGCATCCGCGCCACCCGTACAGCCAGGCGCTGCTGAAGGCGGTGCCGCGGCTCGGCCAGGCGACGCTGCAGGGCATTCCGGGGACCCTGCCCGATCCGGCCGCACGCCCGCCCGGCTGCCGGTTCGCACCGCGTTGCACGCATCGGGAGCCGCCCTGCGACGACGGGTTTCCGCCTTCGATCGGAGATGCCGACGAGGCGGCGGCCTGCCTGTTTCCGCAGCCGGTTCCGGTGCTCGCTGTCGGGCATGCGCCGGCGCCGGACCTGCGTCCGGACCTGGCACCTTTGCTGGAACTGCAGAATGTCAGCGTTCGATATGGCGGTGCGGCGCCGTCGCTGCAGGACGTATCGTTGACGCTTCGGCGCGGGGAATGCCTCGGCATCGTCGGCGAGAGCGGATCGGGCAAGTCGACGCTGGGAAGGGCGATCCTGCACATGCTGCAGTTCGAGGGACGCATCCTGCTCGACGGACAGGTGGTGGCCGATCTGCCGGTGGTCGATCGGCGCCGGGCGCGCAGGCGCATCCAGGTGGTGTTCCAGGACCCGCGTGAGTCGCTGAACCCGCGTCTGCGTATTCGCGACACGTTGGCGGAGCCGTTGCGGCTCGGCGGCATTCGGGAACGCGCGCGGCTGGACCGGGACGTGGCCGGGCTGCTCGACAAGGTCGGGCTGGATCGCTCGCTGGCGACGCGCTATCCGTACCAGATCTCGGGCGGACAGGCGCAGCGCGTCGCGGTCGCGCGGGCGCTGGCGGCACGTCCGGAAATTATCGTGCTGGACGAGCCGACTTCGGCGCTCGACGTGTCCACGCAGGCGATGCTGCTGACGCTGCTGCGCGACTTAAGCCGCAGCGAGCATGTGGCTTATGTGATCATCAGTCATGACCTCGCCGCGGTGAGTTGGCTCGCGGATCGGATCGCGGTGCTGAAGCAGGGTCGGATCGTGGAGTTGGCCGATACCGCCACGCTGATCGCGGCGCCGCAGGACGAATACAGCGCGGCGCTGATCGCCACGGCACCGCGTTTGCAACCGGATAGTGGAACCTGACGCTTTATAGCCATACGGTATAGCCACTCTCGACCAGTGGACACTCGCGGTGTCGTCCGGACCGGCCGAATCTGGCTGGAAACGGAAGGTCCGATTTCGGAAGCTCGACCGCGAACCGTGCACGTTCAGACTTCGAGCCACACCTACTGCTATCGTCTGCTTGCAGAACACGCAGACGCGCTGTTGTAAATGACGTCTGCGGAAGTCGCCCGCTATGTTGGCTACATCGCCAACAACACGGCGTAGAGCACGCAGTATGGCGTGAAGGGCGAGGAACATGAGAAGGGCTTGGTCGTTTATGATGATATGGAGGCTGCTTGGAACCGATATAGCATCGATAAGATCCCGACACCGGAGGCGGCCTGCGAACGGTCCGGCCTCAGGCTTGGCGCCGCATGAACTCGGCAAAAAGCGGCACACTAAAATCCAGATATCCGTGATTGCTGCTGTATATCATGCCCTTTGTAATGATGGTTGCCCGTACCGGTCCTAAGGATTTCTGGCTGCGATTCATCGCTTGTGCGACGTCTGCCGTCGCATACGGTCCGTCGCCGAGTGCCGCCATCGCCCTCACGAACTGGATTTCCGTCCTCGTCAGGCGATCGATCCGCACCTTGAAAAACCCTTCGTCCAGCAGCGCCAACGTCTCAGCGTAGGAGTGATCCGCATCGGCAAGGGTGATTTCCGGTCCTTCGGCGTTGTTCCAGACTACAGAAGCCCATTCCTGAAGAAAGAATGGATAACCTTTGGTACGCTCGACGATGGTTCGTAATGCTTCCGGCGCAATGGTGGCCGCTTCGTCAATGATCGGCTTTTCAATGGCCAGCCCGGCGTAGGGCGGGGCCAGGGCTCCCACGGGTGGAAACTGAAACAGCCGTTCTGCATAGGATTTCGCTTCTGCCGCCAAGCGAGCAATTTGCGGAAGACCTGCGCCGACCATCAGAACAGGCAGGTTTTCCTGCGACATTCGGTGAATTGCAACAATCAATGCCGACAGGTCGGCTTCGGACAGATATTGCACTTCATCGATCAGGAGTAGCCAGCCACGTCCTGCAGCCTGAGCAGCCTTCCCGATCAGGATGAAAATATCTGGTAGATCGTACTGAAGATCGCCTGTGTCGGCCAGGCCTGGCTCCGGCTCTACACCGACTTCCACACCGCCCATCTCGATTTTAAAGATCGAGGCAAAGCCCCGCAGCCCCTTGAGACCGCGGATGGCTATTTGTTTTGCTGCTTCCACTCCAGACATCGATCGCAGGACTTTGCGCATTTCCGGGTAAATGAGGCGAGCAAGGCTCTCCCCTTCCGGTGACTCGACCCTGGAAACCAGGAGGCCCGCCTGCTCGGCGTTCCGACCGATTTCGTTGAGCAGAACGGTTTTCCCCGTACCGCGCAGGCCGAGCAGCATAATAGAGCGTGCACTTTTCCCGTTCACGGCTCTTCCACAAGAAACCTTGGCCGCGTCGAGAATGACGTCTCGACCTGCAAGTTCCGGAGGACGACTCCCCGCACCAGGCGCGAACGGGTTACGATACGGGTCCATTGATCCTCGGCGAGCGATCCCGCTCTAGCTTTTTCTAGGAATGTCTAGGAAAATATACTAGACTTTGTTAGACATTGCTAGACGATTGCGATAGTTGCCATAGGGGTGGCCCCAGACCGACTGCTTCCGACCGGACCTGCCGTCACCCTGCATACGGCCGAACATGCCCTCGATTGCGCCGCGTCGACGGTAGGCGCGGGTGGGAGAGAACAGCCACCCGCCGCCCCTTCTCTCCGCATTGACGCAGTGCAGCATTATCCGTAAAGGTCCGTGCCCGAACCAGCGAAGCCCGATTAGGCGCAACCTTACTCAGCGCCGGAGGCGCCGCTTGACCATGACCCTGACTTTCGCCGATCTCGGCTTGGCGCCGACCCTGCTTCGCGCACTGGCCGAGGAAGGGTATGCCAAGCCCACTCCTATTCAGGCGCAATCGATCCCGATGCTGCTGGAGGGCCGCGACGTACTGGGCATGGCCCAGACCGGCACAGGCAAGACCGCCGCCTTCGCGCTGCCGCTGCTGCATCGCCTGTCCATGGCTCCCCGGCCGGCGCCCAAGGGCGGTGCCCGAATCCTGGTCCTGGCACCCACGCGCGAACTGGTCTCTCAGATCGCCGCCGGCTTCGAGACCTTTGGTCGCCATCTGCAGCTCAGCGTGACAACGATCTTCGGCGGCGTCAGTCAGTTCCACCAGGTCAATGCGCTCAAGGCCGGAGTGGACATCATCGTGGCAGCCCCTGGGCGGTTGCTGGATCTGATCGACCAGGGCCTCTGCGACCTGTCGCAGCTCGAGGCGCTGGTGCTGGATGAGGCCGATCAGATGCTCGATATGGGCTTTGCCAAGCCGATCGAGCGTATCGTCGCGACGCTGCCGAAGGATCGGCATACGCTGCTGTTCTCGGCGACGATGCCGAAATCCATCGCTTCGCTGGCCGAGAGCCTCCTGCGCGATCCGGCGAAGATCGAGATCGCTCCACCCTCGACCACCGTCGACCGGATCGAGCAGTCGGTCATGTTCATCGATGCGGCCAACAAGAAGGCGGCGCTGCTGGCGCTGCTGCAAACGCCGGGGATCGGCCAGGCCGTGGTCTTCACGCTGCAGAAGAACATTGCCAACGAAGTCTGCGCCTTCATCACCGGGGCGGGCATCACTGCCGAGGCCCTGCACGGCAACAGGTCGCAGGGCCAGCGGGAACGCGCGCTGGACGCCTTCCGCGCCGGAACCGTGCAGGTCCTGGTGGCGACCGATATCGCAGCGCGCGGCATCGACGTCGACACGGTAACGCATGTTTTCAACCACGACCTGCCGAGCCTGCCGGAAAGCTATGTCCACCGCATAGGCCGCACCGGCCGCGCAGGGCGCAGCGGCTTCGCCATCACGCTCTGCGATGTCGAGCAGCGTGCCTGGCTGCATGATGTGGAGCGCGAAATCGGTCGCGCGCTGACCGTCCAGGCCGATCACCAGTGGCATTCGGAAGCGGCGCGGAACTCGACCATGCGCGCACCCGTGCTGGGCGGTGGGCCGGTCAAGGAAATCAAGCCGGTGATCAAGCGCGAGCGGAAAATCTGGACCGAGGAAGAGAAGCTCGCCGCGCGGGCTGCGGCGATGGCGGCCTGAGAGAAAGTCCGGTCAGGCTGACGGGACGAAGATGCGTCATCGGTTCGCGTGCCGGTCAAGATAAACATGACAGTATCGTTACAGTAGCGATCCACGCAGCAACGTAGATCGTTGGGGACCAAACGGTGAGAACCGTTGGCGTGGTTTATCCACGTGTCTCGCAGGGCGGCTCGTTCAACGGGGTGCCGTCGAAGGCGACAGGATAGAGCGCACGTCCTGTAGCGAATGCCTGCAACGTGGCGATATCCGGTCGGCCTGGTTCGGAACATACGCGCCTGGCGTTGCCGGCGACGTCCAGCGTTCCACAACCGGGCCGTAGCGCATCGACGATGTCCGGCTTGCCATACAGGATGGTTCCGCCGCGCAGCACGAGTGCGACGGTTGCCGGGCTCGCCTGCACGACGGCTGCGTAGGGATCGCTGCCGTAGGCGTCGAACAAGGCCAGGTCGGCAACTTTTCCGACGGCGATGCTGCCGATTACTGCATCGTCATGCACCACGCGGGCGGCGTCGATCGTGACCATGCGCCATAGGTCGTGATTGCTCAGTGCATCGTGCAGGACGGCGCGGTTGTAATGCACCGCGCAGGCGAGTTCGCGGTTCAGGTTCATCGAGCCGGACGGCAGCCAGTCCGAGCCGAGTGCCAGCGTGATGCCGAGACGGTGCGCCTCCACGACGTCGAGCGTCTTGCCATACAGTGCCAGATTGCTTCGCGGCGACCAGACGATGCCGGCATGTCGTTGCGCGACCAGTTCGAGGTCCTGCTTCGTCAGTGCGACCGCATGGATCAGGGTGGCCTGCGGCATGATCCAGTCGTTGGCGGTGCCTCCCCCGCCGGCGAGCGGGCTGGTGTCGTAGGTGCGCGAGCTTTCGCAGCGGAACTCGTTGCGGGCGGCCTCGTCGCGGCCTTCCGATACGTGCGCGAGAAAGGCACTGCTGGCGGCAACCTCGTCATGCGTCGCGGGGTGGTGTCCGTAGTTGCAGTCATGCACCCGCATGATCCCGGCCGCATCGTCGAGCGGGAAGATGCGGTAGGTCGCCGGATGCACCGGCAGGCCCTCCAGTCCGGCTGCGAAATCGAGATTGCGCAGCAGGCCGGGCGCCATTCTTTCGCCGACCGTCGAGGTCGCGCCGCCAACCAGAAAACGGAGTTCGCCCCAGGCGATTACGCGCGGGTCGCGATCTGGCTTGAAGTCTTCGAGGGCATGGTGTCCGTCGAGGCCCTTGCGCCATTCATGACGGTGTTCGTATCGCTCGCCGGTATCGGGGCGCGGCGCGATGCCGGTGTAGTCGATATGGTCGTGGGTGTTGATCAGGCCGGGGGACAGGATTTCGGCGGGACAGTCCAGGATCGTGGCGCCGTTCGCCTGCGCGGTGCAGGACTGCCCGACGCAGGTGATCCGGCCGGTCGTGTCGACGAGCACCTCGCCGCCGGGGATGGCGCGTTCCGGGGTCAGGATGACGGCGCGGATGAGCAGGCTGCGCGGAACGCCGTTGCCTTGCGTGATGCTGCAGGAGGCGGCGGCACGTGCATCGACGCCATAAAGCGCCAACAGGATCGAGACGGCCAGGGCGATCCATGCCGCGCAACGCAACGCGACCGCCGAAATGCTTGTATGCAACGTGCCTGTCCTGTCCCGTTGCATCCGCCTATGCAAGTCGCTGGCCGACGCCGGCCGGACGGCGCTGATGCCGCGATGGAGTGACTATGCCAGGGTTTTTCGACCTCACCGGCCAGGGGTGGCTACAGCTCGGCGAGCTGGGCATGGCGTTCGTGCTGTCGGCACTGGTCGGGCTCGAGCGGGAAGTCCGTCAGAAAAGCGCCGGCCTGCGCACCTACACCTCGGTGGGCGTGGCGGCGGCGCTGTTCATGCTGATCTCCAAATATGGCTTCACCAACGTCCTGATGCCGAGCCGGGTCGTGCTCGACCCGTCGCGGATCGCGGCGCAGGTGGTGTCCGGTATCGGCTTCATCGGCGGCGGCGTGATTTTCATGCGGCACGACATGGTGCGCGGGCTGACGACGGCGGCATCGGTCTGGCTCACGGCAGCGCTCGGCATGGCCTGCGGCGCCGGGCTGCCGATCCTGGCAGTCGCGACGACGATCGCCCATTTCGTCATCATGCTGGGCTTTCCGAGCCTGGTACGGCGGCTGAAGCAGAACCATCGGACCACCAGCGAGATCGCGATCTCCTATCGGGACGGGCGCGGCCTGCTGCGCACCATCCTGATCCGCTGCACCGAGCTCAGGTTCGCGATCAACCAGGTGAGGCTCGACCGGCCGGAGCAGCCATTGGAAGTCAGAGAGGCGGCGCGCGACGCCGCAGACATCGAGGGGGCCGAATTCGATGCGCTGGAACAGACCACCGCACGGATGCCGGGCATCGTGACGTTGCGGATGCAGGTGAAGGGCAAGCGCCCGGTCTCGCACCTGATCGCCCGGCTCAGCGACATCGACGGCGTCATCGAGGTCGGAACGCTCGATGAGGATCCTGAACTGGATTGAGATCCGCAGACAGTCCGAGGTTCCAGTGCGGCATGATACTTCTCGCGATGATGGGGGTCACGACCGCCGAAGGGTGCCACACGACCCGATCCCGGCTGGAGGCATAACAAGGGTAAGCGTGCGAGGGCCGCATCTTGACGTTCGGTGGATCAACCAGGGCTGACAGCTGCGGTGCCTCTGCCGATCGACGGTAAGTTGGTCATTGATCGACCGAATTGTCCGGGTTTAGCCGGTCCTCGGCATCGGTACGTCTTTGTGAACTGCTGCCGGGTCGGAGCTGGCTGGTTGAGGCGATCCGCTCTGCGGCTCGATCCTGGACGATGAACGCATCGACCCGGACACTGACCCGGTTGAGCAGGCGATCCGGCCGATCGCGTTGGGGCGCAAGAACAGCCTGTTCGCCGGCAGCAAGGGGTGAATTTACCGCGTCGAAACGCAAAGGACGTCGCACAACCAGACAGCTAGCCGCCGTGGGCTATGCACGCGTCCGGTTCCCGGACGCGCAACAGTCGCGCGCCAACGGGAAGGTCCCAGCTGGTCAGCCGAGGATGAAACTGGCGTTGCCGATGTGCCCTGGCGCGACGCCGGCCAGGGTCAGCGTCGTGCCGGAATCGACATGCAAGACGAGCCCCGCCGTTGAACCGGTGGCGTGCGCCAGGATGTTGGACAGGCCGCTTTCTGTGAGGTTGAAGCCGTCCAGCTTGATCCTGTTGCCGGCAGCTGCGGCGAAGTCGGTGACGAGGTCCCGGGCCGAGACGCCTGCAACGATGTCGAAGAGGTTGGATGCGCCGGTCCCGCCGGTCATGGTCATCGCGCTGTGCGCCACGAACGTATCGTGATCCCCGTCGCCCACGGCCGTGAACACGCCGCCGGCGTTGCTTGCGGCGGAAATGAAGGTCATGCCGGATGGGCCGATGTTCGTTGCCACCTGGGTGCCCTGGCCGCCGGTGACCAGGGACCCGCGGCTCGTCGCGGCGAACGCCGCCGAGGCGTTGCGGTCCGCATCGCCAAACTGCGCGAAGACCTTCTGCGCGGAAACGAGGTTAGACGAAGTGCCGGCATCGTATCTGCCCTGCACCGCATCGACGATGCTGACGATGCCGGCTCCCTTGATCTGGGAATCGCCGCCGAATGTTCCCACCGTCAGCCCATTGGCGGTGTCCACGAAAGAGTAGTTGTCCAGCTTCTGAATGGAACAGTCGCGCTCCAGCGTCATCCCGGTTTCCGAGATAATGCCGAAGGTGGACTTGGCACCCGAAGTGACGGAGGACTCGTAGAGATCGCCGATGACCGTTTGCGCGCCCGCGGTTATGGTCACGTTGGTGAATGAGCCGGACAGGAACGATTTCGCACCGACGTTGATGGTGGCATCATCGAAGCCTGAAACCGTCGAGTAGGCGCCGCTTGTTATGGAGGCACCGCTCGTATTGGCGAATTGCTGTGGGTCGCCTAGGTTGACGATGGTGTTGAAAGAGCCAGGCGTAACGACTTCGAGGAAATTCTGAAATTCGGAGCCGTTCAGATAGGAATTCTGGTCACCTACCTGAATCAAGTTATGCGATCCACCCAGGTGAACCGTTGCGGCATAAAGATCAACGCTAAGATCTTGGTATCCTGAACTGCCGGAGAAGCTGGCAGCAAATCCTGTCGCGCTGATGTCATGAGGACCGGAGCCGAGTGTGAAAATCCCGCCCGAATTCCCATCCATAGTTATGGCCCACGCGGTGTGGCCACCATCTTCTATGTCGATGGACGTGCTGTCGCGGGTATCCGGCACCTGTACGTCGATGGTTCCACCAACGCCTCCGAGTATCTTCACTTTTCCGAGCGCATAGTCGTCGATGCGCGCCTGTTGTTTGGTGGCCCGGATGTCGAGCGTGGCATCGACCGGAAAGAAGCCGCCGCTTGGGTCGAGCCGGCTATCCACTTCCACCCAGACCGGGACGCCTCTCGTTGCCGTGTAGTCCCCGTAGACCACGACCGGACCGTCCGCGTCCGACGAAACGCCCGCAGTGTCGGCCTGCCCGTGTTCGATGCGCATGAAGTCCTCCTGTTATGTCGTGACACCCGCGCGTTGCAGCGGATGTTCGTCTCTCACGGCTATTCTAAGTCCAAAAAAATCGGTTTTGTATCGAATTAATACGCTCTGATACAAATTGTGAGCGCAGGACTCAGGTAAATACGGCGAGCGTGTAGATAAGCGTCGAACATTGGCTCTGACGCATTTCGCTGCTGTTCTGTGGCGCCCTAGCGTGATGTTCATGAGAGGAGCATCCCATGGCGGCGCGGTTTGGTTTTGCATCGCTGATCCGTCGGGGCTGGCGGTAAACAGCGTCGACGGCAGCGAAGACGCATTGGTTGTTACTGCCTGCAGCAAAGCTTGTATGGCGCTCTGCCCTTTGTGTGGTGCGGCATCGGTTCGTTTTTAAAGCCACTACATCCGCCAACCCTCGGATTTGCCGAGGCTCATGGGCGCCGCATGATGCTGAAACGTCAGCGGACCTGCGTCAGACCCGAAATTGGCCCTGACGCGGTTTTGGTGCAGCTGATCACGTGCTGCAGGCTGAAGGCGCTACGGGGACGCGGTGTTCTGGTTGGCCAAGCGCTCATGAACGAGCGCCGAGATCTCAGCCTGCTCGACATGGGCATCACGGGCCGGGTTAGCTTCGAAAAGGGCATGCAGTAGCCATCCATCGAAGCGCGTCATACTGCTCGGAGCAGCCGCATTGAACGTGTCGTTGTTGTAAAGGCTCATGATTGAAATCGGACTGAAACTAACGCCAAGTTCCGGATCGCCCAACGCGACGAACGCGATGTAGTCGGACAGCTGGCCAAGCTTCGCACCCGAGGCACGCTTGGCATCGACGATGACGGTCAGCGAGTTCACCCGCGCCTGGGTATCCTTGTCCATGGGGCTAACCATAGTTCTGTCGAAGGCAGGTCTGTGGGGGGCCCATGCCCACAGGCGCAAAATTACCCCCGGGGCGGTTTCGTTGACGGTTTTGCGGAACCAGCGCACCGGACGGTCCTGCCGCAGCTCGGCGATCTCGCCCTTGCTTGGCGAGGAGCTGGAGTCGCCCGCCGACAGGGGATCGACCGTTTTGCCAAGCAGAGGGGCCTGCGCGAGGATCCGATTGAACGCCTCGGTGCCATCGTCAGTGAACAACACAAAGACATTGCTCTGGGCACAGGACGTGGAGAGATCCGGGATCATTGCGCGGGCGGCTTTTTGGAGATGATCCACGACGACCTCACGGTAAGGCTCCGGTAAGCCTTCCACGGTTGGACAGAACGTATTACCCCACCGCGCGAGCTGCTGATACCAAGGGGCTGCGACCATCTTGTCGACCTCGCCGCGGATGGCTTTCGGCGTAATCCCATGCACGATGATCGTCTCGTTGCTGTCGGTCTCGGCCGAAGCGGTGGGCAGCGAGACCCATGCCAGAGAAGCGGCAAGTGACAGCATCAGTAAAGTTCGACGACTGCCGGGGCGCCGCATCGGTTGCGATAGGGAGGGGATAGGTTCCGCGCTCGTCCCTTCCGGGGTTGGGGGCGGCGACATAACGGCAAATCCGTAATGCATGTGAAGCCTCCATCCGATTACGGCGTGGCGTCTGTGATTGCGCAGGCGCCGTAATCCGGTCGAAGCGAGGCACGTGGCACCTGAAATGTTGCGTTGTCAGACTTCAATTGTCAAACCGCACCGAAATCTGGCTCCGACTCAATGTCGATGCAGTTTGCTGCTTAACTGGCTGCTGGTCAGCACAATTCTCATGCGGCTTCGCACCGCAAAGCTTGCGGCGCCGCTTCCGGTCGACGCCACATGATCCAGTATTTCCCTATGGAGGCGAGGTCTTCGACGGTCTGCTGGAAAGCAGGTCGCCAAGTCGATCCGGTTTGCCGGGAATGCGAACGAGGTGCGGGTAGCGCAAGGAACCGTGATAGGCGATCGCTGCCTTGCGGGGTGAGCCATCGACGTCAACGGTCAGGGTCAGAGGGACGGAACCCGACACCTTGATGGCGGCTTGGAGCAAGGCAGCCGTAAAGGGACGGGCATTCACTTCGATGATCCGGTCATCGGGCGCCAGTCCGGCTTTGAAAGCGGGACTATTCCAGGCGATCGAACGGATGACGCCGCTTGGGCGGACCTGCATACCGATCGAATAGTCGAGATTGCTGACGCCTGCGTCGGCCTCGTCCTGTCGGAAGGTTTCGGTCGGCTCGTCGGTGTAACCGAGCCGCCAGCCCGCACGCGCGAGGCCTGCAAGCGCATCGACATCGGGCACGCTGTCCAGATGCCGGCGTAGGAAACCAGCCCAGTTATCGGGCACGACAGCGTTCAAGGCTGTGCATACATCGTCGAAGTCGTACGTCCGTACAGTGTTCATGGCGCCGCCGGTTGCGAAGAACCGGCCGGCGAAATCGTCGAGGCTGAACCTGCCGTGACTCTGCTCGCGTAGCCGGGCGTCCACGTCGAGCCACAAGAGCACGCCCTCGGGATAATAATCCTCGCGACGCTGCCAGTCGCGCCGACCGACGGAATGCCCGGCCATGTAGACCGCATCGTTCGTGCTGTCGTCGAGCGACTTCCAGGAGCGGCCTGCCCGGTTTTCCACGAGTGCGGCATCCAGCGCGAGCTTGTCCAGTGTTTCCTGCCGGTTCCGCAAGCCTGCACGGGCGGCGAGAACGCGCCCCCAGAACTCCGTTTGTCCTTCATAGACCCAGAGCAGACTGCCCTGGAGGGGATGGTTGAAATCCGGGGACCGCAGATCCAGGGGCTGACGATAGCGGCCGTTCCAGGAGTGGATGTACTCGTGCGCGATCAGGTCACGATTGCCGAGCTGATGGCTGAGATCGGTGAAGTAGGCGAGCGGCAGATTGTTCTCGCTCTCCTCCGAATGCTTGATCCCGCCGCCTGGCGACAGGACGTCGCTGAGCGAGACGATCGCGTCGTAATGGCGATAGGGACCCGGCCCAAGCAACATGCGGTCTGCACCACGAGTGCGCGCAGCTTTGCGAGTTCGGGGACCGGTACCGCCAGTGCCGCAGCCGCATCGGCAACGATATCGAGCCGCACCGGCACCGTGGCGTCCGGTGCCAGATCGAGTTGCCGCCAGTAGCGTGCTGCATAGACGGGTGCATCGACCAGGGTCTCCAGCGAAACGGGCGCGAACCTGATCGTGTCGCCATCGCTACGGTCCGTCGGCAACGCTGTGAACGCGTGCAGCCCGTGCGGAAGCGTCAGCCGCGCGGCGACCGAAATGTCATTCGCAGGCCAGCCGGCCGGATAGAGCAGAAGCCGGTGCCATTGCACGTCGACCATGTCGGGGCGGAGCAGCGCGGCGGAATGCGGGGCAAGGAGTTGAAAATCGACGTCGATCGTCTTCGCGGCCGGCGGAACATCAAGCCGGAAGGCGTGAACGTCGACCGGATCGCGGTGCCATGGCTGTCGCCGGTCATCGATACTGGTTACCAGGCCTGCGAGTTCGACAACGGAGGCGGTCGGGGCATGGCTGCCGGTCTCCCACTCGGGATAGAGCAATTTGACCGATCCAGACGTTTGGACCGGAATCGTTTCGTGGATCGTGAAGATACGATGGTCCGTGTCGGTCGCGTCGACAGCGAGCGCAATCATGCCACGAAACGGCAGGTCGCCTTGCACGACCGCTCCGGTCAAGTGCGCTAGCTTTGTTGGTCCGGTGCCGGCTTGGGCAAAGGTTGCAGTGAATGGAGCGGCAAGAAAGGCAAGCGTTACGGAAACCGATCTGTTCATGCCCGAGCTATCCAACGCCCTGTCGGGGAACCGGGGTTTTCGAACATGTGCATCAAGAAGGGTCCGGCGAGCTGGTGCGTTTCAGGGTGCGCAGGGTGAAGACCGAGCGGCAGTTTCGGACGCCGTGCAGGGTGTAGAGGCGTTCGCGCAGGAAAGCCTCGTAGCCGGCAGTGCCGTTGACCGCGACGCGGGCGAGATAGTCGTAGTCGCCGCTGACCAGGAACACCTCCAGCACCTCCTTCATGCGGGCCAGGCGCTCGCCGAAGTCGCGCATCAGGGCCATGTCGTTGCGGTCGAGGGTGATCTCGATAAACACCGTGTCGGCCAGGCCGAGCGCCTTCTGGTCGATCTCGGCGGTGTAGCCGGTGATGACGCCCTGCTCCTCCAGCCGGCGCACCCGGTTCCAGACCGGTGTCGGCGACAGGCCCACCATCTCGGCAAGCCGGGCATTGCTGAGCCGGCCATCGGCACGCAGGGCGGCAAGGATGCGCCGGTCGGCGGCGTCCAGCACGTAGTCGGGCATGGCAGCCTCCGCGAGAGATGATTCTTCTGCCGAATTGGCTTCAGAGGGTCGAATATTCTGCCTAGCGATGGACCGGTGAAAAATCCAGAGACAAATCACTGGAGCGACCAACGTATCTTCTCCTGGAACACAGGAGGCTTCGATGGCGCGGAACGGTTCGATCGCAGGCGCCATCCGTTTCAGGCCCGAGATGCTGCTGTTCGTCATCACGCCGTTGTTGTTCGTCGGGAACATGCTGGTCGCGCGCGCGATCGCCGGCGACATCCCGCCGGTCACCCTGGCGTTTCTGCGCTGGACCGGTGCGGCGCTGGTTCTGCTGCCGTTCGTGCGCGGGCTGCGGGCCCACCTGCCCCGCATCGTGTCGCCGGACTTCGCGATGCTGGTGCTGACCGGCGCGGTGCTTTCGGTGGCACCGCTCTATGCGGCGGCGGCCCGGACCACGGCGGGCAACATCGCCCTGCTGTTGTCGGCGGCACCTGCACTGGTGCTGGTCGTCGAGCGCATCCTGTTCCGCACGCCGCTTCGTATACCGGCACTGGTGGGCATCCTGCTTGCTGCATGCGGCATGGTCACCGTCGTGACGCATGGACATCCCTTCGCCCTGGCATCGCTGTCCTGCAACGGCGGCGACGCCTTCGCACTGGCCGCGGTTCTTGGCTGGGTGGCCTACACCCTGCTCAGCAAGCGCCGGCCGGTGAAGCTGCCGCCGCTGATCGGCCTTGCCGCACTGGCGGCCGGGGCGGCGCTGATGCTGCTCCCCGCGTCGCTGGTCGAGCTGGCGCGGCATGCCGGCGAGCCGCGGTTCGGGATGATCCTGACGCCGCGCAGCGTGAGCGCGGTCCTGTTCCTGTGCGTGGTGCCGTCGATCGGCGCCTATGGCGGCTACCAGGCCCTGGTTCGGCATTTCGGTGCGGCCACGGCTGCGTCCTCGATGTATCTCGTGCCGGTCTATGCGGTGCTGCTTGGCGCTTTGCTGCTCGGCGAGGCGCTGCATCCGTACCACGCGATGGGGCTGACGCTGATCCTCGGCGGCGTGGCGCTGATTGCGTGCACCAGACGCGTGACGCCGGTGCTCGCGCCGGTGACGGCGGCCGGCGCGGCTAGCTGACCGGGGTAGCGAACTCCAGGTCCAGCAGCGCGAGCAGCACGGCGCCTCGTTCGGCAGGGCAGCAGAGATACCGCCGCTCGTCTTCGGCATCGGTGGGCCCGGTGTCGATCGGCCAGGCTTCTAGCCCGAGATCGGCATAGACGGCCAGCAAATCCGGGCCGACCCGCCAGAACACCGGTTCACGACCTTCCTGAACGGCGAGATCGCGCAGGCGCCAGATCGTCGAGACCTGATCCGACGCGGCACCGGCGGGATCGCCCAATCCGGCAACGATGCGGCCGAGACGGCGGAACGGGATCAGCGCCCGGCCGGTTTCTCCCAGTATCAGTCCGTCCGGCGCGGTGACGGGAAGGTTCGTTCCCGGCGCCAGCGCCCGGTAACGCGCCTCGGCATCGGCATTCCATGGGGCCGGGCTGATCCGTCCGGGCAGGATCAGCCGGGCGATCGCCAGCAACCCGATCAGCACCGACAAGCCGACCGAGAGGCGCGTCCGGCCGCTCATGTTCTGGCCGGCGACGAGTTCCAGCCAGCTATTGTCGGCAAAGCTGTGGATGTCCGGTTCGAGCTGCACCAGCATCAGCACGCAGCCGAGCAGCAGCAGCAACGGCAGCACCGTCGCCGGGGCCAGTGGCTCGCTGAGCAGGCGCGCATGGCGGTAGTATGAACTGCGGAACGGCGCGATCACCAGCGCCGCGAGAATCAACACGCCGGGCACGGCGAGCGGCAATCCGCGCAGGGCGGTGATGGCGGCCGCGATGCAGAGCAGGATCAGCGTGGTGCCCCAGGCAAGCGTCACCCGTCGGGACAGGCCGATCGCGAGACCCATCAGCACCGCGCCGATCAGGGAGGGGATGAAGTCGCCGGCGGCCTCGATGAAGCGGACGAGCCCGTTATCGGGGGCGAAGAGCCCGGCCGGTGCCGGCAGTGCGAAGGACAGGTCCGGCACGGTCTCGATCGCGCCGAGTGCCAGCAGCATCGCGCCGCATAGCGAAACCGCGGCGGCCGCGACGATGACGGCGAAATCGGCCTCGCTTTCCCGGACGACGCCGGATGGCCGCACCCGGACCGGCTGACCGGCGCCCAGCCTGCCGGCAAGCAGGGTGTCGCTGCGCAGCAGCAGTTCATGGCCGGCGAACAGCAGGCCGGCGATGAAGAGCGGGATGATGTAGTAGAACAGCCGGAACACCAGGATGATGCCGAGGGCCGCTGGTGCCGGCAGGAACGGCGACAGGCCGATCACCATGGCTCCGTCGAACACGCCGAGCCCGCCCGGTACGCCTGCGATCAGGCCGGCGCTGTAGGATGCGATGTAGATGGCGAGGAACGCCGGATAGCTCAGCCCGATTCCTTCGGGCAGCAGCGTGTAAGCAATGGCGGCGGTTGCGGCGACGTCGAGGGCGGCTACTGCGACCTGGCCGATCGACATGCGCAGGCCGGGCAGAGAGATGGTCCAGCGCCACAGGGTGACGGTTTTCAGCCGGGCCGACAGACCGACATAGAGCGCGACCACCGACCAAGCGCCGATGCCGATCAGCGTCAGCAACAAGGGGGGAATCTTGGCCGAGAGCATCGGCAGCGAGCCGGGCTCCAGCAGCAGTACGCCGCCGATCAGCGCACAGGCGCCGAGAATGTAGGTGAGCGAACAGAAGGCGATGATCTGGGTGATCGCGGCCGGGCGCAGGCCCCAGTTGCCATACAGCCGGAAGCGCACGGCAGCGCCGGAGATCGCGGCGAAACCCAGATTGTGGGACAGCACGTACGAACAGAACGCCGCGAACGCGGTGCGGCCGAAGCTCAGCCGGTAGCCGACATGGATCGTGGCGAGCCGGTCGTAGAACGAGAGTATGAAATAGGACAGCACGGTAAAGCCGGCCGAGGCGAACAGGCTGGCGCGGGGAATGCCGAGCAGGCTTTCCCGGATCTGGGCCAGGCTGAGATTCCTGACCTCCTTCTGGACCGCGTAGATCGCGGCGACGAACAGCAGCAGCCCGATCAGCGGCGGCAGCCGGCGCAGCACGCGCCGCCAGGCAGAAGGGGGTCGGCCGGGATCCTCATCGAGGCAACCGGTTGGGCGAGACGACATCATCACGTCGGATCCCGATCGAGCGCCTAGAGTTCCGTCGAGGCCGGTTCCGGGCGGCTTAAAGCCGCCTCGATCAGGGCGATCGTTTCGGATACGCCGTACAGGGCGATGAAGATGCCGAAGCGCGGCCCCTCCTTCTGGCCGAGCAGCACCTCGTACAGGCAGCCGAACCAGGCGCGCAGCTCGGGGAACCGGTGCCGCTTGCCGACTTCGAACACCAGGTTCTGGAGGGCGTCGGGGGCCATGCCGTCCCCTGCGTCCATGGGCGCCAGGCGCCCGGCGGAATCGACGCCGCGCAGGGTTTCGGCGAGATCGGCCAGGGCGGCGCGCTCGCGCTCGTCCGGGGCGCGGTAGGTTTTGGCGGGGCGAACGAAGTCCTGGTAGTACGACACCGCATGCTCGACCAGGCGGGCCAGCATCGGGTCGCTCTCGGGCGTGGCACCGCTCTGGTAGCGGGCCAGGAACGCCCACAGCACGTCGGCGCTCTCGGCGTTGGCGACCGAGGCCAGGTTCAGCAGCATGCCGAACGAGACCGGGCTGGCGGCGGGGGCGCGGGTTTCCCGTGTGGCTGGACGATCGATGAACCAGGCGGGATTGGCCTGGAGGATCGTGCCCTCCTGCTCCTGCGCCTTGGCGCGATTGGCCAGGTATTCGTCGGCGGCGCGGGGGATCACGTCGAAGAACAGCCGCTTGGCGCGGGTCGGCTGGTTGAACATGTATTGCGCGAGGCTTTCGGCCGGGGCGTAGCGCAGCCACTCCTCGACCGAGATGCCGTTGCCCTTGGACTTGCTAATCTTCTGCGCGTGCTCGTCCAGGAACAGCTCGTAGGTGAGGCTGACCGGCGGCTCGGCGCCCAGCACCCGGCAGATCCGGGTCGAGAGCTTCACGCTGTCGATCAGGTCCTTGCCGGACATCTCGTAGTCGACGCCGAGTGCGGCCCAGCGCATGGCCCAGTCGGCCTTCCATTGCAGCTTGGCATGACCGCCGGTGACCGGGGTCTCGAAGGTCCCGCCGGCCTCGTCGGTCCAGCGCACGGTGCCGGCATCGATGTCGAACGCGTCGATCCGGACCTGCATCACGATGCCGGTTTTCGGATGGATCGGCAGGATCGGCGAATAGGTGGCGCGGCGATCGGGCCCGAGTGTGGGGGCAATGACGGCGACGATCTCGTCGTGCCTGGCGAGCACCTGCAGCAGCGCCGCGTCGAAACGGCCGGAACGGTAATAGTCGGTCGAGGAGGCGAATTCGTACTCGAAGCCGAATCCGTCGAGGAAGGCACGCAGGCGCGCGTTGTTGTGTGCGCCGAAACTGTCATGGGTGCCGAACGGGTCGGGCACCTGGGTCAGCGGCCGGCCGATGAAGCCGGCCAGCATCTCGCGGTTGGGGACGTTGTCCGGGACCTTGCGCAGGCCGTCCATGTCGTCGCTGAAGGCAAGCAGACGGGTCGGGCGTCCCGTGAGCGCGGTGTAGGCCTGGCGCACCCAGCTGGTGCGGGCGACCTCGCCGAAGGTGCCGATATGCGGCAGGCCGGACGGGCCGTAGCCGGTTTCCAGCAAGGCCGGCACGTCGGGCGCAGCACCTTTGCGGTCCATGTGCGCGGCGAGCCTGGCAGCCTCCTCGAACGGCCAGGCTTTGGGCATGTTCGGGAAAACCGGAGCGGCGGGGTCGGAGGATGTTCGGGCAGGGCACATGGCGGCGCACGCTAGGCCAAAATCGCAAAATGCGGAATCACCCGCGCCGATAGTTCTTGCGCGCACTATATTGATGCCGATGCATGATGCCGATTCACCTGCCACCATTCCGGCACTCGTCGCCGGCTACGGGCGGGTTTCCCTGCTGACTCCGGATGGCGAGCTCCTGACCCTGACCCGGGCGGAGGGGGCCGCAGCCGTGCGCGACATGCCGCCGCCGCTGGTGGTGCATGCGCCGGCGAATGCGAAGCGGCTCGGACTCGCGAAGCTGGCCGCCTACGATCTGCTGGAACTGTTCGCTTTCGTGATGCCGGCCCGATCGGCGGCGCCGACTCCGCGCGGGCTCGCACTCGCGCTGGGGCTGGAGCCGGACGAGATCGGCGATGCCGATGCGTCGCTGCTGCCGGAGTTGGCGTCGCTGCTGCTCGAGCGGGCGAGCCAGCTCGATCATACGGCGTCGGGACCCGAGATCCGCGCGCTGGTGCTGCGCATGCGCCAGGCGGGCTGGAGCTGGGGGCCGGTGCTGTGCGAGCGGCTGGGCATCGGCACGATGCTGCCGCCGGAGGCGATGCAGCCGGCCGACGCGATGCGGGTGTGGCGGCGACTGCCAAAATGGGAAGAGACCGCGCCGCGTCCGGCGCCGGGCCAACGCGAGGTGGCGCCGCAGGAGGCCCGCGCGCGGCTGACCACGCTGCTGGGTCCGGATGCGGAACAGCGCGTCGGGCAGGCGGATTATGCCGATGCGGCGGCGGCGGCGTTCGCGCCGAGGCTGATGCGGGGCGACCCAAGACTGGTGCTGGCCGAAGCGGGAACCGGGACCGGCAAGACGCTCGGCTATGTAGCGCCGGCCAGCCTGTGGGCGGAGCGTAACGGCGGCACGGTCTGGATCAGCACGTATACGCGGCATCTGCAGCGCCAGATCGAGACCGAGCTGAAGCGGCTGCATCCCGATCCGGTCACGCGGCGCAAGAAGGTGGTTCTGCGCAAGGGACGCGAGAACTATCTCTGCCTGCTGAATCTGGAAGAGGCGGTGAACGCCACTGCCGCCAACAGCCGGGGGGCGGCGCCGTCATCGATCATCCCGCTGTCGCTGCTGGTGCGCTGGGCCGGGTCCACCACCGATGGCGACGTGGCGGGCGGCGACCTGCCCGGCTGGTTCGCGGAGCTGTTCGGACATGGCACGACCGCCGGGCTCGCGGACCGTCGCGGCGAGTGCATCCATGGCGCGTGCCCGCATTACACGCGCTGCTATATCGAGCACGGGATCAGGCGCGCGCGCGACGCGGACCTGGTGGTGGCGAACCATGCGCTGGTGATGGCGCAGGCCGCCTGGCACAGCCGGTTCGGCGACACGGCCGACGAGGATACGGTGCCGACCCGCTACGTGTTCGACGAGGGCCACCATCTGATGGAGGCGGCCGACAGCGCCTTCTCGGCGGAATTGTCCGGGCTGGAGGCCGCAGAACTGCGGCGCTGGCTGCTCGGCGCGGAAGGCAGCCGGTCGCGCGCACGCGGCCTGCGCCGACGGCTGGACGAACTGGTGGTCGGGCAGCCGGATCTGGAAACGCCGATGGAGACGGCGCTGATGGCGGCGCGTGCGCTGCCGGCGCCGGGCTGGTCGATGCGGATGTCCGACGAGGCGCGGCCGCTGCTGCAAGGTCCGGAAACGCTGGATGCCGGGATTGCCGAGGCGTCCAACCCGACCGAGGCGCTGCTGCATCTGCTGCGGCAGCAGGTGATGGCGCGGGCGGGCGCTCGTGGCGAGGCGTTCGGGGCGATGGAGTGCGACCTGCAGCCGGTGTCCGAGGAGTTGGGCGAGGCTGCGTCAAGGCTGGAGCGGGCGCTGGGGCGGATCGTCGAGCCGCTGACCACGCTGGTCAACCGGCTGCTGGCCAAGCTGGAGGAGGAAGCGGACACGCTCGATACCGCAACGCGCGGGCGCATCGAGGCGGCGACCCGCACGATCCGCCGGCGGGCGATCTCACGGCTGGAGGCCTGGATCGCGATGCTTCGTGCGGTGTCTGAACCGGACGCGGCGGACGATAACGGCATCGGGCCCAGGAGCCACGTAATGTTCCTGCGGCTGGAAAAGCGGTTCGCCGGGCCGCGCAATGCGCAGGCGAACCAGGGTCCCGGCGAGCGGGATGTCGGGCTGCACCGGCATTGGCTCGACCCGACGCTGCCGTTCGCGGCGGCGGTGGCGGCTCCCGCGCATGGGTTGCTGGTGACGTCGGCGACGTTGCGCGACGAGCCGGGAGCCGGACAGTCCGGAGCGGCGCAGGAGGATGCGGACGAGGCGTGGGCCAGTGCCGAGGCGCGTGTCGGTGCGACCCACCTGCCCTCGCCCGCGCTGCGTGCAGCACTGGCGAGCCCGTTCGACTATGCGCGCCAGACCAAGGCGCTGATCGTCACCGACGTGGCGCATGACGACATCGCGGCGCTAGCGGGCGCGTATCGGGCGTTGTTCCTGGCGTCCGGCGGTGGCGGGCTCGGGCTGTTCACCGCGATCAGCCGGCTGCGCCAGGTGCATGAGCGGCTGGCGGTGCCACTCGAGGAAGCCGGCATCCCGCTGTTCGCGCAGCACATGGACGCGATGGACAATGCGACGCTGGTGGACGTGTTCCGCACCGAACAGGATAGCTGCCTGCTCGGCACCGACGCGATGCGCGACGGTGTGGATGTGCCCGGACGGGCGCTGCGGCTGGTGGTGTTCGAGCGGGTGCCGTGGCCGAGGCCGGACATCCTGCATCGCGAGCGCAGGATCCATCTCTCCGGTGGCGCGCCGACCGCCTATGACGACCGGATCGCGCGATTGCGGCTGAGGCAGGCGTTCGGCCGGCTGATCCGGACGGCGACGGACCAGGGGGTGTTCGTGCTGCTCGACCGTCGCACGCCGACCCGGCTGTTCTCGGCGTTCCCGAACGGCGTGGTGGTGCGCCGTGTTGGACTGGCTGAAGCGGTGGCGGAGACGCGCGGCTTTCTGTCAGCGCAGGCGATGACGCACTTGCCTGTGTAGTAAAGGCTCGAGACGCGGGGAAACGGTTAGTAGGATATGAGCTTCTGGATTACGGTGGCGCGTGCACACGTATAGATCGCGTTTAAGCAGCGCTTGCATTGACTTTGTCCGCTTGCTGCCCTGGTGGCGCATAGCCTGGATGTCGGCATAGGTCTCCGCAGGCTGGTTTCGAACTTTCTTGCCTCAAGCTAGAAGAGGCAGTCCTGCAGCCCGACCATGACCCGCTGTCCGTGACGTCGACTTGGACCGTTTTGGAATGCGCAGGCTGAACGAGGAGACCTGTGCGCGGATCTAGCATGTCGACGTTTTGAGGAATGGCAACGCTGAGCCGTAATCACCACTCGATGGGTTGATCTGTGACACCCTGATGATCTCTTGCCGAAGGATCGGGCACGGTCATCGAAAGGCATGAAAGCTATCAACGGCGCCCTATTATGACATACGGATTGTGGGCATTGAACGTCTTGATGAACATTAGCGAATTCCGCCATTCAGAGGGTGCCGGTACTTGTCGATGCTGTTCAATGCGGTCAGCCAGCCTCCCGCCATGGCCACTACGTCCGGCACCTCCTCGATCAACATCGTTCGTGAGATCAGGCTTAACTGGCGGACGGTGGGCACGTGGTCCCGGCTGGCCCCGTTGCCTGGGGCTACACCGGCAACTTTTCGAACCTGGAGTGCCTGCGGAGCGATTATCGGTGGCGACTGATCCGAAAACAGGACACCTGATCTCGCCGATCATCGCCGTGGCCCGTTGCATGAAGCCGCGACTGCTGCCGACACCTCGCCAGGTCACGACGGTGCAGGCTCTGAAGGAGCATCCCGGACTACGTAGCCAAGCGTGGGTTTGCGCCGCGTGATCTTCAACATGCAGGTGCCGGACTTACCAGGATAGATACTCGAGACTTAAGGATTACCAACGATGAAGATGCAGGATCTTGCCGGCAAAGTTGCAGTGATAACTGGCGCCTCTAGTGGCATCGGCGAAGCCACAGCCCGGCTGCTGGTCGCGGAAGGCGTCCATGTGGTGCTGGTGGCGCGTCGCGCGGACCGGATCGATGCGCTGGCCGCGGAGCTGGGAGAGGCGGCGCTGGCGCTCACTGCCGATGTGGGGGACGCGGCACAGGTCGCTTCGGTGTTCGAGCAGGTACGCGCGCGGTTCGGCGGGCTCGACCTGCTGTTCAACAATGCCGGATTGGGCGTGAACGCCCGGTTCGAAGCGAGCGATCCGGCCGACTGGAAACGGATGATCGATGTCAATCTTTACGGTGTCCTGCACTGTACCCAGGCTGCCATTCCACTGCTGCGTGGCCGGCCCGGGGCGATGATCTCCTCGGTATCGAGCGTCGGCGGGCGCTACGGTGTGGAGACATGGTCCGTGTATAGTGCGACGAAGTTCGCCGTGGTCGGTTTTCACGACGCGCTTCGCAAGGAACTGGGCCAGGACGGCATCCGCGTCTCGGTCATCGAGCCCGGCGCGGTCTGGACCGAGTTTGGTGAGAATGTCGGCGAGGCGCTGCGCCAGCGGCGGGAAAGCCTGGATGCCCTGATGCCGGAAGACGTCGCGCAGGCGCTGGTTTACGCCTTTGCCCAGCCGCCGCGTGTGCTGGTGGAGGAAATCCTGATCCGTCCGGTCAAGCAAGTCGCGCCCTGAAGTCCTGATACAGGACCAAGAACCCAAGGAATCGGAAGCATGAGCAAGACGCGGTTCGGCGTAGGAATCATAGGTTTGCAGCCGGGTAGAAGCTGGGCTGCTGTGGCGCATGTTCCGGCACTGCGCGCGCTCGCGGATGACTTCGATATCGTTGGTGTCGCCAACACCACCCTGGCCAGTGCAGAGGCCGCAGCGAATGTCTGCGGCCTGCGGCGCGCTTTTGCCAACCCCTCGGCACTGATCGCCAGCCCGGAGGTCGATATCGTCGTCGTTACCGTGAAGGTGCCTCACCACTTCCTCATCGTTCGGGAGGCGATTGCCGCGGGCAAGCATGTTTATTGTGAATGGCCACTCGGCAACGGCCTCGGCGAAGCGCGGGAACTGGCACGCCTGGCGCAGGCTGCCGGCATCGTTGCGGTGGCCGGGACGCAGGCGCGGGTGGCGCCGGAAATCCAGTACCTGCGCCACCTGATCGCCGACGGCTATGTCGGTGATGTGCTGTCGACCAGCCTGATCGGCAGTGGCAGGGTCCTGGGCCCGACGGTGGAGCCTCGCAGCATCTACCTGATGGATCGCGCCAACGGCGCGAACATGCTCACCATCCCCGTCGGCCACACGCTTGCGGCGGTACGCGAAGTGCTGGGTGAGGTGATGGAGGTGTCGGCGCGGCTCGCCAACCGCCGCACGTCGGCCCGGGTGAACGGCACCGGAGAGGTGCGGCCCATGACCGCGCACGACCAGGTGCTGATGGAGGGCGTGCTCGAGAGTGGCGCGCCGATCTCGCTCCACTACCGGGGCGGCACGTCACGAGGAACCGGGCTGCTCTGGGAGATCAACGGCACCGAGGGCGACATCCAGGTGTCGGGCGCCGATGGCCATGCACAGATGGTGCAGCTTGCTTTGAGTGGTGGACGTGGTGACGAGCGGACATTACAGGCAATCGAGGTCCCGGCTTCCTTCTATACTGCCCTGCCGGACAGCGTCCTCGCTCGCAACGTCGCCTGCATCTATGCCAGGCTAGCGGCAGATCTGCGGAACGGGGGACGGACGGCGCCCAGCTTCGACGATGCGGTCACGCTGCATCGCCTGCTCGCGGCCATCGAGCAATCATCGGAAGACAACTGTCGCGTGCTACCCCAAGCACTTTGAAGCCGGGTTTGAGGATGAAGCAACCGGCCCTGAGGGGCTGTTCTCCTGCCCCGACTGCTTCAGTTGACGCATATGGTCCAACTTCAGGCCGTCATTCTGAGAACTCCCTTTCGGAAGCGCCCACTGGCAATCGAGAAGCCGGACAGGTTCAGCTTTCCGGAGGCCGCGATCAGGACGCCGACCTTGCTCGTGCCAGCAAGGCAGCGACTCCGATCGGGTGTCAGTCGAGGGGTTTCAGGTTGGTGGCGGCGGCTTTCCCGCGCTCCATGACGATCTCGTAGCTGACCTTCTGGCCCTCGTTCAGGCCGCGCAGACCGGCGGCCTGGACGGCGGTGATGTGGACGAAGACGTCCTTGCCGCCATCATCGGGCATGATGAAGCCGAAACCCTTGGTGGTGTTGAACCACTTCACCGAACCGATCGCCATGTCGGTTTATCCTTCTCGCCGCCAGGCCGATGCGCCGTTTTCCGTCCGCTCCGAAGCCCATGCTGGAGATGATGGTGCGGCACCGACCTATTTCGTTATGGGGGCAGAAAGGTTCCATGGTGTCAATCATAACGAGATGAGCACGCGACAAACGTAGCTGTTCGATTGTCGCTCGCTGATGGCGTTCACGGAACGCAGCCGCGGACTGGGCCTTGGCACGTCTCTTCCGCCTTCGCCCGGAGCACGTCGACCAGACCGGTGACTGGGTCCAGGGACTTCGTTCCGGACGGGAAGAGGCGAGGCGACTGTCCTAGCCGCCACGCCGCTTCTGGTTGAGGCTGTCGATGAGAACGGCACCGAATATGACCGCGCCCTGGATGAACTGAACCCAGAACGGCTGTACGTTCTTCAGCGTCAGGCCGTTATTGATCAGGCCGATGATGAGTACGCCAAGCAGCGTGCCGAGGATGCTGCCCTTGCCGCCGAACAGCGACGCGCCGCCGATCACGACCGCGGCAATGGCGTTCAGTTCGAGGCCGGTGGCGGCAATCGGCTGAGCACTGTCGAGCCGGCCTGCGAGGATGACCCCGCCGAGTCCTGCCAGAGCACCGCTGATGATATAGACGATCGCAAGGGTGCGGCCGACCGGGATCCCGGCCAGGCGCGCGGCGTCGCGATTGCCGCCGACCGCATAGACTTCGGCACCGAAAACCGTACGTGCCAGCACAAGGCCGGCGAGCAGGAATACACCGGCGGTTATCAACGCGGCGACCGGAATGGAACCGATGTTGCCGCCGCCGATGTTATCGAACCCGTCGGGAAAGGAGAAAATCGTATTGCCATTGGTGACGATGAACGCGAGCCCCCGGGCCATCGCCAGCACGGCAAGACTGACGATGAACGGGCTCATGTTCAGCGTCGTGACCGCGAATGCGATGAAGCTGCCCGACAGGGCTCCGATGCCGATGCCGATCATGACGCCAACCACCACCGGGACGTGCGCATTCAGCGCCAGTCCAGCCATGACGCCGGAAAAGGCGACGACGGAGCCGACGGAGAGGTCGATCCCGCCGGTCACGATGACGAAGGTTTCGCCAACCGCCACGATGCCGATCAGCGAACTTGCCAGCAGGATGGAGAGCAGGTTGGCCGATGTGAGAAACGCCGGTGTCGTCAGCGCAAGATACAGCGATATTCCGACGAAGCCGACGACGATCGTCAGTTCGTTCACAGCGCGAGCCAGCGAGCCGAGGCCGAACCGGCGACCCTGCGCGTCTTGAGCTTGAACGGTTGCCATGGTTCGGCCTTCTGGTGGGAGACCCGACATCAGCCGAGGGCCGCAAGCTGCATGACGCGTTCCTGGCTGAACTCATTCCGCGGTACAGTGCCCGCGAGACGGCCGGCGCGCATGACCAGGATCCGGTCGCTGATTCCCAGCAGCTCTATCATATCGGAGGAAACCACGAGTATTGCACCACCCTGTTCGGCGAGACTGTTGATCAGACGGTAAACTTCGATTTTCGCACCGACGTCGATACCACGCGTCGGCTCGTCGAGAAGGAATATCCGCGGACGGGTGGTCATGGCGCGGCCGAGCACCACCTTCTGCTGGTTCCCCCCCGAGAGCGACCGGACCGGCTGCCGGATGTTGGGAGTGCGAATGCGAAGGGACTTCACGGCATCGTCGGCGAGGCGATCCACTCGGCGCGGGACCAGAACGGTTTTGAACCAGGACAGGCCGGGAAGCGTCGAAAGAGCGACGTTGCTCCGCACCGAGAACGGCATGACCAAGCCTTCTCCCTTTCGATCTTCCGGAACCAGCGCCACGCCCGCGGCAATCGCATCTCTCGGGGAACGAATCCGGATATCGCGCGCGTCGATCCGGATGCTGCCATGGCTCGCCGCAAGCGCACCGTAGATGGTCTTGAGCACCTCGGTGCGACCGGCGCCGATCAGGCCGCCGATGCCGACGACTTCGCCGGCCCGAACATTGAAGGACATATCCGCAAAGCGTCCGGCGGAGCTCAGTTCGCTGACCTCCAGCAACATGTCTCCAAGAGCGGCATGGCGCGCCGGAAACAGGGCCTCGATCGGACGATTGACCATTGCCTGGATCAGGGCGGGTTCCGTCCACGCGCTCGCCGGCCGTGTGCCGACGCCGGATCCATCGCGAAGCACCATGATTCGATCGCAGACCTCGAAGACCTCTTCGAGATGGTGGCTGATGAAGATCAGCCCGACCCCTTCTGTACGCAACGTCGCGATGGTGGCGAACAGGATCTTCTGTTCCGCGGTGGTGAGCGTGGCGGTCGGCTCGTCCATGACGATCACCCGAGCCTTGCGGGATAGCGCACGGGCGATCTCGACAAGCTGTTGCTGCGCGATGCCTAGCGTGCGTACGCGCGTTTGCGGCGCAACTGTAAGACCTACGCGTCCAAGCAAAATTTTCGCCGAGCGGTTCAGCTCGGTACGGCGGACCGCCCCCAGGCGGTTGCGAGGCAGATGGCCGAGAAAGATATTCTCGGCAATCGAGCGCTCGGGTATGAGACTGAGTTCCTGGTGGATGACGATGATGCCGGCATCGAGAGAATCACGCGGGCGTTTGGGCGAGAAGATCTCGCCGGCCAGCCGGATCTCGCCGGAGTCCGCCGAGAACACCCCTGCCAGGATTTTCATCAGCGTAGACTTGCCTGCACCGTTTTCGCCGACGATGCCGAGCACCTCGCCGGCGTCGAGCAAGACGCTGACATCACTCAGCGCCTTGACGCCCGGAAAACCCTTGGAGATGCCACGCATCTCGAGCAAGGAGGTCATGGCCTGCCCCTTCCTGACGACGACACGACCCTAATGACTGGTCTGATCACCCCAGAGACCGTAGGTCTTTGCAGCAGGACTATCGATCGTGTCCTTGGTGATCAGCAGGTGTGGCCAGTATTGATGGGCCGGGATCTTTGACTTGTCGCCGTGCAGGTAGGCTTCGACATAGTTCACCGACTGCTGTGCCATGGTCACTGGATTCTGTGACAACGTCGCGTCCATGCGGCCGCGCCGGATGTCGCTCAGGGCCTGCTCCGTGCCGTCGATCCCTATGACGACGATATGCTTGGGATCGCCGATCGGCTTGAAGCGGTTCGCCTGGCGGATGGCACGCACGACACCGACCGCGTTATCGTCGTTGCCGTTGAACACGGCATCGATGTCATTGTGCGCTGCAAGCAATTGAGTGGTGATGTTGAACGCCTTATCGGCATCGAAATCGGCGGCCTGACGCGCTACCAGCTTCAAGCCGGGATTGTCCTTTTGCAATGCCTGGAATTCGGTCGCAAAGCCGGACTCCCGGTCGTCGCCGGCCGTGGTTCCGAGCAGCCCCTCCAGATCGACCACGTTGCCCTTGATCGAACCGTAGCGCTGCTTGAGTTGGTCGGCGATAAAGTCCGCGCCTTCCTTACCCAAAGCCTTGTTGTCGGTTTCGAGAAAGTTCACCTGGCAGCTGCCGCAGGCAGCGCCACGATCGAGCGTGAAGACGGGTATCCCCCTCTTGTTCGCTTCCTTCACCACCGGCACGATCGAGTTCGCATTGATCGGGTTCAGGATGAGTGCTGCGACATGCTGGTTGATCAGGTCGGTAACCTGGTTGGTCTGGGTGTTCGCGTCGCCGTTGGCGCTGGTATTGATGAGTTTCAGATCCGGATGAGCAGCGATGCCGGCTTGCACACCTTTCGTCATACCCTGGAAGAAAGGATTTGCCAGCGTTGCGACGCTCAGCCCGATCAGGTCGGCGGCATTTCCGGTGGAAACTCCACCGAAGGACAGCGCCGCAACGGTTACAGCAAAAAGCTTGCCTCTTATTCTTGACATTGGTCCCCCGTTTATTTTTTTCATTTAGATGACGTGGATTCGAGGCTACGTTGAGCCTGTATTCCGTATTGTCGGTTTGTAGAACCGCTAGTTATTACAAAAATTGGAAGCCGTATCCGTACTTTGCTGACCAGAGAACTATGCTGCACTGCGGAAAGAGCGTTTCAACGATTCGGGAAACATCCTTCACAAGACTGGCATGTTGCGCAGTAACATTTTTCACTCCGGCATGCTCAAGAGAAAACCCGCGTTGCACGTTGAGCGCGTTTAAGAGCAGGTGCAAGCCGGTTTTCTCTACCGGCAGGCGGGGTACGCTGCGGGCAACGGATCGCGCTCATCCCGAGGAGGTAACAGAAGCACGTCCGTGCAAGGTGCCCGAGCGGCCCAGCTGCTGCGTAACAAGTATTCTGCTAATGGACAGCTTCCGCGCGCCGCCAGTGACAGAGGCATGATCCCGGAACTCATCCGATGATCCACCGGCGTCCGGTCACCGTCGAGTTAATGCTGCTTACGCAATTCCGATCACGTCGCACAGTCGAGGTAACAGCCTCAACCGCACACCGACAAACGAAAGGGGCGGCCCTTTGCAGGACCGCCCCTTCTGGTAACCGACCTTAAAACGCTTGCGCGTCTTAGAAGTCCATGTCGCCCATGCCGCCGCCCGGAGGTCCGCCAGCAGCGGCCTTCTTCTCCGGCTTGTCGGCAATCATCGCCTCGGTGGTGACGAGCAGGCCGGCAACCGAAGCCGCATCCTGCAGCGCCGTCCGAACGACCTTGGTCGGATCGATGATGCCGGCCGCCACGAGGTTCTTGTATTCGCCGAGCTGTGCGTCGAAGCCGAACGCGTACTCGGGGTTCTCAAGGACCTTGCCGGCGATCACGGCGCCGTCTTCGCCCGCGTTTTCCGCAATCTGGCGGAGCGGGGTCTGGATCGCCTTGCGGATGATCTCGATGCCAAACTTCTCGTCTTCGTTGGCCGGGATCAGGTTGACGAGTTCGAGCGAAGCGCGGGCGAGTGCCGTGCCGCCGCCGGGAACAATGCCTTCCTCGACCGCAGCGCGGGTCGCATGCAGCGCGTCGTCGACGCGATCCTTGCGCTCCTTCACTTCGACCTCGGTGGAGCCGCCGACGCGAATGACCGCGACGCCGCCTGCCAACTTGGCCAAACGCTCCTGCAGCTTCTCACGGTCGTAGTCCGAGGTGGTCTCCTCGATCTGCGCACGGATCTGGCTGCAACGACCCTGGATGTCGGCTTTCTCGCCAACGCCCTCGATGATGGTCGTGTTTTCCTTCTCGATGTGGATCTTCTTCGCGCGACCCAGCATGGCGAGGGAAACGGTCTCGAGCTTGATCCCGAGGTCTTCGCTGATGACCTGGCCACCGGTCAGGATCGCGATGTCCTCGAGCATCGCCTTGCGACGATCGCCGAAGCCCGGTGCCTTGACGGCAGCGATCTTCAGGCCGCCACGCAGCTTGTTGACGACGAGGGTCGCCAGCGCTTCGCCATCGACGTCTTCGGCGATGATGAGCAGCGGACGGCCGGACTGCACGACGCTCTCGAGCAGCGGCAGCATCGGCTGAAGCGACGAGAGCTTCTTCTCGTGGATCAGGATGTACGGCTGATCGAGATCAGCAATCATCTTCTCGGCGTTGGTGATGAAGTACGGGGAGATATACCCGCGATCGAACTGCATGCCCTCGACGACATCGAGCTCGGTCTGGATGCCCTTGGCTTCCTCGACGGTGATGACACCCTCGTTGCCGACCTTCTGCATCGCACGGCTGATCATCTCGCCGATCTCGGTCTCGCCATTGGCGGAGATCGTGCCGACCTGTGCGGTCTCTTCCGGCGTGGTGATCTTTTTCGTGTTCTTCTCGAGTTCCTTGACCACGTGGGCCACGGCCTTGTCGATGCCGCGCTTGAGACCCATCGGGTTCATGCCGGCGGCGACGGCCTTCAGGCCCTCACGGACGATCGACTGTGCGAGAACGGTGGCGGTGGTGGTGCCGTCGCCTGCAACGTCGTTGGTCTTCGAGGCCACTTCACGCACCATCTGTGCGCCCATGTTCTCGAACTTGTCGGAAAGCTCGATTTCCTTGGCGACCGTCACACCGTCCTTGGTGATGCGGGGTGCGCCGAAGCTCTTGTCGATGACGACATTGCGGCCCTTGGGACCGAGTGTCACCTTCACGGCGTCGGCAAGAATGTCGACGCCGCGCAGCATGCGCTGGCGGGCTTCGCTACCGAAGCGAACGTCTTTAGCAGCCATGTTCAATTCTCCTTTGGAGCAAAACGATCATCAGGCGTGTCGAAAAAGCCGGCCTGAGATCAGGCGGCCTGCTCGATGACGCCCATGATGTCGCTCTCTTTCATGATCAACAGCTCTTCGCCGTCGATCTTGACTTCCGTGCCCGACCACTTGCCGAACAGGATACGGTCGCCTGCCTTGACGTCCAGGGCGACGATGGCGCCCTGCTCGTTGCGTGCGCCGGCGCCGACGGCGATGATTTCGCCTTCCATCGGCTTCTCTTTGGCGGTGTCGGGGATGATGATGCCGCCCGCGGTCTTTTCTTCGCCGGTGATGCGCTTAACGACGACGCGGTCGTGCAGTGGACGGAACTTCGCCATAGCGGTTCGCTCCTCAAAGCGTTGGCGGCGTCCCTCTAGAGGCGACGTCGCCGGTTGTTGTGCGTCCGGGCTTCGAGCCGACCGCGGAGACCGCGATTGGCACTCGGCACCCGGGAGTGCCAAACGCGATGTAGGCGTTGCCATGGAGTGTGTCAAGAAATTGGCAGCACTCTCGGGTGTCGAGTGCCAATCCATTGATCTCGCATGCTTTTTTGTTGCGGATCGGGTGCTGGACCAGCCAGGATCGACGCAGCGTCACGGACTGTTCACGCCGCTGACGCTTATCGGAGGTGCCATGTCGCTGTCTCTGCAGCTCAAGGACTACCGGCTGACCACGGCCGAGATCCTCTATCGCCTGCCCGACCATCCTGCCGTGTTGCAGAGCTATATCTGGCAGGAACTCGATATCGCGCCGGCATATCCGGTGCTGCACAAGTTCCTGACCTTCTGGGAACGCGAGATCGAGGGGCGGCTGCATTCCGTCAGGGTCGGGTCGCTGGACCTGGTGGCTGCGGCGCGGGTGCGCATGCCATCGGTGATTCTCAACCTTCATTGAAGCCGGTCGAGCGACGCCGTTCAGATCCTGCTCGCCGCGGCATCCCGCGCCGTGTGCAACGCGTCCCATGCAGGCGCGTCCGGCAGCGCCTGATTGTATTTGGCCAACGCTGCCGCCCACTTGTTCTGCCGTGCCAGCACGTCGCCCCAGGCCTTGAGCGGTTCGGCCCAGTTCGGGCCACGTGCGTGAGCGGCCTTGAGTTTGACGATAGCGCCCTCAAGGTCGCCGTGCCGCGCCAGCGCCAGTCCCCACGAATAGTCGCCAGCGGGAAGGTCCGGAGCCATCGCGACGCTCTCGGCATAGGCCTTCTGTGCGCCGCGCCAGTCGCCGCGACCATCCAGGATGTCGCCGCGGAAACGGGTGCAGTCGACAAAGTGGCCGCCTGAAGCCAGCGCAGCGTCGGCCAGGGCCTGATGACCTGCCATTTCCTCGGCCGGGGCTATCCAACAGCCCACGCCGGCAAACTCGGCGGCGTTGATCGGGTTCGAGAGCATCTTGCCGAATGCCTCCATTTCATCAGCGGCACGGATCCCGTTGCCGTCTTCGAGCGCCTCTAGGCCGGCGATTAAAGGCACCATCACATCCAGGGTCGAATCCCCGGTATGAACCTTGGATGTCGCGAGTTGCAGCCGGGCGTCCGCAGAATCGTGCATCGATATATCAATTCCAGCAATTTGAGGTCCAGCGGCAATGAAGTTCGTCCCCACACCATCGGACGCGTCGGCCACCAGAGCCGCGCGCTCGGCCGACAGGTTCCAGGTCATCGAATCAACGGGGCCATAATATGTCTCCCTGACCTTGCCGGGACGACCACCTGCCAGCTTGCGCATGGTCTCCATGGTCTTCCAGGCGTCCTCCTCATCCCCAAGGGCGGACTGCTCGTTGGCAATTTCTCCGTAAGCGGCCCAGCGCGTCGGATCATACTTCAGCGACTGGCGGAAGAGCTCGATCCGGAGCACGGGCGACGACTGGTTGCTTTCCACCAGAGCCAGGGCCCAGATGTACAGCAGGAAGGACCGGTTCTTGCCGGATGTCCCCGGGAGCTTGGACTTGATGAACACGATCGCCTCGTTGCTGCGACCGGCAGTCGAGAGATAGACCGCGTAGAGCGGCGGCTGCGATTCTCCATACAAATACTCGGCTGCTTCGGTCGTCAGCCGACCGAGATCGCCGGCCGTGCCGGTGAAGCTCCGGGCAGTGATCCCGGGACCACGCACCGTCAGGATCATGCCGCCGGTGCCGGTCTCCAGCAGGCTGCCGCCGATATGCAGATCATGCCCGAAGCGCGACTTCAGCATGCGGTCGAGCTCGCCGATCGACACGCCGGTCTCGGGCAGCTCGACCTTGATGTCGTTGCTCCAGGCGCTGGACACGTCCCGCTTCACCGACGCGGTGTGGGTGTCGGCATCGAACCGGGTCAGCTCGTCGAGCACCAGCCCGGCGACGGTCTGTCCGGACAGACCGCGCGCGGCCAAGTCCGGCGGCGCGTCGAAGATGTCGACGATCACCGAATGGGCGGTGAAGGCGTCATAGACCATGACGGCCACACCGAGCCCGATAAGGGCGGCGACCATGAACACGAACAGCTGGGTGGCCACGCGAAGGCGATCGCTGAAGCGGCGGACCTTGAGGTGCGACAGCTGGATCTCGCGCTGTTCGTGCAGGTGCTCGGACTGGATGGCGACGAAGCGCGCCTGTCGCTCGAGATAGTCGACCCCCGCCTTCTCGGCAGGCGCCCAGCCGGATCGAGTAGCGTTCATGGCGATCCCGACGGCTGCCGGATCGGCACCTCCCGAAAGCGATTCGGATTCCCCCTCCTCACCACCCGAAAGGATCGACCTGAAAAACCCGCCTTCCGGCATGGTGCACATCCGCAGTGATTTCGTTTCTTTCTTGCAACGCTATTATGCAGCGCACAAGAGATACTGGCGGTTCAGGACGGCACTGCACGCAAAAGCAGCAAGCCACCTGGCTTGTCGGCCATTGCTCTCTACAAGATGACGCCGTTGAACGCGGGAAGGTGCCGGTTTACGAGGCTGTTCCTGGCAGGACATCCGCGTCGCTTGGCGAGCCCGCCGAGGCGGCATCGGCGGGCTGCAGCCTGGCGCCATCCAGAACCGCGTTGGTTCGGGCCGCATCCGCTTCGTCCCGCGCCTTTTCCGCCCGGGTGCGGCCGAAGCGGCTCCGGTTGTCGGCCGCCTGCTGCGCGTCCAGTTGCCGGTCGCGTTGCCGCCGGCGGCCCCTCAGGTTGACGATCTCGCCCATGGACGCAGACTGCCACCATTCCGGATCAAGGACACGACCCATGGGTAACATGATTACGCTGACCGCTGCCGACGGTCACAGCTTCGGCGCCTACCAGGCCGGCTTCGCGGACGCTCCGCGCGCCCTGGTGGTCGTGCAGGAGATTTTCGGCGTGAACCACCACATGCGCGCGGTCGCCGACGGATTTGCCGACGCCGGCTATTTCGTCATCGCGCCCGCTTTGTTCGACCGTGCCGAACGCGATGTCGAACTCGGCTACACACAGCAGGACGCGCAGCGCGGCGTGGCGCTGCGCGGCGCGATCGCACATGCGGACACGATCGCCGACCTGCTCGCCAGTGCAGCCGCCCTCGGCCACGAGAAGGTCGGCATCATCGGCTATTGCTGGGGCGGTGCACTCGCCTGGGCGGCGGCTACGCAGACGAACCGGTTCGCAGCCGCGGTGGGATGGTACGGCGGCGGCATCGCAGCCACCTGCGACGCAAAACCCCTCTGCCCGGTGCAACTGCATTTCGGCGCGGACGACGACCATATTCCGGCCTCCGACATCGACGCGATCCGCGCGGCGCAGCCCGGGATGGAGGTGTTCGTCTACGAAGGCGCCGGCCATGGCTTCGGCTGTTCCGAACGCCCCAGCTACGAAGCCCGCGCCACTGCCCTGGCCCAGGAGCGCAGCCTCGCGTTCCTGCAGCACGCGCTGTAGCACCGTTCCGCAGGTGTAACCTGGGCGCCACGTCGCCCGGCCGTTGCGTTCCGTAGTCGAACCAATCGATGCAACTGTCGTTGTGACGGCTGGAAGTTCATCTACGAGGGGACGTTACACATGCTCGGTACCATACTCCTGGTCATCCTGATCCTGCTGGTTCTCGGTGCGCTGCCGACCTGGGGCTACAGCGGTGGCTGGGGCTACTTCCCCTCCGGCGGGCTCGGGCTGATCCTGCTGGTCGTGATCATCCTACTGGTGCTCGGCCGGATCTGATCGAAACCCGAACGAGAACGGCCGGACCAGAAATGGTCCGGCCGTTCTCGTTTCAGGACCGTGCGAGCACGCGGCCGGCAATGACGGTCAGCCGGCTTACCATCTCCGGATCGCGCGCGGCCGGAGCGGTCATGACGGCGTGTTCCAGGGCGCGGTCGCAACCGGCCCAGCAGAGGTCGCGAGGCTGGCCCAGGACCGGGATCACCGCACGGATCAGGTTCCGCGCATTCTCGGCGTTCGACATCATGACCCCGACCACCGCTTCGACCGTTACGGCATCGTGGCCTTCGCGCCAGCAATCATAGTCGGTAACCATCGCCACGGTGGCGTAACAAATCTCGGCTTCGCGGGCGAGCTTGGCTTCCGGCATGTTGGTCATGCCGACCACCGAACAACCCCAGCTCCGATACAGGTTGCTTTCAGCACGCGTGGAGAATTGCGGGCCTTCCATGACGATGTAGGTGCCGCCCCGGGTAACCGGCAGGCCGAGCGTGCGCGCGCTGGTTTCGAGCACGTCGCCGATGCGCGGGCAGAGCGGGTCGGCGACCGAAACGTGGGCGACCAGGCCGGTGCCGAAGAAGCTCTTCTCGCGCGCGAAAGTGCGGTCGATGAACTGGTCGATCACCACGAAATGGCCCGGCGGCAGCTCCTCCTTCAGGCTGCCGACGGCGGACAGCGAGACGATGTCGGTGACGCCGGACTGCTTCATCGCCGAGATGTTGGCGCGGTAGTTCAACTCGGACGGCGGGATCGGGTGGCCGCGTCCGTGGCGCGGCAGGAACACGCAGCGCACGCCGTCGAGACGGCCGAACAGCAGGGCGTCGGAGGGATGGCCCCAGGGGGTTTCGACCCGGCGCCACTCCTTCTCCTCCAGGCCCTCAATGTCATAGAGGCCGGAGCCGCCGATCAGGCCGATCACCGGCTCGATGAGTTCGTTCGCTTCAACCGACATTCGACCAGATCCGACGCTTGAGGAAAAACAGCAGCCCGATCAGCAGGGCCACGTAGAGCACGACACTGGCGCCGACCCGGCGACGCTCGTCGAGATGCGGTTGCGCCGCCCAGCCGAGGAAGGTCGCGACGTCGTGCGCCATCTGCGGGACGCTCGCCTTGGTGCCGCCGGTGTAGGCGACCTGATGGGCGTGCAGCGGCGGCGGCATGGCGATCTGATGGTCGGCGGCGGCGATGTTGTAGTAGCTGCCGGGAGGCATCGCGAGCCCGGCGGGCGGCGGGTGATAGCCGGTCAGCAGGCGCTCGATATACGGCTCGCGGCCGGGCAGCGTCAGGGCGAGCCGGGACATGTCCGGGGGGAGTGCCCCGTTGTTGGCGGCGCGGGCGGCGGCATCGTTGGGAAACGGCGACGGCAGATGGTCGTCGGCACGGCCGGCGCGACGGACCGGCTTGCCCTCGGCATCGACGCCGTCGAGCAGGGTGTGGGCGGCGGCGAGCGTGGCGATCTGCTCGTGATCCAGGCCGAGGCCGGAGAGATCGGCGTAGGTGACCTGCTTCAGCGAGTGGCAGGCGCTGCAGACCTGGGCATAGACCGCGTAGCCGCGCTGGGCGCTGGCGAGGTCGGTGGCTTGGGCTGCGGGAACGGCGGCAATGGCGAACGCCAGCGGAAGGAACAGGCGACGCATCAGCGGGCCCCGCCAGCGATGGTGTCGGGCTCCGGCAGGGTGCGCTCGAAGCGCGGCAGCAGCGGCAGCACCACCAGGAAATGCACGAACCAGTAGAGCGCGGCGAGCCGGCTGATCGCCAGCCATAGGCCTTCAGGGCGCTTCAGGCCGGCGATGCCGAGCAGCACGAACGACAGCAGCAGCAGCGGCATCAGCCGGCGATAGATCGGGCGGTAGCGCGCGCTGCGCACCGGCGAACGGTCCAGCCACGGTATCGCGAACAGCACCAGGATGCTGCCGACCGCCAGCACCAGTCCGCCGAGCTTGGAGGGCACCGCGCGCAGGATCGCGTAGAAGGGCGCGAAGTACCATTCCGGCGAGATGTCGGCGGGCGTGCTGAGCGGGTTGGCCTCGATGTAGTTGTCGGACAGGGTCAGCCAGCCCGGCAGGAAGAGCACCAGGATCGCGAACACCAGCACGAACACGGCGAGGCCGAGGCCGTCCTTGGTGGTGTAGTACGGATGGAACGGGATGGTGTCGCGCGGGCCCTTCACCTCGACGCCGGTCGGGTTGTTGGAGCCGGTGATGTGCAGCGCCGCCACATGCAGAACCACCACGCCGATCGCCGCGAACGCCATCACGAAATGCAGTACATAGATCCGGTGCAGCGAGGCGTCGCCGATGGTGGGGCCGCCCTGGATGAGCGAGGCCAGCCAGTGGCCGAGCACCGGGATCGCGGACGCGGCGTTGGTGGCGACCACCAGGCCCCAGTAGGACATCTGGCCCCAGGGCAGGATGTAGCCGGCGAAGGCCGCCGCCATCACGATCGCCAGCAGCGCCATTCCGGTCAGCCAGAGCACCTCGCGCGGGCTCTTGTAGGAGCCGTAGTACAGGCTGCGCCACGTGTGCACGTACAGCACCGCGAAGAACATCGACACGCCGCCCATGTGGATCGAGCGGAGGAGCCAGCCGCTCGGCACCTGGCGGTCGATCGCCTCGACGCTGGCGAAGGCGAGCGAGGTGCTGGCGGTGTAGTGCAGCGCCAGGAAGATGCCGCTGAGCAGCAGCACCGCCAGCGCCACCGTGGTGAAGGCGCCGAAATTCCACAGATAGTTGAGGTTGCGCGGCATCGGGTAGGCCACATACTCGCGGCGGAACCCGGAGATCAGCGGCAGGCGGGCGTCGAACCAGTGGGCGATCGGATGCGACGCGGCCGGGAGCGCCGAGGTCGGTTCGCGGCCATAGCGGTGCTCGGCGATCTGGTCGTCCGGATCGACCGGGGCGGCGATATCGGGCTGCAGGCCGAGAACAGGGTCGTCCGGCCGCTGGGCCATGCAGTATTCCTTAGAGCGCAAGCTGCCGGTCGAAATGCGACCGGCACGGGGTGTATTATGGTTCGCCGTGGTTCACCAGCAAATGGCATGCCTGCGGGTCGAGCATGCGGGCGCAATCCGATATAAGGGCGGCATGACCAGCACGACCGACATCCCGTCCCTGCCCCACACCATCGTTCATCCCGCTGCCGTTGCGGGCCGGCCGCCGCACGATGCGCTGAAACTGGCGGCGCGCGCCTGGTTCGAGGGGTTGCGCGACCGGCTATGCGACGCGTTCGAGGCGATCGAGCGGGAGCAGGACGGGCCGCTGTCGGACCGGCCGCCCGGCACCTTCGAACGCAAGCCGTGGAGCCGGCTCGAGGACGGCACCGGCGGCGGCGGGGTGATCGGGCTGATGCGCGGCCGGGTGTTCGAGAAGGTCGGCGTCAACGTGTCGACGGTCGAGGGCGAGTTCAGCCCGGAGTTCCGCAGCCAGATCCCGGGTGCGGAGGAGGATCCGCGCTTCTGGGCGTCCGGGATCAGCCTGGTGGCGCACATGCAGAGCCCGCTGGTGCCGGCGGCGCATTTCAACACGCGCATGCTGATCACCACGAAGGGGTGGTTCGGCGGCGGCGGCGACATCACGCCGATGCGGCCTGAGGCGCAGCAGTCGCAGGCGGACGCGATCCGCTTCCACGATGCGTTCCGGGTGGCCTGCGAGGCGCACGACCCGGATTATTATCCGCGTTTCAAGGAATGGTGCGACCGCTACTTCTTCCTGCCGCATCGTAACGAACCACGTGGACTCGGCGGGATTTTCTACGACCGGCTGTTCAGCGGCGACGCGGACGCGGATTTCGCATTCACCCGCGATGTCGGGGACGCGTTTCTCGAATCCTATCCCGCAATTATCCGCGACCGGATGCGGCAGGGCTGGAGCGAGGAGGAACGCGAGCACCAACTCATCCGTAGGGGCCGCTATGTCGAGTTCAACCTGATCCATGATCGCGGGACGCTGTTCGGATTGAAAACCGGGGGAAACGTGGAGGCGATCCTGATGAGCCTGCCGCCGGAAGTGCGCTGGCCATGAACGAATTGCGCGATTTCGGGGGCGCTGATCCCATCGGGCGATCCGGTGTCGCCACATTTGGGACATCGTTTGCGGTGATGTATGACGGTTGGATGAACTGCAAGGCCAACCGTCGTTGACCAGGGTATTTCGGTGACTGTGGAGAGCCCGCTTCCGCGTCGGGCACTGCTGCTGGGTCTTCCTGCCGCGGCCCTTGCGGCGACGATCGGGCCACGTGCCGCGCGCGCGCACGGCGGCAAGCAGATCGATCCGGTGCAGTTGGCATCTGCAACGTTGGAACAAGGGCCCTCCACTCTTCGCAACCCGACGCTGCTGGTTGCCGGACCCGCCGATGCCGGGCCTGGATTGTGGGCCAAGCTGCTGGCGCCGCGCCTGGGTGCCGCGCTGATGACGCAGTCCGCATTGTCCGTGTCCGCGACCGGTGGACGCGATGGCGTGACCGGCGCCAATGCGTTCGAGGCGTTGACCACGCCGGACGGCTCCACGGCGATGCTGGTTCCGGGGGCAGCTGCGATCGCCTGGCTCGCGGGCGACCCGAGGGTGCATTTCGACGCCGGACGCTGGGTGCCGGCGCTGGCCAGCCTGTCGTCGGGCGTGCTGGTGGCCAAGGTCGATCCGGCGGGGATGCTGGCCGGGCGGCACCTGCGGGTGGCGGCATCGACCGCGACCGGGCCGGAACTGCCGGCGTTGCTGGGGCTGTCGATGCTCTCGGCCGAGCCCTCCCCGGTGTTCGGCCTGTCGGAGCCGCAGGATGCGGTGGCGGCGCTGAACGATGGCCGCGTGGATGCGGTGTTCCTGACCGGCCACGACGTGCCGCAGCGGCTGAAAACGCTGGTTCGCGCGGGCTACGTGCCGGTGTTCTCGCTGGGCGGCAGCGACGAGGATATCGAGGTGCGCGACCCGGCCGTGCCGAACGTGGCGACGTTCGCCGAGCGGTTCCGACAGCAAAACGCGCGGTTGCCGACGGGGCCGCTGTTCGCGGCGTGGCGCTCAACGGCTGCGGCGGCCCGGCTGGATGTGGCGCTGGTGCTGCCGATGCTGTCACCGGCAACGGTGGTCGCACTGTGGCGAAGTGCGTGCCAGACGGCGTTGGGTGATCTGGGGCTGGTAAGTGCCGCACGGACTGCGCAGGTCAATCCCGTGCCGGCTCCCGAATGCGTGCAGGCGCTGGCGCGGATCGGAGCGGATGAGACGACGCAGTTGACGTTGCGGCGGTGGCTGGCGGTTAGGAAGGATTGGCGGCCGGCTTAGGTATTAAGTTCTCAACTAAGTGAGATATCATCGCATAACGTGGGTTATAACTGGTAGCATCTTCCTAGCGGCGAAGAAGGAAAACTAACCAGTGCGGGTATTAGTTCTCCACAGTGGCGGTATGGACTCAACCACCTGCGTCTACCGCGCCCAACGTGATGGCGCAGAAGTTTTCAGCCTCGGTATCAACTACGGGCAGCGATTGGCAATTGAACTGCTCTTCGCGCAGCGTCAGTGCCAATCATTAGGAATCCCACGCGAGGTCGTGAGCGTAGAATGGCACAAACCCGTTCGCGGTATTCCGCTGAATCGATCGATAGAAGAGATGAATGCAAGCGTGTCACCCGCATTCCTGCCTGGTCGTAATGCCATCTTCCTTTCAATCGCTTCCGCCCACGCTAGCGGCATCGGCGCCGACGAGGTTCATATCGGATTAAATTCAGTCGAGTTTTCAGGCTATCCGGATTGCACACCTGAGTTCGTCGACGCTTTCATTAATATGATGGCTGTAGCCAATCCTGGCGGTCCCCGCATCGTCGCTCCACTCCTTTATTTGTCCAAGCCAGAGATTGCAAAAATGGCGCACGACCTCGGTATCGGGAAACATGATACTTGGAGTTGCTATGTACCTCAGCTGCGCTCCGGAACCGTGGCGCCGTGCGGAGAATGTGACGCTTGTCGCCTTCACCAACACGCATGGAGCTTAATAGACATATAATGGCAAGGATTGGCTTTGTCGCATGTTGCAAGACCAAAGGCGGTCGGCCGATGCCGGCCGCATCCCTATACCAGTCTGCTCTTTTCCGTAAGTCACTGCTCGCCGCGCTCGATACATCTGATAAGGTTTATATCTTATCTGCTAAACATGGTATTATTTCATGTAACGAGATTATCGAGCCTTATGATGTCACGCTCAAAACGATGCATCGTAGTGAGCGGGAGGCTTGGGGTTTACGAGTCCAGCCTCAGCTAGACTTCCTGCTCCACGCACGTGACACGGCCGTGATGTATTGCGGCGAAGAATATTTTGCACCATTGCGTGCGCACTTCGAACGACTCAACGTTACGGTTGAGATGCCTCTAGGTTCGCTCTCGCTCGGTGCACGATTGCAATATTTAATCAAGTGCAATGAGGAAGTAACGCTTCGCCAAACGGGAGCTGAGTTTACGCAGCTCCTCCACCTGCTATGGGCAGCTCAGGGTAGCGGGCGGCGCATTGATGAGACGAACGGTCGTCTGCCATGGCCCTCGCGCGGCGTATACTTTATTTTGGAAGCCGGTAGGGGGATAAGGGGTGGGAGGATGCCAAAAGTAATCCGCGTCGGCACTCACGCGGTAAGCAAAGGGTCAAAGACGTCCTTATGGAATCGGCTGAGCACCCATCGGGGAACTGCTGGTGGCAGCGGCAGCCATCGATCATCCATCTTTCGGCTTCATGTCGGTCGGGCGTGGGCGCGGCATACGGTATCGTCTGAATGGCCCGTGACATGGGCGCAGGGGCAAACTGCGTCGCGTGGTGTTCGCGATGCTGAGCAGGAGCTCGAGCGGGAGGTGAGCAAAATCATTGGCGCGATGAGAGTGATCTGGCTGGACATCGCCGACGACGCGGGACCAACCAGCGAGCGCGCTTACTTGGAACGGAATGCAATAGGGGTGCTCTCACGCATCGGCCTGCTTGACGCTGTAGGCTCACCAGCATGGCTTGGTCGCAGAAGTGCTGATTGGCGCATCGCAACATCAGGTCTGTGGAATCTTAACCACGTGTTTGTCAAACCCGACGCAATGTTTATTGCGCGATTAATGGATGCCGTTGAACGGACGATAGGCCGTAAAGTTTCTGTTGCAATTAACAGCAAAGCATTAGCGCAGGAGCAGCAGATGGAATTCTTCGACGAGGATGATGCGGTATGTCAATGATGTCCGAAGAGCGACTGATCAAGGAAATTCCGCGGGCGATTGTTCATCTCCGTTCGCAGAACCGAGCTAACCGCTTTGGGCTGATCTTCGGCGCCGGTATCAGCATTGATCTTGGCTATCCGCAGTGGCATGATCTGGTAGCAAAGATTGCCAATCGTGCCGAGGTCGGTGCCACGAAGATCTGGCAGCGCTTAGTAGCGCAAGGCACGTCCGGGCGTCCAGTAACACGATCGCTCGCGTCAGTGACGCAGATGCTCTTCAGCCAGTTCCGCGAGAGGTGGATAGCAGAGCAGCATCTGACGTCATCGCTGACTTTTGTTCAGGAACTTTCCATCAAAACTGAGTGGCTAAAAATTATCCACCACGAACTCTATGCAGGTCTTGACCGAACCGCGCGGGAACAAAAACTTGAGAACCATCCCTACTTGAGCGCGTTTTTACCGATCATTAAGAAGTCACAGCTGACGGTCACATATAATTTCGACGACAGCTTAGAACTAATGCTCGCCGGAGCCCGCGACGAGAACGAGATGCTGCGAACGCGCGGATATGAAGTAATCGACAGTCCGAGCCTTCAATGTCGGCATCAAAGTGGTGTCATTTACCATCCTAACGGTTATCTTCCTGCAAGTTTTAGCGATGGTGCAAGCGCGGACGTCGTGTTTTCTGATGACTCTTTTCAAGATCAGTTGCTGACGGCAACGACTGGCGGGTACCTACACCTTACCAATCACCTGACGCGAAATACTTGCCTGCTAGTGGGCCTATCACTTGAGGACAGCACGCTACAGAGCATGTTGCGGCAGAATGCGGTTCGGAACCCGGGACATGTTCACTATGCTGTTCATTTCACGCCAGACAGCTCCCATCGTGACAAGGACTCAGAACACGCGATTTTTACCGCGAACTTTGAGTCGTTTGGGATTTACACGCTGTTTTTGAACAGTAAGGAGATCAAGGCGCTTGCCGATCTGATAAAAATTGACGAGAGCTCTTTCGCTTCTCGCTTCGCCAAATATAAACCAAAGTACGTCTACTATCTGATTGGCTCTGTCGGGTCAGGAAAAAGTACTGCGGCAGCAAACTTCCGCCACTTGATTACCTATGACGAATGGATCGACGAGCGACTACCGGATCTTGCTAAGCCCGAGTCTGAGGTCAGCAGGGAAAAGGTTGATCCAATGAATGGGTGGATAGCTGAACAATTTCGTAAGAAAAACTTCGCGCTGAATGACTGTGTGGAAGGCATCCACGTTGTTGACCGTGCTCCGCTGGATCCGCTGACCTTCGGCCTGGAAACGGAGCGTCCGCAGAAGGCAAAGGCGCTTGTCGATAAAATAACCGATAGTGGCACTCGGCCGATCGTCAACGGCCACATCATTGAGCTTAAGGCAACGGTTGAGGAGCTTCAAATTCGTAATCGCCGTAAGCATAAGGAATGGTCAACTCCCGCACTTGAGGACTTGCTTCACAAAATTGATCACGTCTATGGTTCGATTAAGCGGTCCACAGTCTGCACAAGTGGACGCTCTGCTGCTGCAGTGGCGAAGGAAATTGCGCGGATCATCTTTCTCGACTCTTATGAGCCCGTCGAAATTCAAGCCGAGTTAGCCAAGCATGCTAGGCCGGTCGATGCATAGGATACGCACGTATCTGGCCGCACCGCTGTTCAATGATCGCGAGCGCAGCTTTAATGAGGAGCTTGCGACTAAACTTGAGCGCTATTGCAAAGTGTTTCTACCGCAGCGCGATGGACTGCTGCTGGCCGAACTTCTGCGCGAAGGCGTGCCGCTTGAGGTTGCCGAAACTCAAATCTTTGAGCGAGACAGATCAGCCCTCCTTGAGTGCGACCTACTCGTGGCAGTGCTCGACGGCGCCCACATTGACGAAGGCGTGGCTTTTGAGCTTGGATTTGCTAACGCCCGTGGTGCCAATTGTATTGGTCTACAAACGGATGTTCGTCGAGCTTTGCCAAGCGGCAACAATCCAATGATTGGGCGATCCCTCGGTGCAACCTTCAATAGAATGAATGATCTTATCCAATACGTAGCCGAGGAAACCCATGGGTTAGGCACAGCCGCTGTAAACGAGCACTGGCCTATAGGTCCGGACTTGCCGGTTCTGCATCAGTAACGCTGTGAGATAAGGGGAAGTGCAGACGTAACGCGATCATCTGGTCGGCGGCAAGTATACTTGCTTCAACCAGCCTTCCCTAATCACCCTTAAAAAGGTCCTTTATTAGGCGTAATACAGGGGTGATTTCTGCATGACCAAGCCTTTCAAAGATGGTCTTAGCTGATAGAGTAAATTCTCCATGCTTGGTGCTTAATCGTAACGAACTTAGTACGACCACATATTTTTAGTCTCAACATGCGAAAGCTATGGACCTAACATTACTGGGTTAGCCTGGTAGAAACGGATGATCAAAATGAGGTAACTTCACTTGCCAGAAAGCTTCCCACAAAGCGGGAAATACCTACTCGCGGTTGAAACAACTCAAGGCAAAATAGTATTTATACTACACGATTTAAGTTGCGTCACTAACGAGTTTTTGATGCTCAAACCGCCTTTCCTTGATCCATCGCCCTCAGGACGTGGCCACCTGCGCCCTGAGTGGGGCTATTTCCCCGTCTTCATCTTCTTCAACGTCTGTAGCGACATCGCCATGCGCACGTTCCCGCCCAGGCGGTCGGCGTTGCGGGCCATGAAGTCTTAGTAGAGAGGATTGAACGGCCACGCGTCCGGGCCAGTCGTAGGCGCAGGGGGACAGTAGTCGCTCATACGATTGATGTAGATGCCGGACGCGGCATAGACTTGGAGCCCATAATGCCACGGTCGGCAAACAGCGCCATGCCGCATACGTTGGGCATCTCCACCCACTCGTATGCGTCAGCGTAGACGATTAGATACCTCTCGTCGACCTGATCGGGGTCGAGGCCGGCAAGCAGTGCGAAATTGCCGGTGATCATCAGGTGCTAAATGTGGTGGGCATAGGCGTTGCGGTGACCGTACTCCAACCGCAATTACCGCGTCTGTGGTCATACCGTGCAGATTCCTTACATAGTGAGACATGATCACCAGTCGGCTGACGAGCAAGGCGCAGACAACCATTCCGCAGCCGGTGCGGGTAGCCCTGCAGCTACGCGAAGGTGACGAGATCGCCTACGTCATCGAGGCCGGACGCGTGGTGCTGACCCGCGCTCGACCGGATGCCGCAGCGGACGATCCGTTCAGGACTTTCGCTGAATGGGACAGCGCAGCCGATGCCGAGGACTATGCCACCCTGTGAGGTGTGGGATCTGGTGAAGGTCCCGTTCCCCTACACCAATCGTCCGGTGCAGCAGCGTCGTCCGGCGCTGGTGGTGGCGGTTCCGGATGCTCCGGGTGGCCCCGGTCTGCTCTGGGTGCTGATGGTCACCAGTGCCGGCAATCGCGGCTGGCAAGGGGATGTCGTTGTTTCAGACCTGGTCGAGGCAGGGCTTCCGGCGCCGTCGGTCGTGCGACTGGCCAAGATTGCCATCATCGAGGCCGGCGACGCTGAACGGATCGGGTGCCTGCCACGGGAGGATAGGCTTCAGGTCACGGAGGCTTTGCGGAACAGCTTCAGGCACGTTCTGGAGCTATGAAGCTTGTTGTTGCACGTATGTGGCGGACAATCATTGAGCATCAAGTCACGGTCGCCCATCAGCTTCATGCAATAAGGAATTGAAGCGGAAGAAGATAAAATCCAAAATAAGCAAAGCAGAGTTCGCCGTGCCTGCATCGAAGCAGGGTGTGTTAGCGGCTGTAGCTTTTTAATGCTCGATGAACGGCCCCGGTTGGATAACACGGTGAGCGTCGGAAGAAATGGTAGCGTCCGACCCACACTGTTTCGTGGAGACGGTTTCTCCATTCTTCTGGACGACCACGCCGCTGGTAAAATCCGAATCATTGTGCCCATCGGCAGAAAAGGATGTGCGGGTTGTCTTGTGATAGACGATGTAGCCGTAGGCCGCATGACTGACCGAGATCTGAGCCTCGCCTCCCCCTGAGAACATATGATCTGCAATTGACAAAGCTTGTGACGATAGCTCTATCCGGTCGGAAGTGCCGAAATAATAGGTTGCCTTCGTGCCATCAGAACAGACAGAGACGATCTTGTGACCAATGGGGCAACTGAAGAGAGGCGTCTCGCCCGATTTACACAAGGACGTATCTGAGGCAGTGGCCATCGCATCCGACATGGTCATGACACCCAGCAGGACAGCCGCCATGATCCCGACCAACGTCATAATTTCACCTGAACAAGGGTGTTGATCGCCCGTTCGTATGCCGCCCATCGCTTGTCGCTCCCGTTCGGCCCGTCATTGACGGTCAATGTAATACTATCGAAGCTGCCACGTGCAGAGTCGCAGTGCTACGCAGACTCAAGCCATTCAGTGACCAGAACCGGGCTGCGCTGTCGGATTCCTGCCACGAAAGGACGGGCTTCAGGTCGCAGAGGTTTGCGGAATAGCTTGAGACGAGTTTTTGTACTGTAGCGTTCGGCGTCGAATTCAGAGCGGCAGGGTCTGGCGTTCCAATTTCGTATGCTCGGGGACAAGAGTTGAGCGTCGGGGTGCTGTTGCCTGTCAGTTCCATACGGCATTGGATCAGAGCGGAAGAAGACAAGATCCGAGGCGAACAAAACGTCGCCAACCATGCCTTCATCAAAAAAGGTGCGTTGCCGGTTTTTATTCTCAGTCTACTCTGCGCTGCTTTCGAGTATTCTGGTCCTGACCTGAACGGGAAGTTTTAAGTACTCGTGCTCGCAGCCCAGACATGGCGGCTTGCCGCGCAGCTTCTGCAGGCTTCATGGAACGACGATCAGGACCTTCTGCCTGCAGAAGGCTATGCTGCAAAGCAAACCATGACACTAGGGAACCGATTAGCGTGATGAAGAAGGCTACTATGGTCATCCATAGGTTAACGATACTTTCGTGCGACAGACCCAGGATGTCCTTATTGTCATTATACACAATAAAAAGGATTAACCCGCCGATTGTTGGAAGGACGATGATTGCGGACCGAATCGTTCGCACGGAGCGTGGGCTGAATGTACTAAGGCTCCACGCCCAAAACACGCAGGGGAGCATGAAAAGCCAATAAAGAGGGTTGCCCCTGTTGTGCATGGCGCCGTCGCTATGCGGGAGGACGAGCGCTATCAGAGAGATGGTTGTCACAACTGCGCCGATCACCAATCCACCGATGGCGAGATTGCTCGGCTTGTCCTTGCGCAGCCGCTGCCAGTAGGCCATCGCGTCCTGATGCGCTTGGTTCATGATGGTCTGGCTTTCGGTCATGCTCAGGACGCCCGTAATCCCATCAACCATTAGCTGCTATACAGCGTCACGATGGATCGCGTTGCCATCATACAGCGTAAATTGGCTGGCCGTCGGGACCGTAAGCAACTGGATGCACCATAGTTGTTGGTCCGCGGTCGGTGTCCAACAGGGCTTTGGCACGAGCAAGATAAGTGGCGCGTTGCTTGAGGCCCAACATAAGCCGGCCGTTGATCCTGCGGGTGATGCCTTTCAGGTCGTCGAGGTCGGCGAGTTGGTTCAGGCCCTTGTCCAGCCAATATCGGCACGCCGTCTCGACAGCGACTGCAGGCGTTTCTGCAAGTTCGGGGGTTCCGACGAGATCGAGATCCAATTCATGGCCCATCCGTTGGTAGTTTGCGCGACCAGTCAGCTGAATAAGGCCGCGTCCCTTGAAACGAACACCATCGCCGGGCTGCGTGTTGGCAAGGTCTTTTCGGCCTTGATATTCCGCACCCGACCGCTCCTCCTTCATATCTGACAGACCCCAGCTTTCCTCGCAGACCTGGGCCAGGAAGTGGGCCTGTCGAAGCTGGGTAGTCACGCCATACCGCAGCAAGGTGGCCGGCAGAAACATGGAGATGGCACGGATGTTGGCCTGTTGGCGAACTCCCCGAGCACCTCGATAGACGGGGACCATCTTTGATAGCAAAGTGGTATCAATGAGATGCATGGGTCTCTCCCAATCAGTCGAGACATGAGAATGAAGTGGTCGTTGCTCTCTATTCTACAGGCTTTAGCGGTGTCCTGCACGCTGGTTTCAGCCTCGGCTGCTGAACTGCAGACTGCTCCAGGCTATCCTAACTGCGTAAAGCCGACTGCGATCCATTTCAAGCATGGCGCCAGTGTCGCAGCGGCACGTGGGACAGTCTTACGCGCGGAATATGCGTGCTACACGCTTGCAGCTCGTGCTGGTCAAACACTGACGGTAAAGGCGAAGAGTGCAGAGGACAACGTCGTGTTCTCGGTCTATGAGCCCGGCTACGTGCTCAAACAGGCGAGCGACGGGCCTGACATTACCGGACCAGCCCTCCCAGGAGCCGGCGATCAAGACGAGGCGACTTCGCTTGTCAGGAAGCTTCCACGGAGCGGGCAATATTTGCTCCTGTTTGGAACAACTCGTGGCGCGGGCGGAACCTATACGGTCCGGTTCGAAGTGAAGTAGTGACGGGAACGATCGCTTAGACCGCCTCCCCCATATCCATGGAACCTAGGAACTGTGCTGCCTGCGTCCTGAGTGCGGCCACCTTCCCCGGCTCCATCTTCTTCAACGTCTGTAACGGCATCGCCATCCGCACGTTGCCGCCGAGGCGGTCGGCGTGGCGGGCCATGAAGTCCCAGTAGAGGGCGTTGAAGGGGCACGCCTGCGGTCCGGTCGACTGCTTCGGGTCGTAGGCGCAGGGGGCGCAATAGTCGCTCATGCGGTTGATGTAGGCGCCGGACGCGGCGTAGGGCTTGGAGCCCATGATGCCGCCGTCGGCGAACAGCGCCATGCCGCGCACGTTGGGCATCTCCACCCACTCGTACGCGTCGGCGTAGACGATCAGATACCACTCGTCGACCTGGTCGGGGTCGAGGCCAGCGAGCAGCGCGAAATTGCCGGTGATCATCAGGCGCTGGATGTGGTGGGCATAGGCGTTGCGGCGCGTGTCATCCACCACGCGCGCCATGCAGTTCATCCGGGTCTGGCCAGTCCAGTAGAAGTCGGGCAGCCGGCGGGTCGCCTCCAGGGCGTTTCGGCGTCCGTACTCCGGCATGTTCAGCCAGTAGATGCCGCGCACATACTCGCGCCAGCCCAGCACTTGGCGGATGAAGCCCTCGACGGCGTTCAGCGGGGCCAGGCCTTCGGTCCAGGCGCGCTCGGCGGCGTGGCAGATGGCGAGCGGGTCGAGCAGGCCGAGATTGAGCGAGGTCGAAACCAGCGCGTGGAACAGTACCGGATCGTGGGCGCGCATGAAATCCTGCCAGTCGCCGAAACCGGACAGGCGCTCGGTCACGAAATAATCGAGCGCCAGCGCGGCCTGCTCGGCGGTCACCGGCAGCGAGAAGGCGTCGGTGGTGCCGAAATGGTCGCCGAAATTGCGCTCGACCATGGCGATTACTGCCTCGGTGATCTGGTCGGGCGGGAAGCTCGGGGCGACCGGCGGGACGATGCCGGCGGGCATGCGCTTGCGGTTCTCGGCGTCGTAGTTCCAGCGGCCGCCGACGGGCTGGTCGCCCTCCATCAGAATGGCGTGGCGGCGGCGCATCTCGCGGTAGAAGAACTCCATGCGCAGGCTCTTGCGGCCGTCGGCCCAGTGCCGGAACTGGCGCAGGCCGCAGAGGTAGCGGGTGTCGTCGAGAAGCTCGGTGGGGATGCCGGAGGCCTGCTCCCAGCCGGACATGTCCTCGGTCAGGCGGAACTCGCCGGCGAGGGTCGCCACCACGCGTTCGGGGTGGTGGCGCTCGACGGCGCGGAGCATCTCGCCGCGCAGGGTGTGGGTGTTGGCGGAATTCTCCAGCTCGATGTAGTCGACGCGGATGCCGCGCTGGCGCAGGCGCTCGGCGAAATGGCGCATGCCGGACAGCACCAGGACGAGCTTCTTCTTGTGGTGGCGGACGTAGGTGCACTCGGCGCGGACCTCGGCCATCAGCACGACGTCGCGGGCGGGGTCGATGCCGTCCAGCGCGGAGAGCGGGTCGGAGAGCTGGTCGCCCAGGACCAGGCGGAGAGTGGCGATGCCGGGGGGCGCGGTGGTCATTTGGCGGGGCCTCGGCGGCTCGTGGCAGGCGTTGCGCGCTTGGGTTTGGCGTCCGGCAGCGGGTCCTGGTGCTTGGCGCCCGGGACCGGGCGACGGCGCAGCAGCACGCGGACCGAGCCGACATTGCCGGAATGCGGGTGCACGGCGGCCAGCACCAGATGGCGGAGGTCGTGGCGGCTCAGCCAGTGCGGAAGCTCGCGGCGGAGGATGCCGCCCTCGGGGCCGGAACCGGCGCCGGTGATGATCTCGACGCAGCGCAGGCGTTCGTGCTGGGCACGGAGCAGGAAATCGTGCAGCAGCATGAAGGCGGTCTGCGCACGCTGGCCATGCAGGTCGAGCCGGCGCTCGGCGCGCAGCCGGCCGTTGGAGAGGGAGCGCCAACTGGTGTCGTCGAGGCCGGACTGGCGCTCGCCGATCTCGACCGGACGGCGGGCCAGCGGGGAACGCGCGGGAGCGGGCTTCGGGGCGGCCGGGGGCGCGGCCAGCACCGCAGGAGCGGGCAGCGGCGGCACGGGTGCGGGCGGCTGGTCGGCGACCTTGGGCAGGGCGGATGGCGGACGGCCGCGCAACGGTTTCACCTCGCGCGCGTATTCGACCCACAGGCGCTGCTCGCCGTCCTTCAGACGGCGAGCCATGCGGCTCCGTTCCGGGTTCGCAGCTCCGGCGGGCATTGGTCGCATGGCGGGACGGACAGGAGAGCGGACAGCTTGTATCCTCGGGGACTCACAGGAAAACTCAGTCTCTCATGGAGCCGGCGGCACTTCCAGCACGGCGCCGGACCATTCCGCCCGGCAGAAGGTCTAGCCGCCCGACGCATGAAAGTTTCACCCTCGTTCATGGCGGCGGCGCTGATCGTGCTCGCGCTCGGTAGCCTGTGGACACGCACGCGAGTGCAGCCGCTGGGCACCTACGACCAGGGTTTCTATCTCGGGATCGCCTACGACCTGGTGCATCACGATCGCTTCACCGACGGGTATCGGTTCGCGGGCGGCGGGGCGGATACGGACCGCCCGTCGGGGATGCGCTTCACGCCGCTGTATCCAGCCCTGCTGGCAGCGGTCGCCTCGGTCGATCCGGAGCTTCGGCGCAACATGGATTGCTCGGTCGGGCACGAGGGTCTCGGGACGGCTTGCGGACACGGGGCCGGGCCGATGCGGTCGCTGCAGTTCCTGATGATGGCGGCGACGCTGTGGATGCTGTGGTGGGCGGCAGGACATTGTACCGGGCGTGCCCGCACCGGCTGGATCGCACTTGGGCTGGGGCTGATGACGGCGCCGCTGCTGTTGCTGTCGGTGGACTACCTGATGACGGAGACGATCAGCCTGTTCCTGGTCGTGGGGGCCAGCACGCTGGCCCTCGCGGCGTGGCGGTCGGAGGCCCGGCGGACGGAATGGGCAAGCGCGGCCGGGCTGGTGTTCGGACTGGCGGTGCTGACGCGGCCGGGGTTTTCTTGGCTGGGATATGCGGTGTTTGCGGTTGGGATGTCTTGGGCGCTCGCGGGGGTGCTGGCGGCGGGCCGGTGGGATCGGTGGCGGGTCGTCGGCGGGTTCGCAGCGGGCGCAGGGCTGGTCGTGCTGCCGTGGATCGTGCGGAATGCGATGATGTTCGGCCGGGCATCGCTGACCTTCGGGTATGGGTCGCACACGTTCGTGCAGCGGCTCAGTTTCGACGGCATGGACTGGCACGAATACGCGATGAGCTTCGTCTGCTGGTTGCCGGACGGGAACGGCATCGGCAGGTCGTTCGCCGGGGCCGGCGCCTGCGACCGGTTCGGCTGGGACGATCATGCGAACAGCTTCTATTCGATCGGCATCGGACCTATGCTGGTGGATACGCTGCGCCAGTCGGGCGGGTGGGCCAACCACATGTCGTTCCTGGTACATCATTACCTGCTGCGTGATCCGCTGCGGCAATTGTCGTGGCACGCGATGGTGACGCTGCCGCTGGCGTTGCGCGGGCTCTATGTCGACCATTACTGGGGGTTCGTGCTGGGGCCGGTGTGCGCGGTGCTGACGGTCCAGGCGTTGCGGCGGCGGAACGAGGTGGATCGGCGGTTCCTGCTGCTGGCCCTGCCCGCCTGGTTCATGCTCGCCTTCAACGCGGCGGCGGCGGTAAACCAGGTGCGCTATAACCTGATGCTGATCGTGCCGTTCTCGATCGCCGGAGCGATGGCGATCGAGGCGGCGCTTGTGCACCTCGCGCGGTTACGCGCGGCTACACGCGGTCCACAAATTGCCTTATAAATGTGCGATGCGATGGGCGATCGCCTGCCACCCGGCCGGATCGCCGATGATCTCGATGGCGTTGTTTCGTGTCCATCTGGGCATGTCGTCGCGAAACAACATGAACACGATTTCGGTAAAGATATCCTGGGAGGTATCCCGCGCACTCGTAGCCGCTGTTACCGGAGCCGGAAGGATCTGGAGTTCGACACCCCTCGCGGTCACGTGGAAATCGTTCATTCCAAGCGCGGTCATCCGTTCCTTGTATGCAATGAAATGCAGGTTCTTGGCCATGAGTTCGATCGCGTGAGTAAATCCGACATCGGCCATCAAGCCGACAAAACCAAGGCCCGCCAAGACGCCGAGTATCTGCTGGTTTGACATCCATGGCAGCGCCGATTCAGCGGTTCGCGCCGCTGCCCGGTATCCTTTGATCGCCAGCAGAGCTGCCAGCCACTTGGTTGCCTGATCGTAGTTGCGTTGTTGCAGGACGTGCGCGATCAACTTCAGCAAGGACCATCCCGTGCTGTAATACGCCGATGCGGCGGGCAGCATATGCAAGAGCGAGTTCAGGAGCTTTCCGGTGTCGCCGTTGAAATGACCCCCGACCAGGGAGCCGACCGCGGCAACGGACTCCAGGCCGCCCCGGACCGATTGCGCTCTCATGTAGTTATAGGTGGCGTCGGTCGGAGAGCGCTGACATATGCTGTTTTTCGTCATCAGGAACTCGACGATCGACTCGTTGAAATCCTCCTGTATTTCCCTCTTGCCTGCTTCTGTTCGGTTGCTGAAGAACTGGCCGCCCGATACGAGCCCGCCGAGAGCAGGCGTTCCGGACCACCAGGCGACCGGCGTATTGCTCGCAGCCAGTCCAACGGCAGAAGCAGCACCCGCCAGTTGAACGAGACGCCCGGTCGAATAGTATTTAACGATAGACAGACGCAGCTTCTGCAGAATGCTCGCCCGACTCTGCTCCGGCGTGACCGGCCGGGAGCCGGCTACGGAGGACGCGAGCGACGTCGGTGTAGGAGTGATGATATGGGCGGTACTGCTGGTGTCGGTTCCGACCGTTTGATACAGCGCCCAGAGGAGGCCTTCCTCCCCCAGATCCACCATGGAGCCCGGACTGGCAGCCGCCAGCACGGGCCTGTTGCCCACCGGCGATCCTGGCCTCGAGCCGGCAGGAGACAGGGATCGGCTTCTGATCGAGCCACTCATGTGTTGTCTCCACGAGCAACGAGCAGAGACCTAAGACGAAAGCCAGCCGATCGTGCCCAAACGTATTCCTGTCGCGACGATTTAGACGCCTGCGTTCTACGACTTTTAATCCAACTATGCGGATACCAACATGTCAAGCACAGGGCTGGTCATCGGTTTGGGTCGAGAGCTTGGACGACGTCGGGGCCGGTTACCGAGGGTCCACCGGTCAGCGGCTGGGCGCACGATGGCGATGTTGCCGCAGGCTTTATGTGAATGCCTGCCTGGGGCTATTATGCGGGATGCCAACGGCCAGAGCGTTGCGATATCGGAATATTTTAAGTTAGTGGTTCTTGTTGCTGTTCCGGCCTGCCTGATTCATGATCGCCATGACGGTGCCGACGGCGCTCGAGCACTGAGAATGAGATACGAGGCTGCCGGACCGGACTGCCCGGCCGGGCGGCGAATGCCCGACACGAAGGCTCTGAATTCGATCGGCAGGATCAAACGCTCTGGACGTGAAGCTCCGGTGTCTTCGCATGACCGGGCGAGCGCCGATCCGACGCCAGCAGCATGTAGACTGCGGGCAGCACGAACAGGGTGAACAGCGTGCCGATCGACAGGCCCGATGCGATCACCAAACCCATCACGAAGCGGGATGCGGCGCCGGCGCCGGTGGCGAACACCAGCGGCATCACGCCGAGCACCATCGCTGCCGTGGTCATCAGGATCGGGCGCAGGCGCAGGGCGCAGGCGCGCTCGATCGCCTCGCGGCGGGACAGGCCGAGGATCTGCTGTTCCTTGGCGACCTCGACGATCAGGATGCCGTGCTTGCTGATCAGGCCCATCAACGTCACCAGCCCGACTTCGGTGAACAGGTTGATGCTGGCGCCGCCGACGCCTAGCCAGACGAACAGCAAGGCGCCGGCGATCGACATCGGCACCGAGACCAGGATGATCAGCGGATCGCGGAAGCTCTCGAACAGGGCGGCCAGAGCGAGATAAGTGATTACGACCGCCAGGGCGAACGTGGTCGCGAAACCGCCCGTCTCCTGCACGAACTGGCGCAATGGTCCGACTGTGTCGGTCGCGTAGCCGGTCGGCAGCATTTCGGCGCTGAGATGCTGGAGGTAGGCGTAGGCCTCCGCCTGAGTGACGCCCGGCATCGGGAGTGCGTTGATGGTGGTGGCGTTGAGCTGCTGGAAGTGCGCGATCGATTCAGGAACAACGCTGTTGACGATATGCGCGACGGACCGGAGCGGCACCGATACGCCGGCTACCGTGGCGACCGGATAATCGAGGATCTGTTCGGAGTTCAGGCGGAACCGGCGCGCGACCAAGGGCTCCACCTTGTAGGAGCGCTGGTCGTTGGAGAAGAACCCGGCGAAATTGCCGCCGAGCAACGCGTTCAGCGAATTGCCGACATCGCTCATCGTGAGGTTCAGGCTAGAGAGTTTCTCGCGATCGACGACGATAGTCGATTCCGGCTGGTCGATCTTGAGGTCTTCCTCGGCATAGGCGAACAGGCCGCTGGTGCGAACCTTGGCCAGGAAGGCGTCCGAGATCGCACCAAGTTGCTGGAAATCGCCAGAGCTTTGGAGGACGTAACCGATCGGCATGCCGTCCGCGCCCGGAAGATAGGGCGGCTCGAACACTGCCATCTCGACGCCGGCGACCTTGCGCAAAGCAGCCTGGACTTCATTACCGATCGTGAAGACGCTGCGTTTTCTGTGGTCCCAATCCGTCAGAGAAATACCACCCGATATGGTTGGCGGTCGCACGATATGCCAGTAGCTCATCCCTTCGGGCACAGATGTGTCAATCGCCTGGATCTGGCTATCGTAAAGCGAGAGCGCGTCGAGCGTGGCGTTGGGGGCACCCTGCCCGCTCGCAATCAGCAGACCCATATCCTCGGCGGGCGAAAGCTCCGCCTTTGATCCTTTGTAAAGAAAGAAGATGCTGATCAGAACTGCAAGTCCGAAAGCCAGCACCAGCGGCTGAGCCCGGAAGCTGACTCGTAGCGCACTGCTGTAGCCGCGTTGCACGCGGTCGAGTGCTCGTTCAGTCGCCTGTTCCATTCGCTCGGAAAGTCCGGGCTTCTGGCCAGGCAGGCTGCGTGGCTTGAGCAGGCGCGAACACATCATTGGGGAGAGGGTAAGGGCCAGCAGCGCGGACATGGTGACCGAGCCCGCTAAAGTGAATGCGAACTGGGTGAACAGCGCGCCGGTCAGACCGCCCTGTAGGCCAAGTGGGAGGTATACGGCGATCAGCACGACTGTCATCGCCAGGATCGGCTGTAGCAATTCGCGTGCCGCCGCGGAGGCGGACTGGACCGGATTCATGCCGGCGGCAAGATGCCGGTTGACGTTCTCGACCACGATGATGGCATCGTCGACGACCAGACCGGTCGCGAGAACCAGCGCCAGCAGCGTCAACAGGTTGATGGAGAACCCCATCAGCGCCATCATTCCGAACGTGCCAACCAGCGACAACGGGATCGTCACCACCGGCACCAGCACCGACCGTGGCGAGCCGAGGAAGGCGAACACGACGAGCGAAACGATGACCAGCGCCTCGATCAACGTGACGATCACCTCGTGGATCGAGGTGCGGATGAAATCGCCCGCATTGTAGATGATCTTCATCTTGAGAGCGGGCGGGGCCTGCTGCCTCATCTCGTCGACGACCCTCACGAGTTCGCGTGTGAGGTTCAGTGTGTTTGCCGTGGGCGACGGCTTGATCTGGATGAACACGCCATGCGCGCCGTCGCTGATGACCTCAAACCCGTTCGGATCATGACCGAACTCGACCCTAGCGACATCGTTCAGCCGGATGATGTGGCCGTTGTTCTGCCGCAATACGAGTTCGCGGAATTGCGCTTCCGTATGCAGTCCAGAATTGATGTCCAGGTTCACGAACGTCATCGCGCCGAGCGTCGAGCCGACGCCGGATACGAAATTATTGTTGCCAAGCGCTGTCTGGACGTCGGCCGGACTCATGCCCACGGCGGCGAGCTTGTCTGCGTCGAGCCAGACGCGCATCACCACGCGCGGTGCGCCGCCGACCTGGACCTTCTGCACGCCGGGAACGGCCTGCAACCTCGGCTCGACGATACGTCGCGTGTAGTCGCTGACCATGCCCGCATTCAGCTCTACACTGCTGACGAACAGGTCCAGCACATCCTGGCCGGACGAGCTGAGGTAGATCGAGGATTCCTGCACGCCGGGCGGAAACTGGGCCCTGGCGGCGGTTACGTACGATTGTATTTCCGCCAGAGCGCGCGCCGGGTCGTAGTTGAGCTTCAGGTAGACCGTGATGTCGGAGTCGCTCGTGGTCGAGCTCGACGTCATGTAGTCGATGCCCTGCGTCTGGCTAATCTTGTTTTCCAGAGGCGTAGTCACGAATCCGGCGATTGTCGCGGGGTCAGCGCCGTAATCGGACGTCTCAATGTCGATCATTCCGCTGACGGTGTGCGGGAACTGCTCGATCGGCAGGGACTGCACGGCGCGCAGGCCGAACACCAGCACCAGGATCGAGACGACGCAGGACAGGACGACGCGGTGGATGAACAGGTCGGTGAGGCGCATGGCGTCGGTTCCTCACTCTTCCGGCGGGTTGGAATTGAGTTCGTTGGCCGGCTGCACGCTATTGTCGACATGCACCGAGGCACCGCTGCGCAGCTTGACCTGGCCTGCAGTCACCACCGTCTCGCCGGGCTTCAGGCCGGTCAGCACCACCACCCGGTCGCCATGGGTTTCGCCGGTGGTGATCACGCGGGACGTCGCAATCATGACTCCGGCGGTTTTTTCCTTGGGTGTCAGCACGTAGACGAAGTTGCCGTACGGGTTGTAGCTGACCGAAGCGGTCGGCACCGTCACCACCCGGCGCAATGCGCCATCGGCCAGGCCGGAGATCGCGAACATGCCGGGCAGCAAGGCATGATCGGGGTTTCGCAGGCTGGCGCGGACCGAGGCCATCCGACTCGATGGGTCGATGCGGCTATCCACGGCGAGCACGCTGGCGGCGAAGATGCGGCCGGGATAGCTGTCCACCGTCACCTGCACCGCCTGGCCGGACGTGATGCGCCCGACCTGCTGTTGCGGCACGTTGAAGTCGACATAGATCGGGTCGAGCGCCTGCAGCGTGACGACCGGCGTGCCCGCGACCAGGTACTGGCCGAGATCGACCATGCGTATGCCGAGACGGCCGGCGAACGGCGCACGTACCACCTTCTCCAGCATCAGCGCCTGCTGTGCCGCGACCTGGGCGCGATAGCTGCGCAGGCTGGCATTGTCCTGGTCCAAAGTGGCCCGGCTGATCGCCTGGGCGTCGAACTGCTTCTGGTCGCGGACGACATTGGCGGCCCAGAGGTCGGCAGTGGCCTGCAGGGTGGCCAGCCTCGCGTCGTCGTCGTTGGCGCGCAGGCGCAGCAGCACGGTGCCGGCGGGCACCTCGGTGCCGGACTGGAAATCGATCCGGTCGACGATGCCGGGCACCTCGGCGGACAGGTCCGCGCCCTGCACCGCCCGGACCTGGCCGAACGCCTTGATGCGGCTCTGCCAGTCGGACTGTTCCACCGTGATCGCGGATACGACCTGCGGCGCTTCCGCCGGGCCATGGCCGCCGGAAGCGGCGTTCGGGCGATGCCACTGGCGCCACCCGACGATCGCTGCCGCCACGGCAACGCACAGCAGAAGCAGATACAGGAGTTTCCGGGTCATTCTGGGGAGGTCCTGCGACGGGATGGCGGGGGAGCGGAAACGGCTGGTCATGGCAGCGGCGAACTGAACAGGCCGGGCGGCGGCGGTGGCATGTCGTTGCGGTTCCACCAGCCGCCGCCGAGCGCCTGGAACAGCGCCACGGTATCGGTGAAGCGGACGGCACGGGCGCGGATCAGGGTGATGACGGTGTTCTGGTAGATCTGCTGCGCGTTCAGCACGCTGAGATACGAGACCCCGCCGAGCTTGTATTGCAGCGTGGCCAGCGACAGGCCGCGCGACGCCGCCTGTTGCGCGGTCAGCGCGTAGTTGAGGCCGATCGCATCGTTCTGCACCGCGGCCAGCACGTCGGCGACATTCTGGAACGCGCGCACCACGGTGTCGCGCCACTGCGCGGCGGCCTGCTGCATCGCCGCCTTCTGGGCGCGCTGCTTGTGCAGCAACTGGCCGGCATCGAAAATCGGCTGCACCGCCTGGTTGATCAACGACCACATGCCGTTGGTCGGGCTGAACAACTGGTGGGTATTGGCGGCGTCCGAACCGACCGAGGCGGTGAGGGTCACGTTCGGCAGGCGCTGGGCGATGGCGACGCCGAGGGCTGCCATCTGCTGGTGCAGGTTGGCTTCCGCCGCACGGATGTCGGGCCGCTGCGACAGCAGGGCCGACGGCACGCTGACCGGGATGTCGGTCGGCAGGGTCAGGCTGTCGAGGGTGAGCTCCGGGATGACCACGTCGGAGGGTGCCTGGCCGACATAGGCGGCGAGCTGGTCGCGCGCCTGCACCAGCGAGGTCAACAGCGGCACCAGCACAGTCTGGGCCTGCGCCACCTGCGCCTGCTGGGTCGCCACGTCGGTGCCGGTGGCGCCGCCGAGCTCGAACTGCTGCCGGACGGTGTCGAGCTGCTTCTGCTCGAAGCCGATCAGCTGCTTCTGCACCTCGATCTGGCCGGCCAGGGATGCCGCCAGGATCGCGCTGTTGGCGACACCGGCGCTGAGGCCGAGATAGGCCGCCTCGAGCTGGTAGCGCTGGTAGGCGACCTGGGCGCCGGTCTGTTCGACCGCGCGGCGCAGGCCGCCCCAGAAGTCGAGCGTGTAGGACAGGTTCAGGTGGGCGCCGTAGTCGCTGAACAACAGCGGCGGCGTCTGGCCGCCTTCCAGGGAGAGCGGCTCCTCCTGGCGGGCCCGGCTGATGTTGCCGGTGATGGTCGGGAACAGCGTGCCCTGCTGCGACAGCTCTTGTTCCTGGGCCTGGCGCAGGGCGGCGTTGGCGGCCGCGATGGTCGGACTGTCGCGCAGTGCCGTGGCGACAAGGACGGTGATCGCCGGCGAGCGGAACAGCGTCCACCACTCGGCCGGGATGTCGCGTCCGACCAGCAGATGCTGCGCCTGCCCGCCGGGCACGTTGGACGCGACCGTGTCCGAAGCCGGTGCGACCTCGTTGTACCGGTCGGGGGTGCGGGTCGATGGGCGATGGAAATCCGGGCCGACCGCGCAGCCGCCGATGCAGAGGGCGAGGCCGACGGAGACGGCTCTGTGGACGGTGCCGGCCGACGCGGTGGCACGCGCCAGTGCCTTGAGTATTGGTTCGGCCGACATGAAACCTCGTTCGAAGACCGCATCCATACGATGCGACAGTTCATTTCGTTACAGCAGCTTTTGTGCCAGTTCGGGCGAATGCTGTCAGGCGAGACAAGTCGTTCTATTCACTCATAAAAATTCGAGCGACGCTTGGGCTGGCGGGCAGCCCGTGGCGTAGTTCACCATGATGTGGGCTGCTGCACCAACTGCGATCATGCCGGACTTTCCGTTTCGGGTTCGTAATCCAACAGGTCGCCCGGCTGACATTGGAGATGGCGGCAGATCGCCTCCAGGGTCGAGAAGCGCAGCCCCTTCACCTTGCCGGCCTTCAGCAAAGAGAGGTTGGCCTCGGTGATGCCGATCGCCCTGGCCAGCTCGTTCGACCTGATCTTCCGACGCGCCAGCATGACGTCGAGCCGCACGATGATCGCCATCACACGAAGCCTTCGCGGTCGCGCTCGATCTCGTGGCCGAACAGCATGACGCGGGCGACCGTGAGAAGGACAAGGCCGGCCACCAACGCATCGAGCTGACGGATTTCCCAGGCAAAGGCGTGCGTCGAGATGCGCGCCAGATAAAGCGTTGCATGCGTGACGAGCGGAACGAGTGCGTAGGCGAGCAGCGCGAATGCGATGAGCCGCACCTGCAGCGCGTTGGCGGCACCGAATACGCTACCGCGTGCATAGAGCCCGAACAGCACGTGCAGGTGCCACAGGATGAACAGGCCGGGCAGCAGGCGGAGCGACAGCATCAGGGTGATCAGCAGCGACTGCCAGATCGCGAAGTGCGAGATCGGCACGACGCCTGAACTCCAGGGGTCGGTCTCGTACGGGAAGTTGAAGGCGAAGCCCGAACCCGCCATCGCCGCCATCGAATCGATCCGCAGCAGGAACACGCCGACCATGACGATCGCCAGCAGCGTCAGCAGCACGAACAGGATCAAAAAAAATACGGACAGCAGGCGGCTGTGGAGGCGGAGCCGACGATCCGGCGCTGGTGTGGATGCCGCATTTGGCAGGGCCGGCATGGCGTTTGCTCCAAGGTGGAGCCGTCATGTCACAAAGCGATTAATTATTGCAAGACGATAATTCAGCGCGACCGGCGGGACGGCGTTCCGGCAGCGTCCGCCGCGTCGCGCATGGCGCCCAGCAGGCGGTTGCGGGCGATGCCGACATAGCTGGCATCGAGGTCGATGCCGATCCCCCTCGCCCCCTCCGCCTCCGCGGCCAACAGAGTGGTGCCGGATCCCATGAACGGGTCGAGCACGACGGGCGACGGCCGCCCATGCAGACGCATGCACATGCGCGGCAGCATGACCGGGAACGTGCCGGGATGATTGAACTTCTGCGCCCGCTTGTGGACCGTCTCGTACGGGATGAACCAGCTATCGCCACGGCAGCGCAGGTCCTGCGCATGCTGGCGGCGCGCGATGTTGCTCTTGTCCTTGAACGGCACGCCGACCGCGAGCCGCTTCAGCGGCACCGCGCCGTCGAGGGTCAGGTGGAAGATGTGCTCGTGGTTCCGGTGCAGGAACCGCTCGCTCCGGATCGGCTTGAAGTGGCCGACGGAATCATCGCCGATCGAGATCGACTTGACCCAGGTGATGTGGTTCTGCAGCCGGAACAGGCTGCGCAGCCTGACAATCAGCTCGAACGGCAGCCACGGCATGGCGCTCGAGCCGGTGATGTTCAGAAAGAACGATCCGTCCGACCGCATGACGCGCCGGATCGCGGTCGCGACCGAAACCATCCAGTCGAGGTAATCCTCCTCGGCGCGGCGGTCGTGGTAGCTGCGGTAGGACAGGCCGATATTATAGGGCGGCGAGGTCACCACCACATCGACGGACTCGGCGGCAAGCCGGTTCATGACCTTCACGCAGTCGCCGCGATACAGCAGGTGCCGGCCAACGCTCTGGCGACGCATGACAGGCGCAACCGCGGCGACCCGGGACGTACGAACGGGATGGGATGCCGTCGAATCGAGGTCCGGAGTGTCGAGCTGCGTCATCCGCGCAGTATCGCCAGCGAGACGACGGTCCGGCCAGCTACGCTAGGTTGTGAATGCAGGGAGGGATGCACGTGAAACCCGGACACCGGCTCAGCCGCTCGGCTGGCGCGGCAGCAACAGGATGATCCGGCCACCCGAATGCATGGAACCCGCATCGCGGCCGGCGGCGGCACCCCAGCCGAAGAACAGGTCGGCCCGTTGCGGACCGACGATGTCGGTACCGAGGTCCTGCGCCAGCAGCAGCCGGTCGAGCGGGGCGCCGGACGGCAGCGTCGTCTCGACGAACATCGGCACGCCCAGCGGGACGAAGCTGCGATCCACCGCCGCCGAACGCAACGGAGTCAGTTCGAGGCCAAGGGCGCCGGGAGGGCCGTCGTTCGGCGACAGATCGTCCAGGGTGCGGAAGAACACGTAGTTCGGGTTCTGCTCCATCAACGCCTGGGCCTGGCCGGGATGGGCTTCGAGCCAGGTGCGGATCGACTGCATGCTGACCGCATCGGGTGCGAGCTGCTGCTGCTCGATCAGCTTGCGGCCGATCGGCACGTAGGGCTGGCCGTTGCGGCCGGCATAGCCCAGCCGGACGATCTGGCCGCTCGGCAGCCGCACCCGGCCGGAGCCCTGGACCTGCAGAAAGAACAGGTCGACCGGGCTGTGCAGCCATAGGATTTCCAGGTTCCGTCCACGCAACCTGCCCTGATCGATCTCGGTGCGGGTCAGATACGGCACGACATGACCAGCCTGGACATGCCCGGTGATCGCCGGCTGGCCCGGAACCGGATTCGGGACGGTCACCAGGTCGCGCGGACGCCCATAGACCGGGACCGGAAAATCGAGGGTCTGGCTGAGCGAACCAGGAAACTCCGGTTCGAAATAGCCGGTGAGGCTGGCCTTGACGACGGTCTGGTCGGAGACCTCGTACGGCAGGAACCATGTTTCGAAATAGTGCCGAACGACCGCGTCGTCGTGGGACGGCAACGCACGGGCAGCCCGGCACGCGGCATGGTACAGCCCGGCCTTGCCGGCGGCCTGTACCGCTTCGGAATCCGCCGGATCGGACTGTCCGCCCAGCACGGTGTCGACGGGTAGCCGGCCGAGCCGCTCGCACTCGTCGAGCAGCGGCGCCAGCGCTTCGGCGACATGATCCTGTGGCCAGCCGGCCAGTTCGGGAAAGGTGATCCGACGCAGCGTCAGGGAAGGCGGACCAACCGGTACGACGCAGCCGGCGAGCAGCATCAGGGCTCCCGCCAGCGAGCCGGCGGAGCGGAACAAGGATCTCAAGCGGGAACTACCTGACGCTAGGGCTGAAGATGGGCCGGAGCCGGCTGAATGGATGGACTAGGCGGTACGAGCCGAGGCAAGGCGCCAGGCTGCGCCCTCGGTGGCACGCGGTCCACCGATCCAGCGCTCGAAGCTCCACAGGTCGGCAAGCTCGGTCACCGCGTCGGCACCGGAGACCGGGATCCCGTCGCGGGCCAGCAGCACGCTGACCTGGTCCGACACGAAGCGCACATCGAGCACCGCTTTCCAGATGCCGTTCGCCTGCGACAGGGTCGCGTCGGCGAGCTGCGTCTGGGTAACGGCACGGATCTCGGCACGCTGCGTCTGTCCGGCTTCCTCGCGTGCGATGATCGCGGTCTCGAAGGCGCCGAACGCATCGTTGGTGAGGTTGCTGCGCAGCGTGACGCGGTCGCCTTCGGCGAAGGCCTGGACGATGCGCCGGAACGACGCTTCCGCCTGGACCAGGAACTCGGCCGGATCGAAGTTCCGCTCGCGCTCGCGGATACGGCCCAGGGTGACGCCGATAGGGCTCGACGGATCGGGCAGCTTGCGGTCCGCCGCCGGCGGGATCGGCTCGGCACGCGCCTCGATGATCGGGCCGGTGCCACGCATGGCGCTTGGTGGTGGCGCCGGACGTTCCAGGCCGGTGCGCTTGCCGAGGATGCTGCGCAGACGCAGGACCAGGAAGGCCGCGAACAGGCCGATGAGAACGAGATCGACCGGGAAGTTGCCCGCGAAGGAATGCATAAGGGTCTAGATCCTTTCGAAGGCCTCGTTCACGTCGCCGGCAGATCCGGCAAGGGGCCATCCCGCACTGTCGCAGGACGCACAAGAGATAGGCGCAGCGTGCCTCCGAGACAATCGTCCTCGGCGTGCCCCGGGCGATCCACGGCAGGCTTTTGCGAATCACGGCTTCGATTGCGGCTGCCGGGCGAGAGGCGTATCGGAAAGGCGATGATCCTGCTGCGACATTGTCAGAGCGAATTCAATCTGCACTTCACTCGTACACGCTGCGATCCGGGCATAGTCGACCCGGCCCTGACGGCGGGTGGGCTGATCCAGGCGCAGGAGGCCGCCGACGCGCTCGCGGAGCCGCGCATCACCCGGATCATCGTGTCGCCGTATCGGCGTGCCCTGCAGACGGCGACGCCGATCGCCGAGCGTCTCGGCCTCCCCATCACCATCAACAGCCTGATCCGCGAACGGTACGCCTTCGTGTGCGATATCGGGTCTCCACGCTCGGCGCTGGAACGCGACTGGCCAGGAATCGATTTCTCGGGGCTGGACGAGGTCTGGTGGAACGAGGGTGCGAACGGCACGGACGGAACGGCATACCGGGAGAGCGAGGATAGCGTGATCGCGCGTGCCGCCGATTTCCGCACCCAGATGGCGACCGCACCCGACTGGCGGAACGCGCTGGTGGTGTCGCACTGGGGCTTCCTATTGGCGCTGAGCGGCCGCAGCATCGAGAACGGGCGCTGGCTGCGGATCGATCCGACCGAGAAGCTGGCCGGGCCGATCGTCTGGCGGCACGATCAGAAGCCGATCGACCAAAACCCCGCTTAGGGATCTTTGGACGCGTGTCCTGCACGCGCATCTGAAGGTCGTCTCCTGGCGCGCGTCGGCCGGGCGTGCTAGCGGCGCACCGAACCAGGAGACATGCCATGTCCGACACCATTTCCGCACCGAATTCGGGTCAAGCATCGGGTCCACCGGCGCTGCCGCTGACCATGAACCTGCAATACACCAAGGACCTGTCGTTCGAAGTGCCGTCGGGCGCCGAGATTTTCGCGACGTTGCGCGCGAACCCGCAGATCTCGGTCAATATCGACGTGCAGGCGAACCGGCTCCAGCAGGAGCAGAACGTGTTCGAGATCGTCCTGTCGATCAAGGCCGAGGCTACCGAGCCCGCTGCCGAAAGTTCCAGTGCCGCTGCCGCATCGAGTGGCCGCACCGTGTTCATCGTCGAGCTGGCCTACGCCGCGATCGTGACGCTGGGCGACACGCCGGAAGACATGTTCGAGCCGCTGCTGCTGGTCGAAGTGCCGCGGCTGATCTTCCCCTACGCGCGCAACATCGTCAGCGAAGTAACGCGTGACGGCGGCTTCCCGCCGGTCGTGCTGCAGCCGATCGACTTCGTGGCGCTGTGGCAGGCCAAGCGGGCGCAGACCCCGAATGCGATCGGCGAGACCGCCGGCAACGCATGACGTAAAGCCGGGTCAGCGTCGATGGCACTGACCCAGTAACGACAGCATCGAGGCGGCGGTCGGCATCGCGGCCGCCTCGACGCTGCGCCAGCCGAGATCACGGAGCGGTTCCATCGCGGCGGGGCTGATCGCCAGGGCGCGTGTTCCGGCCAGGTCGGGCAGCAGGGCCGGTGGCAGCACCCTGCAGAACGTGGTTGCCGTCTCGGTGGAAAAGAACAGCGAAGCTGCCAGTCGATGGTCCTGCACGGCCGCTATCGCCGCCGGCGACAATGCGTCGACCGGTTCGGCCGCATAGACGCACTGCCTGACAACGTCGAACCCGGCCCCGGTCAGCGCGCGGGCAAGCGGGATCCCCTGCCCTTGCCCGCATGCCAGCAGCAACGGCCCGTCCTGTGGTCGGAGCAGGCGCGTGGCGAGCGCCGCCAGTGCCGGAGCATCTCCGGATGCGCTGGTGACCAGGCCGAACCCGGCGTTACGGGCGCGTTGGGCGGTGGCATCGCCTACTGCGAGCACCCTGCGGTCGCGCAGCGTCGGACATGTGGCGACCAAGGGGTTCACGGCTTGGCCGCTGGTCAGCAGAATGGCCTGGATCAGCGCGGCCCTGGCAGGTGCAAGTGCCGGCCGGAGTGGACGCAGCGTCAGCAGCGGCGATGCGAGGGCGGTGAAGCCGGCGGCTTCGACGGCTGCCATGGTTTCGGCAAGGCCCGGTTCAGGCCGGGTGACCAGTACCGCGCATGGCTCGGTCACCTGGACCGGCCGGTTCAGGCAAACAGGTCGGACGGGCTGTCCGCGCGCAGGCTTGCCCCGAGTTCGCGGCCGATCCGCTCGGCATCCGCGGGCGGGCCGCCGATGCTGCGCCTGAGCAGGAACGAGCCGTCCGCCTTGGCTACCAGTCCGGTCAATTCGAGCTGCGGCGGACCGCCGGCGACCAGCGGGATCAGCCGCGCATAACCGCCGATCGGGGTCTGGCAGGAGCCGTCAAGCTCGGCCAGCAGCGCGCGCTCGGCGGTGGAAACGGCGCGGGCCTCATAATCCTCGATCGCGCCGAGCAGTTCGCGCAGCTCGATGTCGCTTTCGCGCACCGTGACGCCGACGATGCCCTGGCCGGCGGACGGCACCATGACCGACGGATCGAGGATCAGGTCGGCGCGGTCCTCCATGCCGAGGCGCTTCAGCCCGGCCAGCGCCAGCAGGCTGGCATCGCACAGGCGCTGGGACAGCTTGTCGAGGCGGGTCTGCACGTTGCCGCGCAGCATGACGATTTTCAGATCGGGCCGGGCGTGCAGCAGTTGCGCCTGCCGCCGGACCGAGGAGGTGCCGATCACCGCACCGTGGACCAGCGCGGTCAGCGGCGCGTCCGGGTCGGGGATCGGGGTGTCCGGGCGGAGTACCAGCACGTCGCGCGCATCCTCGCGCTTCAGGGTACAGGCCAGCACCAGCCCGGGCGGCATCGCGGTCTCGAGATCCTTGAGGCTGTGCACGGCGAAGTCGATGCGTCCGTCCAGCAGCGCCTCGTGGATTTCCTTGGCGAACAGGCCCTTGCCGCCGATCTCGGCGAGCAGGCGGTTCTGCACCATGTCGCCGGTGGTGTTGATCGCGTGTTCCTCGAACGCGCCCATGTCGCGCAGCACCGGGCAGAACCGGGTCAGCATGGTCAGGAAGGCGCGGGTCTGCACCAGGGCCAGCGGGGATCCACGCGTGCCGACCCGCAGGGGCAGCATGCGACGATGCGGGACGACGCTGGTGCCTTGCCGGGCCGCCGCGGCGCGGGCGGCTTCCTGCATCGCCGCCGAAGGTGCGTGGAGCTGCATCGCTGCCGGAGGCTCCGGTTTGGAGGGAGACGGGCCGTTCGCGGGATCGGGCTGGGCGGGGAGCATCAGCCTGTCCTATTACCGGCACAGCTTAATGGAAAGACGTGGATGGGCCGACCGAGAGCAGACGTGACCTGGAATTGCCGACCGGTGCTGGCGATCGAGTCGTCGTGCGACGAAACCGCCGTGGCGATTCTCGATGCATCCGGGACGGTGCTGGGGGAGCGGGTGCTGAGCCAGCAGGAACACCTGCCGTTCGGCGGCGTGGTGCCGGAGATCGCGGCGAGAGCCCATCTGGCGCATCTGCCCGGGCTGGTTCGGACGGTGCTGGACGATGCCGGAATGGCGGCGGACGGGCTCGGCGCGGTGGCGGCGAGCTGTGGTCCGGGGCTGATCGGCGGGCTGCTCGTCGGCAGTGGGCTCGGGCGCGGCATGGCGCTGTCGCTGGAGGTTCCGTTCGTGGCGGTGAACCATCTGGAGGCGCATGCGCTGACCGCGCGCCTGCCGGGACTGACCGCGGGCGGGGCGCCCTTCCCCTATCTGCTGCTGCTGGTGTCCGGCGGGCATTGCCAGTGCGTCGCGGTCGAGGGGCTCGGCCGGTATCGCCGGCTCGGCGGCACCATCGACGATGCGGCCGGCGAGGCGTTCGACAAGGTTGCTAAGATGCTCGGCCTCGGCTGGCCCGGCGGACCGGCGCTGGAGCGGCTGGCGCGGGACGGCAACCCGAAGGCGCATCGCCTGCCGCGCCCGCTGATCGGGCGGGCGGGATGCGACTTCAGCTTCAGCGGACTCAAGACGGCGGTGGCGCAACGGCTGGCTTCCCTGCCGGCGCCGCTGTCGCCGGGCAATGTGGCGGATGTCGCGGCATCCTTCCAGGCGGCGGTGGCGGATGTGGTGGCGGACCGGGTCGGGCATGCGCTGGCAATGATGCCGGCGGCACGGTTGCTGGTGGTTGCCGGCGGGGTGGCGGCGAATGAAGCGCTGCGGGACAGGCTGACCACGCTGGCGGCGGCGCACGGGATCGCGTTCGCGGCGCCGCCGCTGCGCCTGTGCACCGATAATGCGGTCATGGTCGGTTGGGCTGCGATCGAGACGCTGCGTGCGGCGGCGGACGCGGGCATCGCGCCGGACGAGCTGTCGGTGCCGGCACGGCCGCGCTGGCCGCTGGAGCAGATGGCGGCGCGGTATTCGAACGAGGTGCAGGCGTGAACTACCGGCACGCCTTCCACGCCGGCAACTTCGCCGACTGCATGAAGCACGCTCTGCTGGTGTGGCTGGTGCGCGCGCTGCAGCGCAAGGACACGCCGATCGTCGTGCTGGATACCCACGCCGGGACCGGGCTCTACGACCTGTCGTCCGACCAGGCGCAGCGCACCGGCGAATGGCGCGAGGGGATCGGCCAGCTTCTGGAACAGCCGGCCTCCCCGGCGCTGGCCGACTATCTGGCGCTGGTGCGGCAGCTTGGCGGGCCGGCGCGCTATCCGGGGTCGCCGCTGCTGGTGCGGGAACTGCTGCGGCCACAGGACCGGCTGATCGCCTGCGAACTGCACGAGGAAGACCAGGCGGCGCTGCGCTCGCTGCTCGGCCGCGAGCCACGCGCGGCGGTGCATCGTCGCGACGGCTACCAGGCGATCCAGGCGCTGCTGCCGCCGGACGGGATCCGGCGCGGGCTGACCCTGATCGACCCGCCATTCGAGCAGCCGGACGAATTCGGCAGGCTGGCGGCGGCGATCATGACGGCACGACGGCGGTTCGCCACCGGTATCGTGGCCGCCTGGTATCCGATCAAGCAGCAGGCGCGCGTGCGGGCGTTCCATGGCCAACTCGCCGATGCAGGCGTGACGGATCTCGTGACCGCGGAACTGCTGCTGCGTCCGCCGCTCGATCCGACCCGGCTCAACGGGTGCGGCCTGCTGGTCGCGTCGCCGCCGTTCGGCTTCGAGGCGGCGGCAGGTGCGATCCTTTCGGCGATCGACTCGACGATCGGGGTTGGGCAGGCGACTAGTTCGGTGCGCCGGCTGACGGCCGAGCGGGCGGGCGCTTGATCCCCCGGATTGCCGTGGTAGGCGGCGGCGCGTGGGGAACGGCGCTCGCGCTGCAGGCGGCACAGGCGGGCGCGGAGGTCGGCCTGTGGGCACGTGACCCGGAGGCGCTGCAGTCCGATGGGTGCATGCGGCGGCTGCCGGGAATGGTGCTGCCACGATCGATTACGGTGAGCGGAACACTGCCGACCGAGGCGGACATGGTGCTGCTGGCGGTGCCGATGCAGCATCTTCGGCGGATCGCCGGACAACTGGCGTTGCAGGCGCCGCTGATCGCCTGCTGCAAGGGGGTCGAGCGCGGGACGCTGTATCTGCCCGGCGAGGTGCTGGCTGAGCTGCATCCAGGACTGCCGCGCGGGGTGCTGTCCGGGCCGAATTTCGCCGGCGAGGTAGCGCGTGCGCTGCCCGCGGCATCCGTGCTGGCCTGTCATGATGCGGACCTCGCGGGGCGGCTGGCGCGACTGCTCGCAAGCGCTTCGTTCCGGGTCTATGCGGGCGACGATCCGGTCGGGGTGGAAGCCGGCGGGGCGGCCAAGAACGTCATCGCGATCGCGGCCGGTGCGGCGATGGGGTCGGGCGCGGGTGAGAATGCGCGGGCTGCCCTCATCACCAGGGGCATCGCCGAGCTGGGCCGGCTGATCGCGGCACTGGGCGGCAGGCCGGCGACGGCGGCGGGATTATCGGGCGTGGGCGACCTGGTGCTGACCTGCACCGGGGCGGGATCGCGGAACTACAGCCTGGGCGTGGCGCTCGGCGAAGGCGCGACGCTGGATCACATACTGGCCGGTCGCTCGACGGTGGCCGAAGGGGTGGACACCGCGCCGGCCCTGGCCGAACGGGCGGCGGTGCTGGGGGTATCGGTGCCGATCATCGAGGCGGTGGCGGCTTTGCTGACCGGCCGGATCGATCTTGCCGAGGCACGCGAGCGATTGCTCGCACGACCGCTTGGCGCCGAGTAGCGTCGGCGGCTACCGGAACTTGAACGTCAGGGGCCCGCCTTTTGCGATGGTGCGGCCCCAGGCCGGGCGTGCTTCCAGGCGCGTCAGCCAGGCTGTCAGGTGCGGACGGTTCGTCAGCCTGCCGCTCGCGCGCAGAGCCTGGAGCGCGAAGCTCATGATGATGTCGGCACCGGAGAACTCGCTCCCGGCGAACCACGGACGGTCGGACAGTTCGCTGTCCAGGTAGCCGAGATGGGTCGATAGCTGAGGGTTCAGGAATTGCGTGTCGAGGCCGCGCGAGATCAATGCGGCGACGGGACGCAGCGGAAACGGCATCTGCTTCGGCAGCCTGGCGAACACCAGGGACAGCAGCATCAGCGGCGCCAGCGACCCCTCGGCATAATGCAGGTAGTAGCCGTAGAGCAGCCGGCCTTGCGTGCCGGCTTCGGGCCGCAGCCGGCCGCCATGCCGCTCGATCAGGGTGTCGATGATGTGGCCGGTCTCGGCGAGAACCTCGTCGCCATCCGTGACGACGGGAGATTTGCCGAGCGGATGGATCGCCTTCAGGGATGCGGGCGCCAGCAGGGTCTTCGGGTCACGGCTGTAGTGTCGTATCTCGTAGGGGACGCCCAGCTCCTCCAGCAGGAAGATGACGCGGTGAGACCGGCTCTCGTTCAGATGATGGACCGTCAACGTCATGGCGCGGACTCCTCGTTTCGGCATGAGTTCGCTGTCGGACATGAGGCGAACGGCGTCAATGATTTGTTAACACTCATGGTGCTTCCTCGCAGCGGCTGACAGGATCGTTCCGGAGCAGGCAGGCCCATGCAGATCAACCCAGTCGGCGTCGTCGCACCGATCGATGTCGCACCTCGTCACGGTGGAAGCCTATCGGACGAACCAGCAGCTTCGGTTGCGGGCAAGGCCGGGAGTGTGCCGACGACACGGCTGCTCAACCCGCAGCCGACCATCGACCCGGCGCTCGGCATCGTGGTGACCGAGTATTTCAACCAGTCGGGTGAGCTGACGGCGCAGTATCCATCGGCCAAGGCGGTCGACAGCTACCGAATCTATGGGTTGCATGATCCGGATTCGGCCTCCCTGCCCGTTCAGGATTGATTAATGCCGGCTTGCTAACCTCGGCGCATGGCGAACGAGCTTCTTTCTCCCGGCACCGGGTTTCATGCCGCCCGCGCGGCACTCGAGCAGGCGACGGACAATCCCGCGCTTTGCACGGAAGCGCATTACCTGCTGTGGGAAGTCTGCCAGGCCTGCGGCGATCGCGCCGGCGCACTGGCGCACCTGGATACGGCGATGACTCGCAATCCGCTCAGGACCAGGCTGATCCCGGACCAGACGCCGGATCGCGCCGTGCTGGCGCTGGCGGTGCCGGGCGACTTCCAGGCCAACCTTCCGCTCGGCATGCTGCTCGACGGGTCGACGTTGCTGCATACGCTCTGGCTGGCCGATCCGGATGCGATCATTCGCGATCCGCGCATGGCGATTCCGATCGACCTGCCGCCGATCGACTGCGTGTTCGTGTCGATCGCGGAAGATCGGAATCATGCAGCCGCGTTGCGGGCGGCCGATCTGCTGGCACGTGAATTGGGGGTTCCTGTCATCAACAGTGGTGAGCGCATCGCCAGACTGTCCCGCACGGGCGCCGCGCGGCTGCTCGATGGTGTTGCGGGGGCGGTCGTTCCGGGTCAGGCGATGCATGGCGGTGACGCGCTGCGTCGCGATCCGCCTGCGTTTCCGTTCATCGTCCGGCCGGTCGGCCGGCACGCGGGCGACGGGCTGTCTTTGATCGCCGACAGCGAGGAACTCGACGCCTATCTGGGTGAGCATACGGAGAGCCCGGAGTTCTTTACCGCGCCATTTGTCGATTATCGAAGCCGTGACGGGATGTATCGCAAACTGCGGGTGGTGTTCGTCGATGGCGTTCCGTATCCGGTGCATCTGGCGATCCATGCGAATTGGGCGGTCTGGTACTACAATGCCGGAATGGAACTCGACCGGTGGAAGCGTGACGAGGAAGGACGCTTCCTGTCCGACATCGCAACGTACGCAGGCGACCGCGCGATGTCGGCACTGCACGAGATCGGGTCCCGGGTGGGACTGGATTATTTCGGACTGGATTGCGCGATTCTGGAGGACGGGCAGCTCCTGGTGTTCGAGGTCGAGACCGGCATGATCGTCCATGACCACGATCCGGTCGATCTCTATCCCGACAAGAAGCGCTGCATCCCGCGCATATTCCGGGCGGTCGAGCGAATGATCGACGGCCGGATCGCAGGAAGCCGTTAGCTTGTCTGGTTGCAAGACCTCGTTGGCAGCGTCTACGATCAGTCGGGCCTTGGCGGGGTCGCTTGGACCTGCCCGGGCACTCGTCTCGGGCTGATCGGTTGAACAGATAGAGGCCAGTTGTGCCCGCACGAGCCGGTTTGGCATTTTGGTAGCAGGAACACGTTGGCGGCGCACGTTGAAACCGTGTAAAATCTACTCGAGCGCACGATGCGAGCAGATGTTGATGCTCAACACTTCGCGGGGTTCGCGGCTTGATATCGCGATAGGCCCCACCCGGGCTCATACATACCTTTGTGAAGGTAGCGGCTATTTCACGGAGGCAATGGTATTTTTCTGGTTTGGTCGTCCTTGACGGCAAGATGAACCGAGCGTGGGCAGCGATCGATGGCTACATAGAGATATCGTTTGCGTCTTTTTCCGCGCGAAGCCGAGGTCAGATCATCAAGAGAACGAATTGGTTTTGTTTATGCACTGATGCCGCAGCGCCTTGTCACGGTGCTGCTCGGGCACCGTGGAGCGAGCGATCTCGATACGGGTGGCGGGTGTGGTGCGGGCTTGCCGATGGATGTGCCGCTTGCGTCACCTGGTCCAGCTGCAGCGGCAGGACGATTAAACCTGGATGCATATTCCTGGATCGTGGATCCTACCGGATCCCAACTCTGTTCCGCGGCTACGCGAACTCGACCCGGTCATCGAAACTCGCGGCGCCCGGCGATGATCGTCAGCGACAATGGCGCGGAGCTGACGTCGTACGTGGAGAGTTTCAACTGACGGTTCAGGGACGATCGACGCGTGCGCCGATCTGCAACGAGCACTTGTTCAGGAACCTAGCTGCCACTCGTCGAATCATCGAGACATGGAGGATCGACTACAATCAGACCTGCTTACACACGAGCCTGAACGGGCTTACCCTAGCAGCCTTTGCAACCCGCCGCGAGCAGGGGCATACAGAAACAGGATTCTGCTTATGAATGAGGTTACGTAGGGAGCAGGGTCAGCCCGTCTCGCAATATTCAGATTAACGAGGGTTGTGCAGAATGACCCGGCGAAAACATCACCCACTGAAACCGCCCAGCCCTTTCTCGGCCAAGATTTAATACAATTGGAGTATTAGAATCGAGCACATATGATCCGCTCGCACCGTGGACACATCAACAGCCAGGCCATCCTTCGTTTGCGTATAAAGTCACAATGTACCAATTGCGCTCGAGTTGATGCACGCCCTCTACGTTACAGCCATAAACCTTCTTCATGTCATAACTTTTTGCGTCGGCAGCCTGGGCAAGAGTGCTACTCTGATCAAACACAAGATCTGCCTCGAAATCAATCCCAAGGCCACCCCAAACCCGCCAGAGCATGTGTCGTGGGTTTGGATCGGCAAAATCGCCAGCCGACGCGGGCCGTGTATCGACGCTCCGCTTATACCTCGACGACCAAATCGACCAGCGCAGGTCGTCTCCAAAACAGTCTCCTGCTTTGGAGAGGCGGCCCCAGCTAGCAAGCAAGCCTGCCGCGACGAGAAGGTGGATCAACTTGTGGTTTCGTGTAGGTTTCAAAACGACGCGTATTAAGCAGACAACAAAGAAGACTACTAAGACCGGCAGCAAAAGCAGAAAGGTCGCATGCATATAGAAAAGTGCGCTGCTGAGCAGGCCGAGGGTAAGACATATAGGGAATGCTAACCGCCGGAGATAAAAGTCAGACTTTCGTAAGACTGGCATCCATTTCCCTAACAAGGATCGTTGCGCACTAGGATATATGCTCCTTTTGAATATCGGCGACTACCAACAACATCCCGCTGGCATATTCGCTGGTGATCGCTGAACAGGACATGATTGATCCTCGACCGGATTGAAGCCGCCCCCAGTCTCGAAGCATGCCGACCGTATGGTCGCTGCTGAAATTGTCTACCTTCGGTCTTGTCGTCGCGCTGCACCGGAAGAACATGCGCGGCGCTCAACTGCTGTTGAGCGCACGCGCGAACGGGCTGATCGGGCGGCAGGAGCGCCGGGCCTCTTTACTTTCCGGGACGTGGGGCCAGGAAAGCCTCGTTCGGCTGCGCCTGCATGACGAAACGCAGCTCTCCACCGTGTAGAATGGCGTCCTGCCGAAGAATGACTCCATCGAGGGGCCGGCCGTTGAGCGTTATTGCACCGACATAGGGATCTTGCGCGTCCAGGTGCTCCGCAATCACCGTGAAGGTGCGATGATGCGGCAGATGAATGACCGCCCTGGGCACGAATGGACGGCCAATGGCGTATTCTCCGCTGGCTGGCGCCACCGGGTAGAAGCCGAGCGCGGTGAAGACATACCACGCGGACATCTGCCCGAGATCGTCGTTGCCGGCCAGACCGGTGGGACCGGCGGCATACTGCGTCTGCATGATCTGCGTCAGGCGCTGCTGCGTCTTCCAGGGTTTGCCCGCGTAATCGTAGAGATAGGCGACATGGTGGCTGGGCTCGTTTCCATGCGCATACCATCCGATCAGGCCGCTGATATCCTCGACGTTCTTGAAGATTGCGGGATCGACCTTGGCGTCGAAAAGCTCGTCGAGCTTCGTGGTGAATTTGTCGGGGCCGCCCATCGCCGCAACCAGGCCGGGCACATCCTGCGGAACGTACCAGGAATATTGCCAGGCGTTGCCTTCGGTGTAGTCGCTGCCATAGGCGGCGTTGGCCGGGTCGAACGGTGTGTGGAAGCTGCCGTTCGTCAGGCGCGCCCGCATGAAACCCGTGGCCGGATCCCAGGCATTGCGCCAGTTGCGAGAGCGGCGGTCGAACTCGTCGGCGATCTTTGTCTTGCCCATCGCACGCGCCATGCGGGCGAGCGACCAGTCGTCATAGGCATACTCGAGTGTCTTCGAAGCTGCTTCCGGCTCCTTGTCGATCGGCACGTAACCGATCTTCATGTAATCGGCCAGGTCGCCATAGGGGCCATACGTCGCGCTGCTGACCATCGCCTTGAGTGCCGCCTCGGCGTCGAAGCCGCGCACGCCGGCAAGGTAGGCGTTGGCGATGATCGGCACGGCGTGGTATCCGATCATGCACCACGTTTCGAGTCCCTGGTAGGCCCAGACGGGCAATATGCCGAACGGGCTGTTCTGCTGGGCGGCGATCAGCGAACGGACGAACTGGCCGCTGAGATCAGGGTGCAGCAACGCGAGAAGCGGCTGCTGGGCACGGTAGACGTCCCACATCGACCAGGTCGAATAGAAGTCGAAGCCTGTCGCCTTGTGAACCTGATAGTCCGGACCGCGATAATCCCCGTTGGCGTCCATGCTGAGCGTCGGCGACAACATCACGTGGTAGAGCGACGTGTAGAACTGCGTCTTCTGGTCCGGGGTCCCGTCTACGTCGATCACCGAAAGCGCGTCGTGCCAGGCCTTGGTTGCCGAGGCGCGCCGGGCATCGAAGTTCCAGCCTTGGCCTTCCTGATCGAGATTGGCGGTCGCGTTCGCTTCGCTGACCGGCGAGATCGCGACTTTCACGATCAGCGGACCGGAAAGCTGGCCGAAATCGAAGGTGGCCTCCAGGGCGCGACCGTTCTGGGCGTCATGGTCTTGGGCGCGATTGCCTGGCCCCTTGAAGCCCCGGTAGATGATGTCCGTTTCCCGGTTGTAGAGCGTTCTCGACGTCATAGGCCGCGAGAAACGCATCGCGAAGCAGAGCACCCGTCCGGGCGCCCATCCCCGCGTCTCACGACAACCCGAGACCGTACCGTCCGCCGCAACGTGCAGGCGGGACCAGCTGACCTTGCCGGGGTAGTCGTAGATGCTCGGCCGGAGGTCGAGCAGCAGATGCGCGGGCTTGTCGGCCGGGAACGTGTAGCGGTGCCAGCCCACCCGTCGTCCTGCCGTCAGTTCCGCGCGAACGTTGTAGTCATCGAGCGTGACGGCATAATAGCCGGCCTGCTCCACCTCCGTCGCGTGGCGGAAGCGCGAGCGATAGCCGCTGCGGGGCCTGGTGGCATCACCCGGATCGAGCAGGACATCGCCGGCGATCGGCATGACCAGGACGTCGCCGAGATCGGAATGGCCGGCGCCGGAGAAATGCGTATGCGAGAAACCCATGATGGTGGGATCGTCGTACTGATATCCCCCGGCAACCGCATAGGAATGCTTGAAATCCGTCATCGTCGTGTCGGGCGAAAGCTGGATCATGCCGAACGGCAGTGTGGCACCCGGGAAGGTATGCCCTGCGCCGCCGGTGCCGATGCGCGGATCCACCGAGGCGGTGATGTCCGCGGCCGCCGACGCGTGATCCGGCGAGAGGCCGAGCACGACCGCCATGAAACCGGCCAGGCAGGGAAACAGGGGACGAAACATCATGGCGGCAACCCGGTTGCGGTGCGATGCGGAGACAGGCACGTGGCGCGGTATCATGGCCGGTCCTGGGGAGGGTGACCAAGGAGCTCGAACTCGCTGATCGAGACAGGTCCGGCCGCACGGGGTGTCCAACGGTAGAAGCGATGCGCGGACGGGTTCGGGATCAGGAACGGGCGGATCTGCCGGCTCCAGATGAAACGTTCGCCCTCGCGATGATCGATGACGGTCCAGCGTCTGCCGTCCTCCGAGGCCAGAAGATCCCACGAGGCGGGGGCCGTCGCCGGGGTGCCGTCCGCGGTCAGCGTATAGGCCAGGGCAACCGCTGGTACCGGGAGGGCGATTGACGGACCCGGCATCCCGATCGTTGCGCCGGTCATCGAGTCGTTATCGTGCAATGAGGCGGGACCATCCATCCGTGTTCCCGCGGTGTCGACGAGATCGACAGCGGGATCGGGCTGCGCATGCGCCGGCGTCAGCGACGGCAGGGCGTCCGCCTGGTCCGCGCCCCAATGCGAAGGCCGTGGCCCCATCGTGAAACGCAGCTCGCCGCCGCCCTCGATGTCGGCCTGCGTGAACCACCAACGGTCGAGCCGATGCCCATCGAGCGTTACGGACTGGATAAAGCGATTTTTGTCGCTGACGCCGGGCGCGAGGATCGTCAGCACCCTGCCATGCCCGACGCTCATGCGCATGAGCTCGAAGCGGGGCGCGCCGATGGCATAGGTCGGCGTGCCGACGCGTAACGGATAAAAACCTGCCGCGCTGAACACCCACCAGGCGGACATTTCGCCGTTATCCTCGTCACCGGGATAGCCCTGGCCGATAGCCGTGCCACGATACAGCCGGTTCATGGCATCGCGGATCTTGTCCTGTGCCTTCCAGGGTTGGCCGGCATAATCATACATGTAGAGAATATGGTGCGCCGGTTGGTTGCTATGGCTGTACTGCCCCATGCGGATGTCGTGCGCCTCACGCATCTCATGGATCACGTCGCCATACGCACCGACATGGTAGACCCCCGGCAGGGCGAAATACGTATCCAGCTTTCGCGCAAGCCCGTCCCGTCCTCCATAGAGTGCAGCAAGACCGTTTCCATCCTGGACGGGATCGAACGCCATCGTCCAGGCGTTCGTCTCGGTGTAGTCGCCGCCCCATGCGAGGGGGTCGAAGGCCGCTTTCGTCGCGCGCCACGCGCCGCTCGGCGTTCGTCCGACGAAAAAGCCGACATCCCGGTCGAAGAGATGCGCGTAGCCGAGCGCACGATTATGCAGATACCACGCCTCCGCCTCGAAATCGCGACGTTCGGACGATCCCACGGGCGCCATCGTCGCGAGGTCGGACGCCATTTCCGCGATTGCGAAATCGTTCAGCGTCGCAGCACTCGACCACGATAATCCCTCGTCTGTATCCGTATCCGTAAAGCCCCGATAGGCCGAACGGGTCAGTCCCTTGCGTCCGACGCCCGGGATGTCCGGCGGGACGGTCGCGTCCTTGAGTGCCGCGCGGTAGAAACCCGCACTGTCGAAGTTCCGCACGCCCTTGCGCCAGGCATCCGCGAACGCGACATCGGCGCTGGTCCCGGTCATGAGATCCGCGAAACCCGGTGACGACCAGCGCGCGATCCAGCCAGCCTCGCGGTATTGCTGCACGAAGCCGTCGATCAGCGTCCCGGCCTCGTCCGGCGTCAGCAGGGCATAGGCCGGCCAGACGGTCCGGTAGGTGTCCCAGAAGCCGTTATTCACGTAAAGCTCGCCGTCCTCGATCCTGGCGCCGGTCTGAGTATCGGTGCCGGGCGTGCCGCCACGAACGAACGGGCTGGCATGGGCGGGATGCGGGGACGCGACAGTGCCGATGTTCTCGTATGCGGCGTTCGGATACAGATAGAGGCGGTAGAGATTCCCATAGAGCGTCCGCTGCTCGTCGAGCGGCGCGCCGGGTATCGCCACACGCGCCAGACGTGTGTTCCAGGCTTCCTTGGCCGCGCTTGGGACCGTGTCGAACGCCGTGCCGGGTGGAATTTCCATGGTGAGATTGTGCCGGGCCTGGTCGAGACCGATCAGGGATGTCGCGATCCGTACCGTGAGCGGCTTGCCACCGGTGGTGTCGAAGGACGCCCATGCCTGCACGTCGTCGCGCTTCTGTCCGTGCATGCGACCCTGCGCCTGCGCAGGAGCGCTGAAGTCCAGGTGGACGAACATACGCGTCGCACCCGTCGAGAGCCCGCTGGCGACGTCGGTATAGCCATCTGCACTGCGGCCATCGGCGGAGATCGTGATGCGGCCGTGGTCGTTGATGTTGTCGAACGCGAGCTGGCCCGTGGTTCCGGGATAGCGGAAGCGCATGATGGCGGCGTGATCGGTCGGCGCCACCTCGGCGACGACGCCGTCATCGAGCATGACGGCATAGCGGTACGGCAACGCGGTTTCGTGCGCATGGTCGAACGAGGCCGCGCGGGCAGTCCGGTCGGCCGCGGGCGGCGCACCGCCGGGCACCGGCATGATCTGGAAGGTCTGTCGATCGCCCATCCAGGGACTGGGCTCATGACTCAGCGAAAGCCCCTCCAGGCGTGGCCGATTATCGGCGCCGTTGCGCTCCTGATACTGGTAGAGCCAATTGGAATCGCCGCGTGTCACCGGCGTCCAGAAGTTGAAGCCGTGGGGCACGGCGACGGCAGGAAAGGTGTTGCCGCGCGAATAGCGCCCGTTGGCGTTCGTCCCGCGCCTCGTATCGACGAGATCGGCCGGGGCGAGCGAGCCGGGATCGACGCCTGCATCGATGAGGATGTCATCGAGATAGACATGGTAGGGCGACGTGTGCGGCGCGCCGGAGCGAACGTCGATGGTACGGATCGTCTTGCCCGCCGCGACGGCACCCAGCGGAACCTCGATGCGGTTCCATTGATTGGGATAAAGTGCCCGCCCGTTGCCCTGTCCCTGCTGCGTAAGCGCTGCACCCGAAAGGTCGCGCGCGCCCAGGCTGGAGGCGCTGCTGCCATCGGTGAATGTCACATCGAGTGTCGTGAACGTTGCCGGATCGACAGAGGAATCCGGATCCGCGACCGGGAAGATCGTATAGCTCAGAACGCTGTCGCGGCCGATCCGCACACCGATCGGCCGCGCCAGGACGGCGGAGGCCCCGGTGCCGCCGACGTCGAGCCGCAGTGCGTGCAGAGCAGTAAACCCGCAATCGGGATGTGCCGTGAAGATTTCGGCCGGCTGGGGGCCGCCGACGATCGATGTCGTCCAGCCTGGGCCAGCCGGAGACATCGCCGGGTTCATGCGATCGAAATTTTCGGAGAAGATCGGCGCCGCGTGCGCACGGGTGCACGCGAACGTCGCCACAAGACCGATCAGCACGAACTGCTTCATATTTGCCGCATCTTCGAAATATTGCAGGAACGCCAGAATTCGCATCCCGGCATTATCGGACCTGAAGCGACATGTTTGTCGTTAGAAAGCAGCATTCACACCGAAGCGAAAGGACCGGCCCAGTACGCCATCCTGAGCCCAGGACGAGTTGTAGAGATAGGATCCGTAACTGCCGAAATCATACGGGGCCTTTGCACCGGTGAGGTTGTAGACATTGAGATACACTCCGAGACGTTTGGCAAATTGGTAGTTCAGGGACATGTCGAGATCCCAGAAACTCCGGACCTTGCACTGCTTCGGATAGAAGCTGCTGACATCCTGATACAGGGCATCAGCGCAATTGCCGGCGGTGCCGGGTCCGGTGGCGTCCTCGGCTTCGCTGCGATAGCCGCTTGTGTAGTAGGCAGTCAACGTGGCTGAAAGCTTCTTGTACGTAAACGTGTTCTGCCAGTTTGCGCGCCACCGGGGCGTGCCCGAAGCCGATGTCGTGTTCCAAGGACCCAATGTGCCGGCGAAGCGCTCGACACCCACGCCCGGGATCGTCTCGTTGAAGCGGTGCACCCAGGTGGCGCGACCAGTGCTGAACCACTGCACATCGTGAAGGAAACCGGGCAAAGGGCGGTTGATGGTCAACGCCAGGTCGACGCCGTCCGTCATCATGCTGTTGGCGTTGATGTACGAGGATTCGATGATGCCGGCACGTCGCGCCGCACCGGGATGCAGCGGGTCCGCCACGTCCGGGAGGACCATGTCGCCGTTGATCGACGCGGCTTGCGTGGTATTCAATCCTTCATAAGCCTCAGCGACGGTTCCTTCGGGGACCGGGTTCGAGACAATGACGTTCTTTTCGCGTATGTAGTAATATTCCGCACTCAGCGTCATCCAGGGCAGCGGCCGGAACACCGGCCCACCCGTGAATGTGTTGTTGGTCACCGGTTTCAGTTTGGGGTTGCCGACGCTTTCGCCGCCCAGGCTGTAGGCCTGTGCGTAGCTGTCCGGGGTTCCGTTCGCGTTGAGGTGCTGATTGATGAAGTTCTGATTCTGAGGGCCGTAGGCGGTGTATCCGATCGTGGTGCCGTTGGTTTCGTAGAAACTGGGTACCTGGAAGCCTTCTGACCACGTGCCGCGGAGCATGAATTTCGGGTCCGGCTTGAATGTCACACCAATCTTCGGTGAGAAATGGCTGAAGCCTTCGGAGGCCGGGCAGCCAGTCGGAGTGCCGCTAGAACGATGCGGTAATGGTGCCGAAATACTCGCGTGGGGCCGCGACGAAGAGATTAGCGTTATCATCGCCCGATACGGAGGCCGCACCATAGACGCCGCCGATGTAGTTCTGACCGAACAGGTTGCTGATCCCGAAGGACCCTTTCAGGTCATGCGACAGGCCGACATGACCGAAATCGTAGGCCATGGAAAGATTCGACGTCCAGTAGGCCGGGATGTACTCGTCGTTGAGGTAGGTCATCGGGCGAGCGCTGGTGTAGGTGGCATTGACGTTGAACGTCGCGCGTTTCCAGACATAGGTCAGGTTCGTCTTGTACATGTATTTCGGGTAATAGACCTGGTTCTTTCCCTTGATGCTGACGGTGCTGCCGCCATAAGAGAGCGCCCGATCCTCGTAGGTGGCGTCGTTCCAGCTGAAACTGTTGGTGATCTCCAGCCCGCGCAGCGGGCGCACCGTCGCCTGCACGTCGGCACCGTTCACCGTCTCATGGCCGACATTGATGAAGGCGGAATAGGTGTTTCCGGTCGAACCGGACGTAATCGCGGCGAGACGGTTGATGTAGTCTGTGTGATAGTAATCGACGCTGCCGGAAAGGAACGCCGAATTATAGCGGTAGCCGACGACGTAGTTCCAGGTGCGCTCCGGACGCAGCGTCTGCTTGTTGGTATTGAAGACGCTCTGGGCCGAGTTGGAGGCGGTACCGAGTCCGCCCCATGGATTTCCCGAACCACTTTGCGAACCGAAATCGTAGGCGCGCATGTTCTCGGCAATATCCCAGTACAATTCATGATGCTCGCGAAAGCGGTAGTCCCAGTTGAAATGCGGCAGGAACGCATTTGACGCGGTCAGGCTGCCGGAAGCCGGATGGCTGTAGTAAACGCCCCAGTCGGCGAGACCGGCGCTGTTGTCCGTGCTGGTGCCACCATGCGTCGTCTGGGTCAGGGAACGGAAGCCGCCCTCCAGGGTCATGCCCTTCATGATGTGCCATGTGTCCTGGAGGTAGAACTGGAAGGTGTTGGTGTTGAACGAATCTGCAAACCAGGTGGTCGCGTCCGACGCATTATAATCGGTGAGGGACGAATGCGCGTGGTCCTGGAGATCGTTCCAGAGACGATAGGGATAGTTGAAGCGGTCGTTCTCGTACCAGATGCCGGTCTGGATGTCGTGATGGTTCAACTTGACGTCGAGGCTCTGGGTGACGCCGATCCGCCTGACATCTGGCTGACCAGCCGAGTCGGCCATGAGTACGCCGGACTGCGGAGACGTCAGAGATGAATTGCTTCCCTGGTAGAGGCCGTTGGACACGTGGCCGTAGGCCAGGGTTCTGGAGGTGATGTTGGGAGCGAGATTATAGTCGGCGGTCACGGCGCCGAGATAATTGCGTTGGATCTGCGTTCCGTCATAGGCGAAGTCGCCGATCTCGTCGTTGGACAGAATACCCTGCAGGTTGGAAGGCACGCCGCCGTTCTGGGCATAGTACGCGTATTCCTTGGCCAGCGCGTAGTCCGGCTTGAGATAGGTCGCGTCCCTGCCCAGGTTTTTCCACATATTCCTGGTCAGGCCGAGATAGTTGTACTGGGTGAAGTCCGAATAGTCGAAGATCGCGGTGATCTTGCCGCGGTCCTGGATCGGTTGCACCAGCTTGAAGTTGGCCTGCTCCTCGTTCTGGTCTCCGAAGCCTTTCCAGTTGTCCTGGGCCGTTCGGGCATAGGCGGCGAAGAACTTGGTTCCGGTCTGGTTCAGGATTCCTGAGTCGGCGCGGGCCATGGTGCGGAAGAGGTCGTAGCTGCCGAAGGTCTGTCCGATCTTGCCGCCGGCCTTGTCGGCCGGGTCCGAGGTGGTGAACGAGATGGCACCACCCAAGGTTTGGGCGGACGGGGTATCGAGCGCGCCCGCGCCCTGGGACACCGAGATCCCGGCGATGTTCTCCTGGATCTCCATCTGGTCGACGCCCAGGCCGTTCCAGTTGTGGAAGCCCTGGCCGCCCATCGGGATGCCGTCCATCGTTACGCCGAGCTGGGTCTGGTTGAAGCCACGCAAATAGAACGTGTCGGCGACGGTATCGAGGCCGAGGGCATCGTCCGAGCCGAAACTGGCGCCCGGCGTCGTCAGGGCAAGGATCTGCATCGGGCTGGTGCCGGCAACGAAATGGTCCATCGTGCGCCGGGTCACCATCTCGACGGCATTGTGCGAGGTAATCCGCCCTGCCGTCACGCTGACGGTTTCGGGGCCCGCATGAGGCACGGTCGAGGCAATACGAGCATGCGCCGGCGTCGGTTTGTCGGCGCTGGAGCGGGATCGTTTACGCGCCTTCGCGGCACGATGATGCGCAGGACCGGCGGCTGTGTCCGCCGTCCCTTGCGCCAGGCCTGCGTCGGGCAGGACGAGTATCGTGGAACAGAATAAAGTGGCACCGGCGAGGATACGTGCCCTGCAGACACGCACAACGGGCACATGGGACCGCAGCAATGACCTAAGGCTTCCAATATGGGTGGTCTTTGTCATAACATCAGATGACGAACGCGTTACCGGATGCGCAAGCCAAAATAGTCGGTTCAGGCGTTTTGGATCGATGCGTCGTGATTGGGAGATGTAAAGTTGTAAATATGTCGCGATTCGGATCGTCAACGTTACAATCTGAAATTGTTGCGAATCCGGTATGGCAGAGGACGCTGGCGTCTTGTGCTATCGGAATGATTATGCCGGTTTATCTTCTCGCCAGTGCGGGAGAAGAACGATGAATTGCAATCTTCTATTTCGGTTGCGGGCTATGGTTGGTTCATGTTTTCGGGATTGGAGTCGGATTTAAGCACGATCGGTATTGCTGCATGTGTCGCTTAGGTAGACCGATGGCGACCTGCCGCCTGTTGGCACTTGCTTATGTATTCGACGGCGCTTCGAATGTAACGGATCGCAAGACGTTGCGCGATCGGATGTATCGGTAGAACGCAGTACTCAGGTAGGAGCCGACGCCAGGCGGCGGTCGGTTGCCAGGACGGCGCGCAACAGCACCGATGCACCCGCCGCGACATGATGCTGTTCGGCGCTTTCTGCCTCGTTGTGACTCAGGCCGCCGGCGCAGGGAACGAAGATCATGCTGGTCGGCACGATATTGGCGATATAAGCGGAATCGTGGCCGGCACCGGAAACGATCTCCCGAGCCGAAAGCCCCAGCGCCGCGGCGGCATCGCGGACCGCATCGACGCAGTCCCGGTCGAACACGACTGCCGGATTGTCCCAGACACACGTGACCGCGACCGGAAGTGTGCCTGCGTCGCGTGCGAAGGCCGCGTGCATTTCGTGTTCCATCGCTGCCACCACGGCATCGTCCGGATGGCGGAAATCGACGGTGAAGAACACCTGGCCCGGCACCACGTTGCGGCTGTTCGGGTGGCTTTCGACCAGTCCGACCGTGCCGACCGCGTCCGGGGCGTGCGCGAGTGCGATGGCATTGACCGACTGGATCATCCGGGCCGTTGCCAGCAGCGCGTCCTGTCGCAGCCGCATCGGCGTGGCGCCGGCATGGCCCTCCTGCCCCTCGACGGTCACCTCGTACCACCGCACACCCTGCACCCCGGTGACGATGCCGATGGTGCGGTCCTCGTCCTCCAGGATCGGGCCCTGCTCGATATGCAGCTCGAAATGCGCGGAGAGCGGATGGGCGCCGCAGGGCTCGGGCCCGCGATAGCCGATCCCGTCCAGCGCCGCCTCGAACGGGACGCCGGTGCGGTCGGCGCGGGCATAGGCCCACTCGCGGGTGAAGGTGCCGGCGAACACGCCGGAGGACAGCATCGCCGGCGCGAACCGCGACCCTTCCTCGTTGGTCCAGTCGATCACCTCGATCGGCGCCTCGGTCTCGGTGCCGCTCTCGTGCAGCGCCCGCAGGATCTCGAGCCCGGCCAGCACGCCGATGACGCCGTCATACTTGCCGCCGGTCGGCTGGGTATCGAGGTGGCTGCCGATGGCGATGGGGGCCAGGGCCGGGTTGCGGCCGGGGCGGCGCGCGAAGATGTTGCCCATGTCGTCGATCGTCACGGTGCAGCCGACCGCTACGCACTGGGCGCAGAACCAGTCGCGCACCTCGCGATCGAGCTCGGTCAGGGCCAGGCGGCAGATCCCGCCCTTCGGCGTGGCACCGATGCGTGCGGTTTCGATGATGCTGGCCCAGAGCCGAACGGGATCGATGGCGAGGTTGTCGCTCACGAGACGGTCTCCGGCATCAGGCGATGCGGATTGTTCGGGTGCATGCCCCAGGTCAGCTTCGGCTCGGTGGCGGGCTGCGGCATCATGGTGATGCAGTCGTCGACCGGGCAGAGATGCGCGCACAGATTGCAGCCGACGCACTCTTCCTCGATGATCTCGTAGACGCGGCCCGGCAGCTTGGCGATCGATTGGTGCGAGGTGTCCTCGCAGGCGATGTAGCACTTGCCGCAGGAGATGCAGAGCGACTGGTCGATGTGGGCGATCGTCTTGAAGTTGATGTTGAGCTGGCCCCACGGCACGTAGTTGCGCGTGGCCAGGCCGCGGAAGCTGTCGATGTCGGCGTAGCCCTTGCTGTCCATCCAGTTCGACAATCCATCGATCATCTCGGTGACGATGCGGAAGCCATGATGCATCGCCGCCGTACACACCTGCACGCCACCGGCACCCAGCGCGATGAACTCGGCCGCATCATGCCAGTTGGAGATGCCGCCGATCCCGGAAATCGGCAGGTCCCGCATGCGAGGATCGCGGGCGATGTCGCCCAGCATGCGCAATGCGATCGGCTTGACCGCGGGCCCGCAATAGCCGCCATGGGTCCCCTGCCCGTCCACTGCCGGTAGCGGCGTCATCGCGTCGAGATCGACGCCGGTGATCGACTGGATGGTGTTGATCAGCGAGACCGCGTCGGCGCCGCCGTTCAGGGCCGCACGAGCCGGTGCCAGGATGTCGGTGATGTTTGGAGTGAGCTTGACGATCACCGGCATGCGCGTGATTTGCTTGCACCAGCGGGTGACCATTTCGACGTACTCGGGAACCTGCCCGACCGCGGCCCCCATGTTGCGTTCCGACATGCCGTGCGGGCAGCCGAAATTGAGCTCGATGCCGTCGCAGCCGGTATCCTCGACGATCGGCAGGATCGCGCGCCAGCTTTCCTCGACGCAGGGCACCATCAGGCTGACGACGATGGCGCGGTCGGGGAAGTCCTGCTTGATGCGCTTGATCTCGGCGATGTTGGTGGCGAGCGGACGGTCGGTGATCAGCTCGATGTTGTTCAGCCCGGCCATGCGCTGGCCGGCATAGGACACCGCGCCGTAACGGCTGCTGACATTGACCACGGCCGGGTCCTCGCCGAGGGTTTTCCAGACCACGCCGCCCCAGCCGGCCTCGAGTGCGCGGCGGACGTTGTACTCCTTGTCGGTCGGCGGCGCGGAGGCCAGCCAGAATGGGTTCGGCGAGCGGATGCCGCCGATGGTGCAGCGCAGGTCGGCCATGATCAGAAGCTCCCGACGACGATGGCGGATGCCGGCATAAGGGCGGCGTGGATGGCCAGGGCGGCGAGCTTGCCATCCTGGACGGCACTGACCGTGAGGTCGGGGCCGGGCGTGCAGTCGCCGCCGGCATAGACCATCGGCAGCGAGGTCCGACCGTCCGCGTCGACCATGATGCGGCCGCCGGCGATGTCGGGGATGCTCGCGGACCCGGCACCGAGGGAGGCTGCGTCGAACAACTGGCCGACCGCCTTCAGCACCATGTCGGCGGGCTCGATATCCGGGCCGCTGCCGGTGTCCTCGAATTCGATGCCGGTGACCATGCCCAGCGATCCGTGCAGCCGCTTCGGCGTGCACCAGGTGCGGATGCGTATGCCCGACGTGCGGGCCCAGTCCTGCTCGAAGCCGGTGGCGGACATGTGCTCGAGGCCGCGGCGGTAGGCGATGGTGACGTCCTTGGCGCCGAGGCGCTTCGCCTGCATCGCGGCGTCGATCGCGGTGTTGCCGCCGCCGATCACCACCACGCGGGCGCCGACCGGCACGGCGCGTTTGTCGGCCGCCTGGCGCAGGCCGGCGATGAAGTCGACCGCGTCCAGCACGCCGGTCAGTTGCGTGTCGGACAAAGTAAGTGCCCGGACGGCGGTCTGGCCGATGCCGAGGAATACGGCGTCATGGGTGCGGCGCAGCGTCTCCAGGTCGGTGTCGCGGCCGAGGCGGCGGTCATGCAGGATGGTGATGCCGCCGATCCGCAGGATGAAGTCGAGCTCGTCCTGCGCGAAGTCGCCGGCAAGCTTGTAGGCGGCGACACCGTATTCGTTCAGGCCGCCGCCCTTGGGCTTTGCCTCGTAGACGGTGACACGATGGCCCAGCATGGCGAGCCGGTGCGCACAGGAGATCCCGGCGGGCCCTGCCCCGACCACGGCGACATGGCGGCCGGTCTCGGGGCTGCGGGCGAACGGATGGATGCCGTGCTGCATCAGCGCATCGGTCGCATGGCGTTGCAGCGCGCCGATGGTGACCGGCTTGTTCTCCTGGGTGGTGCGCACGCAGGCCTGCTCGCACAGGATCTCGGTCGGGCACACGCGGGCGCAGGCGCCGCCAAAGATGTTGGCGGACAGGATCGTTTCGGCGGACCCGCGAAGATTGCCGTCGACGATCTTGGCGATGAAGGACGGGATGTCGATGCCGGTCGGACAGGCCTCGATGCAGGGTGCGTCGTAGCAGAAATAACAGCGCTCGGCCTCGACGCGTGCCTTGGCCGGGCTCAATGCCGGATGCGCGTCGGCGAAGTTGTCGGCCAGGAGAGTGGCATCGAGCCGGCCGGCACGGATGCGGGCCTCCGGGGCAACCAGGGTGTCGACCATGCAGTATCTCCGTTCCGTGATCGCATTCTAAGAGCGTGACACAGTCTCGGTCAAAGAAAAAGCTGATCAATTGGTCAGGTTCGTATGGTTCGCAAGCCTATTGTCTAGCAACGGATGCTTTTGCGTGAAAAACAGGCAGATCGGGCGGATCCCTGTCCAGTCGGTCCGGTCCGTGCTCCAAGGATCGATCCAAACGAAGCCTGTCCGAAGGAAGACGCGATGATCGAGAACGCTGTGGTTCACCATCCGATCGAGGCGGTGATTTTCGACATGGACGGGTTGCTGCTCGACAGCGAACTCCTGTCCATGGAGGCGCTGATGACCGCCGGCGCCGAACTCGGCTACGACATGCCGCGCAACTTCTGCCATTCGATGATCGGCTCGTCGCTGGATCTGTGCCGCGCGATGTTGATTGCAGAATACGGGCCGGAGTTTCCGATCGAGCAGTACGTCAAGGTGCAGGAACGACACCTGCAGGCACTGGTCGCGGACGGGAAGCTTACGCTGAAGACAGGCGTGCCGGAGTTGCTCGACCTGCTCGACCGGCGGGGGATCAAGCATGCGGTCGCCACCTCATCCGGACGCAGCCGGACGTTGCATCATCTGGATGTCGTCGGGATCGCGCGGCGTTTCGAGCACATCATAACTCGTGACGATGTGACGCATGGCAAGCCGAACCCGGAGCCGTATCTGCTGGCCGCGTCACGGCTTGGCGTGTCGCCGGCTGCGTGTTTGGCGCTGGAAGATTCGCATAATGGCGTGCGTGCGGCGCACGCGGCCGGGATGCGCGTGATCATGGTGCCGGACCTGCTGCATCCGAACGAGGAGATGCACGGCAAGGCGCACCGGATCATGGAGAGCCTGCACGACGTGATCCGGTTCCTGGACGAGGCCGGAGCCTGACGCGCTGCTGGCTCTACTCAGGCATCGACCGGGCGTTGGCGTAGAAACCGTTGCAAGGCGTGGCGGGGCGACATCGGCGGCGCCACCTGCGCCAGAAGATATCGGCGGATGAAATGCTCGACGGTTTTTTGCGGGATCGGGTGCCCCAGCAGGAAGCCCTGCAGTTCGTGACAGCCTCTGGCGCAAAGCAGATCGAATTGCTCGATGGTCTCCACACCTTCGGCCGTGACTTCGAGGTTGAGGCTGCGGCTCATGGCGATGATCGCGCTGACGATGGCCCGCGAGCCTTCGTCGGCTTCCATGCGCTGCACGAACGAGCGATCCACCTTCAGCTTGTCGAACGGAAAACGCTGCAGATATGACAGGCTCGAGTAGCCGGTGCCGAAATCATCGAGCACCAGGCGCACCCCGAGATCGCGCAGTTCGGTGAGTACATGAATCGCACCGTCGGTATTGTCCATCAGCACGCCCTCGGTGATTTCCAGCTCCAGGCGGTTGGCGGGCAGACCGGTCTCGGACAGGATGGCCGTCACCATCGCCCGCAGGTCGCTGCGCAGGAATTGGGCCGGCGACAGGTTGACCCCGACCCGGCAGGCGACATCCCATCCTGCGGCGGCAAGACATGCGGTACGCATGACCCATTCGCCGAGCGGGATGATGAGGCCGCAATCCTCCGCGACCGGGATAAATTGCGCCGGAGACACCAGGCCCAGGGTCGGATGCATCCATCGCACCAACGCTTCGAAGGCAACCAGTTCAAGATCGGTGTTGAAGATCGGCTGGAAGTGCAACGTGAACTGGTTCCGGAGCAAGGCTGCGCGAAGATCCTGTTCCATCTCGCGCCGTTCGCGCAGAACCACTTCCATGCTGCTCTCGAACAGCCGGTACCAGCCGAGCCCGTGTTCCTTTGCCTGATACAGAGCGATGTCGGCGTTCTTCAGCAGCACGGCCGCGGTGTCGCCGTCCTGTGGATAGACGGCAATGCCGATACTCACGCCGACGCTCAGTTCCTGCCCGTCGATGTGGAAGCTCGGTTCCAGGCACGCGATCAGGCGCCGGGCGAGCAGGGCCGCCTGTTCTGGCTGCGCACCGACGGTTTGCAGCACGACGAACTCGTCACCGCCGACCCGGGCGACGAAGTCGTCGGCGCGCAGGTTTTGACGCAGCCGCGCCGCCACCTGGTAGAGCAACTGGTCGCCTACCACATGCCCACGCGTGTCGTTGACCATCTTGAAGCTGTCGAGATCGAGAAATAGCAGAGCCAACGGCGCGTTCGTTCGCGCGGCCAGGTCCAGTGCCCGATCCAGGCTCTCGCTGAGCAATACACGGTTCGGCAGCTCCGTGAGCACATCGTGGTGGGCGAGAAAGCGGATCCGTTCTTCCGAGGCCAGTCGCTCGCGCACGTCGCGTAGCGCGGTGACCAGGGCTGGACGGCCACCATGGCTGATCACCCGCGACACGATCTCGACCGGCACGCGAACCCCGCCGGCGGAGAGTACATCGGTCTGCACCGGCACCGTCCCCCGGTGCCCGGTCCACAGGATCGCATCGCCATCCGGAGTCATGAAACGCGCCAGCCGGCTACTGCGCAACGTGTCGAGTGGCAGGCCGAGAAGGGCCGCTATGCTCTCGTTACCATCGATGATGTCGCCATCCCGGTGGATCAGAATTCCCTCGAGGGTGCTGTCCGCCAGTTGGCGGAAGCGGTCGGCGTCCATCCGGTCCCGCGCCACAACCCGGTTATCGACCAGCGATCCGGACAGGCTGAGCACCAGCGCCGCCACGGCTTCCGCCGCGACAATGATGGCGATCGGCGAGGACGCCAGGTCATCCGCCTGACTGACCGCTTCCATCCAGGCATCGAACGGCAGGATGGCGGCGAGTGATCCGAAGGAGAGCACGCTGATCGCGAGCACGGCCAACCCGAGCCCGATTATCCAGGGACGGTGTCGCCGGGAATGACGGCTGCTTTCCCACAGCGCGAAGGCAAACAATGCAGCGCCAAGCACCATGACGACCAGGATGGCGGTGAGGTCGTAGGCGAGTGCGAAGGGCCGCACCAACCCTGCCATGCCGGTAAACAGCATGCAGGAAAACCCGCAGGCCAACAAAGAACCGCCAAGCATGGCATTGCGGGCAGACCGGTGACCGTATTTCTGGATTGCACCCGCCGCCATGCTGCACAGCAGCGACATGACCAAAGCCGGGATGACCCAGTATAGCGGTATACTCAGCCTGAGCTTTGGATAGGTTCCCGCCAGCGCTGTAATAAAGGTCATCCAGGAAAGCAAGGTCGCGACAGCGCCGAACAGCGTCGTCGTCACCACAGTGCTCATGATGGGGTATCGTGCGGACCGACGGCGCCGAAAAATCTGCCTCAACGCGATACTACCGCATATGGCTTCCAGCAGAACCAGGGCGACCATGCGCGGATCGTGGTAGCGCAACAGCGCCGCGATGAGATGTGTCAACGCCGGTCAGTCCTGCCGCAGATCAAGCTTCGTCGGCGTGGCATCAGAATCTGATCTCGATACCACCGACAAAGCGCCTGTCGACCTGCAATCCCGCTGTTTCGGCGAGACTTTGCTGGTTCAACTGCTCCACCAGAAGCGAGGTGGTAATCTGGTTCGTCAGGCGATAGCCCACGCGGACATTCATGGTGATGTAGTTCGGTACGGTCACCGGCATCGTGATGGACGTTGTCGGATCGACGGTGAAATCCTGGATGTGCGACTGCCAGCGCGCCTGCATATCGAGGTCCAGGCGACCCCAGCTATAGCCCGCACCCAGAATAACGGAATGGGTCGGCGATTGGCGCTGGTAGCTTATCGAAGCGGCGTTGAGCAGTTCAGCTTCGGGCGTGTCGTCATGCACGAGAGCGAGGGCATAGCTGATATTCCAGCGCAATCCAGCCCGGCTGCGGCCCTTGATGCCGATCTCGCCGCCCGCTTCGCAACTGTCACCGAAATTGCGGGCAATCAAGGCTGGATAACCGTTCGGAAGCAAAGTGATACCGGAACCGAATGGCGAGCCGATGGTGCTGTCCGTGCGCTGGGCAAAAAGTGCCAGACGAAGCATGGCGCCATACGCAGGCAATCTGCGATCATAGTCGATTTCATAATTCTGTACCGTCGAAGGTACCAAGCCGGTATTGCCGGCGACGATCAGGCCGCCGATGTCCCGCGCATAGCCGAAATCGACCAGGCTGGGCAACTGGATGGCGCGGGCCGCGGTGAGTCGGACCGTGTCGTAGTTGGTGAGCTTCAAGACGATACCACTGTTGAAACTCGGTTCGACCAGGCTGGCATCGTGGTACAGCCCGCCCAGCCCGGGCACTTCGAACTGCATACCATGGTGGCTTAGCGAGACATCGTCCACGCGCAGAGCGTTGGTGAAGGACAGGCTGCGCAGGATCTGCCAATCCCACATCACCGAACCGGCAATGATGCTGTAGCCGATACGGCCGTTGAAGGACTGCAGCGACGAGGCCGTATTGTCGCGATATTCGCCAGCGAAACGAAGTGTGTGGTCTCGGCCGAGCTTGACCAGGTCGTTGGCTTGCACGACCACGACGTCTTCCCGCCAATGGTCCAGGGTCTCGGGCTTGTTGTCCGAGGTGCGGTTCTCGTTGCGATAGGCATTGAGCTGCAGCATGCCGAACCTGGTATCGGCCGACAGGCGGCTGCTCAGGCTATTCGCCTTGAAGCCGGCCGGCACGTAGGCGCCGATATCGATGTAATAGTCGCTATCGACGCTGCCTATCGATCCGGCGACATCCCATTCGATGCCGGGCGCAAGCTGAAAACGCCCGTCCAGGGCAACCGTGCCGCTATGCGGCTGTTCGCGCGTGTTGCCGGCTTCGTTGCCCTCGAATTCAGTGGAACGGAAGCCCTCCGCCGACAGGCGTATACCCATCCGGCCCGGAATCTGCGCCGTGGCGACCGCCTCGCCATAGGCCTGACTCTGGCTGCCGCCTTCCGCACGGACAGCGATCGTCTTGTCGCGTAACGGATCATAGGTGACGATATTGATGACGCCGGAGACCGCATTGAAGCCATACAATGCGGAACTGGGCCCCTTGATGATCTCGATCTGGCGGATCGCGCTCAACGCGACGGGGATCAGCGGCCAGACCGTGAGCCCATAATCGTCCTGATAGACCTGCCGGCCATCGAGAAGCACCAGAACACGCGGGTTCAAGGCGGTATTATAGCCGCGAATGCCGACAGAAGCATCCTGCATGCCGTAGCGGCGGACATCGAGCCCGGCAACGAAATTCAACACGTCGGGCAGGTTGTCCGCGCCTGAGCGGCGAATATCCTCGGCGGAGACGATGTCCATCTCGGCGGGCACGTCGCTCGCCCGCTGGGGCTTGCCGGTGGCCGAGTCGGTGACCGGCTCGCCGAACAACTGCTCGAAGGCGGCGTGATCGAGGGACTGAGCATGGACCGGGCAAGCAGTCGTTGCCAGCAGCGCGCACACGACACGCAGCGACGCGAGGCGCGGAAAGCTGATCATATCTCGGGAACCATCATGCGGAATGCTGTCGCGAAGCGTACGCCGTCGGAGGCTGCGTTCGCTGCGTTGAGAACGATGCTGACCGTGGGCTCCGTGCCGATCGCGACGATGCAGGCGCCATGCTGCACCTGCTCCAGGTGCCGGGTCAGGCACGGCACGTGACGCTGCTTCAGGCTGGCGCCCAACAGCTTCTGATTCACGCCGGCAGTTGCAAAAACGGCGCCGTAACCGGTGACCGTGGCCAATTGGCCCTCCTCGACCAGGCAGGGGCGCAGAGTCAGGTCACCAGCGGTAAGACCTTCGCCGGCCAGACTGGCCAACGCGGTCGCCTCGGCACGTGACGCGGCGTCCGAAGCGTCGAATGCGATCGCGAGAATTAACTCACCGGAAACAGGCGCGTCCAAAAAATGCAGCACATGGGTTGCAATCTGCAAATCCTGCAACGTCGGTGCTCGATCCTCGATGGGCCCCGATCCCGACAGCATCAGAACTGCCGATACAACGTAGCACGTCCTGTACGGGGCCGCTTTCTCGAACACGCTCACGATCCCCCTAGCCCGCTCTTGTCCCAAACGTTCGTTTACAGACCGATACGGGTTTTAGATAGCTTGTGTCGTATGAATTTGTCTGGAGTGCTGCTTATTTGTTTGTTAGACGAAGTTCTTTTATTTGTTACTGGGAAAGATTGTTCTGCTCGAATTAAACGTGGCAACTGCGCCACGATGTCGCTATCCCCTCGAGCTGAACTTCCGGTTCAACCGTAAAATCGCTCATGTCGCCGATCAAAATCCCATTACGCGAGACAAGAGGTTGTTTTAGATATTTCGTTGCATGCTCCGATGGTGCGTTCCTGTCCGGTAGATGGGAGCACGCGTTACGGGTCAGGTTCTCCATGACAGCGCCACCGATTGCGGCGAGCCGTCCAGCGATACAAAATTGTCCAGAGAGCCTGAGAGGACATTACCCGGCGCTACGATCTCAACCGGAAGATTGCTGCCAAAGTGAAGGCAGCGGAACTCCGTCACAGACCAGCAGACCGGTCCACCGGATCCAAATCGACTGTGCGGTCGCTCGAGGACGAGGCCGCCGCCTGCAGCGCCATGACGTGTCCCGCTTGCCCGACTTTAACGGCGACAAGCTCGACAGGGAGGAGTTCCAGGAATGTCCGCTCGGCTACGGGTTGAGCTTCCTGCCACCGAAATGCTTTGGAACGTCCTACCTGGATTTGGAACGGACTTTTGAAACGTGACTGGATCCGGCAGAAGCGGACACAGCCACTCCAGAGTCCGCTTTGGATTCAGACCGATTGGAGACGTACGCCGGAAATACCGGAAGCGGCGAACCTTTAAACATCGCCTTTTCGCAAAATGAAGCACCCGTTCGGTCGGGCATCCGAGGTTCGGACTACGGCGTAGCAGAGCTTCGCTGCCGCATAGAAGTCGAAGCGTTCAAGAGGCTCGATCGGCACCGCGCGCCCTTCGATGCGATCAACGACTGCCTGCATACGCTCTTGTACCGGCATCACACGTTCCGGATCGTCGACGACCTTCGTTCGCTTGACCGGTGACGGTACGAAGGTGTCCAGCGGCAGCAGCGACAGGTCGCAACCCGTCATATCGACCAGCCGGCCCGCCGACCTTGCCGAAGCCGCCGGTCGGACTGATGCCGCCCAACACGCAGGCAAGGATCGCGTCGATGAGCTCGACCTGCTGGGCAGGATCGGGCTGTGCCACCGACCATTGTGGTCGTGATGTTGAAGGTTTTGCCGGCTTCCTCGACGACGGTGGCCATCGTCTTTTGGGTGGCTGCAAATGAGCAAGACTGCACACCGAAACGACCGCCACAGCGAGAATAGATCCAGGTCAGCCGGCGCCGCGTGCGGACAGCCTGGCGCGGTAGGAGTCCAGGATTACCGCCAGGATGATCACCAGCCCGGTGACGATCTGACGGACGAAGTCGGTAACGCCCATCAGGATCAGTCCGTTCGCCAGAACGCCGATGATCGCGGCACCCAGCAGCGTGCCGACCAGCGATCCGCGTCCGCCGGACAGGCTGGTGCCGCCGATGATCACCGCAGCGATCGCGTTCAGCTCGAAGCCGATGCCCAGGATCGGGTTGGCGATGGTCAGCCGGGTCATGTAGACGATCGCGGCAATGCCGACGCACAGGCCGGTCACGGTGAACGCCAGCACCTTGGTGGTGAACGGACGATGTCCGGACAGCCTGACCGCTTCCTCGTTGTTGCCGATCGCGTAAATCATCCGGCCGAACACGGTGCGGGTCAGAACGACCCATCCGATAGCCAGCAGCACCAGAGCGAGCACGAAAATTACCGGCAGGCCAAGAATGCTGGCGGTGCCGAACGCGTTGAAGCTGTCGGGGAAGTCGTAGATCGTGCGGGCGTTGGTCACCTCGAGTGCGGCGCCGCGCGCAACGTTCAGCATGCCGAGCGTCACGATGAAGGCCGGAACGCCCCAGAACGACGAGATGAAGCCGTTCAGACCGCCACAGATCATGCCGACCACCAGGCTGGCCAGGATACCGAGGCCGATCGCCTCCGGGTCGGACAGAAAGTCCAGCTTCAGGACGGTGCCGGCCACCACCGCGCACAACGCCATCACCGCGCCAACCGACAGGTCGATCCCGCCGATCAGGATCGCGAAGGTCATGCCTGTCGCCAGGATCAGGTTGATGGTGATCTGGGTGAGGATGTTGGAAATGTTCTCGTGCGTGGTGAAAGATGGCGCCACGACTGCGAAAAAAGCGATCATCGCCAGCAAGGCCAGCCCGATGCCAGCCTCGCGCAGCACCGTGCGGGCGATGGCGTTGGCGCCAGGCCGCGACGCGGGCTCGGGGGAAGCGGTCGGTGTCGAGGATGCGGACATGATGGGGTTCAGGCTTCCTGGGCAAGCGGGCCGGTGTCGGCGACCGGCTGCATGAACTCGCTGTATGCGAGGGAGAGGATGCGTTCCTCGCTGAAATCCACACGTGCCACCTCGCCGGCGAAATGGCCGCGCGACAGCACGAGAATGCGGTCGCACAGATGCATCAGCTCCGGCAGTTCGGACGAGACCACCAGGATGGCACGGCCCTCGGCAGCGAGCCGGCCGAGCAGCGCGTAGATCTCGGCTTTCGCGCCGACGTCGATGCCGCGCGTGGGTTCGTCCAGCATCAGCACGCGGGCTTCGCCGAACAACCACTTGGCCAGCACGATTTTTTGCTGGTTGCCGCCGGAGAGCTGGATCACCGGTTGCTCGGGGCCGCTGAGGCGTGTGCCGAGCTCGGTGGCCAGCCGCACCGAGGCCGCGCGTTCGACGGCAGGGCGCAAGAAGCCGGCGGTCGCGACCTTGTCGAGCCGGGCCAGCGTGGTGTTCACCCGCGCCGCCATCGGCAGCACCAGCCCCTCGCCCTTGCGGTCCTCGGTCAGCAAACAGATGCCGTGGCGGGTGGCGTCACTCGGGCTGCGGATCGCGATTTCGGCGCCGTCGCGGTAGATGCGGCCACCGAGCCGGCGGTCGGCGCCGAAGATCGCCCGCACCGCCTCGGTCCGGCCGGCGCCGACCAGACCGGCCAGGCCGATGATTTCGCCATAGCGAAGGCTGAAATCGAGGCCTGGGCCGACCGGGGCACCGAGCGGACGCAGACGCTCGACGCGCAGCGCCTCGAGCCCAAGAACAGCACCGGCGAGTGGCGCCTGGGCGGCGAGCGTGCGACCGATCATCTGGCGGACCAGGTCGCCTGGGTTGGTATCGGCGGTACGGCTGGTGCCGACCTTGCGGCCGTTGCGCAGCACCGTGACGCGGTCGCACAGGGAAAAGATCTCGCCCAGATGGTGCGAGACATAGATCAGCGTCATGCCCTCCGCCTTGAGGGCATGGATCTGCTCGAACAGGCGGTTGGCCTCGCGTGGGGTGAGCGTCGCGGTCGGTTCGTCGAGCACCAGCACCCGACCGCGCGTAGAGAGCGCGCGGGCGATCTCGACCAGTTGCATCTGCGCGATGCCGAGCCGCTCCACCTTCAGGCGCGGCGAGATCTCGTTCAGGCCGACCCGTGCCAGCAGCGCCTCCGCTTCGCTGTCCAGGCGGACACGATCGACGAAGCCGAAGCGGTTGCGGGGCAGATGCTCGAACAGCAGGTTCTCGGCGACCGAGAGCGCCGGCAGCAGGTTGAACTCCTGGTGCACCACGCGGATGCCGGCACGGATCGCGTCGATCGGCGCCTGCGGGGCATAGGGCCTGCCTTCCAGCGTGATCGAGCCGGCGTCGGGCCGGTGGATGCCGGCGAGCAGGCGGATCAGGCTCGACTTGCCGGCTCCGTTCTCGCCGGCGAGGGCGTGCATCTCGCCGGCCTCGATGTCGAGATCGACGCCGTCGAGCGCCACCACGCCCGGAAAGCGCTTGGTCAGGCCTTGAAGGCGCAGGATAGGCGGCACTGGCTTAGCCGGCGGTCTGGCCTGTGATCAACTTCACCGGGGTTTTGATCCAGCCGGTCAGGGTCTGGCCGGCGATCTCCTTCATCGCGTTGTCGATGCCCATCGCCGCGAGCTGCGCGCCGAACTGGTCGACCGTCGCCAGCACCTTGCCGTCCTTGAGCAGCGGCTGGATCGCCGGGATGTTGTCGAAGCTGACCACCTTGATCCGGCCCGGCTTGCCGGCGGCGTCGATCGCCTTGACCACGCCGAGAGCCATGGAATCGTTGGCCGCCAGCACGCCCTGGATGTCCTGGTGCGCGGTCAGCATGTTGGTGAAGACGGTGTTGGCTTCCTCGGTCTCCCAGTGGCCGGTGCGGCTATCGACCAGTACCAGGCCGCCGGAGGCGATCGCGTCGGTGAAGCCGAGCTTGCGCTGCACGCCGTTCTCGGCGCCCGGGTTACCCTCGATGATCACCACCTTGCCGCCACGGCCGAGCGCCTTGGCCAGCACGTCGC